>CBFIFR010000013.1:0-68324 GCA_965661915.1 Polaribacter sp. | reverse complement strand
TTCAATAAACTTTTAATTAGACCAATCATAGAAAGGGATACAAAAGATTTTACCAACCATTTTTGACTATTAAGCCAAAAAAGGAAAGAGACCGTTTTCACGGTCTCCTTTTTTGTGATTTAAATCACTCATGATAGATAGTCCCCCAACTTTCTATCAGATTTTAAGTGTCATTAACACTTGAATATTGTTTTAGAGAATTTTATCCCTAATAAAAACAAAATTTAATTTCTAAAATACAGAAATGATTTTTAATAACGCTTAATTGATAAAAAAAAACTTTGCAAAGATAGCAGATATTTTAATAGAAATCAAATCTGATCTCAGCAAAATCCAAAACTATATTCAACACTGATAATCAATATATTCCTTAAGAATATCATATTTGTGTAAGTTGTTTCTTTTAAAATATATCTAAACAAAAACAACTTTATTTAAAGACAGCCCATAAATAAAATTACAATGCTGTGTAAATACGCATAACTCTTTGTTTTGCTCTTTTAATTCTCATTTTTGTTGCACTTTCCCCAATGGCTAGAGTATTTTGAATTTCTTTTATGCTTATGTTATCTTGATATTTCATTAAAAGAATCTTCTTGTCATTCGGGTTCATCAATTTTAAAGCCTTTGTTAATTTCTTTGATCTTAACTCACGTAAAGTAGCCTCTTCAATTTCTTGAAACCACTCTTGTTCTTTCAATAAATCTGAATTTAAAGGAACTTTTTCTCTTTTTTTATAGGTATCTCTTTGTACATAATTCACACAAAAATTATAGGTAAAAGAATACAACCAGGTAGAAAATTTTGACTTTCCTTTAAAAGTAGGCAACTTTAAAAACAAACGTACAAAAACATCGTGAGTTAAATCTTCTGCTTCTTGTATATTTTGAGTAAAACCATAACACCTGTTGTAAACAATTTTTACATATCGATTGTACAAAATTGTAAAAATTTTAGAGTTATTGGTAGCTACAATTAAAACAATTAATTCTTCGTCCGTTAATTTGTTTAGATGCTTATTTTTCAAATTTGTATTCACTTTAAATCATAAAAAAAAAGAAAATAATCTTCTCTCCAAGTAAAAAAAAGCTAAGTTGTAAAAGATAAACGTTGAACGTTTACATTATCTCTTTAAAAAAAAAGATAACCTTTTTGTAACATTTACATAAAGTATTACGTATACTTAATAGTAATACATTACCTTTTAAAAGTCATAAACAATTCGATGAGACAACTTAAAATTACAAAGCAGGTTACGAATAGAGAAACTGCATCGTTAGACAAATACTTACAAGAAATTGGAAAAGTAGATTTAATTACAGCTGATGAAGAAGTAGAATTAGCACAGCTTATAAAAGCAGGTGATCAAATAGCATTAGAAAAATTAACAAAGGCCAATTTACGTTTTGTGGTATCTGTTGCAAAACAATATCAAAACCAAGGATTAACATTACCTGACTTAATTAACGAAGGTAATTTAGGTTTAATTAAAGCTGCAAAACGTTTTGATGAAACGCGTGGTTTTAAATTTATATCTTACGCTGTTTGGTGGATTCGTCAATCAATTTTACAAGCCTTAGCAGAACAATCTCGTATTGTACGTTTACCATTAAATAAAATTGGTTCTATCAACAAAATCAATAAAATGTATGCGTTTTTAGAGCAAGAAAATGAGCGCCCACCAAGTGCTGAAGAAATTGCGAAAAAATTAGATATGACCGTAAATGACGTAAAAGAATCTATGAAAAATTCTGGACGTCATGTATCTATGGATGCGCCTTTAATTGAAGGTGAAGATTCTAATTTATACGACGTTTTAAACTCTGGTGAATCTCCAAACCCAGATCGTGTTTTATTACACGAATCTTTAAGAATTGAAATCAATAGAGCTTTAGAAACCTTAACGCCTAGAGAGGCTGATGTTGTGAAATTATATTTTGGTTTGGGTGAACACCAACCTATGACTTTAGAAGAAATTGGTGAAACTTTCGATTTAACTCGCGAGCGTGTTCGTCAAATTAAAGAAAAAGCAATTCGTAGATTAAAACATACCTCAAGAAGTAAAATTTTAATGACTTACTTAGGATAAATTTTAATCTAAAAATCTTATTACAAACTCTCAAATTTATTTTTGAGAGTTTTTTTTTGATATCATTTCAACCTAAATATTGTAGCTTAAAAGACTTTTTTTTACGCTAAAATTAAAATTTTATATAGCCTAAAAAACCTAAAACTACACCAATTAAAATTCCAATAAATATAATACACAATAAAAGAATTGTTAAACCTAGAAAAAAACGAAGTAATTTTAGTATGTTTTTAAAAAAAGAAAGTTCATATATTTTACCAAATGCAAACATATAATAAACAATATATAATAAAATACTATAGGTGTATATTGAAGGATGAATTAGTATTGACAGGAAAAAAAGCAGTAATGATAAATAGGTTGTAAACCCAAAAAAATAAGCATTCATAACAATATGTTCGCCAAAATTATGAGGTTTCCAAAAGGTCCATTTACTTAAAATAGCATAAAGAAACACAAAAACAAAGGCTAATAAATTGTAATATTGTAGCATAAAATTCATCATGCCGTCTAAAAATTTCAATTGAAATTGTGCAGTTTTCTTTTCAATTTCTAGTTTTTGTTTTTCTTTTTCGGTTAGCCCTTCCATAGAAGCGATATCCATGGTTGCCTTCTTTTTGTATTCCTCTACTTGTGAAGCATTAATTTCACTATTTACGGCTTTAAAATCGTCAGAAAAATAATTGAATACAAGTAAAGATATTGCTGCACCTACTGCTAAAAAAGCAAAAGGATTCATATAACGTTTACGAACACCACCTACAACCTCATGAACAAGCACCTGAGGTTTTCTTGCTGCCATTCTTAATGTTAAAAAGAATTTACTATCAATTCCAAAAACATTAATAAACACATCAACGATTAGGGCTTTAAAAGTAATTCTGTCTTGAATTACCTTTGCACCACATTCGTCACAAAAGTGAGCATTTTCTTTTAAAGAATTTTGGCAGTTTTTACAGTTCATAAAATCAAATATAAAAATAAAAAAGGTTTTATATTTTCATTTTTTAAAAACCATGCTTAAAATTTCATTTTTATGTAATGATAATCAATAGTTTAAAATATAGAAGACGCTGTTGCAGATGTAAATTGCTCTAAAAACAACATGCCTTTGTAAGAATTCCCCTTTTTATTTAATTTCGGACTCCAAACTGTAATACAATACATTTCTGGATGAATAGCAACAATGCCACCACCAACTCCAGACTTACCAGGCAAACCTACTCTAAAAGCAAACTCTCCAGACTCATCATAAAACCCACATGTTAATAGAATAGCGTTTATTCTTTTTGCCTGTTTCATGCTTAAAACTCGATTTCCTTTTTGTGTGATAAAATCATCATCTGCCAAAAACAAAAAGATTTGAGAGAGTTCTTCACAAGTCATTTCTAAAGAACAGGTGTAAAAATAAAAGTCTAACACATCATCGATATCATTTTTTATATTGCCAAAAGATTTGATAAAATTACACATCGCAATATTTCTATAACCTGTCTTTTTCTCTGACTGCGCTACTTTTTCGTTGTATTTTAAATCCTTATTCGTTGATATTTCTCTACAAAAATTTAAAAATTCTTCTTTAGGGTTTTGTAAGTGAGAAATTAAAACATCGCAAACTACAATGGCACCAGCATTGATAAACGGGTTTCTTGGGATACCTAAATCTGCCTCTAATTGCAATAATGAATTAAACGGATTTCCAGAAGGTTCTACATCCACTCGTTTCCATAAGGCTTCACCTTCTAATTGGTAGGCTAATGTTAAAGTTAAAATTTTAGAAATACTTTGTATTGAAAATTTTTTATCAAAATCACCAACCCCAAAAGATTTTTTATCAATTGTGGTAATATTCACTCCAAAATTATCTGGAGAAATATTGCCAAGCTCTGGAATATAATTCGCAACTTTTCCAGTATCAGAAACATTTTTTAAATTACTGTATATCCTATTTATTATTTTTTGATAGTTGTCCATAGTTTATCTTTTTATAAAAAATCACTAGCAAAAACTGTAGCATACATTTTAACTTAAAAAATGTTTGGTTTTACTTTGTATTTCTAAAATTTTAAAAATTGATAGCTAACCCCAATAATGGCATAATGTAGTTTTACAAAATTATAGCTATTTGTTCCATCACTACCCCCCTCTAAAAATCGATAGCCAAAATCCAATGTTAATTTTTTATTGATGCTGTAATTTCCTGTTAATGCCAAATCAAATGCTCTTCCTCTTGGTACTGCCAAGCCGTCTGCAAAAAACTGAATATTGATTTTTTCACTAAGCTGCCAATTTGAAATAAGGTTAATTAATGGTACAAAACCAGTACTAAAACCGCCTTTAAAAAGAGTATCATTTTTTAAAGTTGCGCCAGCATTTCTTATTTTTAAAGACAAACCAATACCAAAATTAAAATCATCTTTATTGATGATTCTTCTGTTGTAGGTAAAACGAAATGAGTTAAAGCGATAAACAGCTTCTAAAGGAGTATTCGCTGCAAAATTTTCATCAGCAAAGATAACATCTGAGTTTAACGTTGCTTTAGCTGTGAGCTGCAGAGGTGCAACTAATACAGAAAAGTGATGTTTGTTGTTGAGTAGATAACCTGCCCTTACTCTAAAAAAAGGAACAGTGGGACTTGTTAAATCATCTGTGAGTGAAAGTTGGGTACCATTTACACCTTCTCTAAATGAGTTTGATTCAGAAAACAAAGCACCTGTTTCAAAATTTATAAAATATTGTGCATTGGTAGTAAAACTAAAACCCAAACAGATTAGTAAAATATTGATTTTAGTTTTAGTAAACATGAGTTTTAATTTGTAAAATTAAAAAAACAAAGATTTTGAAACAATACTAAATCAAGTTCTGAATAAAAATTATTACACTATTTCAACAAACAAGCCTTCATCAGTTTTAGAAACTTTGGCAACTTCTTTTTTAGTTAAACCTTTTATGGTTTTATCCCATTTTTTATTTGATAAACCAGATTGCGATTTTAAAGCAACCAATTCTAATTTTTCAGCTTTTGTTAAAATGGCTAACACTGCTTTTTCATCATCATTCAATTCAACAGCAGGTGCTTTTTTCTCGGGTCTCATTTGCGGAAAAAACAACACTTCTTGTATCGATTGATTATTGGTTAAAAACATAATTAATCTGTCCATTCCAATTCCCATTCCAGAAGTTGGAGGCATTCCGTATTCTAAGGCTCTTAAAAAATCTTGATCTATAAATTCAGTTGCTTCATCATCGCCTTTTGCAGCTAGTTTTAATTGATGCTCAAAACGCTCACGTTGGTCAATTGGGTCATTCAACTCAGAATATGCATTTGCAATTTCTTTACCACAAACCATCAACTCAAAACGCTCTGTCAATTCAGGATTAGTTCTGTGTTCTTTACACAAAGGACTCATTTCTTTAGGATAATCTGTAATAAAGGTTGGCTGAATGTAGTTGCCTTCACATTTTTCTCCAAAAATTTCATCAATTAATTTTCCTTTCCCCATGGTTTCATCAACCTCAATATGCATTCCTTTTGCGGCTGCTCTGATTTCATCTTCAGTTTTATCGTAAATATCAAAACCAGTGAACTCTAAAATAGCATCGCGCATGGTAATTCTTTTATAAGGCGCTTTAAAATCAATTTTATGTTCACCAAAAGTGGCTTCAGAAGTTCCGTTTACTGCAATGGCACAATGTTCTAATAATTGCTCACAGAAGTCCATCATCCAATTATAATCCTTGTAAGAAACGTAAATTTCCATGGCTGTAAATTCAGGATTATGGGTTCTGTCCATTCCCTCATTTCTAAAGTTTTTGGAGAATTCATATACCCCATCAAAACCACCAACAATTAAACGCTTTAAATACAATTCGTTAGCAATTCTCATATACAAAGGAATGTCTAAAGAATTGTGATGGGTAATAAATGGTCTTGCAGCAGCACCACCAGGAATTGGTTGTAAAACAGGCGTTTCAACCTCAAAATAACCAGCATCATTAAAAAAAGAACGCATGGCATTAAATAGTTTCGTACGTTTTACAAATACTTCTTTTACATGCGGATTTACCACTAAATCTGCATAACGTTGTCTGTAACGCATTTCAGGGTCATTAAACGCATCATAAGTATTTCCATCAGCATCAACTTTTGGCAATGGTAATGGCTTTAATGCTTTAGATAGCAATTTAAAATCTTTTACCATGACTGTTTTTTCACCAACTTTTGTGGTGAATAAAGTACCTTCTATCCCAATAAAATCGCCAATATCTAGCAATTTTTTATATACATCATTGTACAAAGTTTTGTCTTCTCCTTTACAAATTTCATCACGATTAAAATATACTTGAATTCTGCCTTCGCCATCTTGTAACTCAGCAAAAGAAGCCTTTCCTTGTATTCTTCTAGACATTAAACGACCAGCAATAATTACCTGTTTTTCTTCAGCAAAATTGGCTTTAATTTCTTTCGAATTTGAATTTAAAGGAAATAAATCTGCGGGATATGGATTGATACCCAAATCGCGTAATTTTGCTAACTTTTCTCTACGTACAACTTCTTGTTCTGATAATTGCATTTGCTGTTTAATTTCTGATGTTTATTAAAGTTCGCAAAGATACAATGAATGCACAAATACGCAATTCAGATAAATGTAAAAAAAGAGATAATTATTTTAGGATAACCAAAAAGAATGTATCTTTGTATATCACTTTTTGTTAGAGTGATAATAGTTGTGTTGTTTTGGCATTTTTCGTAAAAAATGTCTGGTTTTGTTAACCAATGGAAAGCTTCCCAAATTTGGGTTGCTTTTTTTGTTTTAGCCTAAATTAATTTAGGTGTTTTTCAACTATTTTTTGATAAGGTTACCTAATTTTAAAAGAACCAAATTTCAAGATGATAAAACATCTAACTTAGATTAAAAAAGAGTTTTATATTAATCCTATTACTTCTTAAATTTGTAATATCATCAGCAATCATTTTATAATTTCTAGTTATAACAGACGTTTTCTTGTATTTTGTTTGCCATTGTAAAAGCTAAAAACATCAATTAAGAACTATAAGTGAGTAACTTCAAACAAACCCAAGGCTACGAAATCATTCAAAATTGGATGCAAGAAAAAGGGCATTCTCCTTTTAGTTTTCAAGCGCAAACTTGGGAACGTTACCACAATAATTTTAGTGGAATGGTTGTAGCACCCACAGGTTTTGGAAAAACATTTTCGGTATTTTTAGCAGTGGTTATTGATTATTTGAATCATCCTGAACACTATAAAAAAGGGTTAAAACTCATTTGGATTAGCCCTTTGCGTTCTTTAGCAAAAGACTTGGCAAAAGCCATGAATACTGCTGTAGAAGACATTGGTTTAGACTGGGAAGTGGCTGTAAGAAATGGAGATACGCCTACCAACATCCGCAGAAAACAAGAGCGTTTAATGCCAGATGTTTTATTGACAACCCCAGAAACCTTACATCTTTTATTTTCTCAGAAAAAAAATTCGCGCTGGTTTGCAACTGTGAATTGTATTGCTGTAGATGAGTGGCATGAATTGTTAGGTTCTAAACGTGGTGTTTTAGTAGAATTAGCAATTGCAAGAATCTGTAGTTTATCATCAAATTTAAGAATTTGGGGAATTACAGCAACCATAGGTAATTTACAAGAAGCAAAGGACGTTTTAATGCCATACCAAGGCTTAAAAACCACAATGATTAAGGCCAAAGAAAAAAAGAGAATCGAAATTGTTTCTGTTTTACCAGATGAAGTTGAAGAATTGTCTTGGGCAGGACATTTGGGTAAAAAAATGAGCTCTAAAATTATTCCGATTATTTATGAAAATAAGACAACACTCATTTTTACAAATACGAGAAACCAAAGTGAGTTATGGTACCAAATCATTATAGAAGAAGCGCCAGATTTAATTGGGCAAATTGCCATTCATCATGGATCAATTGATAAAAAACAACGAAATTTTATAGAGGATGCTATTGCTGAAGGAATTTTAAAAGCAGTAGTTTGTACCTCTTCTTTAGATTTAGGTGTAGATTTTAAACCCGTAGATTGTGTCATCCAAATTGGTTCTGCAAAAGGAATTGCTCGTTTTTTACAACGTGCAGGAAGAAGTGGGCACTCGCCTTTTGAAACTTCTAAAATGTATGCTGTACCTACACATTCTTTGCAATTAATTGAAGTGGCAGCTGTAAAAGAAGCTGTAAAACAAAACGAAATTGAAGCTAGATATCCTTATGTGTTAACCTATGATATTTTAGTACAATTTTTAGTCACTTTAGCTGTTGGTGAAGGTTTTAAAGCTGATAAAACTTTTAACTTGATTCAAAAAATCCACGCTTTTCAATTTATTACCAAAGAAGAATTTAATTGGTGTATTCATTTTATCACCAAAGGTGGAAAAACACTACAGGCTTACGAAGAGTTTCATAAAGTTATTTTAGACGATGATGGCATTTACCGTGTAAAAAGCAGAAGAATAGCCATGATGCACAGAATGAATATTGGCGTAATTGTAGGTGAAGTAATGTTATACGTAAAATATTTTTCTGGCGGTTATATTGGTATGGTAGAAGAGTTTTTTATCTCTAAATTGAAAAAAGGAGAAGCTTTTGTGATTGGTGGAAAAGTGGTAGAATTAAAACAGATCAAAGACATGACTGCTTTAGTAAAAAGAAGCAAGTCTAAAAAAGCAATTACGCCAAGTTGGTTGGGTGGAAGATTACCTTTAACTTCTTATTTAACCCATTTTTTACGTTTAAAATTAAGTGATGCCATTACTGCAAAAAAGAAAGAAAAAGAGTTGCGGTTTTTACATCCGCTGTTAAAACGCCAAGAAGAAAAATCTCATATTCCTAAACATGATGAATTTTTAACAGAACTCATTAAAACCAGAGATGGTTTTCACCTATTTATGTACCCATTTGAAGGTAGATTAGTACACGAAATTATGGCGAGTTTAATTGCATACAGAATTAGCAGAATAACACCATTAACGTTTACCATTGCACAAAACGATTATGGGTTTGAGTTGTTAAGTGATCAAGAAATTCCTGTAAATGAAAATAATATCCAGCAAATTTTATCCAAAAAAAATCTAATGCAAGATATTACAGCGAGTATTAATGCCAGTGAAATGGCTTCTAGAAAATTTAGAGATATTGCTGTAATTGCTGGGCTTGTTATTCAATCACAACCTGGAAATAAAAAAACAAACAAAAGTTTACAATCGTCTTCTGGTTTAATTTTTAGGGTTTTAAATGACCATGAACCCAATAATTTATTGCTAAAACAAGCCTATAATGAGGTTTTTGATTATGAACTAGAGAAAGTTCGTTTGCAAAAAGCGTTTCAAAGAATTTCGGATAGTACATTGATTTTAAAAAGAGCCAAAGATTTTACACCTTTAAGTTTTCCTTTAAAAGTAGATAGTTTGCGGGGCACTATGAGTAATGAGGAACTCAGCAAACGAATAGCGCGTATTCAAAAACAGGCTTTACAAAAATGACAAAATTGAATATTGTTACCAAAGAAATACAGTGTTTAAACGAGGTTTTAACAATCACAAACCAAAGAGCAATGTATTGGAAAAAGAAGAATAGCTTAATTTTGAGCGACATTCATATAGGCAAATCAGCTCATTTTCAAAAAAGTGGTATTTCGATTCCTTCATCAATTTTGGCAAAAGATTTAGAAAGATTAGCACAATTAATTCAGTATTTTAAAGTAGAAAACTTACTTATTGTTGGCGATTTATTTCACGCTGAATACAATAAAGAGTTAGATGAATTTAAATTATGGTTATCACAATTTAGTAATTTAAGAATTCAATTGATAAAAGGAAATCATGATCGTTTAAAATTAAGTATTTACGATGCTTTATCTATTGAAATTTTTAATTCTGAATTGATACTTCATCAACTAAAATTTGTACATGATTTT
Source organism: Polaribacter sp. (assembly GCA_965661915.1). Classification (GTDB taxonomy): domain Bacteria; phylum Bacteroidota; class Bacteroidia; order Flavobacteriales; family Flavobacteriaceae; genus Polaribacter. The sequence continues at coordinate 58,292 of CBFIFR010000013.1, read as the reverse complement.
ATAAAACCAGATAACAATTTGTTTACCATTTCTGGCCATACGCATCCAGGAGTTTTACTAAAAGGGAAAGGAAAACAACGCATTAAAATCCCTTGTTTTCAAGTTACAAACCATCAATTAATTTTACCTGCATTTAGTTTGTTTACAGGATTAAACACAAAGCAAGCACCTAAAAATTGTAAAAACTATGGTTTTACAGATGATGGTATTTTTGAATTGTAATTTTTTTTGAAGCTATTCGCGCTTTTCGTTTCAATCTTTTTTTTAACTACGCATACAAAATAACATACCAATTCAATTTTTGTTTAGAAAGTAAAATATTGATTTCCTATTGACACCAAAAAAAAAAAAGGATTTCCACTGCAATCACGGCTAAACCCCTTTATAAACTTTAGGGACTATTTTGGTTTTTAGCATCTTAAATTACTAAAAGCAAAAGATTCCACAAGTTTTAAAAACCTATGAAGTCTGACCATTATATAAGATAAATAATTTTTACTCTTTAGGGTCTTCCTGAATAATCCCCATTTTCTTAGCACGAGTTTCCCAAGATTTTCTAGCTAAGGCTTGTAAATCTGCTACATTATCTGTTTCGTCCATAATTTCAAGACCTAACAAAGTTTCAATTACATCTTCTTGAGATACCAAACCACTTACAGAGCCATATTCATCAACTACCAAAGCAATATGTTCTCTTTCTTTAATCAATTTATCAAATAAATCTGGAATTGATAAATCTCTATTGGTAATTAAAATATCTCTACGAATTTTTGCTAAAGACTCCCCTCCTTTTCCATTAATCATAGCTTCTAACAAACTATCTTTTAAAAAATAACCTGTAATTCCATCAGGATTTCCGTTAAAAACTGGAATTCTTGAAAAACGTAAATTTTTATGTCTATTGTAAAAAGATTGAATCGTTTCGTTTTGATCCGCAGTTTCTAAAACGGTTCTTGGCGTCATTACATCATTAACTTTAATCTCTTTAAAACCTAATAAATTTCGGATTACTTTACTCTCATTTTTTTGAAAAACGCCGTCTTTTTCTGCCATTTCTGTCATCACCAAAAAACCTTCTCTACTTAAAATACTACCATGTCCTTTGCCCCCAATTAATTTGGTTGTTAATTGTAAAACCCAAAGAATACCTGTGTATTTTAAAGGAAAAATCATAATATTTAATGCCTTTGACGTAAAATTAGCTAGGTTTTTCCAATAGGTAGCACCAATGGTTTTTGGTATAATTTCGGAAGCTACTAAGATTAAAATAGTCATAATTGTAGAAACTACACCTACCATAATATCTTCAGTAAATTCAACTCCGAAAATACTTCTTGTTGTTGTTCCATACAATTCTGCGTAAGCCACTTTTGCTTGCACACCCACTAAAATTGCACCTACTGTATGTGCTATGGTATTAATGGTTAAAATAGCAATAAGTGGTTTATCTACATCCTTCTTTAAGGTCTCGAGTTGAGTTGCATAAGTTTCTCCTTCACTCTTTTTTAAGTTGATAAAAGTAGGGGTGATACTTAGCAATACAGCTTCTAAAATAGAACACAAAAATGAAAAGAAAATAGAAATGGTTGCGTAAAGAATTAATAAAGTCATCCACAGAAATTTAAGTTACAAAAATAAGGAAAATAAAAAACCTCAAGAATTTCTTGAGGCTTATTCATTATATTTTTTAAGTATTTAGTTAAAAAGCATAGCTTAAACCAAATAACCAGTACGATTGTAGTTCGTTATCTTCTGCTCCTAAAGCAACATTTTGAAAGTTTGCAGCTTCTTGCCTATTATTACGCAAACCAAACTCAAACCCTAAACCAATTCCCTTCCAAATAGTATATCCAAAAGAATTTGTCAACGTCCAATTTGATAATTCTGAGCCTTCATAACTTTGAAAAACAGATAAGTTAGATTTAACACTTAAGCCACCATATTTATTCGTGTAATCTGCAACTATTTTAGCACCTAAAGAAGATTCAAAAATAGTTTCACCACTACTGAATACAAAATTATAGTTTCCTGGATGCATTACTACTACTAAATGACTTGTTGGTGTCCAAGTAGCACCAGCACCTAAATCTAAGTATCCTGGATTATTAAAATTATCTATTATAGTAGTCCTGTATTCACCCAAAGCAGAAACCGCCCATTTTTTGTTTAATCTTTTCCCATATAAAGAAGAAATGGTAAAAACATCTGTAGCTGTATCAAACCCTTCGTCACCTGCAACAGATTTATCGTCTAATTTTACCCATCCTAAATTTAAAGTTCCAGAATTTCTCCAGAAAAAATCTTTTTGAATAAGGTTTGCAAATGCGTTTACAGTAATTCCGATATTCCCAGCACTTGCATCTGGGGCTTTTCTTGCATACCAATTGTTAAAACCAGATAAACTTGCACCTATGGTACCAAATGCACCTTTTCTCCATCCTGGAAGTGCATCTATTTTTGCTTGTAAAGCTTTTACCTCTCCTTCTAATTTTGATATCTGTGCTTTTTTCGGAGCAATTTCTTTCTTTAACTCTTCTGCAGTTTGTGCATTTGTAGTTAAGCTAATGCACACAAATAATAGTAAAATTGATAGTTTTTTCATTTTTTGTCAATTAAATTCAACGTGTAAAAATACGATTTTATCCTTTAGACAATAAAAATCTTAATAGGTCACTTTATCATGGAAATTATAATTGACGCCCAAACCAAAAAGTTGTCTAAATTGAATTTTACTAGAAGCATTATCATCAATAATAGTTTGAAAAGTCATTAACATTTTGATAGATTTATTTACTTTAAAACGAATATTGGTTTGATAATCTGTATCTACATTACCCACGTTAGCTAAATAATCTGAATAAAGCGTTAAAATATTTTCCATTTGAATATTTTTCATCAAATTAAATTTGTAATATCCAGAAAGGTTAAAACCCAAACTAAAGGCTGTATTTCTACCTTCATCTACACCAAATTTCCCTGAAAATTCATCATTTACAAAAGTATATCTTGCTGTAGCAGGTGCAATATTTAGATTTAAATTATCAGATTTTTTCCATAACATACCAGGTCCAAACGTTAAATAAGCTGGTGATAAAAAATCTGAAACTGTAACTTTTGGTTCTTTTTTATAATTAAAACCTTTTGTGTATTGTGTTTTAAAGTTACTAATGAATGAAAAAAACCAATATGTTGTAGTTTTTATCCCCAAAACAGAGTTCAACTCAAAACGATCGTCTGTTTTTCTCAGCCCTTTTTCACTTAAATGGCTTAAACCATAACCAGTAATTAATCTGGTATCCCAGTTAATGTTATTTTGCTTATAATTAAAGTCGTAGTTTACGTTAAAGTTTCCGGCAACAGTGTTTTCACCTCCTGAAGCCCAATTAGAAAATGAAGATTGATTGAATATAAACGCAAATCTTCCTTTAATTTTCCATTTTGGTTGTGGAGGTGCTTCTTTTTTTTTCTTTTGAGAAAAAGTGGTTAAAGAACATAAAATAAAAAAAAACAGAAAAAACCTTTGCACAAATAACTTTTATCTTGCAAAAGTAAGTTTATCTACTAAAAAACAAAATTATTTTTTAGATTTATATAAAGGAACTGTAGAGCAAGCTTCTCCAAATAAAATTGATTTTGCAATTGGCTGCAATTTTTGTATCAAAAACGCGAAAGCTGAATCTGGAATTGGTTTATCTGCACAGCCTTTTATAATTACTGGAGCACCTACAAAATCTTTAAAATCTAAGTAAGAGATTAATTCTTGATATATAACTGTTTCTAGTAAAGTTAAATCACCCACAACTACTTTATTTGCATAAGGCATAATTTCTGAAGCTACCAACATAAATGCCCAGGAAGGAATAATGGCATCAACTGAACAGGTAACAGCCACAAAAGTATTTTTGTATTGCGACCAATCGTGATTTTTAACAGAAGCTCTAAAATCTTTTTCTTTAAGAATCACTTCTTGAAACAACCAATCTTTAATATCAAAAACAACTCTTTTGCCTTCTGGATAAATTTCCTCTAAATCAAAAGTTTTTAATTTACTGCTTGCAACTCTGTTTATGATTTCGTTTGCCATTTATTCGTATTTTAAAATTTATCTTTAATAAAAAGAGAAACCGTAAATTATTTTAAAGCATTCCTAACTCTAACTTTGCTTCCTCACTCATCATATCTTGTGTCCAAGTAGGATCAAAAGTAATTTCTACTTCACACTCGTTGATATCTTTTAACGTTTTTACTTTGTCCTCTACCTCAACTGGTAAAGTTTCTGCAACAGGGCAATTTGGCGAAGTTAAGGTCATTAAAATTTTTGCATTATTTTCATCAGAAACAAAAACATCATAAATTAAGCCTAATTCATAGATATCTACAGGAATTTCTGGATCGTAAATTGTTTTTAAAACTCTTATAATTTTATCTCCAATTTCTTCTAACTCTTTATCTGTCATATTAATTTTATATTTTGGTTTGTTGCGCTATGGCATACATTTTTATTTGTTTTACCATAGACACTAAGCCATTAGCTCTGGTTGGCGATAAATGTTCTTTTAGACCAATTTTATCAATAAAATCTGTTTCAGCACTCAAAATATCTGTTGGTGTCTGCTCTGAAAAAACACGTAATAATAAAGCTACTATCCCTTTGGTTAAAATAGCATCACTGTCTGCAGTGTACTTTATAACATCATTGTCTAACTCAGAATACAACCAGACTTTAGACTGGCAACCTTTTATTAAATTTTCATCTAACTTGTATGCTTCATCAATTATAGGTAAAGATTTTCCTAATTCAATAATGTATTCATAACGCTCCATCCAATCGTCGAACATAGAAAACTCATCAATAATTTCTTCTTGTATTTCTTTGATAGTCATTTTTAAAACTTATTTTTGTTCTTTGTTATAATATACAAAATTAGGCATTAAAAGCCACATATTTTGATATACAAATAAATATTAACAATGTGTTATAGAATAGAATTATAATACATTTTCAAATCTCTTCTTACAGAGAGTTTAACATAAAAATATGAGTAAGTTATTAGCAGTTGGTACAGTAGCTTTTGATGCTATTGAAACCCCTTTTGGTAAAACCGATAAAATTTTAGGAGGTTCAGGTACTTTTGTTGGGTTAGCAGCCAGCCAATTTGGAATTGAAACAGGCATAGTTTCTGTAGTTGGTGGAGATTTTCCACAATCGTATTTAGATATGATGAATAGTAAAGGAATTAATACAGATGGTATTGAAGTTATTAAGGATGGAAAAACATTTTTTTGGAGTGGTAAGTATCATAATGATATGAACTCACGTGATACGTTAATTACTGAACTCAATGTTTTGGAAAATTTCCAACCCGTAGTTCCAAATAACTATAATGATGCTGACATTGTAATGCTAGGTAATTTACACCCTTTGGTGCAAGCTTCTGTGTTAGACCAAATGACAACAAAACCAAAATTAATTGTTTTAGACACCATGAATTTTTGGATGGATATTGCACTTGATGATTTACATACAGTTTTAAAAAGAGTAGATGTAATTACGATCAATGATGAAGAAGCGCGTCAGCTTTCTGGAGAATATTCTTTAGTAAACGCAGCTAAGAAAATTCATAAAATGGGGCCACAATATGTAGTGATTAAAAAAGGAGAACATGGGGCTTTATTATTTAATGAAGGCAAAATGTTTTTTGCACCAGCTTTACCTTTAGCAGAAGTTTTTGATCCTACAGGAGCAGGTGATACTTTTGCAGGTGGTTTTTGTGGGTATTTAGCAAAAACAGAAAACATTTCTTTTGAAAATATGAAAAACGCCATAATTTACGGTTCTAATTTGGCTTCGTTTTGTGTAGAAAAATTCGGAACAGAACGAATGCAAAATTTGAAAAAAGAAGAAGTAGAAAGGCGTTTACAAGCTTTTAAAGAGTTAACACAATTTGATATAAAATTATCATAAATAAAAATCCGCGTCTAAACATGCGGATTTTTTTTATAAAAAACATAACACATAATTAAATGAGTGACGCAATTAAACACGAATGCGGAATTGCATTAGTAAGACTAAAAAAACCTTTACAGTTTTATAAAGACAAATATGGAACTGCTTTTTACGGTATTAATAAAATGTATTTATTGATGGAAAAGCAACACAATCGTGGGCAGGATGGTGCTGGTTTTGCAAGTGTAAAGTTTCATGTAGAGCCTGGTACAAGATATGTAAGTAGAGTGCGCTCTAACCAATCGCAACCTATACAAGATGTTTTTGCGCAAATTAACGACAGAATTAATGGTGTTTTTGAACAAAACCCTACTAAAAAAGACGATGTAAAGTGGCAAGAAGAAAATATGCCTTACATAGGTAATTTATTTTTAGGCCATGTGCGTTATGGAACTTTTGGTAAAAACTCTATAGAAAGTGTGCATCCTTTTTTACGCCAAAGTAATTGGAAACACAAAAACCTAATTGTGGCTGGAAACTTTAATATGACAAACTCTAACCAAATTTTACAAGAATTGGTAGCTTTAGGTCAACACCCAAAAGAATTTACAGATACTGTAACTGTAATGGAAAAAATTGGGCATTTTTTAGAAGATGAAGTAGCTAAATTATATCAAAAAGCGAAGAAAAAAGGGTTTAATAAAAGAGACGCATCTCCTTTTATTGAAGAAAAGTTAAGTATAAAAAGGGTCTTAAAACGTTCTTCTAAAAATTGGGATGGTGGCTATGCAATGGCTGGTTTGGTTGGCCATGGAGATGCATTTGTTCTGCGAGATCCAAATGGAATTAGACCCACCTATTTCTATGAAGATGATGAAGTTGTTGTTGTGGCATCAGAAAGACCCGTAATTCAAACTGTTTTTAATGTTAAGATTGATAACGTTCAAGAATTAGAAAGAGGCCATGCATTAATTATTAAAAAAAATGGAGCCACTTCAATTAAAAAAATAAAAGAACCTAGAGAAAATAAAGCCTGTTCTTTTGAGCGCATTTATTTTTCTAGAGGAAGTGATGCCCAAATTTATGAAGAGCGTAAAAACTTAGGTAAATATGTATTTCCACAAATTTTAAAATCGATAAATTCTGATGTTTCTAACTCGGTATTTTCATTCATTCCAAATACAGCAGAAACGTCTTTTTATGGAATGACTGAAGCCGCAGAAGATTTATTAAATCAACAAAAAACAGCACAAATTTTGGCAGGAGGTAAGAATTTATCTGCCAAAAAAGTTACCGAAATTTTATCAGAAAGACCTCGTTTTGAAAAAATTGCCATAAAAGATGCCAAACTAAGAACCTTTATTGCTGATGACAATTCTCGTGACGATTTGGTTGAACATGTTTACGACATTACTTATGGCGTTGTAAAACCAACTGATAATTTAGTAATTATTGATGATAGTATTGTTCGTGGAACTACCTTAAAAAAGAGCATCATTAAAATTTTAGACAGATTAAATCCTAAAAAAATAGTAGTCGTTTCATCTGCGCCACAAATTCGTTATCCTGATTGTTATGGTATTGATATGGCTAGAATTGACGCTTTTATAGCTTTTAAAGCAGCTTTAGAATTATTAAAAGAAACCAATCAATATTACATTATTGATGAAGTGTATCAAAAATGTAAATCACAGCAAAACAAAGAAGATGCTGAAATAACCAACTATGTAAAAGAAGTTTATAAGCCTTTTACGGCTGAACAAATTTCTGCAAAAATTGCGCAAATGCTAAAAACCGAAGATATTAAAGCCGATGTTGAAGTAATTTATCAAACCATAGAAGGTTTGCATAAAGCTTGCCCAGATAATTTAGGCGATTGGTATTTTACGGGTGATTATCCAACTCCTGGTGGAATGCGCGTTGTAAATAATGCTTTTATTAATTTTTATGAAGGTAATAGTAAAAGAGCCTATTAAAAATTAACCTATTTATTATTATTTTACAAGAGAGCGAACTTTTAGATTCGCTCTTTTTTGTTTCTAATCAATATCGATAATATTGATTTAACATTATGAAACAAAACCCTAAAATTATACCGTAATTTAAGCTAAGATTCGTTATGAACAATAAAATAGGGTAATCACCTTAGTGATTTTACGTAAATCACTCTATTTACATCTATCCATATCTAGAATACTTTTGAGGTGTTAATTCATATATCCTAAAAAAAGAAAAAATTTGAAGCAGTATTCAACTCGAAATCCTTTTTAGGATGAATTAACAACTCTCGAGTTGGATGCTGTATTTTAATTTTAAACATAAAAAAATGAAAACAAAACATCATTTCATAAGTACAATTATTTTATTTATCAAAACATCTAAATCTGCTCTTACTGCTCTATTTCTACTGGTTTTTATTTTGAACAGTCAAGCTCAAAAAAGTTTTTCTGATTTGGGTAATTTAAAGGACCGAAAATGGAAAAAAGTTACAAAAAGTTATGCTAATAATTCAAATTTCATCCCACAGTTGGAAGGTTTAATTAGTATAAAAGTTCTTGATAAAAGCGATGTTCCCAACCCTAAAAAAATTGGTTTATTGTCTTTTCAAATATGGGACGAATCTATTACAAAAAGTAGAAAATCTGGAAATTGGAAATACTATGAAAAGCATTGGCTTACAGATAGTGGAAGCAATATAGTTGCAGATAGATTATTAGAAATTATATACCCTGTTTTAGAAAAAGAATTTCAACAAAAGGATATAAATATTCAACAGCCAACAAAATTCTTAGATAGTGAAGAAAAGAAAGAAATTTACAGTAATGATATCCCCAATATTGAGTTAAGTGGAATTACCAAATTTGCTAATAATAGTATTTTTAGAAGATTACAAGGTATACGAAGTGGCCAAGGAAGTACAGCTGCAACAAATTACACCTTTTTTCCAGTTGGTGCAAATGTTTACGCTTCAGATATAAAATCTCCTGCGCAAATAGGAAAAATAGCCGAAAAGCTTGGTTTAGATGCTGTGTTGATTATCGGTATTAAAGTAAGTATAGAAAGAGGAGGTAAATCTTTAGTTTTTAGAGGTATTGACACAGTAATATCTGGTCCTATTAATGACGATGAATCTATTGAGTACAAGGGTAGAATTGGTGCAAAAATGATGAATCAATACAGAGATGGACTTGTGTTTACATCGGTTTTAGTACAACCTGAAGCATTTAAAATTGCAGATATGAAAAGAAAAACTGGTGAAATCACCAAATGGTATTTAGATGGGTTAGATGTGGTAACAAAACGTATCTCAGATGATTTATTAGTCGGTTTAGAAAAATTCAAAAATTTAGATAAGTCAAAGAAAAAGTAAGTCCTCTATTTTTAATTCAATTTTAAAAGCATCCAAAATTTGGATGCTTTACTTGTTTTTAAATAGTAATGCGAATCAAGAGTTAAATATAAGTGATACAAATGCAGCAGCTAGTCTACCATAAACGTGCAGATTTAGACCTTTCGTAGATCTTACTTTACTTGCTTTTTGTATGTCTGATTTTTCGATAATCCAACTAAATAAAGCTTCAATTGGTTGTCTTATTTTTGATACAGCCCTAGAATATAGATCATGAGTAGCTCTGTCGAATTTTCTTAAAACATCTGGCATTCCTTTAACGGCTTTTACAGGAGTTAACATTTCTGAATTAAAATTTTCTTTCATATCTCTAAAAAAATCACGCCCATTATAAATTTTATCTCCAAAAAATGTTCGATTTTTTTTTTCAGACCAAGCCTCTCTAAATAAAGTAAAATCGTTCACAGAAGCTGGTGTAAATATAATTTGTTCTGGATGTGGTAATTTACTTGGATTACAAAACCCTAAAGCATGAAGTTTCATTCCATAATAATACAAACTTTTAGTAGAGCAATACCCTTTATCTGTAATTTCAGTAGCAACTTTTCCTGCTCTTTTTCCTGAACAAGTAATGATTGGCATTGAATCTAATACACTAAATTCTGTTGAACATTGTTTTGGAGCAAATTCGGTTAAAAGCATACTCACAAGAGTGTTCATAACATTAGAAAGTCTATTTATCCTGTTATTGAAAGCTTGATAACTTCCTAAATCTGGAAACCAACTTAATAAATATTCACATGCAAATTGATGTATTTTATTCATTTTAAAAATGCCTTGATGGTGCATAACAAATAGGTAAATGGTTATGATTTCTTGATCTGTAAGTTTTGGTGTATTATTATTGCTGAAGCGCATCACTTCATATTGTAAGTGTTCTTTATATTTTTCACAGACATAATCATAAATTTTTACTAACTTGTAATCCTTGTTATTGCTATTTGTATCCAAAATAATCTTGTTGAAATTGACTATTAAGATACTGAAAATCAATAACTTAAACAAGTTTAATCAGTTGGTTTTCAACTGATTATCTTGTTTTTTTATATTGATTTTAAACCTTGATTCGCATTAGTAATTTATTTTTATATTGTAAGATGTTTAAAAAGAAACTACTTATACTATTTTGTTGTTTTTGCATAGCTACTTTTTCTCAAGAAAATAAATTAAATACATATCTTAACTTAGAAAAGACCTTAACTGCATCACAATTTTTAGATACTGTTTTATCACTTTCTTTTGCAGATAAAACCAGTGATAGTAAAAAGTTTTTAATACTTGCTAAAAAAACCAATTCAATAGCAAAAACTTTAAACGATACCTTAAAAATAGCCAAAACCACAGAAGATTTGGCCTTAGCATATCACTTTACGAATGAGTTTGATACAGCAATTGAACAAACCATAATAGCCGCGAACTTGTATTACAAGATACATAATTACGAAAAATATGGAGATTGTTTTGTAAAATTAGGCTGGCGAATTAATAGAAGAGATTTAGATAAGGGTATCTATTATATGAAAAAAGGAATCAATATTTTAGAAAAAGAAGCCAAAAAAACTTCTTTTTTAAGAATTGGAGCTTATAACAATTATGGCGTTTTAAAACAGCGTAAATCTCAATTAGACAGTGCTTTATATTATCATAAAAAATCGTATAACCTAAGTGTCTTAGAAAACGATAGTATTGGAATGCCCTATGCTATGGTAGAAATGGGGATAATTTATAATGATTTAAATCAAAAAGAAAAAGCTAAAAACTTGTTAGAAAAATCACTTAAGATTAGGCAAACTATACAAGACACTTATGGTATTGTAGACTCTTACGAAAATTTGGGAAATTTTTATTATGATAATGCCGTCTATAAAAAGGCCATTCAATTTTATGAAAAAGCCTTAGATATGGCAGTTACCTATTCTTTTAATTATATGAGAAGCGATTTAACAAAGTCGCTTTACAAAAGTTATGAAAATTTAGGCCAATATAAAAAAGCATACCACTATTTAAAAAATAACAAACAAATTAATGATAGTACAAGTACTGTAAAAATTGAAAATAGGATTAGAGAGTTAGAAATTCAATTTGAAACTGCAGAAACTGAAAAAGAATTGCTAAAAACCAGAACCGAAAAAGCAGAAACAGAATTGTCATTAACGAAAACTAAAAATTGGATTTTTATTCTCTTAGCAAGTTTATGTATTACAATTATTTCTTTTCTTGCAATATCACAAAGAAATAAAAGGAAAACACAAGAACAAATTACTCAAGAAAGAGAAAAAGGATTTAAAGCTATTATTGATGCCCAAGAACAAGAACGAAGTAAAATAGCGAGGGAATTGCATGATGGAGTTGTGCAACAAATAGGAAGTATAATCTTAAAATCGAGAAAAATATTTTCAAAAAAAGATGTAATTCATGAAAAAGATTCTAAAGAATTACTAGAAAGTTTAGAGAACTCAAATCAAGATTTACGCAACATCTCCCATCAAATGATGCCAAGAGCTTTGAAAGAATTAGGAATAATACCTGCCTTAAATGATTTATTAGAAGGCAGTTTGGCATTATCAAACATAAAATATAGCTTAGAACATTTTAATATTACTGAGCGTTTATCAGAAAAAATTGAAATAACTATTTATAGAATTACACAAGAGCTTATCAATAATATAATAAAACATAGTAAAGCAAATCACGTTAGTGTTCAATTGTTTAACACCAACAATACCGTTATTTTAATTGTAGAGGATAATGGTGTTGGTTTTTCTAAAGATAAAAAGAAAAAAGGCATTGGTTTACTCAATATTTCTAGTAGGTTAAACATGGTAAATGGAAATGTTAATTTTGAACCAAGCCCCAAAAGTGGTACCTTAGTAACTATTAAAATTCCCTTATAAATGGCTATCAAAATCTTAATTGCAGATGACCATCCTTTAATAGCTGAAGGTATAAAAAGCACTTTTGAAAATCAGCCTGATTTTAAAGTTCTAGCCGTTGTTAATAATGGTGAAGAAGCGTTACATTTTATCACAAATAATAGTATTGATATTGCATTATTAGATATTGATATGCCAATTATGGATGGTATAGAATGTGCAAAAATTATTACATCTAAATTCAAGGAAGTAAAAATAGCCATGCTTTCTATGCATCAAGAAGCATCAATAATTAAAAACTTAGTGCGTATTGGTGTTAAAGGATATATGTTAAAAACCATACCAAGTGACGAATTATTAATGGCCATTCAAAAAATTTATAATGGCGATGCATATTTTAATGCAGATGTAACCAAAGCTTTACTTTCTAATCAAGCCAGCAATTCTTTTTCTCAAAATTCAAAAATATCACCTCTTTTAGAGACGCTAACTCCTAGAGAAAAAGAGATTACTAAAGCTATATCTCAAGGTTTAACAAACAAACAAGTTGGTGAAAAACTTTTTATAAGTCCAAGAACTGTAGATTCTCATAGAACTAATATTATGAAAAAATTAGAAGTCCATAATGTTGCTTCTTTAATACGTTTTGCTTTTCAAAATGGTCTAATTTCTTAAAATTAGGGTAATTACCCTAACTAATTACGTTTAGTACTCTATTTACTTCCTTTCTTTTCATAACTACTTTTACAGTGTTGATTCATTGTATCCTAAGAAGTAAAAAAATTACTCGACAGTATCCATCTCACATTCTTACTTAGGATGAATTAACAATTGAGGAATGGATACTGTTTTTAATTTAAAAAACCTAAATGATGAAAAAAAATGTAATTATCTTATTATTACTAGCTCCAATGTTAGTATTAGCGCAAATTAAGGGAGAAAAATCTAAAGACCCTTACACTTCAAAAAAAGGAATAGAATATAAGGTAGGTGATGAAATTGCTTTAAAAAACTCAAGTAATGAGGGTAAGTATGCTTTTGTATACAAATATAAATCTAGCTTATCTTTTGGTAATATTGTAAAAACAGTAAAAAATGTTAATGATGCTACTAATTTAAATTTAAAAAATACTCAAGGAATAAAAAATGCGATAAATACTTCTAAAGTATTGCTAGTAATGACTTAGTAAAAAACTCTGTTGCCTCACTGCAAAACAAAGTTGTAGCTGAAGAATATGTAAAAGAAAATGCTTGGGATAAAAAATACAAAGGAAGAGAATATGAAATAAAAAGTTTTAAAGTTTTTACTGATGACGAAACTGGTAAGCAAATAGTTCATGCAATTGCCAAAGGTAAAGGAGGTAAAGTTGCTATTCTTCTAGATGCTGCAGAAGAAAAAGAAGAAATTTAAAATAAGTTCAAACCCTTAATTTGCTTTTGAAGTTTTAAAAAGCTTCAAAATCAAATTAATAATAAAACAATAAGTTATGAAATCAAAAATACTTTTAACCATAGCAATGTTATTTTCAGTTATTTCATTTGCTCAAATAGAATTGATAAAAGATATCAACGAAGGCAGTGGAGATAGCCATTCCACGAATTTTATCACTTATAATGATGATGTGTATTTTACAGCATCAAAAAATTTTAGTAATTACTTATTTAAATATGCAGACGGAAATGTTGAGGTAGTTACAGACCAAAACAACAATGAAGTTAAATCTTCTACAAAACCAGTAGAGCTTAATGGTATACTTTATTTAAGTGCCAGAATAAATAATGTTTTAGGTGCATATACTTTTGATGGTACTAACTTTACACTTTTAACAGAGACCTATTTTTATTTACCACAAGTTTTAGGTGATAAAATATTCTTCTATAATCAATACAATTCGTCAAACTTTACCTTATGGGTAACAGATGGTTCAGTAGCAAATACAAAAGAGTTTTTAGATATACAAGTATATAGTTTTTTAGGAACAGGATATGAAAGTGCTGTTGCAGGAGATAAACTTTTTTTTGTTGCTAAAAATGCAGAAGCAGGAAGAGAGCTTTGGGTTACAGATGGCACAAGTGATGGAACTAAATTAGTAAAAGATATCAATCAAGGTACTTCTGGTTCAGACCCAAAAGATTTTTATACTGCCTCTAATGGGAAAATGTATTTTACTGCAAAAACAGATGATAATGGAAGAGAGTTATATGTTACTGATGGTACAGAAAATGGTACTTTTATGTTAAAAGACTTTTATTCAGGAACTTCTGGAGGGGATTTCTATATAAAAGAATTAAACAACAAAATATGTATTGCTAAAAAAAATGGTACTACTGATGGACTATATATTTCTGATGGTACAACTGCAGGTACAACAATGTTAAACAGCACTATTAAAAGTGAAAAATTAATGAAAACCCATAACGATTTACTTTATTTTGAAGGTTCAATTACTGGGCAAAATGGTAATTTAATTGTCTCAGATGGTACTGATAATGGTACAAAAGTGCTTAAAAATAATTTAGATTATGAAAGTGAAGAAATGGTTGTTTTTAAAAACAATATTTATTTTAGAGGAAATGATGGAGATAATGTAGAACTTTGGAAAACAGATGGATCTGAATCTGGGACTACTAAAGTTATAGACCTAGATAATAGTGTTTTAGAAGGTTCTTTTCCTGGTAACTTTACGGTTTATAATAACGAACTCATTTTTGAAGCCACCCAGTTTGGTGTTACAGGAACTGAATTATGGAAAACAGATGGAACAGAAACTGGTACACAACTAATTCAAGATTTAGCATCAGGGTCTAATAGCACAACATTTTATGAGTTTTACCCAACAGATAACGAATTACTAATCAATTTAAAACAAACTAGCGAATTGGGAAGGGAACTTTATAAATATGTAGGAGATAATACAGCATCAATTTATACAGTAAATAAAACCAATAATATTCAAATATTTTATGCTGATAAAATACATATCAAAGGCTTAAAAAATATAAAAGCAAATTTAAAAGTATATAATTTACTTGGAAAAAATGTTGTTTCTAAAAATCAAATTTCTTCAACAAATAATAAAATTAATGTAAACTTATCTAGTGGTTTGTATATTGTTTCTGTTCAGTTAGAAACTGGAAAAGTAATAAACAAAAAAATAGTCATCGATTAAAAAGGGAGCTGAAAAGTATTTTACTTTAACCACTTTCTCTCTATGGTATACGTTAAAATACTTTTCAAACAACTTTTTTTTGTATAACGATTTTATCAAATGCTAAATAAAACGTTACGAATTCTCATTTGTGTAGTGTTTAAATACTTAAATCCTTATTTTTGAGTTGTGCTTATAATACCACAACTATGAAACCAAAACACTTCCTATTTACCTTCGCTATTTTTCTATTGATTTTTTCTTGTAAAAAAGAATCGGTTCAAACAGATAATATTTACAAATTTAAAGAATACATCAGTTATACTACTTCTGGGGTAGTTTCTGTAACTGAAAATATCAACATTAATTTAGCAAAAGAAGTAGAGGGTTGGGAAATCAATCAAGAAATTACTCAAGATATAATTTCAATACAACCTTATGTAGAAGGCACCATAAAAACAGCAAATAATCATGCTTTTCTGTTTATCCCTGATGAAAACTTAAAAACAGACACAGAGTACACGATTGTTGTAAAATTAGGAGAAATTTATAAAAATACACCTCAAGAATTTAAAGAATATACCTTTCAATTTAAAACAATAACTCCAAATTTTTCCATTCAAACAAAACCATTACAATCTTATTCAAAAGAGTATCAATATCTAACAGGAGAATTAAAATCTGCAGATATTATTTCTTTAATAGATGCTCAAAAAATCATTAAAGCATTACAAGAAGGGAATCAAAAGAATATCGTTTGGAACGAATCCTATAAAAAAGCAAAAGTTTTCGAATTTAAAATTGATAGTATTCAACGTTTTGAAGAAGATAGCATGCTTTTAGTAAAATGGGATGGAGAAGCTATACATGCTGATAATACTGGGGATAATGAAATACTAATTCCTGGTAAAAATAATTTTAAAGTAATTAGTATTAACGTAATCAATGCTAGTGAGCAATATATTTCTATAAACTTTTCTGATGCGTTAAAAAAGCAACAAACCCTAAAAGGTTTAGTGAATATTCAAAATGTAAAAAACCCTCGTTTCATTATCAATGGCAATCAACTAAAGGTGTTTTCAGACCATAAATTTCAAGGTAATATTACAGTTTCCGTTTTTCCAGGAATAAAAAATACAGATAATTATAAACTGAAAAAAAACTTTAAAGAAATAATTACTTTTCAGCAAAAGAAACCACAAATTAGAGCAATTTCTAGCGGAACAATTTTACCAAACTCAAAAGATTTAACTTATAATTTTGAAGCCATAAACATAAAAGAAGTTACGGTTAGAATCATTAAAATTTATGAAGACAACGTATTGCAGTTTTTGCAAGAAAACAACATCAATAGTAACAATAAATACGATATTAAGCGTGTTGGGAGAAGGGTTGCAAAACAAACGATTACTCTTGTTAAAAACGATGAAAACTATTACCAAAAATGGAAAGCTTATAGTATTGATATTGCAAATATGGTTGCTACAGAACCTGGAGCAATTTATAGAATTGAATTGAGTTTCGATAAAAATCAAACATTATATACATGTACAGACGGTTCTTCATCAACCGAAAATAGAAGTGATTTTGAAAACGAATACGATAACTTAAATAATATCCAAGAGGAAAATCTAAGAGAAGAATTGTATTGGGACAACAAACTCTATCAATATAAAAATTACAGCTACAATTGGAGGCAAAGAGACAATCCTTGTAATGATGCTTATTATAATGAAGACAGAATGGTTGCTCAAAACTTGTTGGCTTCCAACTTAGGTATTATCACTAAAAAAGGCACAAATAATGATTATTTCTTTGCGATAACCAATATTGTAAATACCAACTTAGAAGCAGGTGCTACAGTAAAATTATATAATTTTCAGCAACAAGAAATCGCATCAGGGAAAACAAATTCAGAAGGTTTGGTAACCATCAATTCTTCAAAAAATGCTGCTTTTGCAATTGCATCAAAAGACAACAATAAAGGCTATATTAAATTGTTTGATGGGAATTCGCTTTCATTAAGCAAATTTAATATTTCAGGGAGCAAAACTCAAAAAGGTTTAAAAGGATATATTTATGGAGAACGTGGTGTTTGGAGACCTGGAGATAAGATGCATATTACATTTTTATTAAATGATGCTGATAATAAATTACCACAAAATCATCCCATAAAACTAGAAGTAACCAACCCAAGTGGAAAGTTAATTTACAAAAAAGTAACTTCAGATAATGTTAATAATTTCTACAAATTTACAGTAACTACCAATCAAGAAGCGCAAACAGGCAATTACCGTGCTAAAATTTCTGTTGGAGGTGTTAAGTTTTATAAAAACTTAAAAGTTGAAACTGTAAAACCGAATAGACTTAAAATTAAAGTTGATTTTGAGGATGAAATTCTAACCAGTGCTAAAAAAATAAACGGAACTTTAGCTGTAAAATGGCTACATGGCACACCTGCAAAAAACTTAAAAGCAGAAATTAAGGCCAAAGTTTCATCAACCAATTACAGTTTTAAAGGGTATGAAGAGTACGTTTTTACAGATCCATCAAGAACATTTTCAACTGAAGAAATGAATATTTTTGAAGGTAAACTTAACGAAAATGGAATTGCAAACATCAACAGTAATTTAAAAGTAGGTAAAAATGCACCTGGTATGTTAAACGTACAATTTTTGGTGAGAGCTTTTGAAAATGGAGGTGATTTTTCTATAGATGCCTTTACCAAAAAATATGCTCCTTTTAAGAGTTTTGTTGGGCTAAAATCTCCTGAAGGCAACAGATATGGTTCCTATTTTACTGATGAAAATCAGACTTTCGAGGTAATCTCTGTAGATGCAAAAGGAAATACAGTACCCAATAGTACTTTAGAGGTTGAAGTATATCAAATACAATGGCGTTGGTGGTGGAGTTCTTCAGAAGATAATCTATCAAGATATACCTCAAGTAGTTATCGTAATCGTTATAAAACATTAAAAGTAACTACAAATTCAAACGGAAAAGGAAGTTTTACACTCCATATTCCTGAAAGAGATAGAGGTCGTTTCTTGATAAGAGTTATTGATAAAAAAAGTGGGCATGCCACAGGAAGAACCGCTTATTTTTATAAAAACTGGTGGCAAAACTCAACTTCTGGTGATAAAGAAGCTGCAAAAATGTTGGTGTTTTCTGCAGATAAAGAAACGTATAATGTTGGGGAAACTGCTACAATCACCTTTCCTTCTAGTGCTGATGGTAGAGCCTTAATCAGTATAGAAAATGGTACAAAAGTTTTAGAAACAAAATGGGTACAAACCACAAAAGGAACGACTTCTGTCAAAATTCCTATTAATAAAAGTATGACACCAAATGTGTTTGTAAATATCTCTTTATTACAACCTCATCAAGTTACAGAAAATGATTTGCCTATTCGTTTGTTTGGCGTAATTCCGATTCTTATCGAAGACAAAAACACAAAATTACAGCCTCAAATTTCAATGCCAGATGAATTGCAACCTGAGAAAGAATTTACGGTAAAAGTATCCGAAGAAAACAATAAACCCATGACCTACACTTTGGCAATTGTAGAAGAAGGTTTGTTAGATTTAACGCGATTTAAAACACCAAATCCTTATCATACTTTTTACGCTAAAGAAGCCTTGGGTGTAAAAACATGGGATATTTTTGATGATGTAATTGGTGCATATTCAGGAAGTGTAGATCAAGTTTATGCTATTGGTGGAGATGGAAGTTTAGCAAAAGGTAAAAACCAAAAAGCAAACCGATTTAAGCCTGTTGTAAAATTCTTAGGGCCTTTTGAACTAAAATCTGGCAGTACAAAAAGCCATAAAATTACCTTACCAAATTATATTGGCTCCGTAAAAACAATGGTGGTTGCAGGTAATGTAAAAACTGAAGCTTATGGAAATGCAGAAAAAGCAACACCTGTTAAAAAACCATTAATGGTTTTAGCTACGTTACCAAGAAAATTATCACCAAAAGAAAAAGTAACCTTGCCTATTTCTGTTTTTGCAATGGATAAAAAAGTGAATAATGTTACTGTTCAGGTGATTACTTCAGATGGAATACAAGTACTTGGCAACAAAACTCAGAATATCAATTTCGAAAAACCAGATGAAAAAATGCTGTATTTTGAATTGGAGGTTTTAAACGGAAAAGGAATCAATACTGTTGAGGTAATTGCAACAGGAGCAGGAGAAAAATCGACTTATAAAGTAGAGTTAGATGTGGTGAATCCTAACCCCATAACCACAAAAGTTATCGATGTAAATATCGCAGCAAATCAAACGAAAGTCATCAACTTTAATACCTTTGGTGTAAAAGGTTCTAATAGTGCAATTTTAGAATTATCTACCATACCTAATATCAATTTTTCAGGAAGATTAGAGTACTTAATTCAGTATCCACATGGTTGTGTAGAACAAACAACCTCAAGTGTTTTTCCTCAATTATTTTTATCAGATTTATTTGATATATCATCTGCAAAAAAACAAGAAATTCAGAAAAATATTGAAAAAGGAATTACACGTTTGGGGAATTTTCAAAAGGCAAATGGAGGTTTGAGTTATTGGTTAGGAGAAAGCTATACAAGTGATTGGGGAACAACCTATGCAGGGCATTTTATGTTAGAAGCCGAACGAAAAGGTTTTGTACTACCACTTACCTTTAAAAATAATTTTATAAAATATCAAAAAGAAGCTGCCAGAAATTGGCGACCTTCTTACAACCAAAATTCAAGAGATTTAGCACAAGCCTATAGATTATATACTTTAGCTTTAGCAGGAACTCCAGATTTATCTGCCATGAATAGATTGCGAGAATTTACAACAATTTCTAACGAGGCAAAATGGAGATTAGCAGCTACTTATGCTTTAGTTGGGCAAAAAGAAGCTGCAAATGAAATTATGGGCAAGGCAAACCTTAATTTTGCTGGTTACAATTATTACAATTACGGATCTAAAACCAGAAATAGAGCAATGGCTTTAGAAACGATGTTGTTAACCAATAGTTCAACTGTAAAAGAGGTGGCTAAAAATATTGCAAAAGATTTGTCTAGCAATCAATGGATGAGCACACAAGCTACTGCATATAGTTTGCTTGCCATTGGTAAAATGGTGGTAAAAAATGGCGGAAAAGCCATTCATATAGATTTTACACAAAAAGGCAACAAAGAAGCTATACAAACTTCGAGTTCTATGGTACAAAGAAAAATTGATTTGAATGAAGGAGCGAATGAAATCATCCTAAAAAACAAAAAAAATAATGTTGTTTTTGCAAGAATTGTTAATTCAGGAAAATTGCCTTTGGGTGATGAAATAGCTGAAAGTAGAGGTTTTACAGTTTCTGTAAATTATGCAGATTTAAAAGGAAATACTATTGATATTTCTAAGTTAAAACAAGGACAAGATTTTGTTGCAAAAATAGCGGTAAGTAATCCAAAAAATGAAACTGTAAAAGATATTGCCCTAACACAAATTTTTCCTTCAGGATGGGAAATTGTAAACACACGTTTCACTGATTTTGGAACCACTGCAAAAAGTGAAGCACGTTATACAGATATTAGAGATGATCGTGTGAATTTTTATTTTGATTTGAACAGGATTCAAAATACAACAAAAACCAAAACGTTTTCAGTGCTTTTAAATGCAGCTTATTTAGGTAATTATTATTTACCTGGTGTACAAGTTGAAGCCATGTATGATAACGATTATTTGGTAAGAACTAATGGACGTTGGATAGAGGTTGTAAAGTAACACAAAAAAAAGTGAGTATGTCCTTTCCAAATGAGCTTTATTAGGCAATTGAGAAATCTTCATAAAGAAAGTTAATTATGTGAGATTTCTACTATCGTCGAAACGACAACTTGACTCTAAAATCACAAATAATAACATCAAAATTGACCATTAAAAACTACATAAATTACAAGGGATTTAAACCCCTTGCTTTTGTAAAAAAACACAAAAAGAAAACAATATTTATTATTGTTCTTTTGATTTTCTATGCATTTTGTTTGCCAAAAGAGTTGTTTACAAAACCAACATCTATAGTTATTACAAGTAATAAAGGCGAGTTATTGGGTGCATTAATTGCTTCTGATGGGCAATGGAGATTTCCTCATAATAATAGTGTTCCTCAAAAATTTAAAACCTGCCTAATTCAGTTTGAAGACGAGTATTTTTATAAACATCCAGGCTTTAATCCTGTATCTATATTCAAAGCATTACAACAAAATATAAAAGCAGGTAAAGTAGTTAGAGGTGGCAGTACTCTTACCCAACAAGTAATGCGATTAAGTAGAAATGATAGGCCAAGAACTTATTTTGAAAAATTTAAAGAACTCATTTTAGCCTCAAGGTTAGAATTTAGCGCAAGTAAGGAAGAAATATTAGCTTTTTGGAGTAGCAATGCACCTTTTGGTGGCAATGTTGTGGGTTTAGATGCTGCTTCTTGGCGATTTTTTAATAGAAAAGCATCAGATTTATCTTGGGCTGAAGCTGCAACTTTAGCGGTTTTACCCAATGCCCCAAAATTGATTTATCCAGGAAAAAATCAACAAAAATTATTAGTGAAAAGAAATCGGTTATTAGAAAAATTACTGACTAAAGAAATTATTGATTCTTTAACGTATCGTTTATCAATTTTAGAAAATTTACCTCAAAAACCACACAGATTACCTCAAATTGCACCTCATTTATTGCAAAAAATTAACAAAGTGAAAAAAGGGCAATTTGTAAAAACTACGATTGATAAAAAACTACAACAACAAACCAATGAGATTGTAAAAAATCATTACAATCAATTGTCGAAAAACGGAATTCATAATATTGCTGTACTGGTTTTAGATGTAAAAACAAGGCAAGTGTTGAGTTATGTTGGCAACTCACCTACAACTAGCAAACATCAAAAAAATGTTGATATTATTGACAAACCAAGAAGTACAGGTAGTATTTTAAAACCTTTTTTATACGCTGCTATGCTAGATAATGGAGCGTTATTACCCAATACTTTAGTGGCAGATGTACCTACTAATTATGGAAGTTATCAACCTGAAAATTTCGATAAAAAATATAGTGACGCAATTTCTGCTAAATTGGCGTTGTCAAGATCTTTAAATGTGCCTACTGTAAGATTGTTAAAAGATTTTGGGGTAGAAAAATTCCATCATTATTTACAAGAATTAAAATTGAGTGATATTAAAAAGAGCCATAATCATTATGGGTTAACCTTGGCTTTAGGTGGTGCAGAAAGTAATTTGTGGGATTTATGCAAAAGCTACGCATCTTTGGCATCAACCGTAAACCATTATACAGAAACATCAAGTAGGTATTTTACCCAAGAATTTTCTGAACCCACTTTTTATAAAGAAACTAACATCGATTTTGGAAAAAAATCTCCCGAAAAAATCATTTTTGATGCGGCTTCTATCTACCTTACTTTTGAAAGTTTAAAGGATGTAAACAGACCAGATACTGAACAAAATTGGGATTTTTTTGATTCATCAAAACAAATTGCTTGGAAAACAGGCACAAGTTTTGGTTTTAGAGATGCTTGGGCAATTGGTACCACTAAAGATTATGTTGTTGGGGTTTGGGTAGGTAATGCAGATGGAGAAGGTAGGCCAGGTTTAGTGGGTGTAGAAACTGCTGGCCCTATTTTGTTTGATGTGTTTGATAAATTGCCAGGTTCAGAATGGTTTGAAAAGCCTTTTGATGAAATGACACAGGTAGAAATTTGCACAAAAAGCGGTTATAGAGCCACCCAAATTTGTGAGGAAAAACAAGTAGAATTCATT
Organism: Polaribacter sp.; assembly: GCA_965661915.1. Lineage (GTDB taxonomy): Bacteria > Bacteroidota > Bacteroidia > Flavobacteriales > Flavobacteriaceae > Polaribacter. The sequence continues at coordinate 35,122 of CBFIFR010000013.1, read as the reverse complement.
CAAAATGCAGGTTTACAAACTGCTCCTTGTCCTTATCATATCTTGATAAATGTAGATCAATTAGAAAACTATCAAGTAAATACATCTTGTGAAAATTTAGAAAATATTCATCAAAAATCTTGGTTTACATTGCCTCCATTGTTAGCGTATTATTATAAAAAACAACATCCTTTTTACAAAAGTTTACCCAAATTTAGAGCTGATTGTTTTGGTGATGTAAAAAATGCGATGAAGTTTTTATATCCTACAGAAAAAAGCAGCATTTTTTTACCTAAAGATTTTAATGGTAAGAAAAATGAACTGATTTTAAAAGTGGCGCACTCAAATCCTGATGCCATTTTATATTGGTATGCAAACCACACATTTTTAGGCACTACAAAAGAAATACACAATTTTGCAATTACACCTCAAGCAGGTGAATATACATTTACGGTAATTGATAATTTTGGCAATGAAATAAAACAACAAGTAATTTTAAAAGAATAGTTGTTTAGATTTTATTAGGCCCTAAAAATGAAGCGAAATTTGTTTTTTTGAAAGCTATTATTTCAATGATTTAAAGACAATCTTTATACCTAGAATTTCTTTGATATAAAGTACTATTTAACTTTTCATCAATATAAAATTCAACAATCGTGTTATTACAAGAAAATTTAATTTCATAGGTAACCATATTTCCAAAATTTAAATCAATCGTGATTTTATTTTCTTGAAAAGAATATGCATGTTTACCTGGAATTGGTTCGTTTGAAAACACGTCATTTTCGCCATAATAAGTAGCTCTTTCTCCATTAGTAAACGTATACATAACTTTGTCTTCAAAACCTTTTAACAACCATTCGCCATTTTCTAAAAGTTCTAATTTACTTGATATTTCTAACTCAGTTTCTTGATTCGATTCACAATTTGAAAAAAACACAAAACTAAGTATTGCTATAATGTTAAAAACACTTTTGGTTGCTATTCTCATATTCGTTTAATTTTGATTTTATGATATTATTAATTACCCTTCAAAGAAAAGTAATCTCATTGAAATGATAGATAAAAAGATATGTAAAAAGGAAAAAACACGTTTAAAAAGGCATAAAATATTTTTAAACGAAACGAACAAACTCAAAAAAAAACCACTCTGACAGAGTGGCTTTAGTTTTTAGGATATGTTTACTCCACTAGCAGTAACACTTCTATCTATTTTACGCATTAAACCTTGCAAAACTTTACCTGGACCAACTTCTATAAATTCAGTTCCTCCATCTGCAATCATGGCTTGTACACATTGTGTCCATTTTACAGGTGCTGTTAATTGCGCAATTAAATTACTTTTAATAGTCTCTGCATCGTTAATTGCCATTGCTGCAACATTTTGATATACAGGACAAGTAGGTTCACTAAACTCAGTAGCTTTTATTGCTGCAGCCAATTCTTCTCTAGCAGATTCCATTAAAGGCGAATGAAATGCACCACCAACAGGCAACAACAATGCTCTTCTTGCTCCTTTTTCTGTTAATACTTCACATGCTTTTTTAACAGCTTCAATTTCACCAGAAATTACCAATTGCCCAGGACAATTGTAATTTGCAGCTACTACTACTCCATCAATTTCAGCACAAGTTTCTTCTACTATAGTATCTGATAAACCTAAAACTGCTGCCATTGTTGATTCTTGAATTTCACAAGCTTTTTGCATGGCTAAGGCACGTTTAGCAACTAATTTTAAACCGTCTTCAAACGTTAATACTCCATTTGCAACTAAAGCAGAAAATTCTCCTAAAGAATGCCCAGCCACCATCTCTGGTTTAAAATCATCACCCAAAAACTTTGCTAAAATTACAGAATGTAAAAAAATAGCTGGTTGTGTAACTTTGGTTTGTTTTAATTGTTCTGCAGTACCTTCAAACATAATGTCTGTGATTGAAAAACCAAGAATATCGTTTGCTTTCTCAAAATATTGTTGTGCTAAAGGTGATTTTTCGTATAAATCTAATCCCATTCCTGTAAATTGGGCACCTTGACCTGGAAAAATATATGCTTTCATTTGTTGTTGTTTAATTTTGTAAACGTTTATTTGCTTTAATTTCGGCAAAAATACTCAATTTATCAGTTAGATTACACATCTAAAGAAATACTTCCATTAGCATCTAATTCAATTGCTTTAGCCAAAGCATCTAAATGCGGTTTCCTAACTCTTAATTTGGTTTCAGCATGAGCTTTTGCATTCAATTTTGAAAACATTTCAGCTACTTTTACAGCAGTGGGTAACAAATGATCTTCTGAAACAATGGTGTCTAAAAAACCTGCATTTACAGCATCTTTTGAATTAAATATCTCTGCATTGTTTACGCTTCTGTTTAAATACACTTCAGATAAACGCGATTTTGCAATAGCTATGCCTGCATTATGCATGGTCATGCCAATCATTACTTCGTTCAATCCTATTTTAAAATCGCCTATTGTACCAATTCTATAATCTGCAGATAGTAGTAAAAATGCACCTTTAGCAATAGCATGACCATTACAAGCTACAATTATTGGTTTGGGAAAAGACAACATTCTATGAGATAGTTTAGATCCTTTTGTAACCAACTCTAAAGCTGCTTCAGGTGATTCTGTCATCACCTTTAAATCGAAACCACCAGAAAAAATTCCAGAACTACCTGTTAAAATTACAATTTTATCTTCTTGTTCTGCTTTGTCTAAACTTTGGTTAATGCCTTTTATCACAGCATGAGATATTGCATTTGCTTTACCGTTATTTATAGTTACAATAGCATAAATTTCTTTTGATGTATAACTCACATATGTATTCATAACTTATCATATAGATTTTAATATTTCTACTGAATTTACTTTAAAGTTACTGTTTTTAGTTTAGATAAATTTCACCAAATACATACCTGCAAAAACAGCAAGAAAACCAATGATAAAACTGGCAATTGTATAGAAAGCAAAAGAAGTAAAATCTCCAGATTTTAAAAAGATATGATTTTCATAGGCAAAAGTTGAAAATGTAGTAAAACCACCACAAAAACCTGTTGCTAACAATAATGTATGATTTTGACTCAAAGTTTCACTTTTTGCTGCATACCCTAATATAAAACCAATGAAAAGGCTACCTAAAATATTAGCTACAAACGTGCCATAGGGAATTCCGTTTTCGGAATTGTTAAGCCATTTGCCAATTACAAAACGTAGTACACTACCAAAACCACCACCAATAAAAACTAAAATTAAGTTTTTCATTACAGTTCTAAATCATCTATATCTGTCCAATTTTTTTTCTGAACAATTACTCCTTTATTCAACACCATAATTCCAGGATTGGCTCTAATCATAGTTTTTAAAGTGGTTTCATCACAAAATAAGATTTCGAAAGGAAGGTTGAATTTCTTTTTTGTTAATTGAATAATGTCTGTAAATGATGCAGAAACTCCATATACTTTATATCCTTTTGCAGTAGCATCATCTGCCATTTTTTTTATTTCTGGAAAAGCTTCGTACTCCGATTTTTCTAAACTAGACATTATCACTAGAATAACCTTGTCCATTTTTAAAATTTGAGGCGCCAAATCGTTTTGAGCATCTTCTAAAAAGAAATCATGTATTGGAGGAATTTCTCCATCGTCTTTATATTTCATGCCTTCAGGAATATTTTTACCAATTGCATACGCTCTAAAATCGATAATTGGCAAATGTGCTAAAGAATAATACGTTATTCCGCAAGAAATAATTAATGATAAAAAAACAATTATACCATTGTTGTTTTTTGTGAATATTGGTTTAATCCATTTAACTTTAGCACCTATAAGAAAAATTAAAACCGTTAAAAGTACATCTTTATAAAACGTTTCCCAAGGTTTTAATTTAATAGCATCTCCAAAACAACCACAATCTGTAACTTTATTATAATATGCTGAATACCAAGTTAAAAACAAGAATAATAATATAATAATCTTTAAGCTATTTACTGTAAATTTGGCTTTCCAACCTACCAATAACGCTACTCCCAATACAATTTCTGCTACAATTAAAAAGATGGCAAAAGGCAATGCATAAGGAATTAAAAACTCTAGATTTAAGACATCTTCAGAAAAATATTCTTCGAATTTATATTGAGAACCAATAGGGTCTACCAACTTTACAAAGCCCGAAAAAATAAACAAGGCACCAACTATAATTCTTGCTATATGTACTAGTATTTTCATTTATAATATTTTAAAGCTCTAAAAATTAGGAATTAAAAAAACCTATTCTAACTCATTATTACAAAGATTGTAAAATTTCTTCTTTTATGAAGTGCTTTGTCTTAAAATAATTAGAATGAGTTCAACTTTTTACTTTTAAAACTATAATATTCCTACCTTTTTCATACAGTTTTTCATCATTTTGTAAGTGCGCTCAATATTATTATCTAGTAGCTCCATAAAATTCGACTAGTTAATTTACTACAAAACGATTGTAAACAGACTACAAAGCAACTTTCTCTTAAATTAAATTTATCGGTTACTGCTGTAAATGAGTGTATAAAAACTAGAACATCAAAAAATTGTTGAAAAATACGTACCTATCATCAATAAAAACAACATCGATAAATCTTTTTTGGTTTTTTGTGATATAAAATTGATTCAACGTACCAGAGAATATGTAACTACTTTTGAAAAATAAATTCTGAAATTAACCGAAGTTTCTGAATGTTTTCATGTAAGTGGAGATTACGATTATATTTTAAATATTTACGTAAAAGATAGGGATAAATACCGAGCTTTTATGGTAAACAAACTTACTGCAACAAAATATATTGGTAGTACGCATAGTACTTTTGCTATTTAAGAAGTTAAGAGTATTACTGCTATACGCATTTAAAAAGAGCACCCAAAACTTTCGTTTTGGGTAGTCTAAATTTAAATTTTTGTCAATATAATTTTTTCTGATTCTTTTTTTACCAATTTATCATAAAAATCTTTTAATGCTGCATAGTATTGAGGTGTAACCAAAGATTTTTTAAACTCTAAAATACATAATGTATCCACTCTATTACCTTTTGTAGTAACTTGGAATTTAAATACACCAATGTTATCTGGAAGTGCAATAGCCATAGGCTCTGGTAGTTTCTCTAAAGTGTAACCTTCAGGAAGTTGAATTGAAACTCTATTAACATCTTTCCAAGTAGTTATAAAATCAACAGGAAATTTTCTTTCTTCAAGTTTAAAAGGGTTTAGATGCTGTGATAAAAACAAAAGTGGTTCAATATAAAGTTTGCCGTTAATTTCTTCAATTAAATCTTCACTTAAAAATTTGATATTTCTAATTAAAGATTTACTTAAATCTTTTTCATTTAAAAGTTTAAATTCTTCTAATTCAAGATTATTTTTTTCCTCATAACTCGATATCAATTCTTCTTCTTTAATATGGTTATTATTTTTTCTATAATTTAATGCATTTAAATTATCAAACTTTGTTCTGATTTGCCCCTCTATTAAAAAATCATCAGAAATTTTAGCCATTATTATATTATTTTCTATAGCTGGATTGGGTGATGTTAATTTAACCCAAGAAGAGTTACCATCTTTAGTTACTATTCTTCCTTGCCAATTTAAAGCTCTTGCTGGTAAAATGTTTGGCATACTGTAGAATTCAGTGGCATCTAGTAATACATAAGAATTATCTGGAAATCTAACTATAGAAATCACATAGTCAAAGCCTTTTAGAGTTGGAAAAAGAGGTATACCATTACCTTGAGAGCTAACCAAAACAGGATCTGCATTTAAACCTGCATAACGTAACATAGCAGTTAGGATTAAATTAATATCTGCAACATTACCTGTGTTTTCTTTAAACGCTTTTCTAACTCCTTTTTCTGTATATTTCCCATAAAAACCATTCCATTTTACTTTTGATTTCACAAATTGAAAAATACTATTGATTTTATCTGTATCAGTTTTGGCATTTTTTAAAATATTTTCTATTTCTTCTTTAAAATAACTCGTTTTATTTAATTCTGATCCAAATGATGAAGATTTAAATATTTTTTTGCTAATATTAGTCCAACTTGTTACATAATTATTTACGTCTCCACCTATAGAAACGAAATCTTCTTGTGCTAATTCAAATTTTAAACCTCCTCTATAATTATTTACGTTAGCCACATAAGGCTCATCATTTTTTAAAGCTTCAATATTTTCTGCTTCAAAATTAAAAACTGATATGCTATAATTTGTGCTACCTACATTGCCACTTTTGTAGCTAGTTGTCATTGGTACACTTAAAAAACCTTTAATAGTTTTATTAAATTTAAAATACTCAGGAAACTCTATTTGAGTTTTTAATTTTTTAATCGGAATTCCTTTTTGAAACTCTACGTCTGCAATAGAAGTAGCATAAGGAGAATATATTTTATACCTTAATTCTACAACACTCCCCTCTTTAACATTCGGCATTGTTAACTTAACTTTACTATTATATTTATTTATTTTTTCTTTAAAAATATTACTTCTAGCTAATTTTTCGTCAGTTATTTTTCCTTTTTCTAAATTATAGGTATAGCCTTTAATATTGGTTACTCTTTCCCTTTTACCTGAATCTGGATTGTAATAAACCACTTCTTGATTTGCAAAGTCAAAACCTTCTTTATTGTAAATTTTAATTCGTTGATGTATCTCTGTAACTAATTGAAACCAACCTGCTGACGAATCCCAATCAAAATATGACCTTCGATATTTGTATAAATAAGCAGCGTCAACAGTAGAATCTAAAGGATAAAATTTTTCTTTAAGCTCTTCTTTTGAAACTTTACCAAACTTATAATTTTGGGCTGAAATGGATACTTGAATGCATAAAACAACTAATACTGTAATTTTTTTTAACATAACTATTTTTTGATTAGGGCTATTCTTAAATTTTCTGATTTTACGATTTTTCTCCTAAAACTTCGGTAACTCTTATAATCTTCTTTAGGATAAAGACCTTCTTTCATCAAAATACTTTTTTTATAGGTAAAGGTAGATGCATCAACTTTATGAAAACTGATTTTATAAGAACCAAATTTTGAGTTGATTTCTCGTTCTTCTGGTAAATATTCTATTTTATAAGATGCAGGAATTTTAAAAGTATATACATCTACATCTTTATAACCTCTTCTTATTTTTAAAGGTAAATTTCTTGTTCTGTATCTTTTGGGCAGATAACTTTCTTTGTTAAAGATATTCACTCTAAACAAATATTCTGACGCATTAATAGCAGCATAATTATTTATTGAAATCGATAAATCTTCTGTAAAAACCACCTTTTCTTTATCATTATTTAACTTAAAAGAATCTATGTTTAGGTTATTGTTGTAATCCCAAACGTTAGCTTTGTAGTTTTTAATCAATTCTTCTTCTGTATATCTATCATAATATGCTTTGTCATCATATTGTGTACCTGTAGAAAGCCTTTGTAAGGTTGCTGTTATATTACCATTTGTTTTTAATTCAATTTCTGCTGTAGTCTTTTGAATACTCTTTTCATTTTTGTAAGAAGGAGTTCTCTTTATAATTCCGCCTTCTGGTGTAACTACTAAAACATCTCTATCGTCTGTAAAATCTCCTAAAAAACCAAAAGGCATGGTTTGGCTGGTACATTCTAACCAAATATCGTTACCATTATTTGGTATATTTAAAATGGCGTGATTGCCTTGCATAGAAGAAAAGTTCTTGTCGATATTTCTTTTTTCGTTGGCATAAACTAATGTGAAATAAGATTTTACCCCTACAATATCTAACAATGCTTTTGTATAATTGGTTAAGCCTTTACAATCTCCATAACCTACTTTGTCTACTTCATTTGCAGGGATAGGTTCCCATCCTCCAATACCAACTTGCACACTAATGTATCTCGTTTTATTTTGCATAAATTGGTAAATAACTTTTGCCTTTTCTATGGGGTCATCTATATCTTTTACCAATTCTAAAACCTTAAACTTAGTGGCTTCATCTACCACATCTCTACCTTTAATGAGTGATTTATGTAACCATTTGCCAAATTCTTTCCAGTTTGTAGCTTCGCCATCAACGCCTTTGAGCGAAAATTTATTTAAAGCTACTTTTGCCATAGGTAAAATGTCTCTTGCTGGCAAAGTGCTATTTTCGTATTCAAAAACAGGTTGATTTTTTAAGACGTATTTTAATTCAGTATCAATATGTGATTTGTCTATATCAAAACCCTCAAAATTCGTTTCTTTTTTTCGCCAAGGAATTACGGTTGGATTTTTTATGGTGTAACTACTTTTTTCTACAGCAACATAATAACCACTTACTGGAAACCACGAAGGAATAAAACCTGTGGTTGATGTTTTGTATTCAGATTCAAAAACTAAAGTATATGGATATGAAATTGGTGTATAATCGATATATTTTACCCTAGAATCTGAATACAATGTACCACCATCTACAGCACTTACATCTAAAAAATCTCTTTCTCTGTACTTTTTAATTTGTTTACCAAAAGCATCGTAAATTAGGGCAGAGAGGTTTGTAATTTTGGTGTCATTATCATAACTTTCATACATACCTGAATACCTATCACCAGATTTGTTTAAAATAGTGACGACTTTTCTTTGGGAAACGACCATTTTATCCACATCATCAATAAGAATTGTTAAAGAATTATCTCTAATTACAGCATTGGCATTTTCTCTTATTGATAATGGAATTGTTAAGGATGATAGCTCTACTTGTTGGGCAAAAAGTGAAATCGATACAAAAAGAAAAGGTATTAAAATTTTAAGGGTTGATTTCACTGCAATATTCACTTTTTAATAGCACTGCAATGTAAAAAAGAAAACCCAAAACAAAAAGTTTTGGGTTATAAAATTAAGAAATCGTTTTCTACTATTTGTTTGCGTGTGAACCATCGCAATTTCCATTAGGATCTGATGTTAATCCACATCCACAAGGCCTTGGTGCTTTTTTAAATTTCATAAGATATTTAGTTTAAATAGGTTAGAATGACTTAAGCTTTTGTTTTAACTACGAAAGATAACTCCATATTATCATCGATAAACTTGTCTTTTAAGTTATCAAAAAATGATTTAGAACCATACTTTACGTTAAAATCTGCTCTGTTTACCATAAATTTTTCACTTGCAAAAGTAGTAACACCATCTTCTGTTGTAACAGTAGCAGGGATTGTAATACTTTTGGTAACATCTTTTAATGTTAAATTACCTGTTACATGAATTTTATCTCCTTTATCTTCTACACTTGTGATTACAAACTTTGAGGTTGGGTATGTAGCCACATCAAAGAAATCTGCACTTGTTAAGTGTCCTACTAATTTACCATTACCTTCTTTATCTGCAGGAATATCTAAAACTTTAATTGAGCTCATATCAATTACAAATTCACCACCTTCAACTTTACCCTCTTCTACCAATAAATCGCCATCTTTAATCATTACAGATCCATTGTGAGCACCTGTTGGTTTAGTACCCTTCCATGTTAATATAGATGCAGCAGTATCTACGTTATTTAAATCTGAAATCTTAGTTTCTACTTTTACTTCTTCTTTGGTTTCTACAGCTTTTTCTTTTTTCTCACCTTTACAAGCAGTTAAAACTGATGCAATAACCGCTAATGATAAAACTATTTTTTTCATGTTTTTTAAATTTGAATTGTTAGAATTTATTTTCCATGGCAAATATATGGTTTATTTATTTTCCAAGGAAAATATTTCAACCTTTTTTAATATAACTTTAACAAAGTTGAGGTTATTCTTTATTTTTTGAATCTATAATAATGGTAACTGGACCATCATTTAAGATTTCTACTTTCATATCTGCTCCAAACTCTCCTGTTTGCACTTTTGTTGAAATTTCTTTTTGAAGTGATGTAACAAAATTTTCGTAAAGAGGAATAGCAACATCAGGTTTTGCTGCTTTTAGATAACTTGGTCTGTTTCCTTTTTTGGTTGATGCGTGTAGCGTAAACTGACTTACCACAATTACTTCACCATCAATAGTAAGAAGTGATTTATTCATCACTCCATTTTCGTCGTTAAAAATTCTAAGATTTATCGTTTTTCGAACTAAATAATCAATATCTTCTTGTGTATCTTCATGAACAATACCCAAAAGAATTAATAATCCTTTTTTAATTGATGCTACTTTTTGGTTATCAATAGTAACACTTGCTTTTGATACTCTTTGAATTACAATTTTCATAGTCTAATCATCCTCTTCATCCCAAATATCAGTTCTATAGTGCTCTGTTTCTTCTTCGCCTTCTAAAATTTGGAGGTAACTTCTGTATCTAGACCAAGATATTTCTTCGTCTTCTAAAGCTGCTTTTACTGCACATTGTGGTTCTTTTAAATGTAAACAATCGTTGAATTTACAATATTGTTTTAGTTCGAAAAATTCAGGAAAATAATCACCCAATTCATATTTATCCATATCAACCACACCAAAACCTTTTATTCCTGGAGTGTCAATAATTCTGGCATCGAAACTTAAATCGAACATTTCAGCAAAAGTTGTAGTATGCTGCCCTTGTTTGTGTTGCTCTGATATTTCTTTTGTTTTTAAATCTAAAGTTGGTTCTATAGCATTGACCAAAGTTGTTTTACCAACACCAGAATGCCCAACAAACATTGATGTTTTACCTATCATTAGTTTTTTTATTGCATCTACATTTTTGTTTTCTGTGGCTGAAACCTCAATACAAGTATACCCAATAGCTTCGTAAATATCTTTTAAGTATAAAATTTCTGCACGTTCTTCTATTTCATATACATCAATTTTATTAAACACCAATACAGTATCAACTCTGTAAGCTCTTGTTGTAACTAAAAACCGATCAATAAAAGCGGTAAAAGTAGGTGGGTTATTTATGGTGATTAGTAAAAAAACCAAGTCTAAATTTGCGGCAATAATATGTGTTTGTTTGGATAAATTGACCGATTTTCTTACCAGAAAATTATCACGATCTAAGATTGTTTTGATAACCCCTATTTCTTCATCACCTTTTTTCTCCAGATCAAAAACAACTTTATCTCCAACTGCAATTGGGTTGGTACTTTTAATCCCTTTTATTCTAAACTTTCCTTTGATTCTACATTGATAAAAAGTACCTTCTGTAGATTTAACTTGGTACCAACTTCCAGTAGATTTGTAAACTGTTCCTATCATTTAATTTCAATAAATTGAACTCAATTACAATATTAATGTTATTTTTATTGTAATAAATCAAAATTCCATACATTTATCAAAAAAATTAATTTATTATGAACATTAAAAATTTATTGTTAACAATTAGCATTGTTTTTTTTATTTCTTGCAAAACTGAAGAAAACACCAACAAATCCAAGGTGTATTATAATGGAGATATTATAACCATGGTTGGTGAAAAGCCAAGTTATGCTGAAGCTTTAGTTGAGAAAGATGGCAAAATTGAATTTGTAGGAGCATCAGATAAAGCAATGGAAATTGCTGGTGCAGGCCATAAAATGATAGATTTAAAAGGCAAAACCTTATTACCTGGTTTTATAGATGGTCATTCTCATTTTGCTAACTTTTCTGCGCAGGCAATTGGTGCTCAAATTTTACCTCCACCAGATGCAGGTGCAAATAATATTCCTGCACTTATTCAAATTTTAAAAGATTGGAATACCGAAGAAAACAGGGCTTTAACAGGTTGGATTTTTGGAACTGGTTTTGATGACTCTGTATTAGAAGAAAAAAGATTTCCAACCAAAGAAGATTTAGATAAAGTTACTACAGAATATCCAATTATGCTGATTCATATTTCTGGGCATTTTGCATCACTAAATAGCAAAGGTTTAGAAATGATTGGCATTACAAAAGATTCTAAAGATCCTGATGGAGGAATTATAAGAAGAATGCCAAACAGCCAAGAACCAAATGGAGTTTTAGAAGAATTGGCTGCTATACCAAATTATTCAAAAGCAATTACTCCAGCATCTGAAGAAGCACTTTTAAAATTCATGAATGCTGGTCAAGAAATGGCTTTATCTTATGGCTATACAACTGCTCAAGAAGGTAGAGCAATGGAACAACATGATTTATTAGCTGGTTTTGCTGAAAAGAATTTCTGGAAAATAGACATTGTTTCTTATATAGACTATGCTTATCAACAACATATGGAAAGCAAATGGTATAAAAAAGAATACGAAAATCATTATAGAATTGGTGGTTTAAAATTAACATTAGATGGTTCTCCACAAGGAAGAACTGCTTGGAGAACTGAACCGTATTTATTGGCACCTCATGGAGCTGCTCCAAAATATTTAGGCTATCCTGCAATTCCAAAAGATGAAGATGTTTTGGCAATTTACGAAAATGCATTTCAAAAAGATTGGCAAGTTTTAACCCATGCAAATGGTGATGCTGCTATGGATCAAATGATTAGAACCATGAAAATAGCCGCAGAAAAATATGGTAATGAAGATAGAAGAAATGTGCTTATTCATGGGCAATATGTAAGAGATGACCAATTAGATTCTTTTAAGGAATTAGATGTTATTGCATCATTATATCCTTTACATACTTTTTATTGGGGAGATTGGCATCAAGAAATTATTGGTGGAGAGTTAGGTCAAAAAATTAGTCCTGTAAAAACAGCACTTAATAAAGGTTTAAAAGTAACTATTCATACTGATGCTCCTGTTGCTTTACCAAACTTAATGCGTGTTGTTTGGACAGCTGTAGAGAGAACTTCACGTTCTGGAAAAGTAATTGGAGCTGATGAAAGATTAACGCCTTATGAAGCTTTAAAAGGAATAACCATTTGGTCTGCTTATCAACACTTTGAAGAAGATACAAAAGGTACTTTAGAAGTTGGAAAAATTGCTGATTTTGTTATTTTAGATAAAAATCCAATAAAGGTTGCTCCAGAAACCATTAAAGATATTGTAGTGATGGAAACTATAAAAGATGGAGAGTCTATTTATAAAAAATAAAATATTTTAATTAAATCTATCAAAAATGTTTTCGCATATTAGAAATCTATTGATTATTATTTTCTTAGGTGTATTTGCTATTAGCTGTTCTAAAACTAAAAAAGTAAACAAAACTAAAAAGAGTATTAGTTTAAATACCATAAAAACAGATTCTGTTGTTTCTGGAAATACAAAGATTTTTTTTCATCAAAAAGGAAAAGGAGAAACAATAGTTTTACTTCCTGGAGGTAGTTTAGATTCTTATTATTTAATTCCTTTAACAGACTCTTTAGTGCAAAAAGGGTATCAAGTAATACGAATTGATCCAAGAGGAACTGGAAAAAGCACAGGTCCTTCATCTCCAGTAACTATGCACGATTTAGGCAAAGATGTAAACTTAGTTTTAGAAAAACTAAACCTGGAAAAAGTAAGTATTGCTGGGCATGCTTTTGGTAATAGAATTGCTAGAGTTGTTGCCAATGATTATCCTGATAAAATAAAAAATATTATTTTAATTTCTGCTGGAGGCGTTATTGAACCAAAAGACGAAGCTTTAAAAGCACTTCAAACACTTTTTAAACCGACAGCAACGAATGAAGAAATACAAAAATCCATGACCTATTTTATAGGTGATGTATCTTATATTGATTATTGTTGGGATTATTTAAAAAAATCACGTTCACCAAAAGCTGCTGGTATTCAAGCTTTGGCAATGCAAAGCACACCTGTTTCAGATTGGAGCTCTCCAAAAGGTGATGCCCCTTTTATTATTATTCAGGGAACTGCAGATCAAATTGCACCACCAGAAAATGGCGAATTAATTCAAAAAGAATTTCCAGAAAGAACAACTATGGTTTATATTAAAGATGCAGGTCATGGCTTGGTTTTAGAAAGAACTACAGCAGTTGCAAATGCAATTGTAAATTCTTTAGCAACTAAAAAATAATACAATTAAATAGAAAATACTTCAATTATGAATTTCAAACTAAAATTATTCTTTATTTCCATCATCTTTTTAATTACTTCTTGTGATAAAAAAAGCGCAACAAGTTCAGATAACTCAGCAACTGTTTATTACAATGGAGATATTTTAACAATGGCTGGAGATACGCCTGATTATGTTGAGGCTATTGTTGTTAAAGATGGGAGAATTGAATTTGTTGGAGCATCAGATAAAGCAATGGAAACAGCTGGTGCAGGTCATAAGATGATTGATTTAAAAGGAAAAACATTAATCCCAGGTTTTATAGATGCGCATTCACACATTTGGCAAACTGCACAAAAACTAGGGACTGTAAATTTAGATCCTAAACCAGCAGGAGATATAACTAGCATTCAAGATATAACAAAAAAACTAAATAATGAGTTAACAGAAAATCCTTCAGACTATAATACCGATAATAAATGGCTTATAGGTTGGGGTTTTGATAATGCTATGCTTTCTGAAAACAGATTCCCTACTTCAGAAGATTTAGATAAAGTAAGTACAACAACGCCAATTGTTTTAGTTCATTTCTCTGGTCATATTATTGTTATGAATTCAAAAGGATTGGAAAGATCTGGTTATTTAGATAATGGTTATAAAATTCCAGATGGAGGTTCTCTACGTTATTTTGAAAATTCAAAAAAACCAAATGGAATTATTGAAGAACAAGCCATGTTAACAGGTATGAATAGAATTGGTGAGGATATTACTGGAGTTAAAGGAATTTATGCAGGAATTGAGTTTCCTAAAGACAAGATGAAGGAATTGGTATTAAAAGCGCAACAAGAATATATTGAAGCTGGCTATACCACTTTAACAGAGTTTGCTACAACAGATTCTACCTATGACGTTATTAAAGAATTAGGAAATAATAACCAATTAAAAGTAGATTTTGGACTGGCTTTTTATTCAGCTCTTACAACACCAGAAAGAGTAAAAAGTCTATATTCTAAAAATTACACCAATAAAGTTAGGGTTATTGGTGGGAAATTAAATTTAGATGGTGGTTCTCCAGGAAGAACTGCTTTTTTAAGAGAAAAATATTACACACCAACTGTTGGGCAACCAGATGATTACAGAGGTTATTCGTCAATAAGCAAACAAGAAGAAATGAATAATTTAGTAGCTAGCTACTATAAAGAAAAAATACCTTTTTTTATTCATGCTTTGGGTGATGCTGCTTTAGACCAATGTATAGAAGCTGTCTCTTATGCAGAGACTAATAATGGTTATAAAGATGCCAGAACTAATTTAATTCATTTACAGATTGTTCAACCAGATCAAATCGAAAAATTAAAAACCTTAGATGTTACAGCAACTTTTCAAATAACACACAATTTTTATTTTGCCGATTTTCATGAAAAATATATTTATGGGCCAGAACGTACCAAAAGATTAAATCCTATGAAGGAAACTTTAGAGGCTGATATTCCTGTTACTTTTCATCACGATTCACCAATTCATCCAATAGACCAGCTTCATATTATGTGGATAGCAGTAAACAGAGCCTCTAGAAGTGGTAAAGTTTATGGTCCTGAAAACAGATTAAGTCCTTATGAAGCTCTATATGCAAGTACTGCAGCTGCTGCTTATCAATATTTTGAAGAGAATGAAAAAGGAAGTTTAGCTGAAGGTAAATTAGCAGATCTTGTTATTCTTGATAAAAATCCGCTTAAAGTAGACCCTATGAGCATAAAAGACATCAAGGTATTGGAAACGATTAAAGAAGGGAAAACTATCTTTACAAAAGAATAATGAAAAACTTAAAAAAGTTATCAATTCTTGGAATTTTCTTACTTTTTTTGACTTCAACATTTAGTCAAGAAAAACATGATAACCAAAAACATCATTCTAGCAAAAAACACAGTATTGCTTTAGTTTTAAGTCATACTCAAATCAATGAAGGTAGAGATGAAAACAATCAAAAAAAATGGTTATCCTTACCTTCTTGGGGTATTAATTATAATTATTCCTTATCTAGCAAATGGATGATTGGTTTGCATTCAGATATTGTTGTAGAAGATTTTATTGTTGAAAATTTCACAAAATCGAGTGAAACTATTGAAAGATCATATCCCATAGCTTCTGCAATTGTTGCTTCTTACAAGTTAAAATCAGTCAATTTAATGTTTGGTTCTGGTGTAGAATTTGCAAAAGAAGAAAACTTTTTTCTGTTAAGAACTGGTGTGGAATATAACAAACACTTAGGTAATAATTATGAACTTATAGCCAATATAACTAACGATTTTAAACTAAATGCATACAATTCTTGGGCAATAGGAATTGGTATAGCTAAATTATTTTAACCATTTAAATAAAAATTATGAAAAAAATTACAAGAGCCATATTGACAGTTTTAGTATTGTTAACTTCTTTCGTTTATTATGCTCAAGAAGATAAAACGATAGACCCATCTAAACCAACAAATCTTTATACACAATTTAACACATTAGCTGAGTTTACAAGCAATAATGGTAATAACGTATATGGTACAAGATTAAACTTTCAATACGCATTTAATCCAGATAATTTACTGCTAGCAGAAGTTCCTTTATTGTATAATGATGGTACTCAAAAATTTGGTTTATCAGATGTTAGGGTTCGTTACTTTAATGTTGTAAAAAGAAACATCAATAAAACAGTTATGGCTATTGCTCCATTTTTAGATATTACTATGCCAACTGGTTCTGCAGTAAATGGTCTTGGTGGAGACACTTGGTCTTTAGCAGCTGGAGCAGTTGTTGGTTTAGTTTTAAATAAAAATATTTCATTATTCCCAGGTGCGAACTATGTGTATTTAACACGACTAGAAGAAAGCGGTTTTGGTTTTCAAACCAATATGAGTGTTAAATTTTCACAAAAGTCTTTTATGTTTATCAACCCAATTGTTACTTTTTTTAATTTTGACACCATTTGGCAGGCAGAATTAAATTACAATTACATTATAACACCAAATAAGTTTAAGGTAAATGCTGGTTGGTTTCCTAACTTTACCTCAGAAGCAGATACTTTTAGAATTGGAGCTACGTTTTTTCTTTAAAAAAAGGTCGTTGTACAAGTAAACTTACCTGTAATTTTTAATAAAAGTAATTAAAAACCTCAAAATTTTTGAAAACTTTTGAGGTGTAAGATTTGCAAAAGTAGGTTTAATTAACTTCATTTTTTTAGTTAGCAATATGCCTTAAGGATTGAGCAACTGTTTGAGCTCTTTTTTTGACCCTGAACTAAATTCAGGGTAATAAAAAGCGTGTAACGAAAGTCTGATCCTTGGGTAATGCACAAAAAAAACCTACAAGGATTGTAAATCCTTGCAGGTACTTTAACTCTAGAACTGAAATAGGTTCAGTTTAATAATTTTATCAGATAATTAACCGTTAATAATTGCTTCTTGATGGTTGATAGATTCTTGGTGAATTGCCTTGAACATTCTCAATACAAACTCTTCACTTAAACCTTTGTTTTCTCCTTCTAAAACCATATTACCTAAAATCTCGTTCCAACGTCTAGATTGTAAAACTGCAACATTTTGATCTTTCTTAAGTTCGCCAATTTTATCAGCTACTTGCATACGTTTTCCTAGCAATTCAATCAATTGGTCATCTACCACATTAATTTGAGCTCTTAAGTTTTCTAAGGGTTCTCTGTAACTTGAGGCTGTTTCTGTTTCTTTCTTGATTTTTAACTCCTCCATAATTGATTTCAATTTTGTTGGTGTTACTTGTTGTGCAGCATCAGACCAAGCATTTTCTGGATCCCAATGTGTTTCAATCATTAAACCATCGAAGTTTAAATCTAAAGCTACTTGAGAAACATCTTGAATCATTTCTCTGTTTCCTGTAATGTGCGAAGGATCACAAATTAATGGTAAATCTGGAAATTTATTCTGGAATTCAATAGCTAATTGCCAGTTTGGAATGTTTCTGTATTTAGATTTATCATAGGTAGAAAATCCTCTATGAATAGCTCCTAAATTTTTAATTCCTGCTGTATATAAACGCTCAATTCCACCTAACCATAAAGCTAAATCAGGATTTACTGGATTTTTAACTAACACAATTTTGTCTGTACCTTCTAGTGCATCCGCAATTTCTTGCATAATAAAAGGAGATACTGTAGAACGAGCACCAATCCAAAGTAAATCTACATCGTTCTCGATAGCTAATTTACAGTGCGCTGCATTTGCAACCTCTGTACAGGTTTTCATACCTGTTTCTTCTTTTACTTTCTTTAGCCATCCTAAACCTAAAGCACCTACACCTTCAAAATTGCCAGGTCTTGTTCTTGGTTTCCAAATTCCTGCTCTATAATAATTTACATCAGAATCTTTTAATTCGTGTGCAATTTTTAAAACCTGCTCTTCGGTTTCTGCACTACAAGGCCCTGCTATTACTAGTGGATGTGGCAAATTCATATCATCCAACCATGTTCTTAATGCTGCTGTATTTTTCATTTTTAATAATTAATTAGTGTTGAGATTCTTCAACAAGCTCAGAATGACAACGGTTTTGGCGTTTTATTTTATGCCGTTTAAAATTTGTTTAATATAATTGGTGCTCTCCATTTCGTTAAAAATTTCGGAGAAATTATCTTGTTGCATCAACGTTTTAAATTGTTGTAAATTGTTGATGTATTCTTCTAACGTTTCAATTACGTTTTCTTTATTTTGTTTAAAAATTGGTGTCCACATTGCTGGCGAACTTTTTGCCAAACGCACTGTAGATGCAAATCCTGAACCTGCCATATCAAAAATATCGCGTTCATTTTTTTCTTTATTGATAACTGTTTTTCCCAACATAAATGCACTGATATGAGAAAGGTGCGAAACATACGCAATATGTTTATCGTGTGAAACTGGATCCATATAACGAATACGCATTCCAATGGCTCTAAAAAGGTCTAAAGCTTTTTCTTGTAATTTAAAAGTTGTCTTTTCAACTTCGCAAATTATGTTCGTTTTCCCTTTATATAAGCCAGAAATCGCTGCTGTTGGTCCAGAATTTTCTGTTCCTGCAATTGGGTGGCAAGCTAAAAAATTGCGTCTTCTTTTATGATGTTCAACCACTTTACAAATGGCTTCTTTTGTAGAACCAGCATCAACCACTAATGTATGATCCGATATTTTATCTAAAATTGTAGGCAATAATTTTACTGTGGCATCTACAGGAATTGAAATGACTACTAAATCTGCTTTTTCTAAATCGTCTAAGGTTGCTTTTTTATCAATTAAATTCAATTCTAACGCTTTATTTAGCGTTTCATCTTTTCTACTGATGCCGTGAATAACAACATCTGGATTGTATTTTTTAAAGTCGATAGCAAAACTACCTCCTATTAAACCAATACCAATCATGTATATATTTTTCATCTTATGATGCTTTTTGCTTTTAGCTTTTTGCTATTAGCTGTTCTTTACTTGCTAATGGTTAATTGCCTACAGCTTAAAGTCTATTTATAGCCTCTTTAATTACTTCTGTGGTTACACATAATGAAAATCGGATATATCCTTCTCCTTGCGAGCCGAAAATAGTCCCTGGAGTTATGAAAATATCATTATCATATAAAACTTTATCTGTAACTTCTTCTGATTTTTTTCCTTCTGGAATTTTTGCCCAAACAAATAATCCTGTTGCGTTTTTGCTATAAGTTGTATTTAATTTATCTGCCAATTGCCAAATTAATTTTCTGCGTTCTTCGTATACTTTATTTTGAGTTGAAAACCAATCATCGGATAATTGTAATGCTTCTATTGCTCCTTTTTGAATTCCGTAAAACATTCCAGAATCCATATTCGATTTTACTTTTAAAACTTCGTTGATGTATGTTGCATTTCCTAATAACATCCCAACTCTCCAACCTGCCATATTAAAGGTTTTGCTCAACGAATTTAACTCAAGAGCAATGTCTTTTGCGCCATCAACTTGTAAAATACTAATAGGAAACTCATTTAAAATAAAACTATAAGGATTATCATTTATTATTAAAATATTATGCTTTTTTCCAAAAGCTACCAACTTTTCAAAGGTTGCTAAAGTAGCATTTGTACCTGTTGGCATGTGTGGATAATTTACCCACATCATTTTTACTTCAGATAAATCTTGAAGTTCTAATTCCTCAAAATTTGGTTGCCAATTTGTAGCTTCGTCTAAATTATAAAACAAAGGCTCAGCACCCACTAATTTTGTTACAGAAGTGTATGTTGGATACCCAGGATTTGGAATTAAAACTTGATCACCTTCATTTAAAAAAGCCATTGAAATATGCATAATTCCCTCTTTGCTACCCATTAAAGGCAAAATTTCGTTTTCTGGATTCGTTTCTACTGAAAACTTATTGTTATAGAATGTAGCAATAGCATTTCTTAATTCTGGTAATCCTTGATAAGATTGATATTTGTGTGCGGTTGAATCTCCTAAACTCTTAGAAATTGCTTCTAAAACTTTTGCAGGAGGTTGTAAATCTGGAGAACCAATACCCATGTTGATGATTGGTTTTCCTGCAGCAGCTAAACCTCTAACTTCTCTTAATTTTTTTGAGAAGTAGTATTCTTGAACTGTATCTAATCTTTTGGCTGGTTGAATCATTTTCTTTTTTACTTCATTAATTAAGACCTTTCGACTGCGCTCAAGGTGACATTTTCGGACTACTTCTACTTTCTTCCGTTTTTATAGGTTCCTAAAACTTTAAATTCTTGTGCCATTATTTTTATAATTGACTCTGCTTTTTTATAATCTTTATATTCATCAAAAGTAATATCTACGAAAAACGAGTATTTCCAAGGGGTCTCTATCACTGGTAATGATTGAATTTTGGTTAAATTCATTTTACAATCGCTCAGAACATTTAAAATTGTAGCTAAACTTCCTCTTTTATGATCTAATTGAAATTTTAACGATGCTTTATTTATTTGATCAATTCCGTTTTTTGGCTCAGTGGTTTGTACAATTACAAATCGTGTTGCGTTCTCTTTAATCGTCTGTATATCATCTTCTAAAACTTGTAAACCAAAAATATCTGCAGCTATTTTTGGAGCGATTGCAGCAATACTTTTCAAATTTTCTTTAGCAATTCTTTTGGCTACTTCAGCAGTATCTACATCTTCAACCAATTTTATATGAGGATGATTTTTAAAAAATTCTTTACACTGTAGTAATGCCATTGGATGTGACCAAACTTCTTTAATATCATTTATATTTTGCTCATTTAATGCCATTAAATGATGATGAATGTTTAAATATTCTTCATCAGTGATATGCAAATTGTATTTATCAATCAAGGCATAATTGGGGATAATTGAACCTGCAATGGTGTTTTCTAAAGCCATTACTCCTAGATCTGCAGATTTATCTAGCAAGCTATCAACCAAAACATCAAAAGACATGCATTCTTTTAGTTCAATTTCGGTTCCATAAAAGTCGCGAGCAACTTTATGATGATTTGAGCCTTCAGCTCCTTGTATGGCAATAATTTTATTCATTTAATATCAAAAAAAAAGCCTCGAAGTAAATTCGAGACTTTATATATTTTATTTGTTTCTTAACAACATGATACAAAGTCTCTTCTTTTACTAAAAAAGTAAAAGTAAAAATAGAAACGAGTAAAATTGTTATTTAACATCTTAATGCTCTTGGTTTTGAGTCACAAATCTAAAGATTAAATTTTTATGTGCAAATATTATTAATAAAGTTTACTAATTTTTACGAAATATTTAAAAAATAACCCATTTACTAATTTATTTTAATCAAAAATTAAAAATCAATAAATTAAATGTAATATCTAAATTAAATCCTTTAATCTTTTTGCTGCAATTTCTGCAGTAATATCTCTTTGTGGAGTACCAAACATTTCATAACCCACCATAAATTTCTTAACGGTTGCACTTCTTAACAAAGGAGGATAAAAACTCATGTGCCAATGCCAATGCTTATTATCTAAACCATTGGTTGGTGCTTGATGAATTCCACTTGAATATGGAAAAGAAGTATTAAACAACTTATCATACGCTTTGGTAATTACAGAAATTGCTTCAGCATAATTCTTTGCACCATCATTTGTTAAAGCTAAAATGTTTCTCTGCTGTTTTTTGGGTGCAATCATAACTTCGAAAGGCCAAACTGCCCAAAAAGGAGTAAGCACAACAAAATCATCATTTTCAAAAATAATTCTTTCTTTAGCTTCTAATTCTTGTGCTAAATAATCTTCTAAAAGACTAGCGTTATTTTTATTAAAATATTCTTTTTGATGTTTATCTTTTTTATCAACTTCATTTGGTAAAGTAGATTGACTCCAAATTTGTCCATGAGGATGAGGATTACTACAACCCATTACAGCACCTTTGTTTTCAAAGATTTGTACATAGTTAATCATCTCATTTTCTCCTAGCTCTGTATATTCTTTTTGCCAAGCATGTACCACTTTTTTAATGTCTTCCACTTCCATTTCTGCCAAACTTTTAGAATGATCTGGACTAAAACAAATAACTTTACAAATACCTGTTTCGCTTTGTGCTTGAAACAAACCGTCATTTACATTAAACGTAGGAGAATCTTTTTGCAGCGCTGCAAAATCGTTTGTAAAAACAAATACATCTTTATAATCTGGATTTACATCACCACTTATTCTTGTATTGGTTGCACAGAGATAACATTTTTCGTCATAAGCAGGTCTTTTTTCTTTTGAAACTTCTTCATTTTGACCTTGCCAAGGGCGTTTTGCTCTATGAGGAGAAACCAACACCCATTCTCCCGTTAAAATATTATATCGCTTATGAGAATAATCTTGCAAATTTGTATTTTTCATTATATTTTTTTCTCGTTAATTATCTATTTTACGATATGGGTCCCCTCTGCTAATTCTATAAAATATACAGAACACTCTTTATCAAATTTATTTTTGTAGGCTTTAGCCGCAGATTCTGCAAATGCATTTGCTTTATTTTTTTCAATTAAATTAATAGTACAACCACCAAAGCCACCCCCCATCATTCTAGCTCCTAAAACACTTTTGGTCTTTTTGGCTTGATCTACCAAGAAATCTAACTCGTTACAACTTACTTTATATTGATGCTGTAACCCATTGTGCGAAGCGTAAATTAAAGCTCCTAATTTTTCTAAATCATTATCTTCGATAGCTTTTGCAGCTTTTTGAGTTCTTGCAATTTCTTGAACTACAAACAACGCTTTTTGATAATTTTCTGGGGTAACCTTATCTATAATATTCTCTAAATCTTCTTCTGAGGCCTCTCGTAAAGTTGCTACACCTAATAATTTTGCGATACTTTCGCAGGCAGAACGTCGATCATTGTACGCACTATCAGATAAACTGTGCTTTACGTTGGTGTTGATTAAAATTAGTTGATGCTCTTTAAAATCAATTTCATAAGCTTTAGATTCAATAGTTCTACAATCTAACAATAATGCGTTGTTTTTAATACCAAACATACTTGCATACTGATCCATAATTCCGCAATTTACACCAACATAATTGTGTTCTGCTTTTTGAGAAATTAAAATCATTTCTGTTTTGGTTAACCCTAAATTAAACAATTCATTGAGTCCGAAAACCACACTGTTTTCTAAAGCTGCAGATGAAGACATCCCTGCACCTCCTGGAATATTTCCTTTAAAGATGATGTTAAAATCGCCAACTACTTTATTTCTATTTTGTATTTCAGCAACTACCCCAAATACGTAATTTTCCCAGCTGCCCTCTTTTGACGGTTTAAGTTTATCTAATTCAAACTCAACAGTACTGTTTAAATCTAATGCAATTGCAGTACTACAACCATTATCACTTTTTTGAATAGCAGCTGCAATACCTTTATCTACAGCTGCAGGAAAAACAAAACCTCCATTATAATCTACATGTTCTCCTATAATATTTATTCTTCCAGGTGAAAAAATTAAAAGTGGATCTGTCTCGAAAGTTTCAATAAACTTCTCTTTTACAGCTTTAATTAATTTTGCACTCATAAATTAATAGTTATTCGTTAATTATTTTTACACTACATTTAAGTGAGTAATTTTTACGTGGTTCTAGAACTTTTAGCCCTATTTTATTATTAAAGCTATTAGAAATACCAGTCATTGGTTCTATAGCAATTACAGGAATATCTTTTGGAGTATAAAGTTGTAAGAAACTGTTATCTGAGTTTTGCCTAATTTCTACTTTATAAGAAGGTGTTGTAAACCCAACTTTATTATCATTTAACACAAAACAATCATCTAATTGTTGATCATTTATTTTAAAAACTTCAGGTACATTTTCTTCTTTAATTTCTTTTGTAATTAAATTTTCATCAAACGCTACCCTTTTATCACTTTTAAAAGTTAAATAACTATTATCAAAATCATCACAATTAAAATAAGGGTGCCATCCTAAAGTAAATGGAAAAGCATATGAACCTGTATTCTGAACACTCATACTTACGTCCAATTTATCTTCAAATAGCGTGTACGTAACAGAAAAAAAATACGGAAAAGGAAAACCTTCGCTTTTCTCTTTTTCAAAATAATTAAAGGTTGCAAAACAACAATGCTTATGCTCTTCTGGCTCAAAAAGTTCAAAGGCTTTATTATACACCAAACCATGTAAGGCGTTGTTACCATCATTACAATTAAACGTATACTCTTCTCCTTTAAAGGTATATTTACCATTTTCAATTCTACTCGCAAATGGAAATAGTAATGAAGAAGCATACGAGGTTTCATAATCAAAACCTTCTTGTTCTTTAATAAGGTAAATTTCGTTAAACTTTAATTCCTGTAAACGCGCACCTTGGTCAAGGTTAATTTTTGCAGATGTGGTTTTTGATGCGTTTACCAATTCAATGATACGCATTCCGTTTTCTTTAAGGGTGTTAATTTTATACACTTTTAGATAGATTTTCTTAGGATTAAACTACTTGGGTTTTCTATTTTTATACGTTGATTATTTATAATCATTTCTGCTAATTTTTGCCCCATTACATTAAAATCGGTAGAAATTGTAGTAATACCATCTTCAACTACTTCTTTAAGAATAGTATCATTTACCGAAATTACTCCGACATTTTTGGCTATCATTAGTTTATGTTCTTTTATTTTTTTAATGATTCTAATAAGGTTTTTATCCTCTAAAAGAACATATATTTCACCTTTTTGAGGTATTCTATTTTTTACTGAAGATACAACTTCTGAAGGAACATTATACTGTTTACAAAATAACAAAAAACCATTTAAAATACCTTTTGGTTGTTTATTTTTCGAATATAGTAAAATTATCTTTTGGTAATTTAGAATTTTTAAGGCAATTGATGATAATCCTTTAAAAATATCACCTTCAAAATTCTGATATATAGCAGCATATTTTTCCAAACCTTTTTGCATCTGATCTAAGATATACACTTTATTATCTGGTAATTTTTGAATTACTTTTTCGGTATTGTTAAGATTTGCAGGCATAATTACATAATAACTATAATCACCCACATTATCATTAATTAATTTTGAAAAAATTGTTCTATTAAAATGATGAAAAAAAATATCTACCTGAATATTATCGTTTAAATTGTCAATAAATGAATTATACAAATCTTCTTTAAAAGAATTTAATTCATCAAAAAGTAAAAATATTTTTTGCTTTATAGCAACATCTTCGGTTGACACATAATACCCTTTACCAACTACAGAATATATTATTCCCTTGTTTTTCAATTCATTAAAAGCCATTAAAACAGTATCTCTTGAAAGTTTATGCTGGTTTTTAACACTATTTAAAGATGGTAATTTATCCCCTTTTTTTAAAATGCCCTTTGCTATAGCCTCTTTAACTGATGCAATAATTTGTTTGTATTTAGGAATACCCAATTTGTCTTGAAGAAAAACAATTTCCATATTACAAATGTACACTTTTTAAGATAAAACTCAACTAGTATATACTGGTATGTTATACTACATACTAAAAACAAAATAAGGAAGATCTATAAGAAATTACATAGGATTAATTATTACTTTTGTCGCCTTAAAACATAACGTTAAAGCCGTATGATATTTTATTTTAAAAAGTTTTCTTATTTCACTTTAATAACATTAATTTTTCTTTTTACGACAATTAGTTGTAACAATAAAAAAGAAAAGTCTGTTAAAAACAAAACAGAGACCAATATAAAAACACCCAAAAATATGATTTGGGTTCAAGGAAAAACCTTTTTAAGAGGCGCTAAACAAGGTGATAAATTTGCAATGCCAAGAGAAAAACCCGCACACAAAGTAACTGTTGATGGTTTTTTTATTGATGCAACAGAAGTAACTAACAAACAATTTAAAAAATTTATTAACGAAACCAAATATATTACGGTTGCAGAACGTAAAATTGATTGGGAAGAAATGAGCAAACAATTACCTGCAAACACTCCAAAACCTCATGATTCTATTTTACAACCTGGTAGTTTAATTTTTAATAAAAATGTAAATGCAGTTGTAAATATGCAAAATTACATACAGTGGTGGACCTGGAAAATTGGCGCAAACTGGAAACATCCATCAGGACCCAACTCTAACATTAAAGACAAAGACGATTATCCTGTAGTACATATTGCTTTAGAAGATGCTTTAGCTTATTGCAAATGGGCTAACAGACGTTTACCTACTGAGGCTGAGTGGGAAGCTGCAGCTCAAGGAAGTAATAAAAGCACTATTTTTACCTGGGGAAATGATGCCAGTATTTTAAATAGTAATGCCAACACTTGGCAAGGAATTTTTCCAACAAAAAATGAATCTAAAGATGGTTTTGCTTTTATATCTAGCGTAAAATCATATCCGCCAAATAGTATAGGTATATATGATATGCTTGGAAATGTTTGGGAATTAACAGGTGATTTATTTAATGTAAATTACTACAAAGAATTAGATACTTCTACACCAATATTAAATCCAAAAGGTGCAAAAAAATCATACAGCCCAAGTAATCCTTATCAAGTTGAGCATGTTATGAAAGGTGGCTCTTTTTTATGTCACGAATCTTATTGTGCTAGTTTTAGAATATCAGCAAGAATGGGAGTTGCTATAGATTCTGGGTCCGATCACATGGGTTTTAGAACAGTTGCCACTCCAGAAATGTTAGCATCAGAATAAAAAAAATCATGAAAAACAATCTTAAGAACTGGCTTTTAATTGTATTATTTTTGGCCATCAACACAACTGTGTCTGCACAAATTACAGGAACCGTTTTAGACAAAGAAGACAATAGTTCTTTAGAATATGCTACTGTTGCTTTGTACAATCAATCTCCAAGAAAATTAATTACAGGCGTTGTAACTGACGCCAATGGTAAATTTACGTTTGATAAGGTTAAAAAAGGAACATATTCCATTGAGATTTCATTTATTGGTTATCAATCTAAAAAAATAGAAAACATTGTTTTTTCTGGTGACAAAATTGATTTAGGGGGTTTAAAATTATCTCTTGGAAATGCGTTAAACGAAGTTGTAATTACCTCAGAAAGAGACGCTCTAGTTAGTAAAATAGACAAGCAAGTTTTTGATGCCAAAAAATTTCAAAATAGTATTGGAGGTTCTGGAATTGATGTTATTAAAAATTTACCTTCTGTTTCTATGAATGGAACAGGCGAAATTTCAGTACGTGGCACCACAGGTTTTGTGGTTTTATTAAATGGGAAACCTGTACAAGGAAATCCTGCAACAATTTTAAATCAATTGCCTGCAAATGCTATAGACAAAGTGGAAGTAATTACTGCTCCATCAGCAAAATATGATCCTGAAGGAAAAGCCGGAATCTTAAATATCTTTACTAAAAAAGGAGCTTTAAATGGAACTTTTGCTCAGATTAATGCTAGAATTGGAGCTCCATCTATTGAAGATTATGACAATTCTGAAAGCGCAAAACGTTATGGAATTGATGCTACATATAATTATAGAAAAGACAAGTGGAACTTTTCTTTAGGCGCTAGCTACCAAAGAAACGACAAATCTGGAAGACGTGAAGGTGATGTGTTTACCATAATTAATAACGTAAAAACAAGTTTCCCTTCTGATGGAGAACGTTCTTTTGATGAAGAAAATTATAGTGGAAATATCACTTTAGATTTTACCCCAAATAAAAACAACGAGTTTTCTTTAGGTTTTTTTGCAGGGAAAAGAAGCAAAGATAGAAGAGCAGATATTTTATATTTTGACAACAATGCTGTACAACCTGCAAATAGCAATAACAGATTATATACCTTTCAATACTTTAATGAAAACCTCAGGATTCGAAAAAGTGATTTTGCTTTAGGAAGTTTCGATTACGCACACCAATTTGCAGATAAATCCAAACTTTCTACTACTTTTTTATATGAATATACTTTATTAGGTGGCCCAACAACGAATAGAAATTTAGGGTTTCCTAATACTGCGCAAATTATTCAAGATGAATTTAACACCAATGATAATCCGCTTTTTGGAACATTATTTAGGATAGATTATGAATTTGCTAACTTTTCTTTCGGGAAACTAGAAACGGGTTATCAATATCGTTTTTTAGATCATCAAGGAGATTTTTTATATACCAGAAGAAATAATACTACTGGTGTTTTTGAAACTGTCCCTGAATTTACCAGTGAAATTGACTTAAAAAGAACGTTGCATTCAGGTTATCTAAACTTATCTAACAAAAAAGAAAAATGGCAATATGTTGCTGGAGTTCGTTTAGAAAAAATGGAGAGGGAATTGACTTTACAAGGTGCAAATGAAACAACTCCTGAAGTAATTAATTACGATTATTTGCAACTATTTCCTTCTGCTAGTATAGAATATACTTTAGAAAATAAAGCAAAACTAAAAGCGGCCTATAGCAGACGAGTACAAAGAACGACTACATTTAAAATGAATCCTTTTCGTGAAAGAGAACACTCTGAAACTCTAGAGCAAGGTGATAAAAATTTACAACCCGAATTTGTAGATTTGGTTGAAATCGGGATTTCTAAGCGCTATAAAAAAGGAAATTCTGTGTATGCAACAGCTTATTTAAGAAATGTTAAAAACTTGGTGAATAGAGTAAATCAAGTTTTTAATGATACTATTTTAGATAGAATTTACTCGAATGTAGGTAGAGGCAGATCTTTAGGAATTGAGCTTGGAGCACAACTAAAACCAACTGAAAAATGGAGTAATTTTATTGGAGCTAATATTTTTAATTTTGATATAGATGGTAGTTATAATGGTGATAAAATTGACACCAGTTCAATGCAATATATCATCAACCTTAACTCCACTTACCAATTTAACACCTCAACTTCTTTACAATTTACGTTAAATTATTTGTCAGATAGAGTTACTGCACAAGGTGAAGATTCTAGATATTATTCGCCAAATCTTACACTTCGAAAAACATTTTATAACAATCGTTTATCTGCTACCTTACAATGGCAAAATATGGATTTAGGCTTATTAGATACTAATGAACAGCGCATAACAACTTCAAAAACTGGTTCGTTTTTTACCACAACAAATTATGTGTATGAAGTAGATATGATTACTTTAAATTTATCTTACAACTTAAATTCTAATAAAAATAAATCGAAATTTATAAAAAGTGAATTTGGGGCTAAGGAGTTTTAAAAACCTCAATTTTGTATCTTTATGTTTAGAAATTTAAATTAATTTTCATTTGGAATTAAACATATTTAAACAGCCTTTACAAGCTTGTTGTACAGCCCCTATGACTGGTTATTTTAGAGATGGATTTTGTAGAACTATTTCTGAAGACACAGGCACGCACACAGTTTGCGCCATTGTTACTGAAGAATTTTTAAAGTATTCTGCTTCTAAAGGAAATGACTTAATGACCCCTATCCCTTATTGGAATTTTCCAGGGTTAAAACCTGGAGACAAATGGTGTTTGTGTATTTCTAGATGGCTAGAAGCGGAAAAAGCAGGGAAAGCGCCACCTATAATTCTAGAAGCCACACATCTTAAAACCTTAAAATATACTAGCTTACAATTACTGCAAAAATATGAGTTTACTAGAAGTTAATTACCAGCATATAACACTACTAAAATTAAGTGCAGATTCAGGACTTTTTGTTTTAATTTGGATGGTACAATTGATTATTTATCCTAGTTTTTTGCATTACACTTCTCAGAATTTAATAGCTTGGCATCTAAAATACACAAAACGAATAGCAATTATAGTTATTCCTTTAATGTTCACACAGTTAATTATTGGTTTTTACGATATATTTTATCAGTTTAACGCACTAAATACCATGAGATTTTTAATGATTCTACTTTTATGGATATTTACTTTCACCAGCTTTGTACCTCTACATCATAAAATATCCGAAGGTAAATTTGATAAAAAACTTTTACAATTATTAGTACAAAGAAATTGGATGCGTACTTTGTTATGGACAGTATTATTGGTTTTTTATTTTTTTTAAAATACAACTAAAAAAAAGCAAAGATTACTCTAAAAACCCACAAACTTCAGTATAAAAATCTTTTGGGTTTTCTGCATGCAACCAATGCCCTGCATTTGCAATCTCTATTACGTTATTATTTAAAAAATGCTTATCAATAATCATTTGTTCTGACGGAATAATGTAACCAGATTTCTCTCCTTTTAAAAATAACGTTTCTTTGCTAAAAGAGGTGTTTAGGGGTAAGGGTTTTCCTACTTCTGGATTATTATCAGTTAATGATTTTAAATTAAAACGAAATCCTAATTGTCCTTTTTCTACCCAATACACATTTTTCATCAAAAATTGACGAACGCCTATTTCTGGAATATATTTTGATAGTTGTTCATCTACTAACTTTCTTGAATTTTGAATAGAAAAATCAACCGAATTTAAACCCGCTAAAATTGCATTATGATGTGGTTCATAAGCTTTTGGAGAAATATCAACAATAACTAGTTTATCAACTAATTTAGGATACGTAACTGCAAATAGCATCGCTGTTTTACCTCCCATAGAATGACCGATTAAAAATACGTTTGCTAACTGATGATGTTGAACGTAATTATACAAATCTTCTGCTAAAAGCTGGTAATTAAAATCATCTGCATGAAAACTTCGCCCATGGTTTCTTTGGTCTACTAAATGTACTTGGTAATCTTCTGCAAACTGATTACCTAATGTTTTCCAATTATCAGACATTCCAAAATAACCATGTAAAATTAATAATGGTTTTCCTTCGCCAATAATTTTTGAGTGTAAAATCTTACTTTCTAACATATAATTATTTGAGGTTTCTCCATAAAGTTGAAATAATATTCAAATTTTTTTTTACTGAAAACTACGAATGAATACTGCTAACTATTTTAGTCGATGTAAATACATACTCACTACATTTTCTAAGCCTAAATACAAACTTTCGGCAATTAAGGCATGACCTATAGAAACTTCGGCTAAATTCGGGATATTATCTTTAAAAAATTTGATATTCTCTAAACTTAAATCATGACCTGCATTGATGCCTAAACCTAGTTCGTGTGCTAAGATTGCAGCCTCTGTGTAGGGTTTTACAGCCTCTTTATTTCCTTTTTCAAACTCGCTTGCAAATTGCTCTGTATATAATTCTATTCTATTTGTTCCTGTTTTTGCAGCAGCCTCCATCAATTTTTTATCAGTATCAATAAAAATTGAGGTTCTAATTCCATTTTGTTGAAATTCGGCAATAACCTCTTGTAAAAAAGATTGGTGTGTAATGGTATCCCAACCAGCATTAGAGGTAATAGCATCTACAGCATCTGGTACCAAAGTTACTTGTGTAGGCTTTGTTTCTAACACCAAATCCATAAAAGATTTAATCGGATTTCCCTCAATATTAAATTCTGTGGTAACCACCTCTTTTAAATCTCGAGCATCTTGGTAACGTATATGGCGTTCATCTGGCCTTGGGTGAATCGTAATTCCTTCAGCTCCAAAACCTTCAATATCCTTTGCTACATTTAATAAATTTGGCACATTACCCCCTCTAGAATTGCGTAAAGTTGCAATTTTGTTAATATTTACACTTAACTTTGTCATCGTCTAAAATTAGGTTACAAAGATAATTTATTAAATCATTTTATCCTATATTCGTAGAGTATGAATATTAACGATTACATATTAAAAGAGATTAAGGCTTTTCAGTTAAAAGACAAGGTGAAAAAAGGGCAAAATCTCTTTAAAAATTACCCTATAACTCATTTTCCTGTAGTTGAAGATGGTAGGTTATTAGGTTCTTTTGCAGATGATGATATACAAACTATTGAAAACAAAGAGGCGGCATTAGGTGCTTATACACATTTGTTAAATTCTTTCTTTGCTGATGAAAAAGCAACAGTTTTAGAATTGTTAAAGATTTTTGCTGATAATGATACAACCATAATACCCGTGTTAAATAAGGATAAAGAATACATAGGCTATTATGATTTGTGTGATGTTTTAGATGTTTTTTCTACAAGTCCTTTTATGATAGTACAAAGTGAAACATTAATCATAGAAAAACTAGAGTTAGAGTATTCTATGAGTGAAGTAACGCAAATTATAGAAGCAAATGGTGCAAAATTATTAGGTTTGTACATTTCTGCACAGCAGGCAGAATTTGTGCAAATAACGCTAAAAATTGTTTCTGATGAGATAAACGAAATCATTCAAACCTTTAGGCGCTATGATTATAAAATAGTTTCTGCTCATGAAAATGATATTTATTTAGAAGATTTAAAAAACAGGTCAGAATATTTGCAGAAATACCTAGAAATGTAACCCTCTAAAATGGCATAGTTTAGAAAATTATGCTCATTTTATAAGTAAATGTATTAAAAATGAAAAAAGTTGCAATTTACGGTCAGTCCTATTCAATTTCAGCAGAAAAAGAAATTCAAATTTTGCTTAAGGTTCTTGAAGAAAATAATATTGTTAGTTTTATAGAAAAAGAATTTTACGATTTACTAATAGCAGGGAATATTTTAGATAAAAAATACCCAACTTTTTCTCATTTTGATGATTTAAACTCTTCTTTCGAAACCTTATTTACTTTAGGGGGTGATGGTACAATTTTAAGAGCTGTTACCTATATTAGAGATTTAGGGATACCTATTTTAGGTATTAATACTGGTAGGTTAGGTTTTTTAGCAACCATCAATAAAAAAACAATTAGAGAAAGCATAAATCTAATTTTAAAAGGAGAATATACAATTCAAAAAAGAACATTATTAGAAGTAGCAACATCTCCCAAAACAGCAGAATTTAATGAGTTAAATTTTGCTTTAAATGAAGTAACCATAGCTAGAAAAAACACAACATCTATGATTGGTGTTAAAACCAGTTTAAACAACGAATATTTAACCAACTACTGGGCAGACGGTTTAATTATTGCAACCCCTACAGGCTCTACAGGTTATTCGTTAAGTTGTAATGGTCCTGTAATTTCTCCAGACTCTAAAAACGTAATTATTACACCTATAGCACCTCATAATTTAAATGCAAGACCTATGGTTATTTCAGATGAAAACAGCATTCAATTAACCATCGATTCTAGAGAAAAAGATTTCCTCATTTCTTTAGATTCTAGAATAACTTCGGTATCAAAAAACACTGCAATTTTTATTAAAAAAGCTTCTTTTACAGTAGAAACAATTATCCCAAATAATCAATCGTTTTTACAAACATTACGTAGCAAATTGTTATGGGGAGAAGACACAAGAAACGAAACCAACTTATAAGCTATACATTACAATAAAACACCAAAAAAATAGTTATTCAAAAAAGACCAGATATTAACTTTATAAAGCAAATTGAAATCCCTATATTTGCTCGCTATTTTTTAGGATGAAAAAAGAAATATTAATAATAGTTTTTGTATGTTTTGCTAGTGTTTTATCTGGCCAAGTGTATGAGGTTGGCGTATTTTTAGGAGGCTCTAATTACATTGGAGATATTGGTAGTACCAATTACATTTATCCAAACAAACCTGCTGGAGCTGTTTTTTTAAAATACAATAAAAACCCTAGAATAGCCTATAGAGCAACTTATAGTTTTTTACCCATTACTGGAAACGACTTGGAAGCTGATACAGATTTTAAAAAAAATAGAGGTTTACGTTTTACAAATACCATACACGAATTGGCAGTAGGAATGGAATATAATTTTTATGAATATGATTTATCTACACCAGGTAAAACATGGACACCTTATATTACTATAGACCTTGCTGCGTTCTATTACAACTATATAACTGCAGAACCAACACCTAATCAATACGAATACGATACTAAAAACGGAATTACCATTCCTTTTGGTATTGGTTTTAAATCTAAATTATTAGGAAATCTTGCTTTTGCTGTGGAAACCAAATTTAGATATTCTTTTGCTGATGATGTAGATTACACCACAGAAACAATTGCTGATTTAAATTTTGGCGGAACTGGTAATGATTGGTATACCTTTACAGGGATTTCTTTAATTTATACTTTTGGAAGACCACCATGTTACACCACAGGATTTTAATATATGGATAAAAAACTACGCATCGATTTACAAAGAGTTCCAAAACACGTAGCCATTATTATGGATGGAAATGGACGTTGGGCTAAAGGTAAAGGTATGAGTCGTGTTTTTGGCCATAGAAATGCGTTAACTGCTGTAAGACAATCTATTGAAGCTGCTGCAGAAATTGGTACAGAAGCCATTACCTTATATGCGTTTTCTACAGAAAATTGGAATAGACCTGCTGGTGAAGTTAAAGCTTTAATGACACTTTTAATCAACTCCCTAAATAACGAACTAAAAACTTTTCAAGAAAACCAAGTTAAAGTAAATGCTATTGGAAACATTAAAAGTTTACCAGAAAAAGCGCAAAATACCTTAGCTAGTGTTATTGAAAAAACTAAAAATAATGAGAGAATTGTCTTAACACTGGCTTTAAGTTATGGAGCAAGAGAAGAAATTGTTAATGCAATCAAAAACATATCTAAAAAAGTTGTTAATAAAGAACTGGATTTAGAAAAAATAGATGAAAATACTATTAATAACCATTTATATACATTTAATTTGCCCAACGTTGATTTAATGATAAGAACTAGTGGGGAAAAACGTATCAGCAATTTTTTATTGTGGCAAATGGCATATGCCGAATTATATTTTACAGATGTACTTTGGCCAGATTTTAGACAAGAACATTTCTATGATGCCATCATAGATTATCAGAATAGAGAAAGACGATTTGGAAAAACAAGCGAACAAATT
>CBFIFR010000012.1:0-70240 GCA_965661915.1 Polaribacter sp. | reverse complement strand
TCATTATCGTAAGGTTTAAAGCCGTTTTTTAACATTATTCTTCTTAATAACATTCTGTTTTCTTTCTGTTTTTCTGATATTTTTCGGTAAAAAGGATGCGAACGTACTCCAAAAAAATCATAAGGACTACCCATATCTAATTCTTTATTTGTTTTAAGATCTATAATCGTTAAATCTACAGTACTACCTCTTGTATGTCCAGATTTTGAAGCTATATATCCTAAAGTAAATAATTGTGATTTTGCAACTTTTGGGTAGTATTGCTTTTTCATTAAAGTATCATTCAAAACCTTTGCCCATTTTACAAAATGATTTACAGCTTGTTGAGGCCTGTAGGCATCAAATATTTTTAAACCTAAGCCTTCTTTTTTTAATTTAGCTTGAATTTTTTGTAACGCTTTTGCAGTTGGTTTTGATACAATAATACAATCGTTAACATAGCCATCAATAGGTTTACCAATAAAATTATTAGTACTTAAATACCGTAATTCTTTTTGAATTGATGCATCAACATCATGCAAATACACAAAACCTTTGGGTAAATTTTGTGAAAAAGCACCTAATGATACTATTAATGCTAGTAAGTAAATTATTTTTTTCATTAATGTAAAATTACAGAAAAGATTTTAGTTTAATAGTATTAATTTTGCAATATGGAACAACTTACCTTAACTACACCTGCGTTATTATTTTCTGCAATTTCTTTAATAATGCTTGCTTATACCAATCGATTTTTAGCTTATGCTTCTGTGATTCGGAATTTACATGACAGGTATTTAAAAGAGTATGATGACTCTTTATTACGACAAATTAATAATTTAAAACAAAGATTACATTTAACAAAATGGATGCAAATATTTGGTATTACAAGTTTGTTGTTTTGTGTTTTAACGATGTTTTTAATTTACATAGGATATCAACTTGTTGCCATTTATGCATTTGGTTTAGGCTTAATTTTATTATTGATTTCTTTGGCTTTATTGATTAAAGAAATACAAATTTCTACAGAAGCCTTGCAGCACCATATTGCAGATATTGAAGAGTATTTGGAAAATAAAAAATAAGCTTATTTCATTTTTAGTAATGGGTGATTTGAGCCATTAACCTCGTTTTTTATGATTTCAAATTTTTCGATGTTCGAAAAAAGTTTGGTTAAACTCTTAAAACCATAACTTCTAGGATCAAAACTAGGATCTATTTTTCTTAAATTTAATCCCAAAGTTGAAATATGCGCTTTATCTTCTTCATTCGTAGAAATGTCAAAAGCTTTTATTACCGTTTTCCAATCTTCTTTAGAGAGTCTTATATTTTTATTAGGTTCTTTTATTTTTTTAATAACCCTTTTCTTTTTGGCTTCATCGTTTGTTTTTTCTTCTTCATCTTCAGAGTCCTCGCTTTTTAAATTTTCTGTAAACGTAAAAACCTCACAAGATTTTACAAAGGCTGTGGGTGTTTTTTTCTCTCCAATACCCATTACAAAAAGGCCTTCTTCTCGAATTCTTTTTGCCAAGCCAGTATAATCACTATCACTAGAAACGATACAAAAACCCTCTGTATTTTTTCCGTGTAAAATATCCATAGCATCAATAATTAAAGCGCCATCTGTGGAGTTTTTACCTGTGGTATATGAAAATTTTTGAATCGGTGTTATAGAGTGTTGGTTAATAATTGCTTTCCAACTATTCATTTGTTGCGAAGTCCAATCACCATAAATTCTTCTAATGGTTGCTTTTCCGTATTTAGAGACTTCATCAATAATTTCTTTAATTAATTTGGGTTGTGCATTATCACCATCTATGAGTACTGAAATATTGAACTTATTTTCCATTTTATAATTTGTAATTGGTAGATAAAGGTAGATTTTTTTTGTTATTTAAAATAGAACTAGAAGTAAAAAACTGCTATTAATTTTAAACTCTTATTCTATTTGCAAAACAAATAGCTAGTTTTATTCAATGAATAGTATTGAAATATAATGTTTAAAACTATGTAGAGGTATTTCAGGAAAGGGCAAATTATGAGATTTTGCTAACGTTGATGTATAGGATTAGTTGCGTGTTTTAAGCACTAAAGTTAGCAAATAAATCACAAAAAGAAAGTCCGCGAGGACTTTCGTAAATAGACTATAACTAAGCGATTAATTTTATACGGTGTTGTGTTTTCGTACTTTACTCAGCTGTTAACTGAATTGATAAACCTAAAGCATTCGCAAGTAAAGCAAAATTCGAAAGTCTAATATCTTCTCCATTTTCAATTCGAGAAATATATGGTCTTTTCTTTCCTACTTTTTCAGCTAAATTTTCTTGACTCAAATGCAATTCCTTTCTTCGGTTTTTAATAATTTCTCCAAAATAAAATGAAAAGGCGTTATCTCTAAATTCCTCTCGTTCTTTTGAGCCTTCTTTTCCATATCGTTTTGCAATCAGTTCTTTTGCGTTTATTGATTTTCCCATAATTACTTTTCTTTTAGATAATTCTCTAATATTTTTTCGGCTTGTTTAATAGCTTTTTTATAATCTTTAGTTCCTTTTTTCTGAAATCCATATAAACATACAGCTTGTGTACATTCGGCAAAATTCAAATGGTCTATAGCAAAGATTACAACTCGATATTCGTTTCCTGCTTTAATTCGTAATTCATAGAATTGAGTCGATTGCAGTTTCTTTAGAAAATTTGAATTAACCACTTTTATTTCTCCAATAACTTCAATTAATTGGAAGAATTTTAATCCAACTCTTTCGTTTTGGTTGTCGATAAATTCCAAACATTCTTCTGTAATATCGATTTCTCTCATAATACAAATGTAACGAATAAGTTACAATTATTATTCTAAATTCACGATTTTTTTTTAGAAGACGGATTTTTTTAGTATGAAACACAACTCTAATCGGATATGACGAGTTTCAATTTGTTATATCCATAGTTAGCAAAGTTCGTTTTTTATTCTGAAAAGTCAAGAGGAAAAAGCCTGTTTTTTAGGAAGTTATATAAAAGAGTAAATATTAAGAAAAGATTTAATGCTTTTCCTAAAAGTTCAGTAATGCTGAAGAAAGTTCAAAAGATACTGAAACAAGTTCAAGGATACTGAAACAAGTTCAGAGATGCTTAAACAAGTTTAGAGATGCTTAAACAAGTTCAGAGATGCTGAAACAAGTTCAGAGATGCTGAAACAAGTTCAGAGATGCTGAAACAAGTTCAGAGATGCTGAAACAAGTTCAGCATAAAAAAAAAGTAAGCGTCGTTTTGTTAAAAACGACGACTTACCAAGTAAACTAATAAAACCAAGTATTAGTACTGTTATTAGAGTTAGCTAATCTAATGTCAGTTTTTTTAATGTTATTTAAATAGTGGTTATTTTTTAGAAACCTTGAGGCTTTATAAAAGCCCCAAGAATTCTTTTGGTTGATTGATGAATAAATTCAAATTTATTTAGCAGAAATACTTCCACCAGATGAAGATTTTTTGGTAACTTGTTTTGGGCTTCCTTTAAAATCGATATCTCCACCACTTGAAGCCTTTGCTGAGATACTTTGAGATGCATAAACGTTTATGTCTGCTCCACTTGAAACATTTACGGTAACATTTTTGCTTTGTAAATCATAGGCATCTATAGAAGCGCCACTTGTTGCACTTGAAATGTGGTTATTTGCGACTCCAGAAATTTCTATATCAGACCCACTTGTTGCACTACTTGTTACAGAATTCGCATTTAAAGACATTCTAATATCTGATCCACTTGTAGCTTTAATGTCAATATCATTTACCTGTATCATTTCTTTGGTATATACATCAGACCCACTTGTGGCAGTTACACCTTCTAAATTTTCTAGTGTTACATACACTTTTCTTGCTTTAGCGTTCCAAATATTTTTTTCTGAATAAATTTTTAGAACACCATCGTTAATTTCTGTGATAATAATTTCTTGTAAATTTTCATCTGCCTCTACAACAATTTCTGCGGTAGATCCTTGAGTAATATAAAGGTCTAAACCCGTACTTACTTTTATTTTGGTAAAATCTTCATTAGCTTTTCTAGTTTCTGTGATTACGTTTCTATTCCCATTAACTCTATTGAACATGTTTACGTTACAAGAACTTAAAAGTGTTGCTAAAAAAAGGATTGAAAGAAGTTTTTTGGTGATTGTTTTCATACGATTAGTTTTAATTTTCGATTCAAAGTTCATCTAATAGACGCGAAAAATATAATTAGGGTTACTCAATTGTTGATTTTTTATGCTGAATTGTATTAAATTTTTTGTGTCATATCACTAATATTAGCATCAGACTCATTGTTATCTTCTTTATTTTTCTTTTTTTCAACCTTACAATCTGTACAGGTTAAGGTTTTATCTGTCATTTTAAAATGATGACTTCCCATATCTTTATCATAAATATCCTCTTCATTATCAACTCTGTACAAGAAGTTTTTTACAGAATTATCAAAATAAACAGTGGTGTTTTCGGTTAAATAAAATACAAGATTAATTTCTTCATCTTTCCAAAGGTTTTTATAATCCGATAAAAAATATGCGTCTAAAATCAGCGTATTGTTTTCTATTTTATAATTGTATTTTATTTGTTTGGCATTTTCTTTAGCCTTGCTTCTTGTTTTTCCTTTAGATTCTTTTTGAATAACGAAGTAGTTTTCATCAGAATTACTTTTTTTAACGTCTACTTTAATATTAGTAGCGTAAGTCATAAGTTGTCCATCTACTTCCACTTCTTCTTTATAATAAGTTCTTCTTAAATTGTGGCGATAATAAATATTGTCATCATTTACCATTTTAAGCTGTAAGGTATCATTCCCAACAATATTCAACTTGTTTTTTTCTGAGGATTCACCATAAGTAGCATGCGATGTTCCAAAATCTAAAAACGTAAAGAATATTCCTAAAAATGCCATAATCCAAACTCCTAAAAGTGTTAAAGATGTTGGTTTATTCATTTTTTTAATATTACTAGATAAAATGCGTAAGCCTAAAATCAATAATCCCAAAGCAGGAATTCCAACCAATAAAAAAGCACATATAATTAACAACCATGTTGGTAAAATGGTGTCATATAAAAAAGGTGGATAATGTAAAAATTCTCCATCAATTTCTAACCAACCTAAACTTCCTACAGAAAACCCTCCAATAATTAGAGATAAAATAACAGCAGCAGACATAAATATAATTACGATACCAATAAGTTTACCAAACACTTTAAAAATGGCTAGTAATAGTTTACCTATGGTATCAAAAAAATCGCTTGCTCCGTTATTTTTTTTGGTCTTTCCCGTAAAAGTTTTACTCATCTTATCAGAAAACTCGTTAGCACCTTCTTTAATTTTGTTTGATGCTTCTTTTGCAACAACACTTACTTTATCTGATACTTCACTAAATTCTTTACGAATTTTTTTTTCAATATTATCAATATTTACAGGTTCGCCTTCCATTTGTAATTTCTCGGCTGTAGTTTTTGCTTCAGGTAATAATATCCATAGGATAATATAAAGTAAGATTCCAAAACCTGCGCTAAAGAATAAAGCTAGTAAGCCCAAACGAATCCAAATAGTGTCTATATCAAAATAATGTGCAATACCAGAGGCTACACCACCCAAAAATTTATCATCACCATCTCTAAATAATTTTTTACCAGAGGCATTATTTCTTGTGTAGGAATAACTCGAATCGCTATATGCTTCTTCAGCATCAGCATAATCTTCTGGTTGCCCCATTATTTTTATAATATCATCAATATCAGCTTCATTTACAACTTGTCTTACATCTGTAATTTTTTCTGATAATAATTCACTAATTCTTGCTTCGATATCTGCAATAATTTCATTTTTTCCTTGCGGATCATCACTTAATGATTTAGAAATGGATTCTAAATATCTTCGTAATTTTTGATAGGCTATTTCATCTATGTGGAAGAAAAATCCGCCTAAATTTATATTTATAGTCTTATTCATTTGTAGTTGATTTTTTACTAGTTACTTGGTGTACTGCGTTTACTAAATTGTGCCATGTTTTGTTGAGTTCTTTTAAAAACATTCCTCCGTTTTCGGTTAAAACGTAATATTTTCTTGGTGGCCCAGAAGTTGATTCTTCCCATCTATAAGTCAATAATCCTGCATTTTTTAAACGCGTTAATAACGGATAAATGGTACCTTCAACCACAATCATTTCTGCACTTTTTAGCGTTGAAAGGATTTCAGAAGTATAAGCATCACCATTTTTTAGGATAGATAAAATGCAGAACTCTAAAACACCTTTTCGCATTTGCGCTTTTGTGTTTTCAATCTTCATATATTGTGATTTTATTTTATAAATTTAATGGTAAATGGATATTTATAATTTTCTCCATCTCTAGCTTTTACAGATGCTATAATTACCAATGCTATACCAATAATATAGATAATACCTGTAATAGAACCCAAACCAACAAAGCCAAATAAATTGTGTGAATTTAAATCGAAATTAAAGTTGAAATTATTCCAATTTAAATGGTGATTATGATTGCTAAAAATAGAACCTATTGCAAAAGGGATAAATAAAATGGACAATAGAAAAACATACAAGGTGTAACTGATGTTAAAGTTTACGGCTTCTTTACCTTGTTCATCTAAAAATAAACTTCTGTCTTTTAAGGTTTGCCATGCAATTAGGGGAGTTATAATGTTACCAAAAGGAAACATAAACCCTGCAAATGCAGAAATATGTATTAAAAATGCATTGGTGTTTTCGTTATTTTTTTTCATTTTGTAATTGTATATAATACTTGCTTATGCAAATATATATCTTAAAAAAGGTATTATGCAATACATAGTACTATAATTAACATTTTATTAACATAAGTAATTGGGTTCAAAATTGAGTAAAATGATTGAAAAGTACTGATATTGTTGAGTTTGATTAAATTGTTTATATTGCAATTTAAAAATAGAGAGAATTTATTTTTTTGATATAAAATTCTTTGATACACATGTTTAGATGAAGTTTACACCTGCAAGAGTCAATTTTTTTAACCTATTTAAGTTGCCTCTGGCTTTTTTTGCTGGCGTTCGTGTACAATCAATAACAGCTAACGAAGTTGTGGTAACTATAAAACACAGATGGATGAATCAGAATCCGTTTAAAAGTATGTTTTGGGCAGCTCAAGGTATGGCAGCAGAATTACCAACAGGTTTGTTGGTGATGAAAGCAATAAACGATTCAAAACAAAAAGTTTCTATGTTAGTTACTCATCAAGAAGCTAATTTTTATAAAAAGGCAACAGGTAGGATAAGATTTTCTTGCAAAGGTGGTTCTGAAATAAGAAATGCTCTTCAAAAATCTATTGAGACAGGAGAAGGGCAAGTTATTGTATTAACTGCTGAGGGCGTTAATGAAAATGGAGTGGTCGTATCTAATTTTAAATTCCAATGGAGTTTAAAGGTAAAGAACTAATCTTTTTTTACGTAAGGCTGAGGTCTTTTTTCGTTGTAATTTAAGTCTTGAAAAATTCCACAAGAAACAGAGGTTCTCGCTAAAGATTTAGTTACTTCGTACTTTTTAGATAGTGCTTCTATTTCTGGAGTTAAATATTTCATAGTCAGTTTTTATTTTTCTATTTGTGTTTAATTTTGCATCAAAAGTAATTTTTTTGTTGAAAATTAAAGTTAAAAAATCTTTAAAAATGAATATTTTACTTTAAATAATCGTAACATAGTGCTACTTTAATCATCTAATAATTGTTTAATAAAAAATAAAAAAATATGTTTCAAGATCGAGTTCCAGAAAATACATCCAACAGAAAAAGTATGAATGCACACGAAATAGATTATAAGATTTTTGGTGAAGAAATGCAATTTGTAGAAATTGAATTAGATCCTCAAGAAGGTGTAGTTGCAGAAGCAGGTACTTTTATGATGATGGACGACCAAATTAAAATGAATACTATTTTTGGTGATGGTTCCAATCAAGAAAAAGGTATTTTAGGTAAAATATTTTCTGCTGGAAAACGAATTTTAACAGGCGAAAGTTTATTTATGACCGTTTTTACGAATGATGGCATTGGAAAAAAGCAAATTTCATTTGCATCTCCTTATCCAGGAAAAATAATTCCTATAGATTTAACAGAATTTGGTGGTAAGTTTATTTGCCAAAAAGATGCGTTTTTATGTGCAGCCAAAGGTGTTTCTATTGGTATTGAATTTTCTAAAAAATTAGGTAGAGGTTTGTTTGGAGGTGAAGGCTTTATCATGCAAAAAATGGAAGGTGATGGATTAGGATTTATTCATGCAGGTGGTACAATGGCTAAAAAAGTATTACAACCAGGCGAAGTTTTAAAAGTAGATACTGGCTGTATTGTTGGTTTTACGCAAACAGTAGACTATGATGTAGAATTTGTGGGCGGAATTAAAAACACCATTTTTGGTGGTGAAGGATTATTTTTTGCAACTTTAAAAGGCCCAGGAACTGTTTATGTGCAATCTTTGCCTTTTAGCAGATTAGCGGGTCGTGTTTTGGCAATGGCACCAAAAACAGGTTCAGGAACTAGAGGAGAAGGCAGTGTTTTAGGTGGTTTGGGTAATATGTTAGATGGTGATAATCGTTTTTAGAAAATGAATTATTAAAAATATTTTGTTAGGTTTTACAATTTAATTCGACCATAATCTAAAATTAGGGTTATAATATGAAACAATTTTTTTATATCAGTATACTATTTAGTTTAGTAAGTATATCTTGTTCTACAAAAAACGAGGATTCTCCAGAGGAAATTACCACATTAAATATTGATATTAATGATGCATTAGATACCGAAAATAATGCAGTAAAAATATGGTGTGATTCTTTATCTTTTAAAAAAGATAAAAATATACCAGATTGCGCAAATAAAAACTGGGTATTTATTGAAAATGAACGAAAAATGTTGTTTGGAGGTAATAATCCAAATTGGCATTTTGATATTTCCAATTGGTATTTAGATGAATGTAATTTAAGACATGGATTGGGTAGAGAAGTCTTCCAAGCATTAATAAACCCTAAATATTATTCTATTCGTGAAGCACAAAAAGATATTAAGTATTCTTCTAAGCTTAATGATGATGATAGATATATAATAGTGTTAACAGATAATAAGAGGCCGAAAGCATATTCTATAGAATTACTAACAAAGCATGAAGTTATAAATGAAGTAGTTGACGGAGATCCTATAGCCATTGTTTTTTGTTTTTTAGCTGATTTAGGAGCAGTCTATTCACGTGTTTATAACAACAAAACATTTACATTTGCGCTATCAGGTTATACGTATAGAGACCCAGATGTTTGGGGAGGAATAGATGGTTTTGTTTTTTGGGATCGTGAAACAGAAAGTTTGTGGTGGCCATTAATTGATAAAGCTGTTTCTGGTAAAATGATGGGAACAGATATTAAAAAGCATAATATTAATAAGTGGTTTGAAACAACTTGGGGAGAAATAAAAGCACTATATCCTGAGGCTTTATTATTAAAACCAGGACAAACCATGAATGTTCCAACTGATTGGCCTCAATATACTTGCGATGATTT
The DNA here is from genome assembly GCA_965661915.1 of Polaribacter sp. Lineage (GTDB taxonomy): Bacteria > Bacteroidota > Bacteroidia > Flavobacteriales > Flavobacteriaceae > Polaribacter. The sequence continues at coordinate 60,704 of CBFIFR010000012.1, read as the reverse complement.
AATGAGGTGAGAAATTGTAAAAAGAAAGTAGCTTAGAAGGTAGTATTTTAATTGGTTTGGGTACTCAATTAGAGGCTAAGAATAAACAGCGTTATCAATGCAAAAATTGTGGTTTACTCATTATATCCCAAAATAATTATCTTCAAAACCACCAACTATTTTTGAACACATTACCTTATTTAGGCAATCCTAAAATACTTAAATGAATCAATTTTATTGTGTCTTTTTTTTTCCGAAAATAACTGTATTCCAAAAATTACTTATAAAAGTTGATTTTTTTAGATGATAAAGGTTTATTGATAAATTTTCTTTTTCTTCAATTCGAAATCTTTACCCAAGTAAACTTTTCTAACCATTTCATCAGCAGCTAGTTCTTCTGGAGTTCCTTCTTTTAAGATACTACCATTGTACATTAAATACGTTTTATCTGTAATGGCTAAAGTGGCTTGCACATCATGATCGGTGATAAGAATACCAATATTTTTATTTTTTAATTGTGCTACAATGCTTTGAATATCTTCTACAGCAATAGGGTCTACACCAGCAAAAGGTTCATCTAACAAAATAAAATTAGGGTCAGAAGCTAAACAACGCGCAATTTCTGTTCTACGTCTTTCACCACCTGATAACAAATCGCCTCTATTTTTACGTACATGCCCAATATTAAACTCTTCAATTAAAGATTCTAATTTTATTTTTTGTTCTTTTTTAGATAAATCAGTGAATTGTAAAACAGACATAATATTGTCTTCTACAGATAATTTTCTAAAAACAGAAGCTTCTTGTGCTAAATACCCAATCCCTTTTTGCGCACGCTTGTACATGGCATCGTTGGTAATTTCTTCATCATTTAAATAAATATGACCTTCGTTTGGTTTTATCATACCAACAATCATATAAAAAGAAGTTGTCTTGCCAGCTCCATTAGGGCCTAAAAGCCCTATAATTTCACCTTGTTCAACTTGTAAAGAAATGCCTTTTACAACTTTTCTACTTCCGTATATTTTTTGAATGTTGTTTGCTTTTAAAATCATATTTATAAAAACGTGTAAATGTGTAAATGTATTTAATAAAATGCTTTTATATTCTTAAAAGAATACTAAACAATTACTCGATTCAACAAATAAACAATTAAACTTTTTCCTCTTCCTCAAGAAGCTCCCAATATTCAACAGCTTTTCTTAAATGCGGAATTACAATCGTACCACCAATTAAATTAGCAATAGACATCGTTTCCATCATTTCTGCTTTGGTAACTCCGTTTTTCATGGCAGCTTCTAAATGATATTGTACACAATCATCACATCTTAATACTGCAGACGCCACCAAACCTAACAATTCTTTAGTTTTTACAGGTAGATGACCTGCTGCGAAAGCATTGGTATCTAGATTAAAAATTCGTTTGATAACTTTATTATCTGATGCTAAAATTTTCTCGTTCATCTTAGAACGATAGTCATTAAATTCTTTAACTTTTGTAGGCATTCTTTTCTTGTTTTTTGATAACTCTTCTTGCAACAATAATTCCGATTTCGTATAAAATTAATATAGGTATTGCAACAATAACTTGGCTGGCAACATCTGGAGGTGTAATAATAGCCGCTAAAATTAATACAACTACTAAGGCGTGTTTTCTATATCGTTTTAAAAACTCTGGTGTTATTAAACCTATTTTTGCTAAGAAATAAATTAGTACTGGTAATTCAAATAAAATAGAAACTCCTAATAACATGTTGGTTACTAATCCAATATGAGATTCTAATGTAAAACTATTTTCTATAGTATCCGTAATTTGATAGTTGTATAAAAAGTTTATGGAGACTGGAGCAATTACGTAAAAACTAAATAAGACTCCAATAAAAAATAAAAGCGAAGCAATAAAAATAAATCCTCTCGATTTTTTGATTTCTTTTTCTGTTAATCCTGGAGAAACAAAACGCCAAATTTCCCATAATAAATAAGGGAAAGCAACAATTAAGCCTAAAATTAAAGAAGACCAAATAGAGTTCATTAATTGCGAAGTAACTTTTATACTCTGTAATTTTTTTTCGCCAATATTTATAGAACAAAAATCACTTTCTACACCAAATAAATTAAAGAAATCACAAAATAGTTGATACGTAATAAAATCAGGACTGGTATGAGCTAACAAAAAGTTATTGTAAACCTCTTCTGCAAAAATAAAAAAAGTAATTGCAAAAATAAAAATAGCAGCAGCACTCCTAACCAAATGCCATCTTAATTCCTCTAAATGCCCTAAAAAAGACATTTCTTTTTGTTGTGTAGCCATTAAAAAATACCTTCTTTAATTAAATCGTGTAAATGTACAACTCCTGTATAATTATTTGCATTATCAATTACTAAAATTTGTGTAATGCTATGCGTTTCTAAAGCATCTAAAGCATCAATAGCCATGGCATCTTGATGTATAGTTTTTGGGGTTTTACTCATGATATCTTTTGCTACAAAATTTTTAATATCAGCACTTTTGCTTAGCATTCGTCTAATATCACCATCTGTAATAATACCAATAATTTTTTTATTGTTGATAACAGCTGTTACTCCCAAACGCTTTTCAGTCATTTCAATAATTACTTTTGCAATGCTGTCTTCAGCAGAAACTTGGGGTAGTTCATTGTTTTTAATCAAGTCATAAACTCGTAAATACAAGCGTTTGCCTAAAGCACCACCTGGATGATATTTTGCAAAATCTTTACTTGTAAATCCTTTTAACTTTAACAAGCAAATAGCCAATGCATCTCCCATAACCAATTGTGCAGTAGTACTTGTTGTAGGTGCTAAATTATTAGGGCAAGCTTCTTTTTCTACAAAAGTATTTAATGTAAAATCTGCATTTTTACCTAAAAAAGACTCAATATTTCCTGTAATTGCAATGATTTTATTTCCATAATTTTTAATCAAAGGAACCAAAACTTTAATTTCTGGAGTATTACCACTTTTAGAAATGCAAATTACAACATCGTCATTTAAAACATTTCCTAAATCTCCATGAATAGCATCTGCAGCATGCATAAAAACAGCAGGGGTACCAGTAGAATTAAAAGTAGCTACAATTTTAGTAGCAATATTTGCACTTTTGCCTATACCTGTTATAATAACTCTTCCTTTAAAATTATAAATATATTTTACAGCCTCTTCAAAAGCAGTATCAACAAAATTAGCCAAGTTAGCAATAGCTTTACTTTCAGCTAATATGGTGTTTTTTGCATTTGTAATAATAGATGTTATATCTTTCAAGCGTTATGTTTTTATCAGAATAAAAAAAAGTTATATCTTTAGATATATAAAACAGGCAAATTTACTATAAAAAAAAGTTCCATCAAACATATAGTAGTTGGTTTCTGTTTCTATAAATCATTAATTAATATTTATATGGATTTACATAGTCCTCTTAAAAAATTTTTTGGATTTAATAAGTTTAAAGGATTACAAGAAGAAGTTATAAAAAGCATAGTAAACAATAAAAACACTTTTGTTATTATGCCAACAGGAGGTGGAAAATCTCTGTGTTATCAATTGCCAGCTTTAATGAAAGAGGGTACTGCAATTGTAGTATCTCCTTTAATTGCATTAATGAAAAATCAAGTAGATGCTATTCGAGGTATTTCAGAAAATAATGGTGTAGCACATGTATTAAATTCATCTCTTAATAAAACAGAGATAGCTCAAGTTAAAGAAGATATTACCAATGGTATTACAAAGTTGTTGTATGTAGCTCCAGAATCTTTAATTAAAGAAGAATATGTTACTTTTTTAAGAACACAAAAAATTTCTTTTGTAGCGATAGATGAAGCTCATTGTATTTCTGAATGGGGGCACGATTTTAGACCTGAGTACAGAAATTTAAAACATATAATTAGCGCCATTGATAATGTACCCGTTATTTGTTTAACGGCTACTGCTACAGAAAAAGTACAAGAAGATATTTTAAAAACTTTAGGCATTACAGATGCAAACCGTTTTAAGGCTTCATTTAATAGAGCAAATTTATTTTATGAAGTTCGGCCTAAAACGAAACAAGTTGATAAAGATATTATTCGTTTTGTAAAACAAAGAGAAGGTAAATCTGGAATTATTTACTGCTTAAGTAGAAAAAAGGTAGAAGAAGTTGCCCAAGTTTTACAAGTAAACGGAATTAAAGCTGTGCCTTATCACGCAGGTTTAGATGCTAAAACAAGAGTGAAGCATCAAGATATGTTTTTAATGGAAGATTGTGATGTTGTTGTAGCAACCATTGCATTTGGAATGGGAATTGATAAGCCCGATGTTCGTTTTGTAATACATCATGATATTCCTAAAAGTTTAGAAAGTTATTATCAAGAAACAGGTAGAGCAGGTAGAGATGATGGTGAAGGATATTGTTTGGCTTTTTATGCCTATAAAGATATAGAAAAGTTAGAGAAATTTATGTCTAGCAAACCAGTTGCAGAACAAGAGATTGGGCATGCATTATTACAAGAAGTTGTAGGTTATGCAGAAACCTCTATGAACAGGCGTAAATATCTGTTGCATTATTTTGGTGAAGATTTTGATGAAGTAAATGGTGATGGGGCTGATATGGATGATAATTCTAGAAACCCTAAGAAAAAACACGAAGCCAAAGCAGATGTAGTAAAACTTTTACAAGTTGTAAAAGACACGCTACAAAAGTATAAAGCTAAAGAAATTGTAAATACTTTAATAGGTAAAGAAAATGCTCTATTAACTTCTCATAAAACTCACTTGCAACCTTTTTTTGGAATTGGGAAAGATAAACCTTTGTCTTATTGGATGGCATTAATTCGCCAAGTTCTTGTAGTTAATTACATCAAAAAAGAGATAGAACAATATGGTGTCATAAAATTAACAGATAAAGGATTGCAATATTTGCAAAAACCAACATCTTTTATGATGACAGAAGATCATACGTATTATGAGAATGATGACAATTCTATCATTACAAATACCAAATCTTCTGGTGGTGTTGCCGATGAAAAGTTGACAAAACTTTTAAAAGATTTACGAAAAAAAGTTGCTGTAAAATTAGGAGTACCACCATTTGCAGTTTTTCAAGACCCATCTTTAGAAGATATGGCTTTAAAATATCCTATTACTATTGAAGAACTCTCTAAAGTACATGGAGTAGGTGAGGGTAAGGCTAGAAAATTTGGGAAAGAATTTGTAAAATTAATTTCATCTTATGTTGATGAAAATGATGTATTAAGACCCGATGATCTTATTGTAAAAAGTACAGGTGTAAATTCTGGCTTGAAGTTATTCATTATTCAAAATACAGATAAAAAATTACCTTTAGAAGATATTTCTAAGTCTAAGGGTTTAGAGATGAGTGATTTAATTAGGGAAATGGAAAGGATTATTTTTTCAGGAACTAAAATTAATATCGATTATGCTTTAGATGATTTGTTAGATGAAGATCAGCAAGAAGAAATTCATGATTACTTTATGGAAGCAGAATCCGATGATATTGAAGAAGCTTTAGAAGAATTTGATGGCGATTACGATGAAGAAGAATTGCGTTTAATGCGAATTAAATTTATTAATGAGGTTGGAAATTAAAATCGGTATTTCATATCAATCGCATATTTTACCAATTCATTTCCTGAAGCAAAATCGAGTTTACGAATCATGTTTTTACGATGTGTATCTACAGTAGTTTTAGCAATAAATAAAATTTCTGAAATTTCTTTAGATGTTTTTCCATTCGCAATTAAACCTAAAATTTCTTTTTCTCTGTTCGATAAGATGATGTTTTCTGATTTTCCAATAGTAACATTATCATCAATATAATTATTCATGAAATTAAAGGCTACATTGGGGTCAAAAAAAGTTTCACCATCAGCAACTTTAACAATCGCTTCAGATAACATTTTAATTCCTGAGTTTTTTAAAATATACCCTGTTGCACCAGCATCTAACATTTGTTTAATTGCCTCTGGTTGATCAAACATTGTCATGGCTAAAATATGAATATGAGGAAATTTTTTCTTTATAATTCTTGTTGCTTGTATTCCATCCATAATTGGCATCCTAATATCAGTAATTACCAATTTGGGACGTTTTAAAGCAACCACTTTTACCAAATCATCACCATTATTTACAGTATCTATGATGTTAATCTCTTCATCATACTCAAAAAATGATGTTACACCATCAATTAACATTTGATGATCTTCTGCCATTACAATTGTTATCATAGTTTATTTTTGATTAAAAATACAACTTTTAGTACACTAATACCTACCTAAAATTAATGATTTAAGCTATAGGAATATCTATTAGAATCGAACTTCCTTTTCCAAGAGTAGCATCTATAGTAAAAGTACCTCCTAAATGCTCTACTCTAGTTTTTATTGAGCTGATACCCATTCCGTTATTTAAGTTTACTTTTTTGATGTCAAAACCTTTTCCATCATCTTCTATAATAATATTTAGGTTTTTATCGTACAAAGAAATATTAATAGTAGCATTTTTAGCCTCAGCATGTTTTATGATATTAGTAACCAATTCTTGAATAATTCTAAACAAAGTGAGTTCTAAAGTATTTTCTAAACGTTTGTTTAAGCCAAAATGAATCACCTCTATTTTAATTTTATCTGCAGATGATATTTTTTCGGCCATCATTTGTACAGCCAATAGCAAGCCTTGGTTGGCAATAACTCCAGCATTTTTGGCATGCGCAATGCTACGTACTTTTAAGTAGGCCTCATCAATTAAATTTTCTGTTTTATTAAATAATTCATCTTGATTTATTTTCTTTTTTGCTCTATTGATTTTTAAATTCTCGAAATGTAATTTTAGTGTAGCCAAAACAGAGCCTAAATTGTCGTGTAAATCTTCGGCAATTTGTTTCCGTTCTTTTTCTTGGCCATCTACCATGGCATTTATAGTTGTTATTTCTTGTTCTTTAATTAAGTTTAAGTTCTTTTGTTTTTCGAGTTGTTTTTGTTGTTCTGCGAGTTTTTGCTTTCGTTTTGTGTTTTTAAAGGATAGGATATAAATGACTGTACCTAAAATTAATAATAACGTTACAATGATAAATAAAAGTGAGTTTTGCTTGCTTCTTGCTTCAGTTTCTAGAATCAATTTATCTTTTTCGGCAGTTTTATATTTTTTATCTAAATCAGAAATTGCAATATTTTGAGCTGTATTGTTTAAGCTATCTCTAACAATATTATATTTTTCTAAATATTTATGAGCTTCTTTGTAGTTTTCAAGCTGTTTATAACAGTTTGCAAACTTACCGTAAATAATTTGATCATACTTTAATTGATACTTATCGAGTTTAATTTTCTCTGCTTTTTTAAGTTGTACTAATGCTTCTTTATATTTGTTTTGATTTTCTAAAAAATTGCAATAATTAATATAAGTATCTAAAAATTGTCTTTTATCTTTTTTATGAATAGATTTTAAAGTGATATCAAAATAGAGTTTAGCTGAATCTGGATGTTTTTCTGTGTATAAATAGGCGAGATTTGATAAAACACTTATCTTATATTTATTTAATTCCTTTTTTTGAGTGATTAATATAGATTTATCATAAAATTTTCTACTCTTGTGTGGGTATTTTGAATCCCAAAAATAGGCAGCATATGCATTGTTTGAAATTAACAACATTAAAGAATCATTCTTTTCTTTAGCATATGTAGTATACTTATCTAAATAGGGTTTTGCATCTTCATTTAAATTACTTTGAGAATGAATTATATAAAACAAATCAATGTAACATTTCGCTAAACTATCCTTTTTAGCTAAGCTTAGGTAAATATTTTTTGCTTTAAGGTAATTTTCAAAAGCCTTAAAACTATTGTTGTTAAATTCAAATTTTTTTGCTTCCTTATAATAGTAATAGGCAGAGTCTAGTTTAGAATTTTGACCATAGCAAAAACTACAAATTAAACAGAAGAGAATTTGTAGTTTTAATGTACTATTTACTTTAAAAAATATCAATTATGGATTTCTAGTGATTACACCACCACCATCGTTTCCTTCTAAAGGATCATAATTATCTTTAGAACCAGTTATCATTTCTGGTTTAAAAATCTCCAACACTTTCTTAGTAAATTGGTTTGGATTTACACTTTTTTTAGATAATTGATCAATAACATAAGGTCCATGCGAACAATGCAAATTAGAATTATCATTAAACACAAAAACTAGAATATCATCATCGTTTCCTGTTATAATATCATTTCCAGAACAATCTTTTATCTCTGCTATAGGTTCCTTAATTTTCATGATAAAATTTTTATCTAAATTTCTACTAGCATCATTGGTATTATTTGATATATGGACAAGTATTATGCGATTTCCTTTGATGGAATATGCAAATATGTTTTTAACAAAGAAGCTGTCAATATAAACAGGGAATTCTATATTTAAATATTTATCTTTCAAGTTAAAATAACTCACTTTATGATTCTTGTCAGCTAAATCATAATTTAGTAAATTTTTATAGTATTTATCGTGTTTTTTGGGATTATAAGCATCAAATTTTGGTGGTTTCATATTTATATATTTATTGTAGTTAGTAATAACCCAAATATCAAGCAATATTTGTAGCAATTTTATACCTATAAATAGGTATTTTTATATCACTAAATATAGGTAAAAATTAAAGAGTAAGTATCGTTAAAATTATCCCTAAAAAAATGGCTGTAAACTTTTGAAGGTTAAATTTGTGGTTTTCAGTACTTTCAAAAAGAATAATGGTAGATATATGTAAGAAAACTCCAATTATTAGTGCTTGAATTTCTATAGCATAGGTAGTAAAAAACACTATTTTATCACCTAAAAGAACTCCTAAAGGACTCATTAAAGCAAAACCACTTAAAAATATAAAGATGATTTTTTTGGAATAATTGGTATGAATTAAAAAGGTTGTTAATACAATGGCAATGGGAATTTTATGAACCACAATTGCCCATAATAAATTATCGTCTGCATCATGAATGGGTAATCCTTCAGAAAATGCATGAATACATAAACTTATAAATAATAAAGTAGGAAATTGTTTTCCATCAGAATGTATATGAATATGTCCGTGTTCAGCTCCTTTAGAAAATGATTCTAAAACAGATTGAATGATGATTCCCATTAAAATGAAAATACCCACTTTTTTATAGGCTGTAGCTTCTTGATAAACTTCAGGTAATAAATGTAAAATTGTAACAGATAACAAGTAAGCACCGCTAAAAGCCAAAAGTAAACGGACAAATATTTTTTGTGGTTTTATAATAAAAACCAATAAAGATCCCACTAAAACAGATGCTACTAATAAAACATAACTCATTTGGCTACTAAAATTAATCGGTCAGAGCTTTTCTTGTTATAATTATTCAAATGATAATCTCCAAAAACATTGGTAATGGTAAAACCTACTTTTTTGAAGAACGATTCCATTTTCTCTAAATTCAAATATTTTACTTTTTCAGTATATGAATGATTTTTTCCATCAGCAAAAAAAGAAATATGCTTTAAAATAAAACCGTTATTAATTTCTCTTTGAATAGAAAAGGTGATATCATTTACAACCTTAGTTTCTTTTTCTACTAAATTTAGTTTTACTTTATCTGCATTTAAAAAATCAAAAACGAAAGTTCCATCAGTGTTTAAGCCATTTTTAATGTTTTGTAACACTTTTATATCTTCTTTATCATCATCAAAATAACCAAAACTCGTAAACAAATTAAAAACAGCATCATAACTATTGTTAAAAGGTTTACGCATATCATGTACTTTAAATTTTAAAGTTTCAGTCTCAGATTTTTTAGCTTCTTTGATGCTGTTCTCAGCTAAATCTCCACCAGTAACTTTATATCCTAAAGAATTTAAAAAAACAGAATGACGCCCTTTACCACATGGTAAATCTAAGATATGTGTAGAGATAGCAAGGTTTAAAAAAGAGGTAATATTTCTCATAAAGAGTTGCGCATCTTCATCATTTCTGTCTTTGTACAAAATGTGATAATAAGGTGTGTTAAACCATTCTGTAAACCAATCCTTGTTTTCCATATTTTAAATAAGTCTGTAAAAGTAATTAAATCTTACTTTAGAAAAAATGAAATTCTCTATTTCTGAAATATCCTTTTTTAAAATGTATTTTTGCAAAGAATTTTATAAGTATGAATAGAGATTTTAAAATGACAGCAACAACACTTTTTGGTTTAGAAGGTGTTTTGGCAAACGAATTAAAACAACTAGGTGCTCAAGATATAAAAGAAGGGATAAGAAGCGTTTCTTTTAGAGGTGATAAAGGTTTTATGTACAAAGCAAATATTGCGTTAAGAACAGCTGTGCGTATTTTAAAACCGATTAAAACTTGTAAAATTTATGATGAAGAAGATTTATATGAAGCCATACAGAAAATTAAATGGGAAAATTATTTAGATGCTGAAGGCACTTTTGCAATTGGTGCTGTTGTAAATTCTAAAAATTTTACCTCAAATTCGCATTATATTTCTTTAAAATCTAAGGATGCTGTTGCAGATTATTTTAGGCATAAATATCATAAAAGACCAAATGTAGATTTAAAATATCCTGATGTTAAAATCCATGTGCATATTCAAAAAGAATGGTTAACGGTTTCTTTAGATTCTTCTGGAGATTCTTTGCATAAACGTGGGTATAGAACAGCTACAAACATTGCACCAATAAACGAAGTTTTGGCGGCTGGTATGGTTTTATTATCGGGTTATGAAGGTGATGAAAATTTTATTGACCCAATGTGTGGTTCTGGTACAATTTTAATTGAAGCTGCTATGATTGCCAATAATATTCCTGCAAACATCAACAGAAAACTCTTTGCTTTTGAACAATGGAAAGATTATGATGAGGATTTATATTTTATAATTCAAGATGCTTTATTGAAAAAAATAAGGAATTCACATTTTAAAATTATGGGGTTTGATAAAGCCCCATCTGCAGTACAAAAGGCAAAAGCAAATGTAATTTCTGCCAATTTAGAAGAGTTTATTGGAGTACATCATGTTAATTTTTTTAATTCTACGAAAGAAGTTTTTGGCAATACCACCATTTTGTTTAATCCACCTTATGGCGAACGTTTAAATATTGATACCAACGAATTTTACAAAAAAATAGGCGATACCTTAAAACACAATTATCCAGGTTCTACTGCTTGGTTAATTACCTCTGATACTGATGCTTTAAAAGCTGTAGGTTTACGAACATCAAAAAGAATTGCGCTAAAGAATGGAGATTTAGACTGTAAATTTGTAAAGTATGAACTGTATGAAGGATCAAGAAAAATTAAAAAATTAAATAAAGAAGCGTAGTTGTTATTCTTTTAAAGAATGATGATTTTTTAAAATCCTTTAATTCTTTATAATTTTATCTTTCTTAATAATTCTAGTTCCATTTGAAATGGTGTAGTAATACATTCCTTTTTTAAGATGATGTAAATCTAATTTTGGGTTATTATTATCAATTGTAAATTCTCCAAATCTTTGCCCAATAGCATTAAAAATACAAAAGGTTAATGTGCTGTTTTTGGATATAGAATTTAATCTAAAGTGAATGCTTCCATTTGTAGGGTTTGGGTAAACCGTTATTTTGTTTTCTTGAAAAGAAATACTATTATTGGACAATGTATAAGGGTTTGCAAACCAATTGCTAGCGATATTATTATCAGAATTTAAGTCTTTAAGTTGTAGAAAAGCGCCTAATCCATCAGCTGCTGTTGGCCAAGGATTTTCATCATTATAAGTAACTTCATCAATATTATTTCCAAAAGCGTCAGATAATACAAGGCTGTAGGAATTGTTACTTAAACTTCTATGATACTCGCCAAAAGGAGTAATACCATAATATTCTTCAAAAACCTCTGAATCATTGCATAAATATATCTTTTCGTTAGCAACTATGATACTATTTGGTGGAAATTGAAATGAAATGCCTAGTTCAGAAATATAAAATCCGCTTAAATTAACAGTAGTATTCGAATTATTGGTAATTTCTATAAATTCTAATTTTTTACTAGAATAATCACCATCTTCTAGTGGATGATAATGAATTTTACTAATCACTAAATTTGGCGTTGAAACATTTTGGCAATTTGTAGAAGAACCAAGATTGGCATTCATCCAGTTTATTCTGTTTTGAATCCAAATTTTCATGGCAGCAATATTTTCTGTGTGATTTGCTACAGTTCCCCAGCGTTGTTGCTCTCTTACTTGAGATTCTCTTAATAGAGTGCTTAGCTCATCAATTTTAGCTACAATTATAGTATAATTTAAAGCTTGATTCGAAGCTGTAAGTTCAGACCATCGTTTTGCAAAATAACATTTAAAGGTTGTGTCACGAAACAAATCTTTCCAAAATTTAGTTCCAGTATTTTCATAATCAAACTGCCACACATTGAAATGACTTCTGTCAAAACCCCAAAAAAACAAATCATTGTCATAGGTTAGGTTATAGTCCCAAACAGGGCCAGCTCTTAGTTTACCCCCTTTATCTTTATGAAAAAAAGTGCTAAATTGGTAAGCATCTGCATTCGATGTTAATTCTGCCATAATCATAAAATCTATAAAACTTGGCACATCAATAATAGCAGGATAACCATCGATAATTGATGAATTAATGGGATTTGTTTTATTGGCTAAATCATTAAATATGTCTTTAATATAAGCAGCTTGCAGATTTGTAATATTTTCAGAATTTGGGTTGTCATATAAAAATTCGGTAAACCAACCATTTGTGTTGGGTAAAGTCCAAGCTACAAAATCGCCTCCTGTAGTTTTATCAGCCTTTACTAAATACCCACCAGTAATACTTCTTGCTCCATTATCATTTTCAGTTAACTTTTTTATGTCTACTCTATCAGAATCAATTTTAATTTTTTCGGTTAAAATGTAAACACCTTTATAATCATCATTAACAATTACTTCAACATATTTTACTTTAGGCGCATAAATGCCCATATTTTGTGCCAAGTTATACGATAAATAATCACGAATCATAGAAGAATCAAAAGCTAAAGAATTTAAAACCCAATCATTTTCTGAAGGTAAACCCAATAAGCTTACATTGTTATTAGAAATTTCATCATCCTTTATTGTTTCGAATCCGTAAGGTTTTTTATCCAATTCTTGAGAACTACTTCCTCTTAATTCAATACCAATTTTACCATTATAGTTAAGATAATTACTGTTATTGCTATCTGTAATAAAATTTCTACCATTATTTGGTCTCTGAATCAATTTCATAGTCGCTAAAACTTTTGGTGAATCTAGAATTTCATAAGGAGACCTTGTTGCAGGATTAATTTCTGTATCTATAATTAAAATAGGTAGATTACTACTAGTTAAAATAGTTTGTTGTGCACAAAGAATAGCTGATAATAAAAGAAAAGCAAGGTTGCATATTTTTTTAATATTGATCATAATTCTAATTATTATACCCTTTAAACATCAACAGAACAGCTTGTAAGAATGTAATACCTAATGTATTAATTTTTAGTATTTTTTTAAAAAAACTGTATGATAAGTTAGATTTATTTTAAAGATACATCAATAATTTAACTTTTCCTCACTATTTTAATTGCCTTGAATTCTATGCCAGAGTTCTCTTAATAATTTTTTGGCATCTCGTTTTTTCTTTTTTTCTTCTATAAAAAAAGGGGTTCCATTTTTATCAACTTTTATTTTGTACTTAAAAACAAAGTTCTGTGCATTAGGTTGAATGCTTAACGTACCAAATCGTAAATCGTTAAAATAAAGAGTATCATTTTTTTTGTTGATGGTAAACCAACCTTTTGAAATCGCTATCATACGTTTGGTTTTAGAGTGATGAGCTAAAGTACCTAACAAATGATGATTTTTTTTATATACTGAAAACTGAATCGGATTTTCATCAAAAAAGGAAGAATTCCCGATTAAAAAAGCATCTTTAGTTTCCACATTTGCGGTCCATAAAATAGTGTTTAACGGACTTGGTTTTGTTTCAATTTCAGTATACGAGATGTTTTGTTGTTGTAATTCTTTTGTAAATTTTTGATAAGAAACACCTTTTAAAATTAGGGTTAATATCAAGTAAGAAGAACTTACTAACAAACCACAAGTAGTATACAATTTTCTTTTTTTAGAAGTTCTTTTTTGAAACATTGCTAAAAGCAAGAAAACTAAAAAAGGAATGGTGTATAAAGGATCTACCACAAAAACATTTTTAAAAGCCAAACGAACCTCAAAAGGCCAAAATAATTGCGTTCCCCAAGTGGTTTGTGTATCTAAAATTGGATGCGTAAAAAATGTTAGAAAGAAAAATACTATCCAATCTTTTATAGCTTTGTATTTCTCAAATTTAGCAACAATGTAGGCGCAAATTGGTGCAAAAATGATTGAAAAAAGCAAGGAATGTGTAAAACCTCTATGAATTTCTAAAGAAGTTACAGTATCTGTAAAATAACCTGCTATGACATCTAAATCAGGAATTGTACCAGCTATTGCTCCATAAAACATGGCTTTATTACCAATTTTTTTACCTAATACAGCTTCACCAACTGCAGCACCTAAAACAATTTGAGTTAAAGAATCCAATTTTTATAAATAACTTTTTCGAAATTTTTTTTCTACAGAAAAATCAATCAAATTCATAAAATTCTCGTGTACACCTAAAGTAATGTCTAATTGCAATTGATCTATTAATTTTAGTATTTGCTCTGATTTAAATTGCAAATCTGGTACAGAAACGTATTTTTCAAAAAGACCACCAATACTTTTGTAATACAACTGTTCAAAAGCGTTTAAATTTTCTGGTTTTTGATCTACATATTCGTAGGTATTAATATCAAATGATTCCAAAACATTACCTACATAATTTTTATGTAAAATCCGTTTTGGGTTTACAATATTTAGCTCTTTAATAGTAGGATTTAAAAAAGCGTGTAGAATAGCTTTTGACACAAAATCTACAGGTACAATATTTAAACCGCTTTTTTTATCAACCCAAATTCTAAAATTTTCTTTGGCTTTTTTTGCGTATTTATCTAAAAATATGGCCCAAGAATAAAAAACATCAAATTTCGGAGTTTCATAAAAAGGTTTATCAATTAAACGACCACAAATGATACTTGGTCTTAAAATTTGTGCCTCTATATTTTTAGCTTTACAGGTTTCTTTTACAAAACGTTCACTTTCATATTTCGATTTTTCATACGGATTTCTAAAACTAGTAACCTCATAATTTTCAATGCTATCATTCACTTTATTATTTTGAATTCCGAAAGAATACGCTGTGCTTATATATAGAAATCGGGTAACGCTTTTAGGGATTTCTTGTAAAAGTTGCTGCGTAACCAAATAATTTTGACTGTGTACTTTTTCTTTAGAATCACTAGTATTCAGTAAATTTGTAGAACCAGCACAATGAATTATAGTATCAAAAGGATATTTGCAAAGTGTTTTGTTTGTAATTGTTGATAAATCTTGAGGAATTACAGTAATTTTTTCTAAGCATTCATCGAGTGTAAAATTGTTTAAAAAATCAGGGCGCGATTCATCTTTTAAAATAGCTATTAAACGTTGTTTTGCAGATTTTTTACTACTTCTAATAATCACAAAAAGATGCTCAACAGTTTTATCGATAATTGCTTTGTGCAACCATTCAAAAATAATATGACTTCCAACAATTCCTGTTCCACCTGTTAATAAACAATTCATAGTACTATTTATAGAAAAATTTTAGGTAACGAAAATAGTTTTTTTTAAATTATAAAACCCTGCAATCTGCAAGGTTTTATTGATAATAGCATAACATCTATTTTTTATCCTTTATAAAAAGGCAGTTTTACTACAGTTGCTGGGATTGCTTTTTTACGTACTTGTATAAAAATTTCTGATCCAGATTTCATTAATTCTCTTGGTACATAACCTAAACCAATTCCTTTCCCTAAACTTGGGCTCATGGTTCCTGAAGTTACATTACCTATTACATTTCCATTAACATCAACAATAGTATAACCTTGTCTTGGAATTCCTCTTTCATTCAATTCAAAGGCAACCAATCTTCTTGCTGGTTTTTCTTCTTTTTGTTTAGCCAAAGCATCAGCATTTACAAAGTCTTTGGTAAATTTTGTAATCCAACTTAAACCAGCTTCTATAGGTGAAGTAGTGTCATCAATATCATTACCATACAAACAATAGCCCATTTCTAAACGTAAGGTATCTCTTGCAGCTAAACCAATAGGTTTGATGTTAAAATCAGCACCAGCTTCAAAAACTTTATTCCAGATTTGTTCAACTTCGCTATTTTTACAATAGATTTCAAATCCGCCAGAACCTGTATAACCAGTTGCTGAAATAATTACGTGTTCTATACCAGCAAAATCGCCAACTTTAAATTTATAAAACGGAATTTCAGCCAAATCTAAAGAAGATAAAGATTGCATTGCCTCCACAGCTTTAGGACCTTGAATGGCTAATAAAGAATAATCGTCTGATAAATCTCTTAAATCTGCTCCAAATGCTGCATTATACTTAGAAATCCAATTCCAATCTTTTTCAATATTAGAGGCGTTTACGACTAATAAATACGTGTCTTCTTTAATGCGATAACAAATTAAATCATCAACAATACCCATGTCTTCATTGGGAAAACAACTGTATTGAGCATCACCAATTTCTAATTTTGATGCATCATTAGAAGTTACTTTTTGAATTAACGCTAAAGCATTTTCGCCAGACACTAAAAATTCTCCCATATGACTTACATCAAAAACACCAACCCCATTTCTTACGGTTAAATGCTCTGCAGTAACACCTTCATAAGAAACAGGCATATCATAACCTGCAAAAGGAACCATTTTTGCACCTAAATTAACATGTGTTTTATGCAATGCTATATTTTTCATTTGTAGATTTCTTTAAATTTGGGCTAAATTATTGAAAAATTCACAATTAACAACCACTAATATTTTGTTAATATTTTGATTCAAAAAAAATATTAATGTTACATTTGAAAATACAACCTAATAAATCCATTTTAATGAAGAGTTTTAAAATTTTAGCCATTTTATTATTAAGTATTTCTCTACATACTTTTTCGCAAACACCAACAGACTATTTGCCAGCCGATTTTCATAAAGAAAGGCGAGAAACTTTACGTGCTAAAATGCCAGAAAATTCAGTTGCTGTGGTTTTTGCAAATCCACTAAGGAATAGAGCTAATGATGTTGATTATGTTTTTCATCAAGACCCTAATTTTTATTATTTAACGGGTTATAGAGAACCTAATGGAGTTTTAGTAATGTTTTCACAGAATCAAACAGATGCAGAGGGAAATACATTTAATGAAATATTATATGTACAAAAAAGAGATCCAAGAGCAGAACAATGGAATGGTAAACGTTTGGGGGTAGAAGGAGCAAAAAGTGAATTAGGTTTTGATGTTGCTAAAAATGCTAGTGAATTTTTAACAGATGAATTAAATTTTAAAAATTTTGATAACGTGTTTATTGAAAAATTTAATGATGATTATAGAAACTTAAATGGGGCTGATATTTTTGATTTAGTAAAAAGTTTTAAAGAAAAAGCTGGTTATGATCCTTCAATTTTCTTATCAAGAATGAAAGCATATGTGTACAATAACGTTGCTGAAACTCCTATTGAGAGCAGCGCAAACGTAATTAGTATTATTGATAGATTGGCAGATCGTTCTGAAGAAATTAAAAATGATGAATTATTGAATACATATAAATCTGCTGAAACAGATGAATTGAAAAAGGAAATTCAACAAAAAATTTCTTTAGCCTTAAAACCCAAAACAAATATCAATTTAACTTTTTTATCATCAAATTTAGCAACCATGCGTGAGGTAAAAACTGAGGCAGAGTTAAAGTTGTTAACCAAAGCTGTTCGTATTTCAGCTGTTGGGCAAAATGAAGTAATGAAAGCCATGAAACCTCATATGTCTGAAACTGAATTGCAAGGTATTCATGAATTTGTGTATAAAAAATACGGAGCAGAATATGAAGGTTATCCATCAATTGTAGGAGCAGGAAATAATGGTTGTATTTTACATTATATAGAAAACAATAAAACAAAAGTAGGTAACGATTTGGTTTTGATGGATTTAGGTGCGGAATATAGAGGGTACACTGCAGATGTTACTAGAACAATTCCTGCAAGCGGAAAATTTACAGCTGAGCAAAAAGCAATTTATGATTTGGTTTATGAAGCACAAGAAGCTGGTATTGCTTTATATACTATTGGTACAAATATGCAAGCTCCAAATCAGGCTGCAAGAAAAATTATCAATGAAGGTTTATTTAAGCTTGGGATAATAAAATCGGTTGATGAAAGACATAACTATTTTCCTCACGGAACTTCACATCATATTGGTTTAGATGTACACGATCCTGGAAATTATGGTAATTTCGAGAAAAATATGGTGGTTACAATGGAACCTGGAATTTATATTCCAGAAGGGAGTCCTTGCGATAAAAAATGGTGGGGAATTGCAGTAAGAATTGAAGATGATATTTTAGTTACTGATGATAAGCCTGTAAATCTTTCTGGAGAATCTCCAAGAAAATCTGATGAAATTGAAAAAATGATGGCTAAAAAATCGGTTTTAGACGAATTTATTTTGCCAGATTTAGACAAATAATGAGTAAAACTGCTATTATTTTAGGAGCTACAGGTTTAGCAGGTAGCATTTTATTGCAAAAGTTAATAAAAGATAATAGATACTCAAAACTTAAATTGTTTTCACGAAATTCAGTTCATATCTCTTCAGATAAAATTGAAGAACATATTATAGATGTTTTACAATTAAAAAACCATTCAAAAGACTTTACAGCAGATGAAGTTTTTTGTTGTATTGGTACTACAGCCGCTAAAACAAAGGATAAAAAACGGTATAAAGCTATAGATTACGGAATTCCAGTTGATGCTGCAAAAATTGCGAAACATCATAAAATTGAAACATTTGTAGTAATGTCTTCAATGGGAGCAGATGCTAATAGTGCCATTTTTTATAATAGAACTAAAGGCGAAATGGAACGAGATTTTTTACAACAAAACATTAAAAATACTTATATTTTAAGACCCTCTTTAATTGGTGGAAATCGTAAAGAGAATCGATTAGGAGAAAGTATTGGAAAGGGTGTTATGGGTATTCTAAATCCGTTTTTAATTGGCAGTTTAAAGAAGTACAAAATGATTCATCCTGAAAAAATAGCGACTTGTATGCAGGTTTTGGCAAACACCAAAAAAGAGCAAGTTATATTCAGTTCTGATGAGATAGAAGAAATAGTAAAAACTATATAAATAATGAGTAAAGAACAGCCCAACAACCCATTACATGGTATAAAACTAGCTACGATGTTAGAAGAATTATATTTAGAATATGGCTGGGAAGAACTGGGTTATGCCTTAAACATCAATGCTTTTAAGAAAAACCCTACCTATAAATCTTCGTTAAAATTTTTAAGAACCACACCTTGGGCTAGAGAGAAGGTTGAAAAATTTTATCTAAAAAATATGATTGATTAACAAGCTTTTAAGTACTTTATAATACAAGTAGTTTAAGATTCTTGTAATTTTTTGCGCTGTTGTTTTATGGTTAAAGTACTACCATCATGACTCCAACCAGGCGCACCAAAAGCATACATAAACTTATGATACCAGTTTTTAGATTTCTTCATATCGTTCCAAATATCTTTATACTCATGTGTTAAGATTATTAAAGGATTGTATGAATTAGGTGGATGAGTAACTCCGTATTTTATATCGATATTTTCATCCAATTCTTTCCAAGTACCAAACATTCTGTCAAAAATATTTAAAAATCCTCCATGATTTTTATCCATATACTCAAAGTTTTGCGCATGATGCACTTGATGCATTGTATGCGTATTCATAAATTTTTCAATAAAACCCAATTTAGGTATAAATACAGAGTGTAATTGAAATTGCCATAAAGCCTCAATACCTAAGCAAACTACTAACATTTCTGGAGGAAACCCAATTGCAGGAATCCACATATAGAAAAAAGGCTTGTACAATATTGTAAACCATCCATTTCTAACTGCTGTACCTAAATTAAAATTTGAAGAAGAATGATGCACAATATGGGCAGCCCAAAGCAAACGAATATTATGATTTTGTCTATGGAACCAATAATAACTAAAATCATCTAAAATTTGACAAATAATCCAAATATACCATGCATAACCAAACGATTCATAGCCCATAATATTGGTGCGAACACCATCTACAATAGGATTAAAATATTCATATACTACATTAAATAACACTATTGCAGCTATTGTTTTTGTAAGTGGCGCTAATATTGTAGAGCCAATTCCCATTGAAAGGCTAGCTAGTAAATCTTTCCAATTGTATATTTTTTTGTTTTCTTCTTTTTTGTGATGTTTACTATAGGTTAATTCTAATAAAATTAAACCTAAAAAGCAGGGTACACCATAAACTAAAGGATTTGTAAAATTCATATTTAATTATTCATTTTCGATAAAACTAACTTAAAAATAAGAGAATAACAAACGATTTGTAAATATTATCAGTATAACAATAAAACAAAAATTTAATACATTATTGATAAATAATCTCTAAAACCAACTCTTTAGTTAATGGTTTTCCGTTGGCAATTTTTTTGATGTTTTCAAACGTAAATACAAAATCGCAACCGTCTTTGAAATCAGAACAACCATAAGCTGTTTTTCCTTTTAAAATAGTTCCTTTTTTACATTTTGGGCACGTAATTTTATTCGCATTGTCATTCTGAGCTTGTCGAAGAATCTCTTTGTTATTTCGACTTTGTGATGCAACTTCATTATTGGAAGAGATTCCTCGATTTCGCTTTGCTTCACTCGAAATGACAGCAGATTTTGGCTCTAATTTTAGGCTAAAATCATCTTCAAAACGAATTAAACCTTCTGTTTTTTGATCATTCAATACAAAACCTTTTAGATTGGTAGTACACCCTTTATCTAACAATCTAATAATCTGATTTTCAGATATTTTTTTACCATATATTTTAAAAGGAATTTTTGAGTCGCAATTATTTTTATACTCAGAACAACCAAAAGCAGTTGAGCCTTTTAAAAGTTTACCTTTTTTACATTTTGGACAGGTTTTACCTACAACTTGTTTTTTTTTGGATGCTGAACTTGTTTCAGTACCTTTTTTAGATGTAGCTTTACTTTGTGAGTTCTCGACTGCGCTCGAACTAACAGATGAAATTCTTTTTTTAGAAGTGTTAGAACGTACTTCATATACCAATTCATCCACCATTTTTTTCATATTGTTAATGAAAGTTCCAGCATTGAACTCACCACGTTCAATTTCTTTTAAGCGTTTTTCCCAACGTCCAGTCAATTCAGCAGATTTTAACAATTCATTGTCAATAATATTGATTAAGTCAATACCAGTTTGGGTTGGTAAAACCAATTTCTTTTTACGTTCAATATATTTTCTTCTAAATAAAGTCTCAATAATACTTGCTCTGGTAGATGGTCTTCCAATTCCATTTTCTTTCATTAACTCACGCATTTCATCATCATCTACTTGTTTACCAGCAGTTTCCATGGCTCGTAATAATGAAGCTTCTGTATAATTTCTTGGTGGTTTGGTTTCTTTTTCTAAAAAGGATGGTTCGTGTTTTCCTTTTTCTCCTTTGATAAAGGAAGGCAAACTTCCTTTGTCACTCTGAACTTGTTTCAGAGTCTCGTTATTATTGTTATTGTGATTCTGATCTCGTTGAAGAACCTTATTTTTATCTTTTTTATTTTCGAAGACTACTTTCCAACCTTTATTAATAATTTCTTTTCCAGTAGTTTTAAAGGGAACATCATCTGCTTTACCAATGACAGAAGTATTAGAAACATCAGCATCAGGATAAAAAACAGCAATAAAACGTTTGGTTATGATATCATAAACTTGTTGCTGATTGTATTGCAAATTTCCTTGAATTCCAGTAGGAATTATGGCATGATGATCTGTGACCTTTTTATCATCAAAAACACGTTTGGTTTTCTTTATTTTCTTCCCTAAAAGTGGTTGTGTGAGTTCGCTATAATTGGTAAGTTTTGATAAAATTCCGTGAACTTTTGGATACAAATCATTGGGTAAAAATGTTGTATCTACTCTTGGGTAGGTCACTACTTTCATTTCGTATAACTTCTGAACCATTTTTAAAGTTTCATCTGCAGAAAATCCAAATTTATTGTTACAGTAGACTTGTAAACCTGTTAAATCGAATAATTTAGGGGCATATTCTTTACCTTTCTTTTTAGTTACAGAAACAATTTCAAAATCTGATTGCGCAACTTTGTCTGCTAAAACTTGTCCATCTTCTTTTTTTAAAAAACGTCCATCTTCGTAATTGAAAAGTGTATTTCTGTAGGTGGTTTGTAATTCCCAGTAAGGTTGTGGTTTAAAATTTTGGATTTCAAAATAACGATTCACCAACATGGCTAGAGTAGGAGTTTGCACTCTACCCACAGACAATACTTGCTTGTAACCACCAAATTTTACAGTGTATAAACGAGTTGCATTTAAACCTAATAACCAATCTCCAATTGCTCTAGAATAACCTGCATAATAGAGATTATCATATTTTTCTGCGGCTTCTAAATTTTCAAAACCCTCTTTTATGGCTTCTTCTGTTAAGGATGAAATCCACAAACGTTGCACTTTTCCTTTATAATTACATTGATTAATTACCCAACGTTGAATGAGTTCTCCTTCTGTTCCAGCATCTCCACAATTGATAACAACATCAGCTTTTTCAAATAAAGATTTTACAATATTGAACTGTTTTTTAATTCCAGAATCGCCTGTTACTTTCGTATCAAAACGCTCTGGAAGCATGGGTAAGTTGTTCAAATCCCAACTTTTCCAATGAGGTTTGTAATCTTTGGGTTCTAAAAGTGTGCATAAATGGCCAAAAGTGTAGGTTACAGCATAGCCATTGCCTTCGTAGAAACCATCGCGTTTTGTTTTGGCTCCTAGAATGTTCGCAATTTCTCTTGCTACAGATGGTTTTTCTGCTATACAGACTTTCAAATTTGATTCAATTTTTAGATTTCGAAAGTAAGGAAATATTATAAAATTTTTGTTACTCTTTTTTAAATGTTAATAACAAAGACCTTTCAGGTTTTTAAAACCTGAAAGGTCTGATTATTCATTCATCCAAATCCTTAATTCCTTGTTCTATATTTTCTTTTTGGGATTAAAGCTTAAAAATACTGAAGTAATTGAGTGTAAAATTTAATTATTTATATTTTCTTGAACTTCTTTAAAGGTTAACCCTTTTTTTGTTACCCATTCTGTAAATCCATTAGAATTTCTACCTAAAACCATATTAGAAGCTGCACTTGGACTATTAAAAATAGTATCTTCTGTAAAAATTAATTTATCAAGATTTTCTTTCAAAATACCAGTTTCTATTAATTTTCTTCTCATATTTCTGTATGTATCAGTACAAGATTTTGATAAACCTTTTTTAGCTTCACTTCCTTTAGAAACAATATAGCCTTGATCAGTTTCTTGCATAGTAGCTTTAAAAGTTTTGGTTTTTATCAAATAAGTTTCTTGAATAAGTTTATTGTTTGAATTATAATTTTTGTCACTTTCTTTTATGGTTGATGAAATCAAAAATTTAAAACCCATAACAGGTAAAATTAATTTTATTTGTTCAAGAAAATACTCCATATCAGAGATATCAGCTTCATGTAAAGTTGGGAGGCTAGGAGAGTTTCCATTATCAATTTGTGCTGTTTTTGCTTCAATTGCAATTTGTACTAATCTTGATTCTAAATATCTTATTTGCGTTTTTGTAAGTAATTCATCTTTACTTACAAAAAATATTAATTCTTTAAAATCTTTATTTGGATCACTTAAATGTTGTTTTAATCTTGTTTTTATATTTTCAGCTTCACCAATATAAATTTTTTCATCAAAAGCATCATCTGTTGGGTCTCCTTTTAAACAGTAAACACCAGGATTATCAAACTCATTTCTATCAATTATTTTGTTTATTGATGATCTTGGACTATAAATAGCTTTACCAACCCAATTTCCAATTTCACTTAACCTAGGTCCATAAGCAGTTCCATCAATCATGTATACAGTTAACTTCTTTCCCATTTTTTTAAATTTTATGCTAATATTACAAAAATATTATTTTACTTCACCAAAGCCAATTGAATTCTCTTTCTAACAACATCAACCTCTAAAACCTTCACCACAATTTGTTGTTGCAAACTCACAATTGTATTCACATCTTTTACAAAAGTATCAGAAAGGTTAGAAACATGAATTAAGCCACTTTCTTTAATGCCAATGTCTACAAAACAACCAAAATTGGTAATGTTATTGACAATTCCTGGTAAGAGTTGCCCAATTCTTAAGTCGGATATGGTTTTAATAGTTGCATCAAAAGAAAATACTTTTGCTTTTGCTCTTGGGTCTAAACCTGGTTTTTCTAATTCGCTAATAATGTCTTTCAAAGTAGGTAAACCAATATTTTTAGAGATGTAATTTCTTATATTTATTTTTTGTAAGATTTCTTTATTCCCTATTAAATCTGCGACTTTTATTTTTAAATCTTTTGCCATTTTATCAACCAACGCATAACTTTCAGGATGCACAGCAGAATCGTCTAAAGGATTTTTTCCGTTTTTAACGCGTAAAAAACCAGCTGCTTGTTCAAAAGCTTTTCCTCCTAAACGTGGTACTTTTTTAATTTCACTTCTTGAAGAAAAAGAACCATTTTCGTTTCTGTATTTCACGATGTTTTCTGCCAATTTTGGCCCAATTCCTGAGACATAACTCAACAAAGATTCACTAGCAGTATTGATATTTACACCCACCGTATTTACACAACTTTCTACAGTGGTATCTAAAGATTTTTTGAGTTTGGTTTGATCTACATCATGTTGATATTGCCCAACACCAATGGATTTTGCATCAATTTTTACCAATTCAGCCAAAGGATCTTGCAAGCGTCTTCCAATAGAAACTGCCCCACGAACAGTAACGTCGTAATTTGGGAATTCATCTCTTGCAATTTTTGACGCAGAATAAATGGAGGCACCAGCTTCACTTACTACAAAAACATCCACAGTATTTTTAAATTGAATTTTTTGAACCAATTGTTCTGTTTCTCTAGATGCTGTTCCATTACCAATGGCAATAGCTTCAATTTTATGCGCTTCTGCTAAAGAACTTATTTTTTTAATGGCATCAAAAGATTGATTTTGAGGAGCGTGAGGAAAAACAGTTTCATTATGTTCTAAGTCTCCTTGCGCAGTTAAACACACAATTTTACAGCCTGACCTAAAACCAGGATCAATTGCCATTACTCTTTTTTCACCTAAAGGAGAACCTAAAAGCAACTGTTTTAAGTTTTTAGCAAAGACTAAAATGGCACTTTCATCTGCTTTTTCCTTGGCTAGAGATAAAGCTTCATTAGACAAAGAAGGGAATAATAAGCGTTTAAAGGCGTCTTTTATAGCTATCTGAATTTGTAGAGCACATTCATTTTGATTACGAATAATTCTGTTTTCTATTCTTTGTAACAATCGTTCTGAATCTATTTCTATTTTAATTCTGATGAAACCTTCGTTTTCTGCTCGTAAAATGGCCAATAATCTATGTGATGGAATTCTGTTTAAAGATTCGCTCCAATCAAAATAATCTTTAAATTTTTGTGCTTTGTCATCATCTTTTTTCGTTTTTATCACTTTTGATGAAAGGGTTGCAAAACGTTCTAATTCTCTTCTGATGTTATTTCTGATATCAGATCTTTCGTTAATCCATTCTGCAATGATAAAACGTGCGCCTTCTAAAGCATTTTCTAGAGTTTCAACATCATTTTTAATGTATTTTGATGCAGTATATGCTAAATCATTTACGCGTTGACTCATAATCATTTTTGCCAAAGGTTCTAAGCCTTGTAAACGTGCAGTTTCTGCTTTGGTTTTCCGCTTTTTCTTAAAAGGCAAATACAAATCTTCTAACGCAATTAAATCTCTAGAGTGATTTACTTTTTGAGTAAGTTCTTGTGTTAAAACATGTTGCTCTTCTAACGCTTTTAAAATTGCTTTTTTACGCTTTTCTAAAGCTTCAAAAATTTCTTTAAGTTTTACAATTTCTCCAATTTGAACTTCATCTAAATTCCCTGTCATTTCCTTTCTATATCTGCTAATAAAAGGAATTGTAGCATCTTCATTCAATAAAGAAATGGTGTTTTCTACAGCTTTTGATGAAAGTTGCGTTTGTTGCGTTATATATTGAAGGATTTGCATTTTATTTAGATTAAAGACCCTTCAGGTTTCTAAAACTTGAAGGGTCTGTGTTATTAAATTATTATTATTAATTAAGAAATCACTTTCTCAAAAGCCAATCGTTTTGCATTGTAACTGGTGTAAATAATGCCACAATATTGATAGCCCATTTTTTTAATTAAAGATTGCATACCAGTATTTTGTTCATGGGTATCAATTTTTAGGCTTTTAATATCTTGTTGTTTTAGTTTTTGATGCAATTCTTCAAAAATAAACTTAGCAATGCCTAAACCTCGAAATTCTTTTGCCATTGCTAATCTATGAATCACACCATAAGGCAGTGCCTCATCAATAATCCAATTGCCATCTATTACTTTTTTATAAGTTGGTTCTGGTCTAACTGTAAACATTGTAGTTGCCATAATTAC
This sequence comes from Polaribacter sp., assembly GCA_965661915.1. GTDB lineage: Bacteria > Bacteroidota > Bacteroidia > Flavobacteriales > Flavobacteriaceae > Polaribacter. The sequence continues at coordinate 33,992 of CBFIFR010000012.1, read as the reverse complement.
ATTTTTATCATTTACAATTATATAACTCTCTTTGTTTTTGATGTCATTTTCAACTTGTTCTGCATTCGGATATCCATGCTGCCATTGATTGATATTCATAGCCTTTAATAATGCTTTTGCATCGTCTATAATTTCTAGAATTCTAGGAATATCTGCGAAAGTTGATGGTTTAATCTGCAAGCCTAAATCATTTTAAAATCTAAAAGCACTTTGTTTTCAATAGAACATTCTAAACGATCTCCTTTAAAAATTTCACCTTTACCAAGTGCAGGAGTTCCCGTAAAAATTAAATCGCCAGGTTGTAAAGTCATGTATTCTGAGATGTACGAAATGATATCTGCAAAAGTATTAATCATAAATGCGGTATTGCTCCTTTGTTTTTCTTCTCCATTAATTTTTAAACTAAAACTAATATTTTCTAAATTAGGATAATTACTTATTGAAGTAAAATTAGAAATTGGAGCAGCACCATCAAATCCTTTTGCAAGTTCCCAAGGATGTTTTCTGCTTCTTGCATCTACTAAAAGATCGTTGGCTGTATAGTCTATACCCACTGCAATTTCAGAAATGTAAGTATTAGCACTCTCAACTGGAATATTCTTTCCTTCTTTTCCAATTTTAATAACGAGTTCTACTTCATAAATTAATTCATTTGTAAAACTAGGGTAAGGAATATCACAGTTTACAGCCAAAGCAGTTTCAGGTTTGGAGAAAATAAACTTTTTACCATTCTTTTTTTTTTCGATATCTTTGATATCCGTAACATAATTACTGCCAATTCCTAATACTTTCATTTTTGTTTTATTGTATTGTAAATGTAAAAAAATATCCATCAAAAAACCGAAATTCTTTGATGGATTTTATAATTGTGTTGTTTGTTTTTTAAGCGGTAACTTCTTCTTTTGTTGCAGTTTTAGTTGGTAGTTTAACTACTTCTTGATTATGGAGGATATCTTGTATTGTTTGTCTTTTTCTAATCACATAATCTTGTCCATCAACCAACATAACTTCAGCTGGTAAATAACGAGAATTATAATTTGAAGCCATAGAAAAACAATAGGCACCTGCATTATGGAAACACAAAACATCTTCTTCAGAAATCTCTGAAATTCTTCTGTTAGAACCAAAGGTGTCAGTTTCACAAATGTAACCCACCACTGAATAATAACGATCTTTGCCTTCTGGATTCGAGATGTTTGTAATGTTATGATACGAATCGTACATCATAGGTCTTACTAAATGATTAAAACCTGAATCTACATGTGCAAAAACGGTTGATGTAGTTTGTTTTACCACATTTACTTTTGCTAAGAAAACTCCAGCTTCTGAGACTAAAAATTTACCTGGTTCAAACATTAAAGTAATGTCTTTGCCATACTCTTTACAAAATTCGTTAAATCTTTCTGATAATTGTACACCCAATTGCTCTATATCTGTTGAAATGTCACCTTCTTTGTAAGGTACTTTAAATCCGCTACCAAAATCAATAAAGTCAATATTTTCAAACTGTTTAGCAACATCAAACAAAATTTCGGTTGCACGTAAAAAGGTGTCAATATCTAAAATATCAGATCCTGTGTGCATGTGAATTCCGTTGATATTCATCCCAGTATTTTCTACCACACGTTTTATGTGAGGAACTTGGTGAATAGAAATACCAAATTTAGAATCGATATGACCTACAGAAATTTTAGAATTTCCACCTGCCATAATATGCGGATTGATTCGTACACAAACTGGTATTTCAGGATGTTTTTGTCCAAATTGCTCTAAAATAGAAAGATTATCAATATTGATTTGCACACCTAAATTGGCAACTTCCTCAATTTCTTGTAATGAGACTCCATTTGGTGTAAATATGATATTTTTTGGATCAATTCCTGTGGTTAACCCTAACTGTACTTCTTGATGAGAAACTGTATCTAAACCAGCACCTAAATTTTTAAAAAATTTTAAAATATTGATGTTAGACAATGCTTTAACAGCATAGTTTAGTTTTAAATTTTTAACGTCACTAAAAGCACTTGTTAGCCTGTTATATTGAGATGCAATTTTGTCTGTATCGTAAACATATAAAGGACTTCCGTATTTGCTTGCTAATTCTAAAAGCTGTGTTCTTTCCAATTTATTTTGATTTTATTACTGGTTTCAAAAGTAATCTATTTGTTCATTTATTTACAATATGTTTAAAAATACAACATATTGTTTTTTTTTGTTATAAAGCTGAACTTGTTTCAGTTTCTTTTCATTTAAAATAACATAAAAATTAAGTTAAAATACCGTTGAAATCCTGTTAATAACTATCGTAAAATGCCATTTCTTTTTAGTAAGTTTAATGTTATATTGCAAATGCTTCAAACCTAACCACTGTAAGGATTTTTTATGAGTCAACAAACAAAATATACAGAAGATAATATTCGATCTTTAGACTGGAAAGAACATATTAGAATGCGTCCTGGAATGTACATTGGTAAATTGGGAGATGGTTCTTCTGCTGATGATGGAATTTACATTTTAGTAAAAGAAGTTCTTGATAATTCTATTGATGAATATGTGATGGGTGCAGGAAAAACCATCGAAATTTCTATTAAAGAAAATAAAGTTACTGTGCGCGATTATGGTCGTGGAATTCCTTTAGGAAAGGTAGTAGATGTAGTATCTAAAATGAATACGGGTGGTAAATACGATTCTAAAGCCTTTAAAAAATCAGTAGGATTAAATGGTGTAGGTACCAAAGCAGTAAATGCACTTTCATCCTTTTTTAGAGTAGAATCTTCACGAGAAGGAAAATCAGCTTCTGCTGAGTTCAGTAAAGGAAATCTAGAAAATGAAGAGTTTTTAAAAGAAACATCACGCAGAAAAGGTACCAAAGTACAGTTTATTCCAGATGAAACTATCTTTAAAAATTACAAATTCAGGAATGAGTATGTAGCCAAAATGCTGAAAAATTATGTGTATCTAAACCCTGGTTTGACCATTATATTTAATGGCGAAAAGTTCTTTTCAGAAAATGGTCTAAAGGATTTATTAGAAGACAACAATAATACTGATGATATGTTGTATCCTATAATTCATTTAAAAGGCGATGATATTGAAGTTGCGATAACGCATAGTAAAACCCAATATTCAGAAGAGTATTATTCATTTGTAAATGGGCAACATACTACTCAAGGAGGAACACATCAATCTGCTTTTAGAGAAGCTATTGTTAAAACCATTCGTGATTTTTTTGGTAAGAATTTTGAAGCGTCTGATGTACGAAAATCTGTGATTGCAGCAATTGCAATTAAAGTTATGGAACCTGTTTTTGAAAGTCAGACCAAAACAAAATTGGGTTCTACAGATATGGGAGGAGATTTGCCAACGGTTAGAACCTATATCAACGATTTTGTAAAAACAAAATTAGATAATTTTTTACATAGAAATACGGAAGTTGCAGATAAGCTTCAAAAGAAGATCTTACAAGCAGAAAAAGAACGTAAAGAACTTTCTGGAATTCGAAAATTAGCCAGAGACAGAGCAAAAAAAGCAAGTTTACACAATAAGAAATTACGCGATTGTAGAATTCATTTAGGTGACGTTAAAAAGGAGAATTATTTAGAAACGACCTTGTTTATTACAGAGGGAGATTCTGCTTCTGGTTCAATCACAAAATCAAGAAACGTAAATACACAAGCGGTTTTTAGTTTAAAGGGGAAGCCTTTAAATTCTTATGGATTGAGTAAAAAAATCGTATATGAAAATGAGGAATTCAACTTGCTACAGGCTGCATTAAATATAGAAGATGGTTTAGAGGATTTGCGTTACAATAATATTGTAATTGCAACAGATGCGGATGTAGATGGGATGCATATCCGCTTGTTGTTGATTACATTCTTCTTGCAGTTTTTTCCAGAATTGATAAAAGAAGGACATTTATATATTTTAGAAACGCCATTATTTAGAGTTCGAAATAAAAAAGAAACTTTTTATTGTTATTCTGATGAAGAAAAACGAGAAGCTATTGAAAAATTAAAAGGAAAACCAGAAATAACGCGATTTAAAGGTTTGGGGGAGATTTCTCCAAACGAATTTGTCCATTTTATAGGTGATGATATCAGATTAGACCCTGTAATGTTAGATAAAGAAATGACTATTGACCAAATGTTAGCCTTTTATATGGGTAAAAACACACCTGATAGACAGAAGTTTATCATTCAAAATTTAAAAGTGGAATTGGATTATGTTGAGGAAGAAGTATAATAAGTCTAATACTAAATACTTTGTATAATTAATTGCTTTGATTTGACGTTTTATAATAATAGTAAAAGTAAAATTAGAAAATACAAATAGATACTCTAGACAAAATAATGAGAATAAAATTTCAAACAAAAAAAGAGAGTAATTCAGCACAAAAAGAAAGTTTTTTAAGTTTAACACCAGAAATGCGTGTTATTTCTTTTTATAGATTGATGGAAAGATTAAAAGAATTTCCAACAAAAAATAAAGAAAACAATAACTTTAAGATTGTAATTAATGAATAGTATTTGGGAAAATAAAATTAACAGTTTTATTGCTCTTGCAAATAAATACAACGTAAAAATGATTATGGTTGGTGGAGGAGCTGTTAATTTTCACGGATATCAAAGACATTCAGCAGATGTAGATTTTTGGCTTTCTACTTCAGATGAAAATCTAAAAAATTTAATAATGGTTTTTCAAGAAATGAATTATGATATTGAGGATTTTCCTAAAGAAGTTAAAAATCAGATGCAAAATATATCTGTAAAATTTTCCCCTTTAGATTTAGATTTAGAATTGATCACTAAATTTTCATCTACTAAAACATTTGAAGAAGCATATAAAAATAGTGAAGAAGCAATAATTAAAGGAGCAAAAATATTGAGATGGCGTGTTTTGTCTTTTGATGATTTAATTGATAGTAAATTAAAGGCAAAAAGACCAAAAGATTTATTGGATATTCAGCAATTACAAGAAATAAAGAAAAAATAAAATTCGAGGTGCCAAATTGGCTCCTCAAGTAGGAAAAAGAAAAAAGTTAATGAAAGAAGAAAATTTAATAATTCCTGATGAAACTATTTCTAACAAAATTTATTTGATTCGGAATCAAAAGGTAATGTTAGATAGAGATTTAGCGGATTTGTATCAAGTTGAAACAAAAAGATTAAAGGAAGCAGTTAGAAGAAATTTAAATCGTTTTCCAGAAGATTTTATGTTTGAATTAACAAAAAAAGAATTTGAAAATTGGAGGACGCAAATTGCGACCTCCAATTCTGATAAGATGGGTTTACGTTATGCTCCAATGGTTTTTACAGAACAAGGAGTGGCAATGTTATCTAGTGTATTAAAAAGTGATAGAGCAATTTCTGTAAATATTAAAATTATTAGAATATTTACTAAAATTCGTGATTTGTTGAATGATAATTTGAATTTACGATTAGAAATTGAAGACATCAAAAAGAAAATGAATAATCACGATAAAAATATAGAATTGGTTTTTTCTTATTTGGATGAATTAGTTGAGCGAAAAGAAGATGCTGAAACAAATTCAGCACAAGAAGAAAGAACACAAATAGGTTATAAAAAAGATAAAGAATAAGGTAAAAGTTGGTAAACAAGCTTGCGTTAGGGATTGAAGTGGCATCCTTTTTACATACTGAACTTGGTTCAGTATCTTTTAGTTTAAGTAGCAGATGCTGAAATAAATTCAGCACAAGTAAAAAGATATAACGTAAAGCCCGACCTTTAGGGAACGCCCAAAGAATAAATTAGTAAACTCTTAAACGAATAAACGTTTTTTTAAATGAGTGAAGAAATAAACGAGAACGAACACGAAGAAGAATTAACAAATCAAGGAGATCATCCACAAGAAGAAACCATTACCAAAGTTACAGGAATGTACAAAGAGTGGTTTTTAGATTATGCTTCGTATGTAATTTTAGAAAGAGCAGTACCATCATTAGAAGACGGATTGAAACCTGTGCAGCGTAGAATTATGCATTCTATGAAAGATTTAGATGATGGACGTTACAACAAAGTAGCCAATATTGTTGGGCATACCATGCAATATCATCCTCATGGAGATGCCTCTATTGCTGATGCTATGGTTCAAATTGGTCAAAAAGAATTGCTGATAGATATGCAAGGAAACTGGGGGAATATCTTAACAGGAGATAGAGCTGCAGCATCCAGATATATTGAAGCACGTTTGTCTAAATTTGCGTTAGAAGTCGTTTTTAACCCAAAGACAACAGAATGGAAACTGTCTTATGATGGTCGTAGAAAAGAACCCATAGATTTACCTGTAAAATTCCCATTATTACTTGCTCAAGGAGCAGAAGGAATTGCAGTAGGATTATCCACAAAAATATTACCACACAATTTTAATGAGTTAATTGATGCTTCTATCAAATACTTAAAAGGCAGAAGCTTTAAAATTGTTCCCGATTTTTTAACAGGCGGAATTGCAGATTTTTCGAATTATAATGATGGAAAAAGAGGAGGGAAGGTTCGTATTCGTGCTAAAATTTCTCAGCTTGATAAAAAAACTTTGGTGATTAATGAAATTCCGTTTTCAACAACTACGCAGTCTTTAATTGATAGCATTTTAAAAGCCAATGATAAAGGGAAAATTAAAATAAAAAAGATTGAAGACAATACAGCAGCAGAAGTAGAAATTTTGGTGCATTTGCCACCAAATGTATCCCCAGATAAATCTATTGATGCTTTGTATGCTTTTACCAATTGCGAAACATCAATATCGCCTTTAGCCTGTACAATTGAAAATAATACGCCTGTTTTTACAGGAGTTTCTGATATGCTAAAACACTCTACAGATTTAACTGTTGAGTTGTTGAAAAAAGAGCTCGAAATTCAGTTAAATGAATTAGAAGAACAGTGGCATTTTTCATCTTTAGAAAGAATTTTTATAGAAAATAGAATCTACAGAGATATAGAAGAACAAGAAACTTGGGAAGGAGTAATTGAAGCGATTGATAAAGGTTTGCAGCCACATATTAAACACTTAAAAAGACCAGTAACAGAAGAAGATATTGTTCGTTTAACAGAAATTAGAATTAAGAAAATATCAAAATTTGATATTGACAAAGCAAAACAGTATATAGAAAGTTTAGAAGAAAAAATTGCAGGTGTAAAACATCATTTAGATAACCTAATTGATTATGCAATTGACTATTTTAAAAACTTAAAAGAGAAATACGGAAAAGGTAAAGAGCGTAAAACAGAAATCAGGATTTTTGATGATATTGTAGCATCTAAAGTAGCAATGAAAAATGCGAAATTGTATGTGAATAGAGCAGAAGGTTTTATAGGTACTTCTTTAAAAAGAGACGAATTTGTAGTTGATTGCTCTGATATTGATGATATTATAGTTTTTAGAAAAGATGGTAAAATGATGGTTACCAAAATCGATTCTAAAACCTTTGTTGGTAAAGATATTATACATATTGCTGTCTTTAAAAAGAAAGACAAACGTACTGTTTATAATATGATGTATAAAGATGGTACAAGAGGTCCAAGTTATATGAAACGTTTTGCAGTTACAGCTGTAACTCGTGATAAAGAGTACGATTTAACCAATGGTAGCAAGGGTTCTAAAGTGTTATATTTTAGTGCAAATCCGAATGGAGAAGCAGAAGTTGTTACTGTAAATTTAAGAGCAGTTGGTAGTATTAAAAAACTAAAATGGGATATTGATTTTGCGGATTTAGCTGTAAAAGGCAGAGGTGTTCGCGGAAATAGAATTACCAAGTTTGCCATTAAAAGTATCGATTTTAAATCTGCTGGGGTATCCACTTTAAAACCGCGTAAAATTTGGTTTGATGAAACTGTACAGCGTTTAAATGTAGATAATAGAGGCGATTTATTAGGGGAATTTAAAGCGGAAGATAAACTGTTAATCATTACACAAAGTGGAAAAGCAAAAGCTGTAAAACCAGATTTGACCATGCATTTTGAGGATGATATGATTGTGTTAGAAAAATGGAATCCTAACAAACCTATTTCTGCTATTTATTTTGATGGAGAAAAAGCAAAGTACTATGTAAAACGCTTTTTAATTGAAACTCCAGAAAAAGAGGAAGAATTTATTTCCGATCATCCAAAAAGCAAACTAGAAATTGTGGCTACAGATTTTAGACCTATTGCAGAAGTGCAATTTTCTAAAAGAAGTTTAGCAAATGAAGAAGTGAATTTTGAAGAGTTTATAGCTGTAAAAGGAATTAAAGCGCTTGGAAATCAATTAACAACTGATAAAATTAAGAATGTAAATTTATTAGAATCCTTACCTTATGAGGAGCCTGAACCAGAAAAAGTAGAGAATGTTGAGGTGGTAGATGAAAAAGTGATTACAGATAATGTATCTATTGACTTGCCTATTGCAGACAAGCCAGGGTCATTAGAAGGAGATAGTAAAGAGGATAAAAAGAAAGCATTATTAAAGAAGGCGATACAAAAGAAAAAGAAAAACACTGATGATGATGATAGTCAGCAGCGTTTATTTTAGAAAATATATACCCAAATCACATAAAGTTTATAATAAAAAAAGTACACTTTCCCAATAAGTGTGTAAGTGAAAAATTACAGGATTAGATTTTTATTCTTCCATAGAATGATATACATTTTGTACATCATCATCTTCTTCTAAACGCTCTAATAATTTATTTACATCTTCTTTTTGTTCTTCAGAAATCTTAGTAGTTGTTGTTGGTATTCTTTCAAAACCAGAAGAAAGAATTTCGATATTATTTTCTTCAAAATAGGTTTGTAATGAGCCAAATTGTTCAAAAGGTGCATATATAATTACGCCTTCTTCATCGTCAAAAACTTCTTCTACTTCAAAATCGATAAGTTCTAATTCTAATTCTTCTAAATCATCAATATTTTCTTTGCTAACTGTAAAATTACAAGTGTGGTCGAACATAAAAACTACAGATCCAGAGGTGCCTAAACTACCATCACATTTGTTAAAAGCGGCTCTAACATTGGCAACAGTTCTATTATTGTTATCTGTTGCAGTTTCTAATAAAATAGCAATTCCATGAGGTGCATATCCTTCAAATAAAACTTCCTTGTAGTTTGCGGTATCTTTATCAGAAGCTTTTTTTATAGCACGTTCAATATTGTCTTTAGGCATATTAGCAGCCTTAGCATTTTGAATAACAGCACGCAAACGAGAATTGGTGTCAGGATTTGGACCTCCTTCTTTTACTGCCATAACAATGTCTTTACCAATTCTGGTAAATGTTTTTGCCATTGCTGACCAACGCTTCATTTTTCTAGCTTTTCTAAACTCAAATGCTCTACCCATATCTGTTGATTTTTAAATGCTCACAAATGTAGAAATTAGCAATTTCTTTTGCAATTTTTTGATTCATGGATTTTTCTTGAAAAATACCTATTTGTAGGTATTTGGAAAACTAAATCGAATTTTTATTTTAGAGGAAAATTATTCCCCCAACTTTTAAGTATTTCTGGATGATAACAATATTCAGAAATACTTTTTATTTTAAAAGTTGATAAGATTGTTTTGCAATTTCAACTTCTTCATTAGTAGGAATCACAAATATTTTAACTCTGCCATTTTCTTTTTGTATTTCTCGAATTGTTTTAGAACGAATAGCATTCTTTTCTAAATCCAAATCAATCCCTAAAAAATCTAAATTTTCGCAAGCAAGTTTTCGCATTAACGCTGAATTTTCTCCAATACCTGCTGTAAAAATAATGGCATCTAAACCATTTAACGCAGCTACAAAAGAACCAATAAATTTTTGAATTCTATACGCAGCCAATTCTAAAGCATTTTTACAATTCTCATCACCATGAGTAGCTTTTTCAGAGATTTCTCTTAAATCAGAATGTCCTGTTAAGCCTAACATTCCAGATTGTTTTTGTAAAAGTTTATTTACTTCATCTACACTTTTATTGAATTTTTTCATCAAAAAGAAAATCACAGAAGGATCAATATCTCCAGAACGTGTTCCCATAATAAGCCCATTCATTGGCCCCATTCCCATAGATGTATCAATAGTTTTTCCGTCTTTAATTGCAGCCATACTGCAGCCATTGCCTAAGTGAATGGAAATAATTTTAGCGTCTTTTTTGTTTAATTTCTCAATAGCTTTTTCAGAAACGTATTTATGACTTGTACCATGAAAACCATAAGCTCTTATATGATGTTGATATAAATATTCATTAGGTATTGCAAATTGATACGCTTTTTTAGGCATAGTTTGATGAAAAGCAGTATCGAAAATTGCAAATTGTTTTGCTGAAGTAAAAATAGTTTCTGCAATTTCAATGCCTGTTAAATTTGCAGGATTGTGCAAAGGTGCTAAATCAAATAATTCTCGAATACCATCTTTAACTTGTTTGGTAACCACAACAGTTTTACAAAATTTATTTCCACCATGTACTACTCGATGTCCTACTGCTTCTATTTCATCAACAGATTTAATCACTCCAATATTTACATCCATTAAAGTTTCTGCTATTTTTCTCAATCCAATTTCATGATTTAAAATTGGTAATGTTTCAGAAAATTCTTCATCACCTTTTTCATGTGTAAATATTGCATCATTCATTCCAATTCTCTCTACAAGCCCTACACATTTTAGGGTTTGAGAAGGCATCTCTATCAATTGGTATTTTAAGGATGATGACCCTGCATTTAAAACTAAAATATTCATCTTATTCTTGGTTTGCTTGAATAGCGGTTAATAAAACAGTATTAAAAATATCATCTACAGTACAACCTCTACTTAAATCGTTTACAGGTTTATTTAAACCCTGTAGCATTGGACCTATAGCTAGTGCTCCTGTTTCTCTTTGAATGGCTTTGTAGGTATTATTTCCTGTATTTAGATCTGGGAAAATTAATACAGAAGCCTGTCCTGCTACTTTTGAATCTGGCATTTTTGTTTTAGCAACAGACATATCTACAGCAGCATCGTATTGAATTGGACCTTCAATTTTTAAATTAGGTTTTTTAGACTTTACAATTTCTGTAGCTTTTCTTACTTTTTCTACCTCTTCTCCTTTTCCTGAGCTTCCAGAGGAGTATGATAACATGGCTACTTTTGCATCAATACCAAAAGCTTCTGCAGATTGTGCAGAAGAAATTGCAATTTCTGCCAATTGTGCTGCATTCGGATTCGGATTAACAGCACAATCTCCCATAACTGAGACCCTATCTGATAAGCACATAAAAAATACAGAAGATACAACTGAAACTCCAGGTTTTGTTTTTATAATTTGTAACGATGGTTTTATGGTGTGCATTGTAGTGTGTACAGCTCCTGAAACCATTCCATCAGCTAAGCCGTTAAAAATCATAAGTGTACCAAAATAAGAAACATCACGCACTAAATCTACAGCAGTGGTTTCTGTCATACCTTTATGTTTACGAGCTTCATATAATGTTTTTGAAAAATCATCATTATACTTAGAATCTTCGGGATTTAAAATATTGATTTTTTCTAAATCAATCTGTATACCAATTTGGTCACATTTTAATTGTATGGTATTTTTATCTCCCAAAAGGGTTAAATCTACAATATTTAGCAATTGTAATCTTGCAGCAGCTGTAAGAATTCTTTCGTCATTTCCTTCTGGTAAAACAATATGTTTTCTGTCTTGTCTTGCTTTTTGTAGCAAATTATATTGAAACATGCTTGGCGTTAACCTATCTGATTTAAATGTAGATAGAATGTTTGTTAAACGTTCAACATTTACATAATTATCAAAAGTATCTAATGCTAATAAAATTTTTCTTTTGTTAGAGGCATAAATTTTTGGCTTAACAGCACCTATTTTATTAGAAATACTAAACGTTCCTCCGCTTACTGAAATTATTGGAATAGTAGATTGTACACCTTCAATCAGCTTAATAATCGAATCTTCTGGTAATAAACTACCCGTTAAAATTATACCTGCAATTTTAGGGTAGTTGCTAGATGCGTTGGCTTGTAATGCTCCCAAAATAATATCTGCTCTATCTCCAGGAGTTACTACAAGTGCATTTTCTCGAATTCTTGTTAGGTAATTTCTAAGTTGCATAGCACCAATACTATAGCTACCTATGGCATTATCTATAAATTGCTCTCCAAATAAAATGTTGCTGTCTAAAGCACTAACTACTTCTTTTACAGTAGGGTAGGCTAAAAAGTTAATGTTTGGTATGATATCTATTGAAACTTTTTTAGGAAATATTTTATTTAACTCTTGTTTGATAAAACCAACCTCATCAATTTCAATTTTATTGGCAATTACACCAACTACATCAACCTCTTTACTTACAAAAGAATTGTAAGTAATTTGCATGGTATTGATAAAATCTTTCTTCTTTTTACCATTACCAGCTCCAACAATTAATACAGGAATACCAAGGTTTTTAGCAATCATTAAGTTCACATCTACTTCAGTAAAACCACCTTCACCAGAAAAATCGGTCCCCTCTACAAGAACATAATCAAACTTTTTTTCAAGTTCTTTGTAATTTTTGATGATGGTATGTATAATTTCATCTTCTTTCCCTTCACTTAATAATTCTACCACTTCATATTGATGATAGGCAAAACATTCATCATGATCTGTTTCTAAATTAAAAAAGCTTATAGCAGTATTGGTGTGATTGTCGAATGCGTCATTAATCCCTTTATTGATAATAGGTCTAAAGTAGCCTACTTTTGGAGATCTGGTTAACATCATTCTTAATAAACCTAAAGAAACTAAAGATTTCCCACTGTTAGATTCTATGGTTGTTACATAGATTGCTTTACTCATAGTATATATTATGTTGATTGTTGATTGCAAAAATAATGCATAAAAAAAAGACTAAAAGTGATATTAGTCATTTAATTACTTTTAAGTTGTTTATTGACTACTATATTTTGGAGTTTATCAATTTTATGATGTTAAAGACACAAAAAATAGGGATTTTCTTATATAAATTTTCATTTGAATTATTTAAACGAAATACTATTTATTTTTATAGCGATAATGCCCAATAATTTTAAATGAAAATAAGCAATCTTCTATAACTTGACCAGCACCAATATTATGCACAATTAAATAACGAGAATTATCTTTAGATTTTTTGTGGACCACAATTCCTGTATGAGAAATTGCTCCGCCTAAATTCCAGCAAACAATATCTCCAGGAATATAATCTTTTGAATTTTTAGTAATTGGTTTAACCAATCCTTTTCGAGAAAAAAATGTCATTAAATTTGGCACTCTTCTGTGATCTATATTTTTGTCAGTTCTTTTAAGTCCCCAAATTTTAGGATACAAATTAAAATTAGCTTTCATGTCTTCATGAACTTCTTTTTGTAAATCGATGCCTAATTTTCTGTAGGCTCTTACAATTACATCTGTACAAACACCTTTGTCTTTGGGTACATCTCCATTTGGGTAATCTATAGCAAAATAACTCGGGTCGTAAACTACCTTATCATTTGTTAATTCTAAAGCAGCAATAGATAATTTATCTTCTTGAGAAAAACAAAATTGAAATAAGCAAAGAGATAAAATTAAATATAACTTTTTCATTAGTTTTAACTAAAACCGACTGCCTTTTTATTTCGGACTATAAATAGCACAGGGAATTATCATTTCTTCTAAAGAAACGCCTCCATGTTGATAGGTATTTTTGTAATATTTTACAAAGTGATTAAAGTTATTTGGATACGCAAAAAACAAATCTTCTTTCGCAAAAATAAAAGGAGCATTCATTGCTATTGTAGGCAAAAAGATATCTTTAGGGTTACGCACAGCATACACATCTTTTTCTTGGTAAGATAAACTTCTGCCGGTTTTGTAACGTAAATTTGCACTTATATTTTTATCTCCAATTACTTTGGTAGGGTTTTTACAATTAATGGTTCCATGGTCTGTAGTGATAATTAATTTTTGACCTAAATGTTGTGCTTTTTGTATAATTTCAAATAATGTTGAGTTTTTAAACCAGCTCAAGGTAAGGCTTCTATAGGCTTTATCATCTCCAGCTAATTCTTTTATTACTTCCATTTCTGTTTTAGAATGCGATAACATATCCACAAAATTATAAACCACAGTCGTTAAATCATTTTGCTTTGTACCATTATAATTGTCTGCTAATTCTTTTCCGCTTTTTAAAGTAGTAATTTTGTAATATTCGTGGGTAATATTTAAACTCAATCTCTTTATTTGAGCTGTTAAAAACTCATTTTCATACAAATTCATTCCACCTTCATCTGTGTCATTTTTCCAAAAATTTGGATGCCGTTTTTCCATTTCTGAAGGCATTAATCCAGAAAAAATAGCGTTTCTTGCATATTGTGTTGCTGTTGGTAAGATTGAGAAATACGAATATTCTTCTTCCTTCTTATAAAAATTATTGAGTAAAGGTTCTAAAATTCGATATTGGTCATAACGTAAATTATCAATTACAACCCATAAAACACCTTGTTTTTCACTCAATTCTGGTACTACATAATCTTTAAATAAAGTATGTGAAAAAGTAGGTTTATCATGCGATGTTAAAAAATCTTCATAATTCTTTTTGATGAATTTAAAAAACTGATTGTTAGCTTCTTGTTTCTGACTTTCTAAAATACCTAACATTCCAGTATCACTAATATTTTCTAGCTCTAATTCCCAGTGAATAAGTTTTTTATACAAATCAATCCATTCAGAGTATGAATTCACCATAGCCAAATCCATAGAAATTTTTCGAAACTCTTGTTGATAACTAGAAGTTGTTTTGGCAGACACCAAACGTGAAATGTCTAAATTTTTCTTTAAGCTTAATAAAATCTGACTTGGATTTACAGGTTTAATCAAATAATCAGCAATTTTAGAACCTATGGCTTCTTCCATAATATATTCTTCTTCACTTTTAGTAATCATTACCACAGGTAAATTTGCCTGTTTTTGTTTAATTTCTGCAAGTGTATCTAAACCTGTTAAACCAGGCATGTTTTCATCTAAAAAAACAATATCAAAATTTTGCGTATCTACAAAATCTATAGCATCAGCGCCATTTGTACACGTTGTAACTTGGTAGTTTTTACGTTCTAAAAAAAGAATGTGAGGTTTTAATAACTCTATTTCATCATCTACCCATAAAATGTGTATACTGCTCATACTTTATTCTAAATTTAAACATTTAACGTTAAAAGTAGTATTTTGTTATATGTTTTAAGGGTTTAAAATGATAAAATATTGCCAAAAAAATGCATTTAAAATGTATTCTTTTGATTTTCATAAACTAACTACATCTTTAAATTCCAGACACAATATTTGCGAATTCATAACATTAAGTCGTATTTTGCTTTAGATTGATAAAAACATTCTTTTGAAGAAAAAAAAGCCAAATAAACTCAAAATATTAAACGATCCTATTTACGGGTTTATCCAAATTCAAAATCCAATAATTTTTGATATTATAGAACATCCTTATTTTCAGCGTTTGCGAAGAATCACCCAAATGGGTTTTTCAAACTTGGTATATCCAGGTGCTAATCACACTCGTTTTCATCATGCTTTGGGGTGTACGTATTTAATGGAAAAAGCAATAAGGGTGTTGCGTTTTAAAGGGATACAAATTTCTGAAGATGAAGAAAAAGCCCTATATATTGCTATTTTGTTGCATGATATTGGTCATGGTGCTTTTTCTCATGCTTTAGAGCATAGTATTGTAAGTGGAATTTCCCACGAAGAAATTTCGTTAAAGTTTATGCATCAATTAAATACCGAATTTAATGGGGAATTAGATTTGGCTATTGCAATTTTTGAAGGAAAATATCATCGTAAATTTTTATGTCAGCTCATTTCTAGTCAGTTAGATATTGATAGATTAGATTATTTAAAACGCGATAGTTTTTATACAGGTGTTACAGAAGGTAATATTTCATCAAACAGATTAATTGTGATGATGAATGTTAAAAATGATGAATTGGTTATTGAACAAAAAGGCATTTATTCAGTAGAAAAATTTTTAATAGCAAGGCGATTAATGTATTGGCAAGTGTATTTACACAAAACAGGTATTGTTGCAGAAAATATGTTGGTTAATGTGTTAAAAAGAGCTAAAGAATTGGCAGAAAAAGGAGAGCATTTGCATGGAAGTACTGCCCTAAAATACTTCTTATACAATCAAATAAATCCAGATAATTTTACAGGTAAAACCTTACAAATGTTTGCTGTATTAGATGATTATGATATTTTATCTGCCATTAAAGAATGGGTAAATCATACAGATAAAATATTATCTCTATTATCTAAAATGATAATCGATAGAAAATTATTGAAAATTGAAATTCAAAAAGATGGTTTTAAGGATATACAACTTCACAAAAAGAAATTAAAATATGCTAAAAAGTTACAATTATCTTTAGATGAAATGGATTATTTTGTTTTCTCCCAGCAAATTCAAAATCAGGCTTATCAAACTCAAAAACCAATTTTTATTCTCAATAAAAAAGGGAAATTAAAAGATATTGCAAAAGCATCTGATCAATTAAATTTACAAGCCCTTACAAAACCTGTGGTTAAACATATTATTTGTTATCCAAAGTAAAAACAGATTAGCCAAATACCTATAAATTTTATACTTTTGCATTTGATGAAATTTACAGCGCAGCAAATAGCAGATATTTTAGAAGGTAGAGTAGTAGGGAATCCTGATGAAGAAGTTTCTAAATTATCTAAAATAGAAGAAGGTGAAAAAGGATCTTTAACCTTTTTATCAAATCCTAAATATAATCCGTTTTTATATTCAACAAATGCATCTATTGCTATTGTAAACGAGAGTTTTGAGCCAGAAAAAGAAATAAGTACTACTCTTATAAAAGTAGATAATGCCTATAAAGCATTTTCAAAATTATTGGAATTTTACAATGAAGTAAAAAATAATAAATCAGGTAGAGAGCATCCTCATTATGTGAGTACATCCTCTAAAATTGGTGAAAACGAATACCTTGGTGCGTTCTCATACATAGGAGAAAATGTTGTTATTGGTGACAATGTTAAAATATATCCAAACAGTTATATAGGCGATAATACTAAAATAGGCAATAATTGTGTGATTTTTGCCGGAGTTAAAATCTATTCTGAAACACAAATAGGGAATCATTGTAAAATTCATTCGGGTTGTATCATTGGTTCAGATGGATTTGGTTTTGCACCAGATGAAGCAGGTCATTTTAATGCCATTCCACAAATAGGTAATGTAATTATCGAAGATAATGTTGATATTGGTTCAGGTTCCACGATTGACAGAGCTACATTAGGCTCAACAATCATACGTAAGGGTGTAAAGTTAGATAATCAAATACAAATAGCTCACAATGTTGAAGTAGGCGAAAATACAGTTATAGCTGCACAAACAGGAATTGCGGGTTCAACAAAAATAGGTCAAAATTGTATGATTGGTGGTCAAGTAGGTATTGTAGGTCATATTACAATTGGTAATCATGTAAAAATACAGGCTCAATCAGGCATTTCAAAAAATTTAAAAGATCATGAAGTTGTTCAAGGTACACCTGCATTTAGTTATCCAGATTTTAATAAAAGCTATGTTCATTTCAGAAATCTACCTAAAATGGCAGCATCAATAAATATGATAGAAAAAAAAATAAGCGCTGAAAAAAGTTAGTAAAAAATGAGTAAAAAACAAAAAACAATCAAAACAGAAGTTACCTTATCAGGTGTAGGTTTACATACAGGTAATACTGTCTCTATGACCTTAAAACCAGCTCCAATAAATCATGGTTTTGCATTTTGTAGAGTAGATTTAGAGGGTGCACCAACCATTGAAGCTAAGGCAGAGTATGTAGTTACCACACAAAGAGGAACTAACTTAGAAAAAAATGGAGTACAAATACAAACTTCAGAACATGTTTTAGCTGCTGCTGTTGGTTTAGATATTGATAACTTGTTGATAGAAGTAGATGCTTCTGAACCTCCAATTATGGATGGTTCTTCAAAGTATTTTGTGGAAGCATTAGAAAAAGCAGGTCTCGAAGAGCAAGATTCTGAAATAGAGGAATATGTTGTTAAAGAAATCATTTCTTACAAAGATGAAATTTCCGGAAGCGAAATTATTTTAATGCCTTCTAATGACTATCAAATTACAACAATGGTAGATTTTGGTACTAAAATTTTAGGAACTCAAAATGCTACTTTAGAAGATATTTCAGATTTTAAAACCGAAATTGCAGGTGCAAGAACATTCAGTTTTTTACATGAAATTGAAATGTTACTTGAAAATGATCTTATAAAAGGTGGTGATCTTAATAATGCTATTGTATATGTAGATAAAGAATTGTCTGAGAGTACAATGCAAAAATTAAAAAAGGCATTCAAAAAAGACAATATTTCTGTAAAACCAAATGGAATATTAGACAACCTTACGTTGCATTGGGCAAATGAAGCTGCACGTCATAAGTTGTTAGATGTAATTGGAGATTTAGCATTAGTAGGTTCAAGAATTAGAGGTAAAGTTATTGCTAATAAACCTGGTCATTTAATCAATACACAATTTGCTAAAAAATTGGCAAAAATTATAAAAGCTGAAAAAAGAAATAACATTCCTCAATACGATTTAAATCAACCACCATTACTAGATATACATCAAATAATGGATATTTTACCTCATAGACCGCCGTTTTTATTGGTTGATAGAATTTTAGAACTCTCTGATAGGCACGTGGTTGGAATGAAAAATGTAACAATGAACGAGAATTTCTTTGTGGGGCATTTTCCAGGAGCACCAGTAATGCCAGGAGTTTTACAAGTAGAAGCAATGGCACAATGTGGAGGTATTTTAGTATTAAGTACAGTGCCAGATCCTGAAAATTATTTAACATATTTCATGAAAATGGATAATGTAAAGTTTAAACAGAAAGTTTTACCTGGAGATACTTTAACATTTAAAGCAGAATTAATAACACCTATCAGAAGGGGAATTTGTCACATGCAAGCGTATGCTTATGCTAATGGAAAATTAGTTGCAGAAGCAGAATTAATGGCTCAAATAGCACGAAAAAAATAAATTATGAATCAGCCTTTAGCTTATGTACACCCCCAAGCCAAAATTGCAAGAAATGTAGTTATCGAACCTTTTACAACCATACATAATAATGTTACTGTAGGTTCTGGCACTTGGATTGGTTCTAACGTAACAATTATGGAAGGCGCTACTATTGGTAAAAACTGTAGAATTTTTCCTGGATCTATAATTTCTGCAATTCCACAAGATTTAAAGTTCGATGATGAAGAAACCACTGTAGAAATTGGTGATAATGTAACTATTAGAGAATGTGTTACGATTAATAGAGGTACAAAAGATAGATCTAAAACCGTAGTTGGAGATAATTGCTTAATTATGGCATATTGTCATATTGCTCACGATTGTTTTGTAGGTAAAAACTGTATTTTTTCTAATAATACTACATTAGCAGGTCACGTTACTATTGGCGATAATGTAGTTTTAGCAGGTATGGTTGCTGTACATCAATTTGCATCTGTGGGTAATCATGCATTTGTAACTGGTGGTTCTTTAGTTAGAAAAGATGTACCACCTTATGTAAAATCAGCCAGAGAACCTTTGTCTTATGTAGGTATCAATTCAGTAGGTTTAAGAAGAAGAGGTTTTACGACGGATAAAATTAGAGAAATTCAAAATATATACAGAATCCTATTTCAAATGAATTATAACAATTCTCAAGCTATAAATATTATTGAAGCAGAAATGGAAGCAACTCCAGAGAGAGATGAAATAGTTCAATTTATCAAAGATTCCCACAGAGGGATAATGAAAGGATATTACAAAGCAAATTAACAGTAAGTTTAAGGTTTTTGGTTGATTGTTTTTGGTATATAGCATTAACTAAAAACCTAAAACCACTAACCACCAAATAAAAATTAACAAATGGCAACAACCTCAGATATTAGAAACGGTTTATGTATCAGGTATAACAATGATATTTATAAAATAGTCGAATTTTTACACGTAAAACCAGGTAAAGGTCCTGCGTTTGTAAGAACTAAATTAAAAAGTGTAACCAATGGTAAAGTAGTAGATAATACTTTTCCTGCAGGGAGAAAAATTGATGATGTAAGAGTAGAAACCCACAAGTTTCAATATTTATATTCAGATGGCGAGTTTTATCACTTCATGAATGAACAAGATTACTCACAGATTAGGTTGTTAGAAAGTGCATTAGATTCACCAGATCTTATGAAGGAAGGTGAAATCGTTACCATTATCATCAACTCAGAAGATAATATGCCACTTTCTGTTGAAATGCCACAAAGTGTTGTTTTAGAAGTAACTCATACAGAACCAGGCGTTAAAGGTAATACAGCAACAAATGCAACAAAACCAGCTACTGTAGAAACAGGTGCTTCTGTAAATGTGCCTTTATTTATTAATGAAGGTGATAAAATTAAAATAGAAACTACAAAAGGTACCTATCAAGAACGTATTAAAGAATAAAATCAACTTTCAGCAATTAGCATTTTGCTAATAGCCAATAACAAAATGCTAATTGCAGGTAGGTATGAAATTTAAAACTCCACAAACTTTACAGGAAATCGCATTACTTTTAAATACTGAATTTATTGGTGACGCTAAATTCGAGATTTTAGGAATCAATGAAATTCATGTGGTAGAAAAAGGTGATATTGTTTTTGTAGATCATCCTAAATATTACGATAAAGCTTTAAACTCTAAAGCAACAACTATTTTAATCAATAAAAAAGTAGCTTGTCCTGAAGGAAAATCGTTATTAATTTCTGATGATCCTTTTCGTGATTTCAATGCAATCACCAAACATTTTAATCCTTTTATTGCATCCAAAGAAAGTATTGCAGTATCTGCTATTATTGGAGATGGCACTATAATTCAACCAAACGTTTTTATTGGTAATAACGTCGTAATTGGTAAAAACTGTGTAATTCATCCCAATGTTACTATTTATGATAATTGCATTATTGGTAATAATGTAACCATTCATGCAAATACGGTGTTAGGTGCAGATGCTTTTTATTACAAAAACAGACCTACAGGATTTGATAAGTTGATTTCTGGAGGCAGCGTAGTTTTAGAAGATGATGTAGATTTAGGAGCTTCATGTACAATTGATAAAGGTGTTACAGGAGATACCACTATAAAAGAAGGTACAAAAATCGATAATCAAGTGCATGTTGGTCATGATACTGTAATTGGTAAAAAATGCTTAATTGCTTCCCAAACAGGAATTGCAGGTTGCGTTATTATAGAAGATGAAGTTACCATTTGGGGGCAAGTAGGTACCAATAGCGGAATTACAATTGGCAAAGGTGCTGTAATTTTAGGGCAAACAGGTGTAACCAAATCAGTTGAAGGTGGAAAATCTTATTTTGGAACACCCATAGAAGAATCTAGAGAAAAATTAAAACAATTAGCAGGTTTAAAAAGACTGCTTAAGGAAAAATCCAATTCTAAATAAAATTTAACTTTTTATATAGAAATCTTAAAATAAGAATTTTTGTTTTTTCTTTTTTTGAAAGACAACAATCAACTATTTTTGTAAAAATATAAATAATAATCCCATTATTTTCCCTTTGGGGAAATGTCTTAAAGACAAAAGGAACTTAAATAACAAACCATGAGTGTTTTAGTAAACAAAGATTCAAAAATTATTGTACAAGGTTTTACAGGTAGTGAAGGTACTTTTCACGCTGGCCAAATGATTGATTATGGAACCAATGTTGTTGGTGGTGTTACTCCAGGAAAAGGAGGTCAAGAACACTTAGGAAAACCTGTTTTTAATACAGTTGTAGAAGCTGTGGAAAAAGCAGATGCAGACACTTCAATTATTTTTGTACCACCAGCATTTGCTGCAGATGCAATTATGGAATCTGCTGATGCAGGAATCAAAGTTATTATTTGTATCACAGAAGGTATCCCTACTGCAGATATGGTAAAAGTTAAAGCGTATATTGCTAATAAAGATACAAGATTAGTTGGGCCTAACTGTCCAGGAGTAATTACTCCAGAGGAAGCAAAAGTTGGTATTATGCCAGGTTTTATTTTCAAAAAAGGTAAAGTTGGTATCGTTTCTAAATCAGGTACACTAACCTATGAAGCTGCAGACCAAGTTGTAAAACAAGGTTTTGGTATTACTACTGCAATTGGTATTGGTGGAGACCCAATTATTGGCACTACAACTAAAGAAGCTGTAGAAATGTTAATGAATGACGATGAAACTGAAGCTATAGTAATGATTGGTGAAATTGGTGGAAATTTAGAAGCAGAAGCTGCGCAATGGATTAAAGCTGATGGAAATAGAAAACCAGTAGTAGGTTTTATTGCAGGCCAAACTGCACCAGCAGGAAGAACAATGGGGCATGCAGGTGCTATTGTTGGAGGTGCTGATGATACTGCTCAAGCAAAAATGAAAATTTTAGCAGAAAATGGTGTACACGTTGTAAGTTCTCCAGCAAAAATAGGAGAAATGGTTGCGAATGTTTTAAAGTAACCTTGAAAACATTAAAAAACTGTTAATGTTTTATAATAAATTATAATTAAATCCGTTGAATTCGTAAATTCAACGGATTTTTTAATTCAGTAAATCAAATATTATGAAAAAAATTAAAATACTGGCTTTTAGTTTACTAATAGTTGCAGCTGTAGGTTGCAAAACCGAAAAAGAAAAAAGTTACAAGGTAACTTCACAAAAAGATGTAAATGGCATTATTTATGAAACTGTAGAAAACGATCCCACTGGTTTACGTTTATATACTTTAGATAATGGTTTAAAAGTATACCTTAGTAAGAATGAAGATGAACCCAAAATTCAAACCTATATTGCAGTTAGAGCAGGTTCTAATTACGATCCAAGAGAATCTACTGGTTTGGCTCACTATTTAGAGCATATGGTGTTTAAGGGAACTCATAAAATAGGTACAGCAGATTGGGAAAAGGAAAAAGTATATTTAGATAAAATTTCTGATTTATACGAGCAACACAGGGCAGAACAAGATTCAGAAAAAAAGAAAGCCATTTATCAAGAAATAGATAAGATTTCTTTAGAAGCATCTAACCATTCTATTGCTAATGAATATGATAAAATGACAGCTTCGTTAGGTGCAACTGGCACCAATGCATATACTTGGTTTGAACAAACTGTTTATACCAATAAAATACCTTCCAACGAATTTAATAAATGGATAAGTTTAGAGGCTGAGCGTTTTAGTACCTTGGTTTTAAGACTTTTTCATACAGAATTAGAAGCGGTTTTTGAAGAATTTAATAGAGGTCAAGATAACGATTTTAGAAAGCGTTATGCTGCTATGTTAGATGGTTTATTTCCAAATCATCCTTATGGTCAACAAACTACTATTGGTACAGGAGAGCATTTAAAAAATCCTTCAATGGTAGATATTCATAACTATTTTAATAAATATTATGTCCCTAATAATATGGCAATTATTTTGGTAGGTGATTTAGATTTCGATACAACCATAGCAAAAGTAAATGATGCATTTGGTAAGTTTCAAAAGAAAGAATTAACACACCCAACATTGCCAACTGAAGAGCCAATAACTAAACCTATCGTAAATGAAGTTTTTGGACCAACATCAGAATCAATTGCTATCGCCTATAGATCTGGAGGAGTAAATACAGAAGAAGAAAAAATGGTGACTTTAGCTGATATGATTATGGCAAATGGAAATGCGGGTTTAATCGACTTAAATTTAAATCAAAAACAAGCAGTACAAAGCGCAAGTTGTTCACCAACATTTTTAAATGATTATGGGTATCACACTTTTACAGGTTCACCAAAATCAGGTCAATCTTTAGATGAGGTAAAAGATTTGTTATTAGCACAAGTTACAAAACTTAAAAACGGAGAGTTTGAAGAATGGATGATTGATGCAGTTGTTAATGATTTAAAATTGAGTGAAACTCGCCAATATGAAAACAATTCAGCATTAGCAAATAAGTATGTTGATGCTTTTATTTATCAACAAAATTGGGCAGATAGAGTTAAATTTTTAGAAGATTTAAAAAAAATATCTAAAGAAGAATTGGTAGCTTTTGCAAATGATTTTTATAAGGATAATTACGTGGTTACTTACAAAAGAAAAGGTGAAGACAAGAATATTGTTAAAGTAGAAAATCCAGGAATTACACCTGTCAACTTAAATAGAGATAAAAGTTCGGCATATATTCAAGCATTCAATAAAATGGAATCTGAGGAGTTAAAGCCTCAATTTGTAAACTACAAAACGGCCATTAAAGAAACTAAAACTGCTAATGATATTAAAGTATCGTATGTTTTAAATGAAAAAAATGATTTATTTGATATGAATATCATTTTTGATATGGGTAGTGATAATGATAAGAAACTATCTTTAGCTGCTGGTTATTTAGAGTATTTGGGTACAGATAAATATACCAATGAAGAATTAAAGAAGGAGTTTTATAAATTAGGAATCTCTTATTATGTAAGTACCGCAAACGATAAAACTTATGTAGGTTTAAATGGGTTAAAAGAAAATTTACCAAAAGGCTTAGCTTTATTAGAGCATTTATGGGATAATGCTAAAGCAGATTCAGACGCGTATAACAAATATGTAGAGAAAATTTACAAAGGGCGCGAAGATGGAAAAACTCAAAAAGGAAATATTCTTTGGAGTGGTTTAATGAGTTATGGTAAATATGGTGAAGATTCTCCTTTAAGAGATATCATGCAAATTGATAAGTTAAAAGCTATTAATCCAGAAGAATTAGTGGCTTTAATTAAAGATATGAAAAACTATAAACAACGCATTTTCTACTATGGAAAAGATGTTAACGATGCTGTAGCTGCCTTAGATAAAGAACACAAAATCTATGGAGAGCTAAAAGAATATCCAGTAGCAAAGAAATACAAAGAAACAGAAACAGGAGGTAACGTATTCTTTACCGATTATGATATGGTGCAAACTGAAATGTTATTTTTAGCAAAAGGGGATCCTTTTAAACCAGAAAATATGGCTGCTTCAACTTTGTTTAATACCTATTTTGGTAGTGGTTTATCTTCTATAGTTTTTCAAGAAATTAGAGAATCTAAATCTTTAGCATATTCTGCTTTTGCTTCTTATCAAGGTGCATCAAAAAAAGATGATCCTAATTATGTAATGGCATATGTAGGTACACAAGCTAATAAATTAGAGCAGGCTGTAGATGCTATGATGGAGTTAATGAATGATATGCCAGAAGCTGACAAACAGTTTCAAGCTGCAAAAGAATCAACCTTAAAAAAGTTAGCTGCACAAAGAATTACCAAATCTAATATTTTTTGGAGTTACGAAAGATTGCAAAAATTAGGGATTGATAATGACAATAGAGAAGAAATGTACAATACCATTAAAAATATGACTATGGAAGACTTAAAAGGATTTTTTGATAGTAATATTAAAGGAGAAACCTACAATGTAATGGTCATTGGTAATAAGAAAGATTTAGATGTAAAATCACTTAAAAAACTAGGAAAAATTAAAGAACTAGAAGTTGATTATCTTTTTAATTATGTTGATAAGAAAAAGGTGAAATCTTAATTTTAAGAAATCAACCTGTATAAAAAGTAAGAACTTTTAAAACAAAACTCGTAAGCTATTTTTTACTTTACGAGTTTTTTTATTTTAGTATCTTTGAGGCCTTAAAAACAACGAAACCGTATGAAATTATTAGAAAATAAATCAGCAATAATTACTGGAGCTACAAGAGGAATTGGTCGTGGAATAGCCATAGAATTTGCAAAACAAGGCGCAAATGTAGCTTTTACTTATAGTTCTTCTGTAGATGCTGCAAATGCTTTAGAAGAAGAGTTAAAAGCTTTAGGTGTTACTGCAAAAGGATACCAATCTAATGCAGCAAATTTTGATGCAGCTCAAGAATTAGCAAAAGAGGTCTTAAAAGAATTTGGAGCTATTGATATTTTGGTAAACAATGCAGGAATTACTAAAGATAATTTGTTAATGCGTATTTCTGAAAATGATTTTGATAAAGTAATTGAAGTAAACTTAAAATCTGTTTTTAACTTAACAAAAGCAGTAATTAGACCAATGATGAAACAAAGAGCGGGTTCTATTATTAACATGAGTTCCGTTGTTGGTTTAAAAGGTAATGCTGGGCAAACCAATTATGCAGCTTCTAAAGCAGGTATTGTTGGTTTTTCTAAATCTGTAGCTTTAGAGTTAGGCTCTAGAAATGTAAGAAGTAACGTGATTGCTCCTGGATTTATAGAAACTGAAATGACAGATAAATTAGATGAAAAAGTTGTACAAGGTTGGCGAGATGCTATCCCTTTAAAAAGAGGAGGAAAGCCCGAAGATATTGCAAATGCCTGTGTGTTTTTAGCTTCAGATATGAGTGCATACATAACAGGGCAAACACTGTCTGTAGATGGTGGAATGTTAACCTAAACCAAAAAAAACATCGTTAATTCCTTATTTAATAGATACTTAGCACCTACTTTTAGTAGGTGTTTTTTATTCGTCTACATTTTGTTGCCAATCGTCTACAATGAACCTTTATTTATCTAAAAAAGATATTTTTCACATAAATACAAACTACTTTTACAATGTAATTAAAAATAGTTAAAACCTATTTTACCCCTTTATAACCTCTATACCCTAATTATTTAAAAACCTGCAACATTTAACGATGCAGGTTTTTTCTTTTTCGAATAGTTCTTTATATCTTTCCCATAAAAATAAATCTATTGCATTCTAATTTGATTTTATATATAATTTTAGCTGTATTTTTTAGTATTGGTATTGCGTATTTTCAATATTACTACAGGGTAAAAAACAAAATAAAAGTTACTTTTTTGTTGTTTCTTTTAAAAACATTGAGTGTTTTTTTACTGTTATTATTATTGATAGATGTAAAGATTGATAACATAAAAACAACCAATATAAAACCAACACTATCTTTTTTGGTAGACGATTCTCAATCAATACCTTTTTTTAAAGAAGGTAAAGCAGTAAAGAATATTGTGGAAACTATGAATTCAAATTCAGCTTTAAACAATAAGTTTGATATTCAAAAATTTGCTTTTGGAGAAAGATTACAAATTTTAGATAGTCTAACTTTTTCTAAACCACAAACTAATATTTCTAATGCAATTACTAATGTAAATGCATATCAAAAAAATAAAATTTCTCCAATTGTATTAATTTCTGATGGTAATCAAACAATTGGTCAAGATTATGAATTCATCAATTCAAAACAACCTATTTATACAGTAATTGTTGGTGATACCACTGCTTATGTTGATGTAAATATTAGTCAATTAAATGTAAATAGGTACAGTTATATTAAGAATAAATTTCCTGTAGAAGTAATTTTAAACTATGAAGGAAATCAAGATATAGAAACACAATTTACTATTGCTACAAAAGGAAAAACAGTTTTTAGAAAAAACGTACGTTTTTCAGCTTCTAAAAAGTCTGTAATTGTCCTAACAAACCTAACATCAAATAAAGAAGGTACACAGTATTATACAGCAGCTCTTGCAAAAATTGATGGAGAAAAAAACATAAAAAATAATACCAAAACTTTTTCTGTAGAGGTTATTGATGAGCAAACTAAAGTGTTGCTATTAACGTCTATTTTACATCCAGATTTAGGAACTTTAAAAAAAGCCATAGAAAGCAATAAACAACGTAAAGTTGAAATTAAAAATATTAATGATTTTAATAATAAAACCGATAATTATCAGTTAATTATTTTATACCAACCTAATACTAAGTTTACAACTATAGTTGATGAGATATTGCAAAAAAACAGCAACTATTTGTTGGTTTCAGGATCTCAAACAGATTGGAATTTTATCAATCAAAAACAATTAGGGTTTTCTAAAAATGCCATTAACCAAATAGAAGATTATAGTGCAGTATATCATAATGCATTTTTAACCTTTTTACAAGAAGATATTGGTTTTAACAATTTTCCTCCTCTAAGAGATAAATTTGGTGAGGTTAAAATCTCGCAAGAATATCAAGCATTATTGTATCAAAATATCAACGGAGTTCAATTAAATAGCCCTTTATTAGCAACTTTCGATAAGAATAATCAAAAAAGTGGACTTTTATTAGGTGAGGGCATTTGGAAATGGAGAGCCAATAGTTTTTTAAATACCAATTCTTTTGAAGATTTCGATAAATTTGTTGGGAATTTAATTCAATACCTTGCATCTAACAAAAAAAGAGAGCGCTTAGAAATTAATGCAGAATCTCTTTACCCAGCTAATTCCACAATTACAATTGCTGCATTTTATACCGATAAAAATTATCAATTTGATGCAAGAGCCAATTTAGAAATTACCATTACAAACACTACAACAAATCAAGTTACAAAAGTACCCTTTTCTTTAGTTAACAATTCGTTTCAAACCGATATTGAAAACTTACCTTCTGGTAACTACGCCTATAAAGTTTCAGTTTTAGGACAGGATATACACAAGTCTGGACGTTTTAAAATTACGGAATACCAAATTGAAACACAATTTACAAATGCCAATAGCAGTAAATTACAAAAGTTAGCTGACAAAACAGGAGGGAAGTTGTACTACAAAAACCAAATTGAAGCCTTAACCAAAGATCTATTAGCTAACAAATCTTTTTATACCATTCAAAAATCTTCAACCCAACAAGAAAATTTAATTAATTGGAAATGGATTTTATTGGTAGTATTGGCATTATTAACAACAGAATGGTTTATAAGAAAGTATTTTGGAAAAATTTAACTTATTGTTAAATTGTCTTTGATGTTTAGAAGTCGTAAATTTGTTAAAATTAAAAATAAACAAAATGGCAAATAATCAAATGGAACTGAAGTTTCCAAAAGGAGGAATCTTTTTAGTTATTATAGCAATCGCTGCAATCATATTATTTACAAAATCTACAGTTACTATAGGACCTGGAGAAGGTGGTGTAATTTTTGAAACTCTAGGAGATGGTATCAATACAGAAAAATCTTATGGAGAAGGCTTTCATATAGTTGCACCCTGGAATAAGATGATTGTAAGAAAAGTGCGTCAACAATCTATTTCTGATGAAATGAATGTACTTTCGGTTAATGGATTAGAGGTAAAAGTAAGCGGAACTGTATGGTACGAACCAGAATTTGAAAATTTAGGTTTATTAATTAAAACGAAAGGTGAAGATTATGAACGCGAATTATTAGATCCTGCAATAAATGCTGCAGCCAGAAGTGTTGTAGGTCGTTACACGCCAGAGCAATTATATTCTAGTAAAAGAGATGTAATTGAGCAAGAAATTTTAGATGAATTAACGAAACTTTTAGATGA
Organism: Polaribacter sp.; assembly: GCA_965661915.1. Taxonomy (GTDB): domain Bacteria; phylum Bacteroidota; class Bacteroidia; order Flavobacteriales; family Flavobacteriaceae; genus Polaribacter. The sequence goes on along the minus strand of CBFIFR010000012.1, from coordinate 4,641 downwards.
TCAATATTTAATTGTAAAGCGTATTTTAGTTGAAGATGTAAAATTACCGCCAACAATTAGAACCGCAATTGAAACAAAGCTAAAACAAGAACAAGAATCTTTAGAGTATGAGTTTAGAATTGCAAAAGCACAAAAAGAGGCAGAAAGACAAAAAATTGATGCAGAAGGTAAAGCTATTGCAAATAAAATTTTAAGTGCATCTTTAACCGATAAAATTTTACAAGAAAAAGGTATTGAGGCTACTTTAGAGTTGTCAAAATCACCAAATAGTAAAGTAATTGTTATTGGTTCTGGAGAAAGTGGAATGCCAATTATATTAGGTAACAACTAAGTTTTGTTATTTTATAAAATTCAAATCCAGCTGAAAAGCTGGATTTTTTTTGGTGCTAATTTTACCTAATTTACAATGCGTTATTTACTTCAATCCAAAATCCATTTGGGTCTTGAAAATAAACTTGTAAAATTCCATCTTTTCTGATGTAATCTTTTTTTGGTGTATCTAACCAATCAGTATAATCAATCTCTAATGAAATTAAGTGCTTTACAAATTGATGTACATCTGCTGTAGTTAAGGCAAAATGGACAGCCTTATTTACGCGAACCTCAAAATTTGGACGAGGAATTAGATGCAATTGTTTTCCTTCACCTAAAGAAAGCCATCTGGTTTTAGAATTTGATGCTGTATTTTCTATTTCTTCTAAATTGAATACTTTCTGATAAAATTCAATCGATTCTTCGACATTCTTAACAGAAATAGCAATATGATTTAAGGTGAAACTAGCCAAAACTTGTGATGTTATTTAGATTCCAAATATGCAAAAAAATGCTAAGAGTTTTTAAAAAAAATAGAATAACTTAAGATATTTTTAAGTGTTTTAATTCGTACACTAAATTAATTCTTAAAGTTCTGTTAAACCAAAAAAAGAATGTAACTAATATGGAATTGCAACGTCATATAGGCATACAACTATAATCTTTAGAAGATAATTAGTTGAATTAGTTAGTTTTTAATAGTTGATTAGAGTCAAAAGCAGTTTGTTTTTGACTCTTTTTTTACGTTAATTTTTTCTTGGAATTTTATCACGTTGTATTTTTCCTTTTTTTAGCGCTTTATAATTTTCATAGCACCCTAAAATAGCTTCAATCATCTGTAAATCTGATGCTTTTTTAATAAAGTATTCTGAGTAACTACAATCTGTTAACAAATCTGTTAATTCTTGCCTATTCATATTCAAATATTCCATCATCACCTCTCTATCAAATTTACCTGCTAGCATTTTACGCAAATCATCTTCTTTTTTTAGCTTTTGCAATTTTTTTAATTGCTTTGGTTTTTTGCCAAATAGATTATATAAGAAATCTACAGGTTGAAAAAGAGCAGCAACAGGAGAAGCAAAATTTCTTTTCTGAGGTTCCCCAACTTCGTAAGTTTGTGGCAAACCATTAATATGAATTCTTGTAAATCGATCTTTAGGAACTTGTTTTACATCAATTTCTAAAACACCAATAAGTTTGGTTGATTTTATGATAACTTCTTTAATCTGTTCTGGCTTTTCATATAATGCAATTTCCAACTCATTACCTTTTAATAAATCGTTGGTTACTTTTACTTTAATCGATGAAAACCCCAAGTAAGAAACAAGAATTGTATCGTTTGCAGTTGTAGGTATTTCAAAAAATCCCTTATCGTCAGTTATGGTTCCTTCTACTGTGTTTAAATTCAAAATATGAGCAGCACTTAAAGCACGTTTATTAACTGCATGAATAATTTGCCCTTTTAAGGTTTTTGTACGAATACTATCTTTTTGAGAAAATGTACTAATACTTAAAAATAATAAGCATAGAACGAGTAATTTTTTTTGCATAAAAACAAAATTAACGATAAAACTGATTAGAAAGGTTAATTTTTTGTGAAGATGTAAAATAATTTTTAAGTGCGCACGAGAAGAGTCGAACTTCCACTTTCTTGCGAAAACAGCCCCCTCAAGGCTGCGCGTCTACCAATTTCGCCACGTGCGCATAAAAAATATTTTAAACAAAAAAGTTAAGCTTTTTGCTTAACTTTTTTTGTGACCGGGCTGGGGCTCGAACCCAGGACCCTCTCCTTAAAAGGGAGATGCTCTACCAACTGAGCTACCAGGTCAAAAAATTACGAGGTGCAAATATACTATCAATCATTTAAAATTGAAATATAAATTTGAAGAAATTTTAACGATATTTGAAGAAAATTATAAAAATGAGAATAGTTCTGCTAGGTTATATGGCTTCTGGAAAATCGAGTATTGGTATAAAACTTTCTAAAACTTTATCTATCAAGTTTATAGATTTAGATGATTATATTATTGACAAAGAAAAAATGTCAATTACAACTATTTTTAAAGAAAAAGGAGAAATTTATTTTAGAAATATTGAGCATCAATACTTAAAAGATATCTTAGAAAAAGAAGATGATTTTATCCTTTCTCTAGGTGGGGGTACACCTTGTTATGCTAATAATATGGAACTTATAAATAAATCAAATTCTACCTCAATTTATCTTCAAGGAAGTGTTACCACTATGGTTAAAAGATTGATAAAAAAGAAAGCTAAAAGACCTTTAATAGCTTCTTTAGGTGATGATAAAATTCCTGAATTTGTTGCCAAACATTTGTTTGAAAGACGTTTTTTTTATGAGCAAGCAAAAATTACAGTAAAAATTGATGAGAAGAAAAAGAGTGATGTTGCCAAAGAAATAGTAACTATTTTAAACTAAATATGCTTTAGCTTCGTCTTCTAAAAAATCAACTTGTACATGTTCTTTTATAGAGGTTGACAAAGAAACCCCTTTAAAATCTGCTTTTACAGGGTACTTTTTATGATTTCTATTCACTAAAACAGCAGTTTTAAATCGTTTTAAGGGTACCTCTAAAAAGTGTTTCACACCATAAATTAAAGTAGTGCCAGAGTTTAAAACATCATCAACTAAAATTAAGGGTTTATTTTTATAATCTTCAACTTTTAAAGAAGTAGAAATAGCTTCTAAAGGTTTTTTTTTGTTGATATTTACTTGGCAAAGCGTAACTTTTAAAGTAGATATTTCTTTAAGAACTTGCACTAATTTTTCAGATAATATATATCCATTTCCAACAATACCAGCAATTATAACTTCTTTTTCGTTACTATTACTTTCATAAATTTGATACGCGATTCGTCTTATCTTTTGATTTATTTGTTTCGTATTTAAAATGATGTTTTCTTCTATTGTCATAATTTTATAAATCTTCAGTAAATCCTTCTATATCTCTTCTATCTTTTTTAGTTGGTCTTCCAGTTCCTTTTTTTCTGTAATAATCTTTGGAATATTTTAGGAGTTCGTTTTTTTCAAATTCTTCTTTTGGGGTAATATCTTTTCGATATAAATCTACCAATTTTGCACCAACTCTGCTTTTTGGTAAATCTAAAACTTTTATTTGATAATTTATTTGATTTTTTCTAACCAAAATTAACTCATTTCCATAAACCTCTTTTGATGGTTTAATACTAGAGTTATCAATTTTCACTTGTCCCTTTTTACATGCAGCTGTTGCTATGCTTCTTGTTTTAAAAATACGAATACACCATAAGTATTTATCTATCCTCATAAAAAAAGTTAAAATATATCTTTTGTCTTTTTACAAAGGTATAAAAATGGTAAATTGCACGCTTAAATTTTATGATTAAATGACAAAAATAAAATATTTATTAGCCACGTTACTATTTGCAGTAATTCTATATGCTTGTGATGATAATTTGAGAGGTTTTACAAATCCATATGAAGATGTAGATTATGAAGCTTTGGCAATAGCTGATAATGATAGTATTGTGACTTATTTAGGAAGTCATTTTTATAATGAGAGTTTTGGCTCTTTAAAATTAATTGATGCAGATCAAACATCATTATTAGACGATAATAGGTTAGAAATTATTGAAACAGAACAAAATGGTATTGATTATAAATTATATGTTTTTGTTACAGAAGTAGGGGTTACTTCTCCTGATAAAGGCAATCCTACTGAAATGGATTCTATTTTTGTAAATAGAAAAGGAATACAGCTTTTAAATAATAGTTTAGAGACAGAACCTTTTGATCAGGCTGATCAAACATGGTGGAGTTTGGCAAATACTTTTGGAATTCCAGGAAATGCAACAACCCCTATAAGAGCATGGACTAAAGGATTTCCGGTGCTTAAACCTGGTGAAAATGTTACAAATAATGGACCTCTTACTTTTCAAAATACTGGAAAAGGATATATTTTTATACCTAGTGGTTTAGCTTACCCTTCTATAAATTATCAAATAGGTCAGGATAATCCATTATTTGATAAAATAATTGTTTTTCAAGTAGAACTTTTAGATTTTGTAAAAGATACAGACCATGATAATGATGGCACACCATCAATTGATGAAGATGCTAATGGTGATGGTGATCCTACAAATGACTTTAGTGATCCTACAAGACCTACATTTCCAGATTATTTAAATCCGAATTACTAAAAATAATTGAAGCGGTTTTTTACGCTTAACTAAAATTAAAAAACTCTTTTTCGGTAATGGTGCCAAAAATGGTTGGTAATTTTCATAAAATTATTAATTATATTATAGGCATTAATCTGAAGAGGATAT
>CBFIFR010000011.1:0-72219 GCA_965661915.1 Polaribacter sp. | reverse complement strand
ATCTTTTAGCAGAAAAAGCATGTATGAGTAGTTCTCACTTTCATAAAAAATTTAAAAATACAATAGGTATTTCTCCCATCGATTTTTTAAATTCAGAAAAAATTAAGTTTGCTAAAAAATTGATGCAAAAAACTAATGATTTAAGAATTTCTGAAATTGCTTTTAAATCAGGATTCAATAATACAAGTTACTTTAATAGGCAATTTAAAAAATTAGAATTTATGACTCCTCAACAATTTAAAAATTCTATTAATTTTTAAACTTTAATTATTTTATTTATCTATTTTTATTTTTAATTAATTTTTTAGAATTTCCTTTGATTTTAGACGTTTTTATTCAGTACTGGTATATTGTTTTACTGTTTTTTAGTGTTGCATTATTATACGCTTCTGTAGGTTTTGGAGGCGGCTCTAGTTATTTAGCTGTTTTAGCTTTAACTGGTATTGCTTTTTCTCAAGTTAGAGCTACTTCATTGTTATGTAATATTATGGTGGTAACAGGAAATGTGTATTTTTTCCAAAAACAAAAAAAAATCAGTTGGCGTCAATTACTTCCTATTGTTTCGTTTAGTATTCCTTTTGCTTTTTTGGGTGGATATTTAAAAATAAGTCAAAGCTTCTTTTTTATTTTACTAGGTTTTACACTCTTATTTGCAGCCTTAAGTATGTGGCTTTCCAAAAAAATTGTGTCAACCCAAAAAGTAAAAATCAATCCTAAAAAAAATGCTTTTTACGGAACTATAATTGGTTTTATTTCTGGAATGGTTGGCATTGGTGGTGGTATATTTTTAGCGCCATTATTACACCTCGCCAATTGGAATACTCCTAAAAAAATTGCAGCAGCTGCAAGTGTATTTATTTTAGTAAATTCTATTGCAGGTTTGTTTGGCCAAATTGTAAATCCGCAATTTTATATTAATTGGCATCTAACCAGTATTTTATTAGTTACGGTTTTTATAGGTGGTCAAATTGGACGAAAATTGAGCTACAAATTCTTTTCACCTGTGCAATTAAAAAGAGCTACTGCTTTATTAATAGCTTTTGTGAGTTTTAAAATTCTTTGGGAATATCTTTTTTAGAAATAAATAGATTTTCCATTGCATATCTTCCTCATTAAAAATACATTTGAAAAAACCAAAAAATAAAAAATGTTACAAGTAATTTTTACCTTAATCATGTTAATTTTATTGCAAGCTGTTTTAGGTTTCGATAATTTATTATACATCTCTTTAGAATCTAAAAAAGCCCCGCAAAAAGACCAAAAAAGAGTACGTAAAATGGGAATTTTAATAGCCATAGCTTTACGTATTGTATTGTTATTTTTATTGGTTTCTTTAATTAAATATTTTCAAAAACCATTTACTTTTTTAACAGGAGAAATAGAAGATATTATACAATTTGCTTTTAACGGACATAGCTTAATTGTTTTAGCAGGTGGTGGTTTTATAATTTATACCGCTATTAAAGAAATTTGGCACATGATATCTACAAAAGGTTTAGAATTGGCTGATATGACCACAGAAAAAGGAACCAAAACTTCTAATGCTGTAATTTTTAGTATAGTTTTAATGAATCTTGTTTTTTCTTTTGACTCTATTTTAGCTGCTATTGGATTGACAAGAGAAATAAAAAATGAAACCACTGCATTTATTGTAATGGCAACTGCAATTGTGATTAGCGGTTTGTTGATGTTATTAATGGCAAATAAAATTTCTGTATTCCTATCTAAAAACAGAATGTATGAAGTGCTAGGGCTTTTTATACTTTTCATTGTAGGAATTATGCTGGTAACCGAAGGTGGCCATTTAGCACACTTAAAGCTATTTGGAAACGAAATAGTACCTATGAGTAAAACAACTTTTTACTTTGTAATTGCAATACTTGTAGTTATTGATGTAGTGCAAGGTAAGTATCAGAAAAAGCTTTTGGCAAATAAAAGCAATTAAGGTAAACCTAAAAATAATTAAAATAAGAGGCTGTCTGAAAAGGCAGTCTCTATTTATTTAAGTCAACTTTAAGTTTTTGTTTAACTTATTTAACAAATAATTAAACAGTTTTAAGTAATGCTGATATACATTTGTATAAACTTAAAACATAAATTATGAATTTTAAAAAATTATTTACAGCAACAGTGTTAGCAATCATAGTTTCATTACCAACTTTTGCAAATACAGATCCCAAAGAAAAAAACAATACTAAAGAAGAAAAGACCATAGTTGGTGTAGCTGCTTCTAACGAAAATTTTACCACTTTGGTTGCTGCTGTTAAAGCTGCAAGTTTAGTTGAAACTTTAAATAGTGATGGACCATTTACTGTTTTTGCACCTGTAAACGATGCATTTGGTAAATTACCTAAAGGCACAGTAGACAGCTTATTGAAGCCAGAAAATAAAAAATTATTAACCGCTATTTTAACATATCATGTAGTTGCTGGCGAATTTAAAGCTAAAGATGTTTTAGCAGCAATTAAAGCGAATAATGGTAAATTTGATATTAAAACAGTACAAGGTTCAATATTAACAGCTTCTTTAAAAGATGGAAAGGTAGTTTTAAAAGATATTAAAGGTAACATATCTACTGTTGTGATTACTGATGTAGCTGCTTCTAATGGAGTAATTCATGCCATAGATACAGTTGTTATGCCTAAATAAAAAACACATTAATGTTTATTATTTTTAACTTTTTATTAAACAAAATAAACATTATCTTTGTAAAGCTATAAAATAGTATGCTTCTAATAATTAGGTAACGATACTTAATTAAAATTAAGAAGTTTTTTGGTTGATTGATTTAAACCGCTACTTGGTCGTAGCGGTTTTTTAATTTAGAATCGCAATACTATCCTGTAATCTTTTTATGATAATTTGTTTTATTCTTCTGTTCATTTCAGAGGAATTTTGGGAGTATTCCACATATTCGTTTATAGAAAATTGACCAAGAATAGCACCAATAATTTGGTTCTTAAAAGCAATATCTTTCTCTAGAGCAGCTTTAATTTTGCTTTTTTTCTTTTCATCTGATATTGATTTAAAGTCTATTTTTCTTTTTTTTAAGTAATTTGTGAACAATGCAATTAATAAATCATGTTGCATTTTAATAATAGGCCTTATAACCGTATTTTGAAAATACTCTATTTTAGTGGTATTTGCAGTTATTAAATTATCTAATTTGGGTCTTTCTTTATGCATTATCTGATAAGTAATCTAATTCTAATTGAAAATCAAATTGTAAATCTTCATGTAGTTTTAATACTGCATTTTTAGCCATTCGTAATTGTGTTTGAAAAATATTCTGCAAACGTGTACTCTTGTTAAAAAAAGGATTGTAATTTTTTAATTTTTTACAAAAGTGAATTAAGACCTCTGCCTCTGTTTCTTTTTTCTTAGAAAATCGAATTAATTTCTTGGTCGAAGACAGTATTTTACGAATCTTTTTTCGAACATAATATGCATTTTTAGTATCAATTTCATCGAATGAATTGTCTATAAATAATTTACAGTTTTCAATATATTGCTCTTCATTATGCGCTTCAAACAATAAATATGTTAATAATTCTTTATTTTCAACTTTAAAACGCGCTAATTGCAAACACAACGCTTTGATCTCATCTTTAGATTTGTGAGAGAGTTCGTCTTTAAGTTGTTTTATTGTTGCTGCTTTCAAGGTTTATATTTTGATAGACAAACTTGCAAGGATTTTTTCTTTGTAGTTTTACAATGTGAAGCCTAAATACCTACAAGGTTTTTAAAACCCTGCAGGAAAAATTATTGTTCACTTGGAATTTGAACTACTTCATTCACATCAGCATTGTAATCTACACCATCAACTTTAAACCCAAATAAATTAAAAAACTCATCACTATACCCTTTTAAATCGCCAATTTCAGCTAAGTTTTCTGATGTGGCAGTTTTCCACAATTCAGCAATTTCTGCTTGTACATCTTCACGCATTTCCCAATCGTCAATTCGTATTCTTCCTTTTTCATCCAAAGCTAAATCGCCTCCAAACAAACGCTGACTATATAAACGCTGAATTTGTTCAATACAACCTTCGTGTATGCCTTTTTCTTTCATCACTTTAAATAATAAAGAAATGTATAATGGAATTACTGGAATTGCAGAACTAGCTTGCGTAACTAAGGCCTTATTTACAGAAACATAAGCATTTCCGTTGATTGATTTTAAATCATCAGAAATAGTAAATGCTGTTTTTTCTAAATCGTCTTTAGCAGCTCCAATAGTTCCGTTTCTATACACTGGTTTGGTAACCTCTGGTCCAATATAAGAATAAGCTACAGTTGTTGCACCCTCAGATAATAAATTTTCAGCTCGTAAAGCGTCCATCCACATTTTCCAATCTTCTCCTCCCATTACTGTAATGGTATTTTCAATATCCTCTCCTTCAGCCGGGTTTATTGATATTTCTGAAACTTGTCCTGTATGAAAATCTACGGTTTTATTGGTAAATACTTCTCCTATTGGCTTTAAAACCGATTTATAACGTTTTCCTGTTTCAGGATGTTTTCTAACTGGTGATGCTAAACTATAAATTACCAAATCAACTTTACCTAAATCTTCTTTAATTAGGTTTACAACTTGCTCTTTTATTTCGTTAGAAAAAGCATCTCCGTTTATACTTTTTGCATATAAACCAGCTTTATGTGCATGTTTTTCGAAAGCTGCAGTATTGTAATATCCTGGAGAACCTGGTCTGCCTTCGGTTGCAGGTTTATCAAAAAAAACTCCAATGGTTGCTGCATCTGATCCAAAAGCACTAGTAATTCTTGATGCTAATCCAAAACCTGTAGACGCCCCAATTACTAACACTTTTTTGGCACCATCTATTTTTCCTTTTGATTTTATATATTCAATTTGATTGATTACGTTTTGCTCACAACCTGTTGGATGTGAAGTTAAACAGATAAATCCTCTTGTTCTTGGTTCTATGATCATTATTTTGGTTTTAAGTAGTCATTGCGAGGAAAAATGACGAAGTAATCTATTAATTATTAATGAGATTGCCACGTCGTTCCTCCTCGCAATGACAAACTAATAATTTATTTTGATAAAAAAGAATTTACATTCTCTTCTATTCTGTTTAATACATTTTCTGTAGCTGCTTTTACAAAAGTTTCTCCTGTAATTTGCTCGTATAATTCTATATATCTATTTGAAATTTCAATAATTTTGGCATCAGACATTTCTGGAATTTGTTGCCCTTCTTTTCCTTGAAAACCATTTTCTATCAACCACTGACGTACAAATTCTTTAGACAATTGTTTTTGAGCTTCGTTATTATCTTGTCTTTCTTGATAGCCATCAGCATAAAAATAACGAGAAGAATCAGGAGTATGAATTTCATCAATCAACACAATTTTACCTTCTTTGGTTTTACCAAATTCGTATTTGGTATCTACTAAAATTAAACCTCTTTTAGCGGCTATTTCTGTACCTCTTTGAAAAAGTTTTCGGGTATAATCTTCTAAAATAATATATTCTTCTTCAGATACAATTCCTTTTGTAAGAATATCCTCTCTTGATATATCTTCATCATGTTCACCATTATCAGCTTTGGTTGATGGTGTAATAATAGGTGTTGGAAATTGATCATTTTCTTGTAAGCCTTCAGGCATATTAACTCCACATAATAGTCTTTTTCCCAATTTATATTCACGAGCTGCATGACCCGATAAATAACCACGAATAACCATTTCTACTTTAAAAGGTTGGCATAAATGCCCTACTGCAACATTTTCATCAGGATTTGCAATTAACCAATTAGGAACAATATCTGCAGTATCATTCATCATTTTGGTAGCAATCTGATTTAAAATTTGTCCTTTAAATGGAATTTGGCGTGGTAAAATAACATCGAAAGCAGAAAGCCTATCAGTTGCAATCATCACTAAAAGTTCATCATTTATATTGTAAACTTCTCTTACTTTACCTTTATAAACAGACTTTTGTTTTGGAAACTTAAAATTGGTTTCGTTGATTGTATTCATTAGTTAACTATAATTTTAGGGTGTAAAAATAAGTTTATTTTATGAAATCATTTTCTTAAAAGAGAAAAGTTTCCAGTAAGTACTTCCCCTTTTTCAGTTACCAACCGAAACCAATAGTCTGAAGATTGTAACTTTTTTCCATTATAACTTCCATCCCAAAAACCAGATGCGTTTTTAAACTCTTTAATGAGTTTACCAAACCTAGAATAAATATAGATTGTATAATTGACATTAGGAAAATGTTTTAGTCGCCAAAAATCATTTTTACCATCATTATTTGGTGTAAAAAAACCAGGAAACGTTCTTATATAAATTTCTTTAGAAAAAAACTCGCAACCATCTCTTCCCCTAACATAAATAGTCTGATTACCTCCTGGAACATTATTTAGCACATTACTTGTTTGGTAATTAAAGCCATCTTTAGAGTACTCATATTCTCTATTAGAATTTACAAAAACAACTACATTATTATTTTCTGAAGAAAAATCATTTATGCGTAATGATACATTATCTAATTCAGAATCTTTTAAGACCTCAACATTTACTGTTGATGAAGCTACACCACATTCTCCCTTATCTATACTATAAGTATAATTTCCAGAACTATGTATTGTAGGATTAAAAACACCATTTGGCAGATCTGGGAACCAGGAACCTCCTGTATCAGGTTCTCCTCCTAAAACTTCTAAAAGATTTACTTCTGATGAAAATTCACAGATTTTTAAAGTATTATCTGTACCACTATTAGGTAAAGATGATTTTATAAAATTAATTCGAGCTATTAAAGAACCACAGTTTTCATCTGATACTATGTAAGAATATGATGATTCTTTATCGAATCTTGGATCATACATATGATTTCCACTTGATAACTCTGGAGACCAAACTCCTCCTGGAGTAGGATTACCCTTAAGTTTTTCGAATAAATTTATTCTACCCACTTTTTCGCAAATAAAAACATCTGTATCTTCGCCTGCACTTATTCTTGACGACAAATTAATTAATAGTTCTGCACTAGATTCACCACAAATAGCATCTTTATGAGTATACTTGTAAACACCTGCTTTATCTACTTTACTGTCAAAAATTCCATTTCCACCACTTAAAGCGGGTGTCCAAGTTCCACCTGGGTCTGGATTTCCATTTAAAAACGTCAATAAATCAAACTCATCATCATTTCTACATAAATCTACAATAGTATTAGCACCAGGATTTAACAGTGTATTCTCTTGAAAGTCATAAATAGCATTATTATTTTTATCTGCAGGAGTAGTGTAACCTGTACTTTCGTTACTAATTGTACCATCAGGATTTACTGTATCTGGTAAATCCCCTAAAACTCCGTCATTATTTGGATCTTCAAAACCTGCTTCTACAACATCAAAACAGCCATCCCCATCACTATCTAAATCCTTAGCATCTATAAAACCATCTGAATCTTTATCTCCATTTCCTTCAACAAGGTCTAAAATACCATCATTATCATCATCTAAATCTACAACATCTGCAATTGTATCATCATCAAAATCAGGATCACAAATTTCAATTATTTTGGCTGCATTTATACAATTTCCAATATTATTTTGGATGGTAACTGTTCCTGTAATTTTTCCATTATTAAATAAATTACAAAGCCATGCGCAGTCACTTAAAAGAACATTATTTTCTACTTTTAGATCCCCCTCTACTTTAGCAAAAGTTGCAAAACCTGTTATTTCTGTTAGCGCTTCATTGTTGCTTAAAATAAACCAATCTTCTAAAAAGTACTTCTCTCCTACCTTTTTTAGATTATCAAAAGCGTTTATTTTAGATATATTGGTATTAATAATTCTAAATGATGCCCCAATACTTTCTAATCTTTTAAAATTAGGTATTTCTTCGACACCTTTTCCTCTAATTTCAAAAAAACGTTCTATAATTTGTAGTTTGTCAAAACCTCTTATAATTTTAGCATCTTCAATATCAAAATCATTACCAACATAGGTAAGTTCGTTAAAACCTATAATTTCTGTAAGTTTAGGGTTTGAAGTTATATTAAAATCATTATTAATAGTTGTTAAATTATTAAAAGTAGGTATTGTTAAAAGCTCAGGATTGTTACTAATATCTAACTGCCCCTCTAACACTTTTAAATTATCAAAACCTGATATTGCTTTTAACCTTGGACTATAACCGAGTTCTAAGCCAAGGGTTAGATTTTCTAAGCGATTAAATCCCGATATTTTTTCTAATAATGGGTTTAGAGCTATTATTATTTGCCTTGCTTTTGTAAGGTTTTTAAAGTCGTTTATTTCTTTTAAATTTGCCGAGTTTGTTACTTCAATATCACCCTTTACCTCTCTTAAACTATCAAAACTATTTAAACTTTCTAAATCAACTGTAATTTTTAAATTACCTCTTATTGTTTCAATATACTTAAAAGCTGATAAATCTGTAATAGTTGTTGTAGTTAAGCCTGCTGTTGCGTCTGTAGAAATACCAGACAACAAAATTAAGCTAGAATTTATATTTTTACAGTTGCCGTAATTTGTAAAAAACTCTTCTATCTCTTTTTGTGATGATAAAATAACATCACCCTCTGGACATTGAGAAAACCCTAATGAGATTTGAAAAAAAAATATTAAAGCTAAAATTCTAGTCATAAACCAAAAATACTAATTTGATAGTAATAATAATAATATTAATTAGTAGCAAAAGTTATCCCAAAATTACAAATATCTATTGTTCAATTTTCAAAACTTTTATCTGCTTTAAATTATCAGAAATAGGTGTTGCTGTAATGACTTTTTCACCAGGTATAAAATAAAAAAAGTAAGCTGAATTTTGACCAATTTTTCTTACATCTAATTTTGAATTATCTTTAAAAACTAAGGTATAATTGGGTATAATTTCTTTGTGTGTATATTTATGTTTCATACCAATACCCATACCAGTTCTCATAGATACAAAGAGTAAAAAAAAGATAAACATCATGCCTGGCAAAATATTCTTTTTCTTGCTTAATACTTCATATTTTTTATCCCATTTTTCGATGTTGTATACTTTTTGATACCATTTTTTTACTCTCAAATAGGCATATAGTTTAAACATCCACTTGGTAAAATATAAATACATCAACCCAAACATTAAGGCTAAAAACAGCGAAATTTTCCAATTATTGATTAATAGACTTATAGGAGAAATTAATGCATCTAAAATGGTGGTATAATTTAAATAGGATACACCAAATATTCCGTAAAATATAGCATCACTTACAATTCCTAAAATTATCAAATACAGATAACCAATGTAAAAAACATCTTGTAAGTCTAATTTCTTCTGTTTAATTTTCATTATTCTGTTTCTATCGATTTATAAGCAGATATAATTTTCTTTACCAACCTATGTCTTACAACATCTTTATCATCTAAATATACTTGTGCAATGCCTTCTATACTTTTTAATGCCAACAACGATTCTTTTAAACCAGAAACTTGTTTTCTTGGTAAATCTATTTGACCAGGATCACCAGTAATTATAAACTTAGCACTTTTACCCATTCTTGTTAAAAACATCTTCATTTGATTATGTGTTGTATTCTGGGCTTCATCTAAAATTACAAAAGCATTATCTAAAGTTCTACCTCTCATAAACGCTAAAGGTGCAATTTGAATCACTCCTTTTTCGATATGTGATGCTAATTTTTCATGTGGAATCATATCTCTTAACGCATCATACAAAGGTTGCATGTATGGATCTAGCTTTTCTTTTAAATCACCAGGTAAAAACCCTAAATTTTCACCAGATTCAACTGCGGGTCTTGTTAAAATAATTCTACGAACTTCTTTCTCTTTTAACGCTTTTACGGCTAAAGCAACAGCTGTATAAGTTTTACCTGTTCCTGCAGGACCAACAGCAAACAACATATCATTTTTTTCCATGAAGGAAACCATTTTACGTTGATTTTCGGTCTGAGGTTTAATTAACTTACCATTTACTCCATGCACTAAAATGTCTTTCACATTTTTTGAAGAAATGGTTTTCTCTTCTTGTCCATTAGAGGTTAAAATACGCTCAATGCTATTTTCATCTAACTTATTGTAGCGATTAAAATATTTAATTAACCGATTAAAACGTGTTTCAAACTCATCTAAAATTTCTGATTCTCCGTAAATTTTTAGTTTCGCTCCGCGAGCTACAATTTTAATTTTTGGAAAGTATCTTTTAAGTTGTGTAATTGTACTATTTTGTGTGCCAAAGAAATCTTTTGGGTTAATTTCCGTTAACTCTATAATGCGTTCGTTCAAATGTTTTTTTTTATGGTTTGATTTGAATTATATTTCAACTAAAATAGCAATTAAAAATACTAAAATGATTAGATTTGCGTAAAATAATTAAGAACTTTTACACAATTAATTAACAGCACAAAAATTAATGTCTTTTATTACTTTAACAACCGATTTTGGAACTAAAGACCACTTTGTTGGGGCTGTTAAAGGTGCAATTTATTCTGAGCTTGAAAATGCCCAAATTGTAGATATTACGCATGAAATATCTCCATTTAATATTACAGAAACTGCTTATATTTTAAAGAATTCATATAAAAGTTTTCCAAAAGGAACTATTCATATTATTGGTGTAGATTCTGAGTTAAGTAAAGATAATAAACACATAGCCATATCTTTAGATGACCATTTTTTTGTGTGTCCAGACAATGGCTTAATCTCTATGATTGCTTCTGAAATTCAACCTACCAAAATTGTAGAAATTAACATTCATGATAGAATAGAAAGTAGTTTCCCTGTTTTAGATGTTTTTGTGCAAGTTGCTTGTTTTATTGCCAGAGGTGGAAATTTAACTGTGATTGGAAAAGAAACTTTTGAATTTAAGAAGTTGATTGAAATTCAACCAAAAGTAAACCAACCAAAAACACAAATTATTGGTGGTGTTTTGTATATTGATAATTATGGAAATATAATTTCTAATATTAGTAAAAAAATGTTTAATGATATTGGTAAGGGAAGAAATTACAAGGTACACGCTTCTCGTTATTCTTTTACTAAAATATTTAATAAATACAACGAAATTACCAATAACAATTCTACAGAATCAAAGGTTTTTGATGGTAATAAACTTGCCATATTTAATTCTGCTGGTTATTTAGAAATTGCCATTTATAGAAGTAATTTAAAAACTGTAGGAGGAGCATCTACCTTGTTGGGTTTAGAATATAGAGATCCAATTATTATTGATTTTATTCAAGACTCGAAACCTGAATATACAACTTTATCGTAATTTTTTATGTTTGTTAGAATTGTAAAAATGAGTTTACACGCTAAGTATATAGCTGAATTTCAAGAAATGTTTGATAAAAAGAAAATGCAAATTCGAAGTACAACAGGTTGTTTATTGTTAGAGTTATACCAAGATAAAAACAATCCAGAACTCTTTTTTACCTATTCGTATTGGGAGAATGAAAGTGACTTAGAAAATTATAGAAATTCTGACTTTTTTAAAGCAACTTGGCAACAAACCAAAAGTTATTTTAATGGTAAACCTGAAGCTTGGAGTGTGGATAAAAAAGTTAGTATTTAGTTAGTTGTTAGCTGTTAGCTGTTAGCTGTTAGCTGTTAGCTGTTAGCAAAATTAAAATTGAATTTTGATTTTAAAAATTTTTCCTGAACTTAAAACTGAAAGATTATTTTTAAGAGAGGCTACTTTAAAAGATATAAATTCAGTTTATGAATTACGTTCTTCTAAAGAAATTAATAAATTTGTTGGTTCAAAAAGGATAAAAGGTCTAGAGGAAGCTAAAGATTTTATTGAAGTTTGTAAAAGTTTATATCAAAAAGAAAAAAGAGTATTTTGGTTGATAGAATATCAAAATCAAGTAATTGGTAGTATAGCTTTACATCAAATTGATTTGCCTAAAAATTATGCTGAGATTGGTTACAAATTAAAACCCGAATTTCAACAAAAAGGATTTATGACAGAAGCAATGCAATCAGTTTTAGCCTTTGGAAAATCAGAAGTAAATTTAAAAATAATAGAAGCTTTTACACATAAAAATAATTTAGCTTCAATTGCGTTGTTAAAGAAACTTGATTTTGTTTTTCAGCATAACAGAAAATGTAAAACTTATGATTATAATAGAATCTATAAATTAGAACTAAACTAAATGTATCCTATTCTAAAAAAAGAATTCAACTCATTTTTCGCAAGTCCAATTGCCTATTTGGTTATTGGTGTTTTTTTGTTGATAAATGGTTTGTTTCTATTTATATTTAATGACGATTTTAACATCTTAAATGCTGGTTTTGCAGATGTAACTCCGTTTTTTTATTTAGCACCTTGGGTCTTTTTATTTTTGATTCCTGCCATTACCATGAAAAGTTTTGCTGATGAATTTAACACTGGTACAATTGAGCTTTTAAAAACAAAACCCATTTCTGATTGGCACATTGTTTTGGGTAAATTTTGTGCTTCACTCCTATTGGTTTGCATTGCTATTATTCCTACGTTTATTTATGTGTATACTGTTTATCAATTAGGAAATCCTGTTGGTAATATCGATTTTGGCAGCACAATGGGTTCCTATATTGGCTTGTTATTTTTAGCAGCAACTTACACTTCAGTAGGTTTATTTACATCAACTTTATCTAAAAATCAGATTGTTGCCTTTATTTTGGGTGTTTTTATTACGTTTTTTTTGTTCTACGGATTTGATGCCATTGCAACTTCTTTTGGAAACAGCAGTTTTACCATTCAACAATTTGGAATTAAGGAACATTTTAAAAGTATTTCTAGAGGTGTTATTGATACACGAGATATTCTCTATTTTTTAAGTGTTACTTTTTTCTTTTTATTCATCACTAAAATGCGTTTGGAAAATGAATAAAAAGATAAAAAACACATCAATAGTAATCGTAATTTTGATATTGTTAAACCTTGTAAATCAATCTTTTTACAAACGTTTTGATGTAACTGCGGATAAGCGCTATACACTATCAGAAACTAC
Source organism: Polaribacter sp. (assembly GCA_965661915.1). Classification (GTDB taxonomy): domain Bacteria; phylum Bacteroidota; class Bacteroidia; order Flavobacteriales; family Flavobacteriaceae; genus Polaribacter. Next base: position 59,220 of record CBFIFR010000011.1, on the reverse strand, counting down.
CACCTCAATTTTATCCAAAGTAAAAAAACCACTTTACATTACAGTATATTTAGAAGGCGATTTTCCATCAGAATTTAAAAGATTACAAATTGAAACACGTCAATATTTAGAAGAATTAGCGGCTAAAAATGGATTTGTTAAAATTCATTTTGAAAATCCAGATGATCAAAGAGAAAACTTGATTCAAAAAGGAATGATGCCAAGCCAATTGACTGTAGAAGAAGATGGAAAATTATCGGAAGCTATTATTTTTCCTTGGGCAGAAATCAATTTTGAAAACAAAACAGAAATTGTTTCTTTATTACCTTCTGGAATCGTGGCAAATCAAGAAGAACAACTTCAACGCGCTATTGAAAACTTAGAATATAGTTTTAGTAATGCCATTTACAGCATCACTCAAAAAAACAAAAAGAAAATAGCTGTTTTATATGGTAATGGAGAATTGGCAGACATTTATCAATATAGTTTTTTAAGTGAAGTAGCTAAAAAACACAAATTGGCAAAATTTACCTTAGATTCTGTGGCAACAAATCCGCAGCAAACCTTACAAGATTTAACAGGCTTAGATTTAGCAATCATTACCAAACCCACTGAAAAATTTACAGAACAAGAAAAATTTACCTTAGACCAGTTTATTACCAATGGAGGTAAAACCTTGTGGATGATTGATAATGTACAAGCAGAACAAGATAGTTTGTTAGCTACTGGAAAAATGTTGGCATATCCAAGAGATTTAAACTTGACAGATATGTTATTTTCATACGGAATAAGAATTAACGCAACTTTAATCAAAGATTTGTATGCTTCGCAAATTGCATTAGCTACAGGAAATGTTGGAAATCAGCCTCAATTTCAAAATCTAGATTGGTTTTATCATCCTTTGGTGGGTGGAAATCCGAGTCACTCAATCACTAAAAATGTGGCTCCTGTTCGTTTGCAATTTGCAAATCAGATAGATACTTTAAAAAACAATATCAAAAAAACACCTTTATTAGTGAGTTCTCCTTTAACTCAGAAAATAGGAACTCCAACCCTTATTGAGTTACAATCTATTGCTGATGAACCTCAGGAAAATCAATATAAAGGAGGCAACCAATTATTTGGGGTTTTGTTAGAAGGTGATTTTAAATCGGCTTATAAAAACAGAGTAAAACCTTTTGAAACAGCTTTTTTTAAAGAACATGCTAGCCATAATAAAATGATTGTAATTGCTGATGGTGATGTTGGTAAAAATCAACTATTAAAAGGAAAACCTACAGATTTGAATCGTGATAAATGGACAAATCAAACCTTTGGGAATAAAGATTTTTTAGTAAATGCAGTCGATTATTTGTTGGATGATTCTGGGCTCATCAACTTAAGAAATAAAACCTTAAAAATTAATATTTTAGACAAACAAAAAGCCTATCAAGAACGCACTTTTTGGCAGTTTTTAAATGTGATTTTGCCTTTACTTTTATTATTTGGATTTGGGTTTGGGTTTAATTATTTAAGGAAGAAGAAATATAACTAGTTATCTCTATAATTACAAAACAGAATTAGTTCTTTATTTGAGAACTTTTTAGTATCTTTGTAATAGAAATTTTGCTAATGAAAAGGATAATTGCGAAAAGAACCCTTAGAATTTTTTGGGAAAAACATGCAGATTCAGAACAATATTTAAAAACCTGGTATGAGACAGCCAAAAACTCAAATTGGACTTCACCTAACGATGTAAAACGAACTTATATTAATGCAAGTATACTTAAAAAAAGTAGAATTGTTTTTAATATTAAAGGAAATTCTTACAGATTAATTGTGAAATTTAATTTTGATAGACAATGGGCATTTATTCGATTTATTGGGACACATTCAGATTATGACAAAATAAACGCTAATACTATTTAGCACCTATAGATTATGAAAATTAGACCTATAAAAACAGAACAAGATTACGAAAAAGCCTTAGAAAGACTAGAGCTTATTTTTGATGCCAAACAAAATACAAAAGAAGGAGATGAAGCAGAAATATTATCGATGTTAATTGATAATTATGAAAATCAACATTATCCTATTGAAGCTCCAGATCCAATTGAAGCTATAAAAATTAGAATGGAAGAAATGAACTTAAAACAAAAAGACTTAGTTGGCATAATTGGGGGAAAAAGTAGGGTTTCTGAAATTTTGAATAAAAAGAAAAAATTGACTGTAGATATGATTAGAGAACTTGAAAAGGTTTTACATATTTCAGCATCTGTCTTAGTGAACAACTATCAAATATCTAAATAGACAACAAATCATCATAAATAAACGTATAGTCTACAATGTGTTGCACTTTTTTTGAAGAAATGATTTTCCATTCATACACATCTTCATTTTTAAAAATTGGCAACTCAAAACCTTTACTTTCTCTAGCATTTATGTAAAAATCTCTTCTTTTTGGGTGATGATTAGCACATGCGTTAAAAGTTTCGTTCCAACAATTTTGATTGATGATTTCGTGAATAATTTCAATGCAATCTTCTCTATGAATCATGTTTACAAAACCATTTGGCTGTGGGATTACCTTACCATTTTTAAACCAATTTGCAGGATGCCTTTCTCCACCAAATAAACCTGCAAAACGAATTATAGTTGTTTCGAAAAAAGTATTCTCTTTAAATAAATTTTCAATTTCTACTAAAGGATGATTTTTGACAGTTTCATCTTCCTCAGTCATTATCTTATTAATTCTAGGATATACAGAAGTTGAACTAATAAAAATCACTTTTTGAATGGTTGATTCTTGAATTTGAGCAATGAAACGTTCAAAACCATCAATATCTTTAGATGTAATCGCAATAATTAAAATATCGGATTGTAAAAAAGTATCAAATTCTTCAAATTCTGAAATATTTACTAAATGCGTTTCGATTCCTGCAGCTTCTAAATCATCAATTTTATCTTCCGAAGTTGTAGAACCTTTTACAGAAAATCCGTCTTCTAAAAAAGAAAGTGCTAAAGATTTTCCTAACCAGCCACAACCCAATATGCTAACTTTGTTCATAAACTTAATTTAAAACATTGTAAATTTCTATAAAAAACCATACAAGTAAACTCTAAAGTTTCTGGTTTTTAGAACAAATTTATAGTTTAAGGTTTATTTTAAACCATACTTTTTGGATAATATTTTTTCTTTAACCAAAAAGAAACTCTAACCAACAAAATTAATGCTGGTACCTCTACCAAAGGCCCTATAACTCCTGCAAAAGCTTGCCCTGAATTCAATCCGAAAACAGCAATAGCAACAGCAATTGCGAGTTCAAAATTATTTCCAGCTGCTGTAAAAGCTACTGATGCAGTCTTATCATAAGTTGCCCCAGTTGCTTTGGTTACAAAAAAACCAATAATAAACATTAATGTAAAATAGATTAGCAAGGGTACAGCAATAATCAAAACATCCATTGGAATTTGAACAATTAATTCTCCTTTTAAAGAAAACATCACCACAATTGTAAATAACAACGCAATTAAAGTTATGGGAGAGATTGTTGGAATAAATTTCTGTGTATACCACTCTTCACCTTTTAATTTTACGAATATTAATCTACTTAAAATTCCCATTACAAAAGGAATTCCTAAATAAATGGCTACACTTTCTGCAATAACTTCAATAGAAATATCAACAATTGCTCCTTCAAATCCAAAATAAGGAGGTAGAACTGTTATAAAAATCCATGCATAAAAGCTGTAAGCAAACACTTGAAAAATACTATTTAAAGCAACCAAACCTGCTCCATATTCGCTGCTCCCTTCTGCCAAATCGTTCCAAACCAACACCATAGCAATGCATCTTGCCAAACCAATTAAAATTAAACCAACCATATATTCTGGATAGTCTCTTAAAAAAGTGATGGCTAAAATAAACATCAGTATAGGCCCAATAACCCAATTAAGGAGCAATGAAATAGAAAGAATTTTTGTGTTTCTAAAAACCTTAGGTAAAAGTTTGTAATTGACTTTTGCCAAAGGTGGATACATCATTAAAATTAAGCCAATGGCTATGGGAATATTTGTTGTTCCACTATTGAATGAATTTATAATGTTAGGAAAGTTTGGAACAAAATATCCAAGTCCTATTCCAATTGCCATTGCCACAAAAATCCAAACTGTTAAATTTCTATCTAAGAAACTCATTTTTTTTGACATCATAGTTTTTTCGTTGTTTTTGATTGAAAGTGCATCATAATTTAGTTGTAATTTGCATGCTTAATTTCCAATATTTTTATGATAATTTATTTTTATATTTAGTTAATTAAAAATGAAAGGAAATCCGTATTTCTGATAATAATTTTATTGTATTGAGTTATTTTTTAACAACAGTTTTCAATGTTAGTAATATCTTGATTTAGAAACTGCAACATTGTTGTTTTCATTTTTGTCCAATTTTCATGATTGATACAATAACAAACACTTGTGCCTTGCACATTGCCTTTTATCAATCCTAAATTTTTTAACTCTTTTAAATGTTGCGAAATTGTTGGTTGAGCCAATCCAATTTCATTTACCAAATCACCACAATAGCAACCATCTATTTTAAAGAGCTGTTGTAAAATTGCTACTCTAGCTGGGTGCCCAAAAACTTTTGCAAAAAGTGCTATTTGATTTTGAAATTCAGTAAATATTTCAGTTTTAGTTAATCCCAATTTTTAAATATTAATTTATTGCAATATTACGATTAATATTTAAATAGTTCACAATTAAAATTTAATTATGTAATGTTTTTTATAGTTTCGTTAACATTTGTCATTTTCTGAAATTGTAATTTTGAAAATGAATAACTTAACTTATAAACCATGAAAAAAATTATATTATCATTATTAGTAGTTTCTTTTGCTTTTACTGCAAGTGCCCAAATTAAAACTCCTGCTCCTAGTCCTTCTCAGAAAATTATACAGAAAGTAGGTTTAACGGATGTAACTTTAGAATATTCTAGACCAAGTATGAAAGGAAGAAAAATATTTGGTGGCTTAGAAGAATATGGAAAAGTTTGGAGAACAGGTGCCAATGAAAATACAAAATTGACTTTTTCTACCGATTTTATGATTGAAGGAAAAACCTTAAAAAAAGGAACCTATGCATTATATACAGTTCCTGGAGAAAAAACTTGGGATATCATATTATATTCTGATGCTACAAATTGGGGAAATCCAAGAAAATGGGATGAAGAAAAAGTGGCTGCAAAAGTAACGGTTACTCCTTTTCAAATGCCAATGCCAATTGAAACATTTACCATTACTTTTGATGATTTAACAAACAATACTGCTGTTTTAGGTATTATGTGGGAAAACGTTTATGTGCCTTTTAAATTTGAAGTACCAACTGATAAAATGGTTTCTGCAAGTATTTCTAAAATTATGAATGGACCTACTGCAAATGATATGTATGGAGCTGCTGTTTACTATTTACAAGCAGGTAAAGATATTAAACAAGCACAAACTTGGATAGATAAAGCAGTAGAAATGACTTCTGACAAACCACGTTTTTGGTTTTTAAGACAACAATCTTTAATTCATGCCAAAGCAGGGAATACAAAAGGAGCAATTGCAGCTGCAAAAGCTTCCTTAAAATATGCTACAGAAGCTGGTAATGCTGGTTATATAAAAATGAACAAAGCCTCTTTAAAAGAATGGGGAGCCCTGTAAATTGATTACCTTCAAATTATATTTTTAAAATCTCAAGTTTTGCGCTTGAGATTTTTTTTTGAAAGTTATTTTTCTATAAGTTTGGTTATTATGAATGTAGATTATAACTTTTTATCATTTTTAACACCAGATCTAGCCATAGAAATTTTTGAAAAATCTGCGATTAAAGATATCCCTAAAGGAACAGAAATTTTAAGGGCAGAACAATATGTTAAAGTACTACCAATAGTAATTAACGGACATATAAAAGTATACTCAAGATTCAATGATAAAGAATTACTGCTTTACTATATAGCTCCAAAAGAAAGTTGTATTATGACTTTTTATGCCGCTTTAAAAAACACACCTAGCAAAGTATTTGCAGTAGCTGAAGAAAATTCTAAAATATTATTATTACCTGTTAGGTATTTACCAAACTGGTTAAAGAATCACCCAGATTTTAATATTTTATTTTACAACCAGTTTAACTTAAGATACTCAGAATTGTTAGACACCATTGGCCATTTATTGATTGATAAAATGGATAAACGTTTATATTTTCATTTGAAGAAAAAATTGGATTTAACAGGTAATTCTTCAATAAAAATGAGCCATAATGAACTTGCTAATGAACTAGGAACTGCAAGAGAAGTAATTTCAAGAACGTTAAAAAAGCTAGAAATAAAAAATAAAGTACTACAAAATTCGGGTACAATTCAAATTATTGATAGCTGGTGACCTAAGTCACTGCACAACCTATTTTAACTTTATATTTTTACACCATAATATTAACTTTTAATTTATTTATGATGAAAAAAAACATGGGAAACACAGATAGAATAGTGCGAGTTTTAATAGCTATAGTAATAATAACGCTTTACTTTACAGGCGTAATTAGTGGTGTATTTGGTATAATTTTATTGATACTATCTGGAGTTTTTGTTTTGACAAGTTTGGTAAGTTTCTGCCCTATTTATGCTCCTTTTGGGGTTAAAACCTGTGCTTTAAAAAAGAAATAAACCCATCTTATAGTCTAAGTTTGATTGATAAAGATTTGATTTTAATACATTATATTTATCCTACAAGGTTTTAAAAACCTTGTAGGTATTATATTCAACAAGGTCAAAAAAATCTTGAACACTCTTTTTGGATACATAAACAAAGTGAAAACAGTTATGAATCTAAACCCTAATATTTAAAATTATTACAATTTAACTTGTATGAAATTTATAAAAAGTGAGTTAGTGTCGTTTAAATCTTAAGTTTTTAGCTTAAGATTTTTTTGTTAAATTCGTTTTAACTTAATCATTATTTTACAACTATTTTGAAAATAACTCAACTAGAAAACATCAAAGAAACCACAGCAAATCATAAAGAAAATATTCTTAAAAAAGTATTGATTGAAAAAGGTGAAATTCCTAATTTAATGATGTTTAGTAACGCTACGTTAAAACCGAACCAACAAGTAGAAATGCACAAACATGATACGATGTACGAGGTGTTTTTTATACAAAGTGGTAAAGCTGAGTTTATCATCAACAATAAAAAAATCATTGCTCAACCTGGCCATTGTATTACTATTGAACCAGGAGAATTACATGCACAATCTAATCCTTTTAAAGAAGATGTTACTTGGTTTTATTTTGGAATAGCGACTGATTCTTAAAAAGTTGCTTAAAATTGATTCGTAAATCAATTTAGATTTTATACATTTAACAAAAATATGTCATGAAAAAAATAATTCCATTCTTATTATTCTTTACATTTTTATTGGGATTCTCTCAAAAAAATGAACTTTCGAAAACTTTATTAAAAGAATTATCAGAAACCAGTTGCAAGTGTATTCAGAAAATTGATATCAAAGAGAAATCACCGAAAACTGTTGCTTTAGAAGTTAATACATGCATAAAAGAACAGATTGGGGCTTATCAGTTAGGAGCTAAACTTATGGAGATAGATACTACCAATCTAAAATCTGATATAAATATTAGCATTAATGAAAATGAAGAATCTGACGAATTTCAAAAATATTATTTTGAAATGGAACGCTATTTATTTGAAAACTGCGAAGCTTTAGAAGAAAAAATAGGATCTATTGAAGAAACCACAAACAAATCTATTTCAGAAAACCCAAGAGCTGTTGGTTTTTATGATAAAGGTATTGCTCAAATAAAGAAACAAAATTTTAAAAAAGCCATTTCATTTTTCAAAAAAGCGGTAAAAGTAGATGAAAATTTTGCCTTTGCTTGGGACAATTTAGGTATTAGCTATCGAAAAACAGATCAATATGATAAAGCTATTGAAGCTTATGAAAAATCTCTTGAAATAGATCCAAAAGGTAAAATGCCTCTTCAAAATATTGCAATTGTGTATCAATATAAAAAAGAATACCAAAAGGCTATTGAAAGCTACAAAAAGCTGGCTGAATTAGACGAAAATAATCCTGAAATTTTCTACGGAATTGGACAAATCTATGCCATTTATTTAAAAGATTATGAAAATGGATTAGATAATATGTGCAAAGCATATGTGATGTATATCAATCTAAAATCGCCTTACAGAACTGATGCTGAGAAAATTATAAATATAATTTATCAACAAATGGAAAAAGAAGGTAAAGTTGAGAAGTTTAATGCAATTTTAAAAGCCAATAACATTTCACAATAGAAATTTTAAGCTAATTATACACTAAACCAATAATATTTCGCACCTCATCTAAAATTTTTATCAATTTTCTAGAGAAATCAAACGTCATAATATCACTTTCTTTTTTGTGATCTCTTATTAATTGGTTAAAATGTATGGTTTCAAAATTATAGCCAATGGTATTGTAATTAAAATCTATAGTTTCTTCTTTATCATCTTTAAAAATAGTAACTGTAGCAGGTTGATGAAACATCGTATTAATTTTTACAACAGCATCTTGAAAAGTAAAAATAGCTTCTGTTTTAGTATTTTCTAATAAAGTAGATTTTAAATGAGCTTTTGCATTTTGATACTTAAAAACCATATTACATTCAGAATCTGCTCCTGTTTCAAAAAAAGTAGCATTTGCTTCTATATTTTCTGGCTCTCCTAAAGTAGATAAGGCTGCAAAAATTGGGTAAATCCCAATATCTAATAATGAACCTCCACCCACTTCTTTTTTTAGCAATCTACCTTCTGTATTGTATACTGGTTTAAAACCAAAATCTGCTTTAAGTTCTTTAAGTTCTCCAAAAGTTTTAGAATTAAAAATATCTAGAACATACTTATAGTTGGGTAAAAAATAGGTCCATAAAGCCTCCATTAACAAAACATTGTTTTCTTTAGCTACAGCAATCATTTCTGTAACTTCATCAGCGTTCATTGCAAAAGGCTTTTCACATAAAACCGCTTTTTTATGCTGTAAACACAAAATAGAATGCGCTTTATGAAAACTATGTGGAGTAGCAATATAAACAGCATCAACTTCTGGATCTTTTGCTAAAGCTTCATAAGAGTTATAAGCTTTTTCAGCATTGTATTTTTCAGCAAAATTAGTAGCATTTTCTTGACTTCTAGAAGCAACTGCAACTAATTCTGCATCTTTAATTGTTGCTAAATCTGTTGCAAACTTATTAGCTATTTTACCTAAACCAATAATTCCCCATTTTATCGTTTTTTTACTCATTTGTAAGTGATTTATCAATATTAAAATATCCTAAAAAGAAAAATAGAATAATTAAAGTTATTATGTGAGTTATGTTTAAAGATACATCATTTAAAACATCATACGTAATTTTAAAAATTGCTATAAATGTGATAATTAAAGTGATTCTACTTTTTATATTTATTTTTTTAAATACAGCTACGAGTGATAAGAAAAGTACTAAAATACAACCAATAAAATTTAGCCACAAATAGCTAATTATTGGCTCAAAACCTTCAGATTCTAGGGTATAAATTCCAAAATAATAAATTAAACAAATCACTACTTGTGTTATTAGAGCAGATGAAAAAACTGCTTTTCCGTTTACTTTTTTGAAGAAAAATGCCAATAGAAAAATTCCTAAAACATTACCATAAAAAATAGAGCCTATAATATTTACAAGCTGAATTAAATTGTCAAACAAATTAGCAATACAGGCTACAGAAATAGCTATAATTCCCCAAAGTAAGGTAAACCATTTTGATGCTTTTACAAAATGCGCTTCGCTTTTATCTTCTTTAATATTTCGTTTGTATAAATCTATGGCAGTAGTACTTGCCAAAGCATTTAATTCTGAAGCTGTTGATGACATTGCTGCAGATAAAATTACGGCTAATAATAACCCTATTAAACCTCTTGGTAAGTTGTTTAAAATAAAATGAATAAACACATAATCTTTGTCATTCGATTCTATTTTTTCTAAAAGATTCTCTTCATCAACTTTATCAATAATTAGTTTCGATTTTTCTTTTAAGTCCAAATCAGCTTTGTTTAATTGCTGTACCATTCCTTTTTCGTTGGCTTGAAAACCATCCGCAAAAATTGCTTTTTTTGTATTTTCAATTTCTTTATGTTGTGCTTCTAAATTTTTATATTCTTTTGCATATTTTGTTTTTACTACTTCTTTATTGGCAGTAGGATTAAAGTTTAAAGGTGCAGGATTAAACTGATAAAACACAAAAACCATGACACCAATTAACAAGATAAAAAACTGCATAGGTACTTTTAACAATCCATTAAAAATTAAACCTAACTGACTTTCGCGAACGGATTTTCCTGATAAATAACGTTGCACTTGACTTTGATCCGTTCCAAAATAAGACAGCATTAAAAATGTTCCTCCAAGAATTCCTGTCCAAACTGTGTATCTATTGCTTAAATCGAAAGAGAAATCTAAGACTTCCATTTTACTATTGGCACCAGCAATTTCTAACGCATTGGTAAACGTAATATTCTCAGGCAACTGACTCATAATCATAAAAAAGGCAATTAACATCCCCACAAAAATGATAATCATTTGTTGTTTTTGTGTAACATTAACAGCTTTTGTACCTCCAGAAACTGTATAAATGATTACTAAAAAACCTATGATAATATTAAGCGTTAACAAGTCCCAACCTAAAACTGCAGATAAAATAATAGCAGGTGCAAAAATGGTAATTCCAGCAGCCAAACCTCTTTGAACTAAAAATAAAATTGCAGCTAAACTTCTTGTTTTTAAATCGAACCTGCCTTCTAAAAACTCATAGGCTGTATATACTTTTAATTTGTGATAAATGGGAATAAAAACCACACAAATAATAATCATTGCAATAGGCAACCCAAAGTAAAATTGCACAAAGCCCATACCACTATGAAACGCTTGTCCTGGTGTTGATAAAAACGTAATTGCACTGGCTTGTGTAGCCATTACAGATAAACCAATCGTCCACCATTTGGTATCACTACCACCTTTTATATAATCTGTTACATTAGCATTTTTTCGAGTTACATACGTACCATAAGCAACAATAAATACAAGTGTTATAGACAAAACAATCCAATCAATTATATGTAGTTTGCTTGCAATTTCCATAGATTAAACTGTAAAATAATTTGTGATACAATAGAACGCAATTAAGTACATAACATTAGCTGCTAAAACTAATGTATATTCTTTTTTCCAAGGATATTTTTGTTTTTCCATATTACTTTTTGAAGCTATTTCCTGCTTTTCATTATATCTTTTTTATTGGCTTGCTATAAAGTTATTGCTAGTTTGCGAAGCATTACACTCATTTTTTACAGATTACTTCATTCGTTCCTCATTCGTAATGACGCCTTTTTTAGAAACAATAAAAAAGGATGCCATTTCAATCAGGGCTAGACTAGTTTGCCAATAATTTGCATTAGCAAATAATTGAATTAGTCTTTAATTATTTCCTACTTCCCTTCTTTACCAGCAGCCAATAAATTTGCAAACAATTTATACGCTCCAGAAACTCCTGCAGGCAATTCTCTAAAGAAACTTAAACCTGTATAAATATAATTTCCTTTGCCATATTTTGCAATTAACAAACTACCTAATTTAGGTGTTTCTCCTTTATCGTTCATAGCTAATAATGGCGTGTATTGTTCACTCCACATATTTGGGAAATACAAACCACGTTCTTGTACCCAACCTTTAAAATCGGTTTGTGTAATTTTATTTGGATAATTGAATAAAGGGTGCTCTTCATCTAAAATAAGTACTTCAGCAAATTCATCTGTAACACGATCTCTAGATAATTTTAAAGTATAAGGAGCACCAACATCAACCCTTCTGTTGGTATTGTATTGCACAATCATATTACCGCCTTTTTCTACATATTCTAACAGGTATTTTTGTTTGAATTTTAATTCTTTTGCTACATTGTAAGCTCTAATACCTAAAACAAGAGCATCGTATTTTAGTAAACTTTCTGTGGTTATTTCAGTAGGGTTTATGGCATCAACTTGATACCCAATTTGACGTAAACTTTCAGGAACTGCATCTCCTGCACCTTTAATATAACCGATTAAATTTCCTTCCTTTTTTATATTTAATCGTACAACCTTTGCTTCAGAATTTTGAAGTACAATTTGTTTCGGAATGTGATTGTAGTTGATTTCAATCAATTCTTGAGTATACTTTTTTCCATCTACAGTAGCTATAACTTTTAATTTCCCTTCAGATTGTTCTTTAGGTGCAGTTACCATAAACTCAACAACCTCTTTATCGCCTTTTTGGGCAATATTAAAAGGGATTTTATTTGGTGATAGCAACCAATCTTCTGGAACTTCAATATGAACAAATCCATTAATAAAATTAGCACCAGCCTTGACTTCAATAGCAATCTTTTTAGGTATACTATCAGAAAAAATAAGTACTTTATCTTTTAACTTTGTGGTTATTTTAGGTACAATTTCAAAAGGTTCGTAAATTTCACCTTTATCACGTTCTGCATATCTTCTAATTACATTTTTAGTAAATGTGATTGGATAATAATTTACTAATAAATTAAATTTTATAGTTATTTCTCTTGGTGTTTCTGGTTTACCAATTAATTGTTGATTACCTACAGTATACATGCCTAAAGTTGCCTTGTCTTTTAACCAATAAGGTGCAGAGTACTTGGCTGATGCTAAAGAAATGTTTTGTTTAAAGTTAATTTTTTTATTTTTTGTTAAATCGATTTTTTTAAAATAATCTTTTTCATCGATTGTAGAAGAAACAGAGGTCAATTCTACAGGAATATCACTTCTATTCAACACTTCAAAATTTACACCTATTGAGGTATTAGGAATAGCTGTTGCACTTTCTGCTGATGCCTCTAAATATAATCCTAAACAGGCTTCAATAATTTCTTTGATTTGTTTTTCTTTAATCGTTTTCCAATGTTTATCCTCTAATTTTTGAATTAAAGTGTAGGCTTCCATCAATTGAGCGATATGTTTAGACGGATTTACAAAATCAAAATTTTCTTCAACTTCATACAAAATATCACCAATTTCTCCTCCGTTTTTTAAACGATTCCAAGTGGTATTTATCCCAGAAAAAATATCATTTTTATCTTTTGGAGCATCACCTTTTAAAAACTCTACATATTCATTTTGTGATCCTCTTGTGGTTAGCCTCCCAAAACCTTGACATAAATGTTGGCTACTTGCCATAGATGCTAATTCGTTATTAGAGAGCCCTTTTAAAGGATAATATAGCCCAACATCAAAAGCCATAAAATCTGGATTATCTTTTGTAGCTGCTTTAAACTTTTCTTGACTTCCATAAAACCACCAAGAAGTGTTAAAAAACAAACGTTTGGGTTGCCAAGTTTCTGTAAATTTTAGCTGACTTTTAAACTGAGTAGAGTCTGCAACTTTATCAAAAGCTTCTACACTTAACATTGCTGAACTTGTATGGTGTCCATGAGTTGTACCAGGTGTTCTATGATTAAATCGATTGATAATTACATCTGGTTTAAAGGTTCTAATTGCCCAAACTACATCACTCAAAACTTTTTCTTTATCCCAAATTTCTAAGGTTTCATCAGGGTGTTTAGAGTAGCCAAAATCGTTAGCTCTAGTAAACAATTGCTCTCCTCCATCTACTCTTCTAGCAGCCAATAATTCTTGTGTTCTAATAACGCCTAACAATTCTCTAATTTCTGGCCCAATTAAATTCTGTCCTCCATCTCCTCTTGTTAACGAAAGGTAGCCAGTTCTAGCTTTTACATGATTTGATAAATATGAAATTAAACGTGTATTTTCATCATCTGGATGTGCTGCAATGTATAAAGCTGTTCCTAGAAAATTTAGTTTTTGAATTTTCTCGTAAATCTCGTTTGATGTTAATTTGTTTGGCTTTTGTGCAAAAAAATGCACAGAAATCAGCAAAAAAGCTGAAATTGAAAAGATTAATTTCTTCATTTTTAATAGTTGATAGCACACAAATGTACTTTTTTTAATCAGTAAAAAAGAACGTCTTAACATATTTATAACGTTTAAAATATTGTTTTATAATTGTATTTTAGTTTTTCAAAATCCCTTTAGCTTAAATTTTAAGACGCTTTAACAAAAATGCTCATAACCTGTTGATAAATTAATTTTAAAAGTCGCATTTTAAGATTATATTTGTAAATCTAATTAAGAAAAATAATCAATGAAATTTATTGTATCAAGTTCGCAATTATTAAAACAATTACAAGTTTTAGGCGGCGTTATAAATAGCAACAATACCTTACCTATTTTAGACAACTTTTTATTTGAATTGTCTGAAAATCAATTGAAAGTTTCTGCATCAGATTTAGAAACCACAATGAGTGCTGTAGTTGATGTAGAAAGTGATAGTACTGGTGCTATTGCTGTATCTGCACGTTTGTTATTAGATACTTTAAAAACATTTCCAGATCAACCCTTAACGTTTAAAACAGAAGGTGAAAACAAAATAGAAATTATTTCTGATCAAGGTAAATATGATATGGCGTATTTTGGAGGTGATGAATTCCCAAAATCGGTTTCTTTGCCTTCACCAAGTAAAACAGTTGTTCCTGCTCATATTTTAGGAACTGCTATTTCCAAAACCATTTTTGCTGCAGGTAATGATGATTTACGCCCAGTAATGAGTGGTGTATTTTTTCAATTTAGCTCACAAAGTTTAACTTTTGTAGCAACTGATGCGCATAAATTAGTAAAATATACAAGAACAGATGTTACTGCAGACCAAACTGCAGAATTCATAATGCCAAAGAAACCTTTAAATTTATTAAAGGGAATTTTAGGAGGTTCTGATAGTGATGTAACTATTGAGTATAATGATGCCAATGCAAAATTTACGTTTGACAATGTGGTTTTAGTATGTAGGTTGATTGATGGAAAGTATCCTAATTATGAGGCTGTAATTCCTAAAGAAAACCCAAATAAATTAACGGTTGACAGAGCGTCTTTTTTAAACTCTGTAAGACGTGTTTCTATTTTCTCTAGTAAAACTACACACCAAATTCGTTTAAAAATGGCAGGAACTGAATTGAATATTTCTGCGGAAGATTTAGATTTTGCAAACAAAGCAGATGAACGTTTAAGCTGTGATTACCAAGGAGATGACATGCAAATTGGTTTTAACTCTCGTTTTTTAAGTGAAATGTTAAACAACTTGAGTTCTAGCGAAGTTTTAATTGAAATGTCTTTACCAAACAGAGCAGGAATTTTAACACCTATTGATGGTACAGATGAAGGTGAAAAAGTGACCATGCTTGTTATGCCTGTGATGTTGAATAACTAAACACTGAGTGTTATTTATTATGGAAGATTTATCATTCCTGTTAAAACAGAAATCTATGATATTTATAAAACCACAACTAAAAAGTTGTGGTTTTTTTTTATATTTCTATCTTTGAAAAAATTATTTATGAAAAATTATACACTATTCGCTATATTAATTTATTTTATTCAAAGCCATGCTCAAATTAACATACCAGATGCAAATTTTAAAAATGCTTTAATATCTCTAGGTATTGATAAGAATGTTGATGGAGTAATACAGTCTAATGAAATATCTGATATCAATACATTAAACCTTAATAACAAAAACATTTCTAACCTAGAGGGAATTCAATTCTTTAGTAGTTTAAAGTTTCTAAATGTCTCAAAAAATCCAATTACAGACTTAAATATAAGTAGTTTATTTAATCTGGAAACAATAAATGTTTCTGATTGTAATTTATTAATAAGTTTAGATACAAAAAGTATTACTTCTCTAAAAACAATAACCGCTAACAATGCAACTTCTTTAAATAATATTGTTTGCATATCACCATCTCTATCCTCTGTGAATTTAAGTGGTAGCACTTCATTAGAAAATATAAATTTTAGTTCTCCTAACCATTTAAAAAATTTAGATTTATCTGGATTAATAAATTTAAATTCTCTTAACTTATCTACAACACCAATTACAAGTCTAAATCTTAGTAATTTATTTGCTCTGGAAACACTAAATGTTCTTGATTGTAACTCTTTAGAGATTTTGGATGTAGCTAATGCCAGTGGAATAAAAGAACTTGTTTGCAACTCACAAGCATTAAACTCAGTTATCTTAACAGGAGCAATTTCTTTAGAAAATATTAATTTCAGTTCTTCTAATCAATTAAAAAATATTGATTTATCTGGATTAAAAAATTTAAATTCTTTAAACCTCTCTTTTAATGCAATTACTGACCTAAACATTAGCAACTTGTTAAATTTAGAAACAATAAACCTATCAAATTGTAATAAGTTAAAAAGTATAAACACAACCAATGCAAATGCCTTAAAGACAATAAATTTAAATAACGTTGGTTTTTTAAATAGCCTGACTTGTAATTCCCCAGAACTAGCTTCAGTAGATTTGAGTGATACTTTTTCTTTGGAATACATTAACTTTAGTAGTCCAAATAAGTTAACTAGTATTGATTTATCTGGTCCAAAAAACTTAAAATCTTTAGATTTATCCAATAACCCAATTACAAATCTTAATCTCGATTTTTTCGGATTTACTAATAATTCTCGATTAGAAACGTTGAATTTATTGAACTGCAACCAGTTAATAGATTTAGACCTACCAAACAGTTCGAACCTTAAAGATGTTAATCTTTTAAATTCTTCTTCTTTGCAAGAATTATTCGTCCAATCCGATGAATTAAACTCTATAAATATTTCTGGGATGTCTAATTTAATAGATTTATATATCGGAGGTATAGGAGATACTACTATTTCATCATTAGATTTAAGCAATCTAGAATCACTTCAAAAGTTTTCACTTAGTGGATGTTATAATCTTACTTCATTAAATTTAAATGGAAATATAAATTTAGAGTCTATTGATTTTACTTTTGATATAAACCCTCATAAACTAACAAATATAGACTTGAGTAATTTAACTAGTTTAAAAAAATTCTATTGTATTACAGGCGGTGACTTATCTTCAATTAATCTTCAAGGTTCAATAAATTTAGAAGAGTTCCAAGTTTGGGATATCAATTTATCATCAGTTGATTTTTCTGATTTTAGTAAACTTAAAAATGTTACTATTGGTAATAGTAATCTAAAAAATATAAATTTATTTGGTACAAATAATATTGAACAATTGTCTTTAAATGGTAATAAATTAACTTCTTTGGATGTAAATAATTTAACTAATTTAAGTTTACTTGATATTAGAAATAATAAATTGGAAACACTCTACATCAAGAATGGTGCAAATGAATCCTATCTTGAGTTTAGTGGAAACCCCAATTTAACCTATATCTGTGCAGATGAATACCAAATTACAGAAATACAAGCTGAAATAGATTCTCAAAGTTTAAATGCAACTGTAAATAGCAATTGTGACAATACTGCTAGTTTAGAAAATTATAACCAAATAACATTATCTCAAAACCCTGTTAAAGATAAACTTATAGTAGATTCTATCAATTTAATTAAAAAAATAAATATTTACAATTACTTAGGTAAACTTTTAAAAAGTAAGAAAGTATTAGGAAATAAAACTATAATTAATACATCAAATCTAAATACTGGAATATATTTATTAAGTATAACAACTGAAAAAGGAAGTATAATTCATAAGATTATTAAAGAATAAATCTTCTTTTCAAAATTATAATAAAAAAATAATTATTCCTAAAAGGATATTTTAAATAAAATCAACTTTCATTTTGTCATTTCAAGAAGTAATACTAAAAGGAAATGAGTCCGTTTTCGGTTTATCTCTTGACTACTAATTTAAGAAGTTATAGTTCAAAAAAATTATCTTTTGGTGAGTCATTAGTTAAATAAATAGGGATTAATTCAAATATCTACTTAAATAAATTTATAATTCTTATTTGGTGGGTTATTACCTCTAATTTTCCAGTAACTTATGGTTTATAAGTTTTTAATAAAAAAGATAAAATTATATTAATTTCAAATATCAATATATTTTGAAGTATTACTGTTTTTATTATTTTTAGCCTATTAACAATATATAGGTAATTGAAACATCTTTTTTATGAATTTCCTGGCACACCTCTACTTATCGCAAAACAACACCAATATTATGGTTGGTAATTTTATTGCAGATCATGTAAGAGGAAATCGTTTTACTCATTTTGATAAAGAAATTCAACAAGGCATTTTTCTGCATAGAGAAATTGACACTTATACAGATGCGCATCCTATTGTTAGAAAAAGCAAACGTCGTTTACACAAACGTTACAGACATTATGCTGGTGTTGTAATCGATATTTTTTATGATTATTTTCTTGCTAAGAATTGGGCAGAGTATTCCGAAATTCCTTTAGATGTTTATACCCAATCTATCTATAAATTATTTAAGGAAAAATCTCAAGAACTTCCTCTTAAATCTCAAAAATTTATCAACTATATGATTGAATATGATATTTTATTCAATTATCAATTTGAAGAAGGAATAGCAAAAGTTTTAAATGGAATGAACAAAAGAACTAAAGGAAAATCTCAAATGAATTTAGCCATAGAAGATTTAAAAGAAATACACCTAGAACTAGAAGAAGATTTTAAGTTATTTTTTATAGATCTTGCTACGTTTTCTAAAATAAAACTAAAAGAAATACAAGCTATATGATAAAAAAATTGGGGCTTTTTATTGCAATTTTATCCATTTTCAACTCTTGTAAAAAAACAAAAGAACTGGGTTTAATTACTGAAAAAGCAATGGTTGTTTCTGCAAGAAAAGAAGCTTCTAAAATTGGTTCATCAATCTTAAAAAAAGGAGGCAATGCTTATGATGCTATGGTTGCCACTCATTTGGCTTTAGCAGTTGTGTATCCTGTTGCTGGAAATATTGGTGGTGGTGGTTTTATGGTCTATAGAAATAATGATGGCACTAAAAGTGCTTTAGATTTTAGAGAAAAGGCGCCAATTACTGCTCATAAAGATATGTATTTAGATTCTTTAGGTAATGTTATCAAAAACAAAAGTATTTTGGGTGCGCATGCAGTTGGCATTCCTGGTTCTGTTGCTGGTATTTTTGAAGTGCACCAAAAATTAGGGAGTTTACCTTTTAACGAGTTGGTACAACCTGCAATTGATTTAGCCAGAAAAGGCATTATTGTTACCCAAAAACAAGCAAATGACTTAAATAATGCTACTGATAGATTTCGAAAAGTCAATAATTATGAAACTATTTTTGATAAAGTTTGGAAAGCTAATGATGTATTAAAACAAGAAGAATTAGCACAAACTTTAGAACGTATTCGCGATTTTGGTAAAGACGGTTTTTACAAAGGCAAAACAGCTGAGTTGTTGGTAGATTATGTTACTGAATTAGGTGGAATTATTACACATCAAGATTTAGAAAAATACCAAGCTATTTGGCGTAAACCCATTGAATTTTCTTATAAAGATTACAACATAACTTCTATGACATTGCCTGCAAGTGGAGGCATTTGTTTGGCGCAAATTCTAAAGTCCATTGAACCTTATGACCTCTCTAAAATTGAACATAATTTAACCAAATATATTCAACTTTTAACAGAAGCAGAAAGACGTTCGTATGCAGACAGAGCGCATTATTTGGGTGATATCGATTTTGTAAAAGTTCCTATTGATAGTTTAACCAATAAGAAATACATAAAGAAAAGAATGAAAACATTTTCTTGGGAAAAAGCAACTCCATCTTCAGAAGTTTTTCAAGGTAAAATTTTAGGCTATGAAAGTAATGAAACCACTCATTACTCTATTGTTGATCAATTTGGTCATGCAGTTTCAGTAACCACAACTTTAAATACAGGTTATGGCTCAAAAGTTTTGGTAAAAGGCGCAGGTTTTTTCTTAAATAATGAAATGGATGATTTTTCAAGCAAACCAGGAGTCCCTAATGTTTATGGTTTAATCGGCTCCAAAGCAAATGCAATTGCACCAGAAAAAAGGATGTTAAGTTCTATGACACCTACAATTGTAGAAAAAGACAATAAGCTATTTATGGTTTTAGGCACTCCTGGAGGTTCCACGATTATTACTTCTGTTTTACAAAACATTATAAATGTAGTTGTTTATAATATGGGCATGCAAGAATCTGTAAATCAAGCGCGTTTTCACCATCAATGGTTACCAGATGTAATTCGGATGGAACCTAATGGTTTTGATGATAAAACGAAATATCAATTAAATAATTTAGGTTACGAAATTTTAGAAAGAAACTCTTTAATTATTGGTAGAGTTGATGCGATTTTAGTTTTAGCTGATGGAAAATTAGAAGCTGGAGCTGATAAAAGAGGTGATGATGCAGCTGTAGGGTTTTAGATTTTACCAGATATTAACAATTCATCGCTAATCGTAAATCCAACAAAACAATAATTTATTCAATAGAAAAATCTTATTGTAAAAAAGAAAATCTCACTAAATACTTCCAGCAATAACAAATTTATTTTATCATTTTCTTCGTAAATTTGCATTCTAAATGTTAGAAAGATGGCAATAGAAGCAGCAGTATTACCTGAAAGACCAAAAAAACCAAAATGGTTACGTGTAAAATTACCTGTTGGTAAAAAATATACAGAACTCAGAGGTTTAGTTGATAAATATAAACTTAATACCATTTGTACAAGTGGAAGCTGTCCTAATATGGGAGAATGCTGGGGAGAAGGTACAGCAACTTTTATGATTTTAGGAAACATCTGTACCCGATCTTGTGGATTTTGTGGTGTAAAAACAGGAAGACCTGAAACCGTAGAATGGGACGAACCTGAAAAAGTAGCACGCTCTATAAAAATTATGGGCATTAAACATGCTGTAATTACTTCTGTAGATAGAGATGATTTAAAAGATGGGGGTTCTATAATTTGGGCAGAAACTGTAGAGGCAATTCGTAGATCAAACCCAAACACAACTCTAGAAACTTTAATTCCTGATTTTCAAGGAAATACTAAGCAAATCGATAGAGTTATTGAAGTGCACCCTGAAGTAGTTTCACACAATATGGAAACTGTAAGAAGGTTAACTAGAGAAGTTCGTATCCAGGCTAAATATGATAGAAGCTTAGGCGTTTTAAAGTATTTAAAAGAAAACGGAATGCGTACTAAAACTGGTTTAATGTTGGGTTTAGGTGAAAAAGAAGAAGAGGTTATACAAACCATGAAAGATTTACGAGCTGTAAATTGTGATGTAATTACAATTGGTCAATATTTACAGCCAACTAAAAAGCACCTTCCTGTAAAAGAATTTATAACACCAGAACAATTTAAGAAATACGAAACCATTGGTTTAGAAATGGGCTTTATGTATGTAGAAAGTGGGGCTTTAGTAAGATCTTCTTACAAAGCACATAAACACGCAATTTAATTCTTAAAATTTTATAAAAATCATAATTCAAGTTGTTTTTTGGCATAGATATTGCTGATATAATAAATGAAAACAACGTAGTAAACTGTTTTCATTGTGTAAATTATTTGAATTATTTGATTTAAAACCATCTCATTTCGAGATGGTTTTTTATGTGAAATAAAAAGGAGTCTTCCAATTCTATTTTTGGGCGATTTCCTTGTAGTTACATATTATAAATCCCTCAACTTATAATTTGTTGTATATTTTAATCCATAACAAAGAAACGAAACTTCATTAATCTCATAAATTATATTCTATGAAATCACTTTACCTAACTATAAAATGCAATTCTGCTTCGATTTAAGTGAAATATGTATTCATAAAAAAAATCGTCTGACAAAGCGCCAAACGATTTACGAATTTTTAATTACATCCCTTAACTTGTAATTAACTAACTATTATTAAATCCACTTCAAAGAAACAAAATAAGTAAGTTTTTAAATTTAATTTTCGATAATCTGTTTTATAAGTTCGTTAATTCGTTACAATAGTTCTTTAAGCTTTTTTTAGATTGAACTGATAATATCGTACTTTGTAATGATATGATAATTCCCATTTTCTAAATCAACTAAAACAGCATCATTATCTTTAGAGATTAATTTAGAAATTTCCTCTAATTTAGATTGTTTTTTTACAATAGGATATGGTTTTCCCATTATTTCCTTTATCGCTTTTTTGGCAATATCTTTATCATTCATAAAATGATGTAATAAATCAGATTCATCTAAAGAACCAACAATACCACTTGCATCTCTAATTGGCATTTGCGAAATTTTATGGTTTTTCATTTGCGCTATTGCATGCGAAACTAATTCTTCGGTTTGCGCTGTAACTAAAGGTTTGTTATTATGATTTTTAATCAAATCAGAGGCAATAGTAATTTTTTCATCAAAAAAACCTCGGTCTTTCATCCAATCGTTATTAAACATTTTACCTACATATCTGCTACCATGATCATGAAATAAAACAACAACAACATCATCTTTTGTAAAATGTTCCTTTAATTGTAAGAGTCCTTTTATTGCAGCTCCTGCAGAATTTCCTAAAAACATCCCCTCTTCTTTTGCCAAACGCTGGGTATAAATCGCTGCATCTTTGTCGGTTACTTTTGTAAAACCATCAATAACGCTAAAATTTACATTTTTGGGTAAAATATCTTCACCTATTCCTTCTGTGATGTAGGGATAAATTTCATTTTCATCAAAAATACCAGTTTCATGATATTTTTTAAAAACAGAACCATAGGTATCAATTCCCCACACTTTAACAGTTTTCCCTGCTTCTTTAGCTTTCATTTTTAAATAGCTACCAACTCCAGAAATGGTTCCTCCTGTTCCAACACCTACAACAAAATGAGTGACTTTTCCTTCTGTTTGTTCCCAAATTTCAGGGCCTGTACTTAAAAAATGAGCTTTACAATTGCTTGGATTATCGTATTGATTTACGTACCAAGAATTAGGTGTTTCTTCTCCCAAACGTTTAGAAACTGAATAATAAGAACGAGGGTCATTTGGTTCTACATTTGTTGGGCAAACTACAACTTCGGCTCCAACCGCTCTTAAAATATCAATTTTTTCTTTTGATTGTTTATCTGCCATTACAAAAATACATTTGTACCCTTTTACAATTGCAGCTAAAGCCAATCCCATTCCTGTATTTCCAGATGTTCCTTCAATAATAGTACCTCCTGGTTGTAAACGTCCATCTGCTTCTGCGTCCTCTATCATTTGCAAAGCCATTCTGTCTTTTACTGAATTTCCAGGATTAAAAGTTTCATATTTAGAGAGTACTAAACAGGGAAGTTCTTTAGTTAAAGCATTTAACTTTACTAATGGAGTGTTGCCAATAGTTTCAAGTATATTCTTTGCGTAGTTCATAAATTACTGTGTTAATTACAAAAATACTTTATTTTCTTAGTGGTGCACAAATTAAGTTGATTATAGTATTGTTAATATTTAAAAATTAAAGTTACAAAAAATACGTTTTTGATGAAAAACACCCAAGATTTTAAATGATAATATATTTTTTTACTAAATCTAAAAGTAATTTTTTATTCTAATATTTCTTATCAAATCTTCATCTATTTTATATAATTTTATTTATATTTCAGCTGATTATTATAAAGTGATTTTATGAACTACACCTTACATCAACTAGAAATTTTTAAAAAAATAGTGGAAGTAAAAAGCGTTACTAAAGCTTCTGAACAATTATTTTTAACACAACCTGCAGTTTCTATTCAACTTAAAAATTTTCAAGATCAATTTAAATTACCCCTTTTTGAAGTGGTAGGAAGAAAATTATACATTACCGAATTTGGTGAAGAGATTGGCAAAGCTGCCATAAAAATACTAGAAGAGGTTGAAGCTATCAACTATAAATCTTCTTTATTTGAAGGAAAATTGGCAGGTAAACTATATTTATCTATAGTTTCTACAGCAAAATATGCCATGCCTTATTTTTTAACCAACTTTATAAAAGCCAATGATAAAGTAGATATTACTATGGATGTTACCAATAAAATGTCTGTAATACGTGCTTTAGAAAATAATAAATGTGATTTTGCAATGGTGTCTACCATCCCAAAAAAATTAAAAATTAATCGTATTGAATTGATGAAAAATCAAATGTTTTTTGTTGGTGGAAAAGATTATAAAACCTCTGAAACCCCCTTACAATTAAAAAATTTAAACCAATCTTTATTTCTTTTTCGTGAAAATGGTTCTGCTACTCGTTTGGCTATGGAAAAATATTTGGTAAAGCATAAAATTGAGATTCATAAAAAAATGGAACTCACCTCTAATGAAGCAATTAAACAAGCTGTTATTGCTGGTTTAGGTATTTCTATTATGCCCATTATTGGCATTCATGAAGCATTAAAAAATGGCGATTTAAAAATTTTAAATATTAAAGATTTACCAATTGAAACCAATTGGAATTTAATTTGGCTAAAATCAAAAAATTTATCGAATGTTGCCAAGGCTTTTAAAGATTACATTATTGAAAATAAAGATGAAATTATTGCTAACAACTTTCAATTAAAATACGATTATAAATAGCGGCCTATGTAATATCAGTAGTGATTTTTAAAACACCTATTTTTTCAGGTAGTAAAATAGCTTAAAAAAAAAACGATTCAGGTTTACACCCAAACTACTATTGATTTTTAAACCTTGTTAGGATAAGTGAGTTTTAATTCAAATTCCTGTATTCACTCGGACTATACCCTGTTTTTGATTTAAATAAACTACTAAAATGTTGTGGATACTCAAAGCCTAATGAATAACCAATTTCGCTAATGGAACTACCCGAATTTAACAGCCTATTTTTTGCTTTGTTAATTACAAATAAGTGAATGTGTTCTTGAGCTGTTTTACCAGTTTCTTTTTTTAATAAATCGCTTAAATAATTTGCCGAAAAATTTAGCTTTTGAGCTAAGTATTGAACATTAGGAAGACCTATTTCGTCCACTTGATTTGTTAGATAATGTGACTTTAATAATTTTTCAAACTTTGATATAAAATCTACATTGATATTGGTTCGAGTATAAAATTGACGGTCGTAAAAACGAGTGCAATAATCAAGCAATAACTCAATGTTAGATATGATTAGGCTTTGACTATGCTTATCCAAATTTTGGCTATACTCCTTTTCTATTTTATCTAAAAGTTCCTCTATGGTTTTTCGCTCATCCTCTGAAAGGTGAAGGGCTTCATTTACTTCATAATTGAAAAAGGAATATTGGCTTATTTTATCTGCCAAGTTCGATTTTCTAATTAAATCAGGGTGAAAAGCCAATGTCCAACTATCATCATTTTCCATATTTTCAGGCATTTCACCATCAAAGACTGTTACTTGACCAGGGGAAGTAAACACCAGAGTTCCTTCTTCGTAGTCGTACGAGTTTTTTCCATACATTAAGTTTCCACAACCTAAATTTTTAAGTGATATTTGGTATAAATTATTTACAACCTTGATACCTCTAAAGTCCATAGTAGGTTTAAAATCTGCTGTTTTGACTATTGAAACCAATGGGTGCTTTGGTGAAGGAAGACCCACAGATTGGTGTGCTTGACTAATGGTGTTTATTTCAAAAGTTTTAAACATCATGTAAAGATATTGATTATTTTATTTGACTCATAAGCATCTTATCGAATGTTCTATCGCCAAGCCATTTTCTCATACCTACAAGAGGCTTTGCCAAATATCCTTTGAGATACCTTGTTTTAGGTTTTTTTTCTGAAGCGGCTTTAGCAATCTCTTTTCCTAATACATCAACTGGGGTTAGTTTATCTTTAGTTTTATCAGAAGAACCAATCACTTTTTTAACCATAGCTGCATAAGGACCATTACCAGATACTTTGTCTAAGTTTTCCATTGCTATATCGCCCCATTCGGTTTGAATGCCACCAGGCTCGACAATGGCTACATCTATTCCAAACTGCTTAACTTCAATACGTAAACAATCGCTCCAACCTTCTAAGGCATATTTTGTAGCGTGATACCAAGACCCAAAAGGTGTGTACATTTTTCCACCCATAGAAGAAATATTAACAATTCTACCCGACTTTTGTTTTCTCATTGTTGGTAGCACAAGTTGAGTGATACGTGCCAAACCAAAAATATTGACTTCAAACTGACGTTTTGCTTCGGCAATAGGCACTTCTTCTACTGAGCCATAAGAACCATAACCTGCATTGTTGATTAAAATATCAATTCTGCCTTCCTTTTCTAAAACAGTATTTACGGCATCAACAATGGTTTCATCTTTAGTAAGGTCGAGCGACACGACTTCTATTCCTTTTTCCTTAAGGTCGTGCATTTTTTCGGTACGTCTTGCCATACCATAAACTTTATACCCTTTTTTGTAAAGTTCAAATGCGGTGGATTTGCCCATTCCAGAACTTGCTCCTGTAATTATTGCTACTTTTTTCATTATTGACATTTTTATTAAATAGAATAGCCTAAAGATTTTTCGATAGATTATTCCATTGTGTGATGATTACTTTGTTTCTATTAAAGCTTCAATTACTAAATCTGAGAACAAGGCACTACTATGTTGTTGCTGTCCTGTAATCAACCTTCCATCTCTTATGGCAAATGGTGTTAAAGGTGCTTTCGCTTCGTAGTTGGTGTTTGGGTTTTTCTTAGCTTCTGTCTCGATAGTGTATTCGTTAATTTTGATTCCACCTGCTGCTTGATTGTTCATTTCCTCCTCAGCATCACAGTAACCAGTCCAAGTTTTACCATCTGCAAGTAGCGTTCCGTCAGATAATTTTGTCCATAACAAAAGACTTGTTCCGTGGCAAAGCATACCTACAACTTTACCTTGCTCATAGAAGTCAGCTATGAATTGGTGAAGTGTGGTATCATCTTTAAATGTAACTAAAGGTCCACCACCACCTGCTACACATACAGCATCATAATCAGCTACATTAAATTCAGTTATAGCCTTTGTGTTTTCGATCAATTTGCCAAAATCTTTATGATTACTGAAACCGAGTGTTACTAAATCATTTGGGTAAATAGTTCCTTCATTTGCTGGGTCAGAAAATCCATCAAACTCAACTTTTCCGCCTTTGGGCGAAGCTATATCTACTTTAAAACCTGCTTGAATAAAATCAAAGAAAGGTCTTGTTAATTCTTCTGCAAAGAATCCTACTGGAAATCCTTTTAAGGTTGCAGGATTAGATACTATATAAAGTATTTTTTTCTCTGGGTGTTTGTACGGTTCTGTTCTTCTAATCACTTGATTTTCCATTTTTTCTTCTTTTTGTGTTGTTAATGATTTTTTCTGTTTTGAAGATTGTGCATCAGTCTGCCTACAACTAAAGATTATGATAGATATTGCTGATATTAATCCTATGAATAGTGTTTTTCGTTTCATTTTGCATTTGTTTTTTAGTTACAATACAAATGTCAGAATCATTAACCTAAAGAATTTATAGATTTCTCGGAAAGACTAAAAGATATTACAAAAGTAATTATTCTTCTAAAGGAAGGTTTCTATTACACCTTACTTTTATGTAAACTTAATAGACTTTGATGGTTCTATTTTTGTGATGATATATGAAGGCAAAATCAACATCAAAAAACAAAGCAACAAGGTCCCTAAATTCAGTAAAATGACAGCAGTTACAGAAATATAAACAGGCATTGTGGTTACATAATAGGTTTCTGGATTTAGAGTAATCACTTTAAAAAAATATTGTACCCCAATAATTGATAAGCCAATAATGTTGCCCCAAAACAAGCCTTTTAAAATTAAATAGGCAGCATTGTATAAAAATATTTTTCGAATGCTTGTATTATAACTACCCAACGCTTTAAGAATACCAATCATTTGCACGCTTTCTAAAATTAAAACGAGTAATGCTGTTATCATATTAATACCTGCAATTACAATCATAATGGCGATGATAAACCAAACATTATTATCAAATAATTTAATCCATTCAAAAACATTCGGATAGGCATCAACTATAGTTTTTCTATTCAATGTTGCCCCTATTTCATTATATACCTCATCACCTTTTACATCAATTTCATCAAAATTATCTAATAAAACTTCAAAACCTCCCACTTCATTTTCCGACCATTTATTTAGTCTTTGAACCTCTCTAATATCACCAATCATAACACTTTTATCAAACTGTGCAAAACCAGAATTGTAAATTCCGGAAACAATATATTTTTTATTTGACGCTAATTTACTCATTGAAGTTTTTAAAAAAGTTGCCAAAATAGTGTCATTTAATTTTAATTGTAAACGATTCACCACAGTTTCTGACAATAAAACTTCTCTTGTTCTTGGTTGATTAAAGTCTGGTACTTTACCTGCCACTAAATACTCTTTAAAGAAAGACCAATCGTAATCTGTAGAAACTCCTTTAAAAATAATGCCTTCAAAATCGGTTTTGGTTCTTAAAATACCTCCTTTGTTCGCAAAAACTTGCACATTTTTAATACCTGAAATGTTTTCAAATCTCGGGTAAAAATCTTGATTTTTTTGTATAGGTGTTGTAGAAACTTCTGAATTATTGTTATCGTAATTCACAATTTGAATATGCCCTTTAAAACCTGCCATTTTATCGCGGATTTTATATTGCAATCCTGCACCTGTAGCCACTGCAATAAGCATAATTATAATTCCTAATGCAATTGCAGTAATTGCAATTTTTATTATTGGCGATGAAATACTATTTTTATACTTTTTGCCAGTAATAATACGTTTTGCAATAAATAACTCGTAATTCAAATTGATGACTCTTTTTTATCTTCGTAAAAGTACCTATTTATTTTTAGTTTTATTGATGAATTTTCAGCTGATTTCTTGCGCTAAAGAAATTCAAAATTCAAAAATAAAAGTTCAAAATTCTATCACCAAAAAAAAGGATATTAAAACTGGTGCTGAACAAATTGTTGCTTATTTACATGAATTAAAGGATAAAAATGTTGCTATAGTTGGCAATCAAACTTCGGTAATTCAAAAATCTAACAAAAAAAGTTTTACGCATTTAGTAGATAGTTTGTTAGCACTAAACATCAACATTAAAAAAGTTTTTGCACCAGAACACGGTTTTCGTGGTAAAGAAGATGCAGGCGCAGATGTAAAAGATGGTATTGATCCTAAAACAGGTTTGCCCATTTTATCGCTTCATGGAAAGCACAAAAAACCTACAACTGAACAGTTAAAAGATATAGATGTTGTTGTTTTTGATATTCAAGATGTTGGTGTTCGGTTTTACACCTATATCTCTACCTTACATTATGTAATGGAAGCTTGTGCAGAAGTGGGAATCCCACTTATAGTATTTGACAGACCAAACCCAAATGGGCATTATATTGATGGTCCTATTTTAGAAAAAGAGCATTCAAGCTTTGTAGGTAAACATCCAGTTCCTGTAGTTTACGGAATGACAATTGGCGAATATGGCAAAATGATTAATGGTGAAAAATGGCTGAAAAACGAAATTCAATGCGATTTAAAAGTGATTCCTTTACAATATTATACACATCAATCTAAATACGATTTACCTATAAAACCTTCACCAAATTTACCGAATGCAAAAAGTATCAATTTATACCCTAGTTTAGGTTTTTTTGAAGGAACTACTATAAATGCTGGTAGAGGAACTGAATTTCAATTTCAAAGATATGGAGCTCCTTTTTTTTCCAAAGTTGATTTCAGCTATACTCCAAAAGCAAATGAAGGTGCAAAATACCCGAAACATAAAGAAAAATCATGTTATGGTGTAGATTTGAGAAACACCAAATATCTATCAAAAATAGATTTATCTTTTTTAATTGATGCCTATCAAAAAACACCAAAAAATGAAAAATTCTTTGGGAAAACATTTACCATTCATGCTGGTACAAAAAAACTACAAGAACAAATTGAACTTGGACTGTCTGCAAAAGAAATTGAAAAAACCTGGACAGAAGGTTTAGAAGAGTTTCAAAAAATCAGGAAACGTTATTTGTTATATGATTAAAACATTAACATTTAGCAACCACTTTAAGGCTACTTTCTTAAAACCGTCAAAACCTTAGCATCAAAAACTTTAGAATAAGCACTATCAACCTCGTAATTTTCAAACAACTGAGCTGCACCTTTTAGTTTTAATTCATCTTTAATATAAGACAACCAATCTGCCCTATCCACAATAGCATTATCTAAAATTACATCAGTAACATCTGCTTTATTAAATTTTGTCTTTAATAATAGTGCCCCTGAAAGGTTGGCTTTGGTTAACTTAGCATAACTTAAATCTGCATAACCTAAATCTGCATTTTGTAAATTTGTATTTTCAAAACGTGCTCTTCTAGCATCTACTTTTACCAAATCTGCATTCGATAAATCAGCTTCTTTTAAATTGATGCCTCTTAAAATTACACTGTAAAGGTTCGCTCCTATTAATTCTGATTTTGTAAAATCGCTTTCTTGTAAAATATGATCTTCTAAAAAAGACGCACTTATATCACTTTTACAAAGCGTAATTAACAATTGCCCTCTTTCCGGACTTATAGTTTTGTCTATTAATTTATCATTTACTAAATATCGATAAGGTTTCATTGCCCTACTTAAACCAACAATTCTTCCCACTAAAGTATTAGACAATTTTCTGTTTTTTCTAGTTTCAAGTTCAGTATTAATATCACTTAAAATATCACCCATAATAAACATTTGAGCCGATCTTCTTGAGGCTTCTGCCAAATAAGTTTGCTCTTGTATTTTTTTATTTTGTGTTTTTAATAAGTGATTTTGATAAATGATTAAGGTAGTTGGCAACAATGCAAACAGCAATGCCACTACTCCAATTCTAGTTAACCTTTTTACAATGCTCGCAATTAAATCTGATGTGGTTTGTAATGAAATTCGCTTTTGTTCGTTAAACTCTTGAATGGAGTTATAAATACTTGTTTTTAGATTTTTACCAGCAATAAAAGTCGCTGTAAAGTTTACCAAAAACTTCCATTTCTTTTTATTAAATTTCTTTGGATTTTCAAGTTTTGCTATACGCTCTTTTAGCTGTCGGTTTTCTTTTTCTAATTCTTCAATTTTATCGTACATAGTTTACTTTTTAGTAAAAATTTGTTTTACTTTCTTCTTTTTTTTATTTTGTAATTATATGGAATTTCTTTTTTCAAAGCTTCTACAATGTTGTACGTTGCAGGGCAAACAAACGTATTTGCAATCGTTAAATCTGTAATTTGAATAAATTTTCGCCTATCTGTGTGTGGATATTCTGCACAAGCTTTAGGTCTTACATCATAAATAAAACAAGTATTATCAGATTCATCTAAAAAAGAACAAGGAGCTGTTTTTAATACCATAAAATCATCTGCATCTCTTTCTAAATATTGATTTACAAAATCTGAAACCTTTAATTTTAAATGTTTCGAAATACGCTCAATATCTTTTTCTGTAAAAATCGGACTCGTTGTTTTACAGCAGTTTCCACAGTCTAAACAATCTGTTTTTACAAATTCTTTGGTATGTAAATCTTGCATTATTACATCCAAATTTTTGGGAGTTCTGCGTCTTAAATTGGCAAAATATTTTTTGTTTTCATTCTTAGCTTCTTCAGCTAATTTAGGTAATTGTTCTAAGCGTTTTTGCATTCACGAAAAATACAATTATTTCTCATAAAATTTACACTAAATTTATGTATTTTCGCAAATCAATTTTAAACAAGTAATGAACATAGAAAACATTATAAAAACCAAAGTAAAAGAAGGTTTTTTAGCTTTATATGATGTAGAAATTCCAAATGTAGAATTCCAAGCAACTCGAAAGGAATTTGAAGGTGATATTACTGTGGTTGTTTTCCCTATGTTACGTTACAAAAAAGGTAACCCTGTTCAAATTGGCACTGATTTAGGTAACTATATAGTTGACAATGTTGCTGAAATTACCAATTTTAATGTAGTAAAAGGGTTTTTAAATTTAGTAATCGATGATAACTATTACCTAAATTTTTTCAACTCCGTTTATCAAGATGCAAATTACGGTTTTGTATCGCCTAAAACTGATGAAAAAGCGGTTATGGTTGAGTATTCATCACCCAATACCAACAAACCTTTACATTTAGGGCACGTTCGTAATAATTTATTAGGATTTTCTGTAGCTGAAATTCTCAAAGCTGCAGGAAAAAAAGTTTACAAAACACAAATTATAAACGATAGAGGTATCCATATTTGCAAATCGATGTTGGCTTGGCAAAAATTCGGAAGTGGAGAAACACCTGAAACTGCTGGTTTAAAAGGTGATAAATTGGTTGGGAATTATTATGTGAAATTTGATCAAGAATACAAGAAAGAAATTGCTCAATTAATAGCCGAAGGAAAAACTGAAGAAGAAGCTAAAAAACAAGCTCCGCTTTTAATTGAAGCACAGCAAATGCTTTTAAATTGGGAAGCTGGTGATAAAGAAACAGTTGCACTTTGGAAAGAAATGAATGCTTGGGTATATAATGGTTTTGATACTACTTATAAAAATATGGGTGTAAATTTCGATACTTTATATTATGAAAGCGACACCTATTTATTAGGCAAAGACGTTGTGCAACAAGGTTTAGAAAAAGGCGTTTTTTATAAAAAAGAAGATGGCTCTGTTTGGTGCGATTTAACTGAGGATGGTTTAGACGAAAAAATAGTATTACGTGCAGATGGTACAGCTGTATATATGACGCAAGATATTGGCACAGCAATTCAGCGCGTAAAAGATTTTCCTGATGTTGGTGGAATGGTTTATACTGTTGGAAATGAACAAGATTACCATTTTCAAGTATTGTTTCTAATCTTAAAAAAATTAGGTTTTGATTGGGCAAAACAATTACATCACCTTAGTTATGGAATGGTAGATTTACCTTCTGGTAAAATGAAATCAAGAGAAGGTACTGTCGTTGATGCAGATGATTTAATGATTGAAATGACAGCTACAGCCAAAGAAATTTCTGAAGAATTAGGTAAGTTAGATGGCTATACTGATGAAGAAAAAAATAGTTTATACAAAACTATTGGTTTAGGTGCATTAAAATATTTTATTTTAAAAGTTGACCCTAAAAAACGAATTTTATTCGACCCAAAATCTTCAGTAGATTTTCAAGGTAATACTGGGCCTTTTATTCAATATACCTATGCTAGAATTCAATCAATTATCAGAAAAGCAGATTTTGATTATTCAAAACCAGTTGCTACAGATTTACATGAAAAAGAGAAAACGTTGTTAAAACAATTAGAGCTTTATCCTGCAGTTATTCAGCAAGCTGCTGAAAATTATTCACCAGCAGTAATTGCTAATTACACTTATGATTTGGTAAAAGAATTTAACTCTTTTTATCAAAATGTGTCTATCTTAGGAGAAGAAAATTTTGATAAAAAAATATTTAGAGTACAATTGTCTAAAAAAGTTGCAGAAACCATACAATCTGCATTTTCATTATTAGGAATTAAAGTACCTAAAAGAATGTAATATCTTAAAATCAATGAGTAAAATTAAGAAATTCATTAAAATTAAAATATATTAGTTCATAACTTGAAATCGAAACGAATTATAATTAGATTTGCGTTTTTTAACATTTTTTAACATTCAAATCTTATTTTAGTTCGTTTACAACTAAAAAAATAAAAACATGAAATACGATATCATTATTATTGGAAGTGGACCTGGAGGATATGTAACAGGAATTAGAGCATCACAACTAGGCTTTAAAGTTGCAATTGTAGAAAAAGAATCTTTGGGAGGTATTTGTTTAAACTGGGGTTGTATCCCAACAAAAGCATTGCTTAAATCTGCTCAAGTGTATGATTATTTAAAACATGTAGATCAATATGGCTTAAAAGCAGAAGCAATTGACAAAGATTTTGATGCTGTAATTAAACGTAGTAGAGGTGTTGCTGATGGAATGAGTAAAGGCGTTGCCTTCTTAATGAAGAAAAATAAAATTGATATTTTAGATGGTTTTGGTAAAATAAAAACGGGTAAAAAAGTAGATGTTACTGCAGAAGATGGAACTGTTACAGAGTATAGTGCAGATAACATAATTATTGCAACTGGAGCACGTTCTCGTGAATTACCAAATTTACCTCAAGATGGAGAAAAAGTTATTGGTTATAGAAAAGCAATGACGTTACCTAAACAACCAAAATCTATGATTGTTGTAGGTTCTGGTGCTATTGGTGTTGAATTTGCACATTTTTATAATACAATGGGAACAGAAGTAACTATTGTAGAATATATGCCAAATATAGTACCTGTTGAAGACATCGACATTTCAAAACAATTTGAACGCTCAATGAAAAAAGCTGGTGTTACTATAATGACCAATTCTTCTGTAGAATCAGTTGATACTTCTGGCGAAGGCGTAATAGCAACTGTAAAAACTAAAAAAGGAGAACAAACTTTAAAAGCAGATATTTTATTGTCTGCTGTAGGTATCAAATCTAATATCGAAAATATTGGTTTAGAAGATGTTGGAATTATTGTTGATAGAGATAAAATTTTAGTAAACGATTATTATCAAACAAATATTCCTGGCTACTATGCAATTGGTGATGTTGTTCCTGGGCAAGCCTTAGCACATGTTGCTTCTGCTGAAGGAATTACTTGTGTAGAAAAATTAGCAGGTTTACACACGGAGCCAATAGATTATGGCAATGTACCTGGTTGTACCTATGCAACTCCAGAAATAGCATCTGTTGGTTTAACAGAAGCAAAAGCAAAAGAGGCAGGTTACGAATTAAAAGTAGGTAAATTCCCTTTCTCTGCTTCTGGTAAAGCTAAAGCAGCTGGTACCCCAGATGGTTTTGTAAAGGTAATTTTCGATGCAAAATATGGAGAATGGTTAGGATGCCATATGATTGGAGCTGGTGTAACAGATATGATAGCAGAAGCTGTACTTGGACGTAAATTAGAAACAACTGGTCATGAAGTATTAAAAGCAATACATCCTCACCCAACCATGAGTGAAGCTGTTATGGAAGCTGTGGCTGATGCTTATGATGAGGTAATTCACCTATAATTATTGTTATTTTAAAGAAAAACAATACATTTAAGTAAATATTTTTGTTAGCTTTGTCCTAAGTTACATATATTAAATCCCTCACTTTAACGACTAAAAAATTTAAATTATAAATGGGTTTCGTTGAGTGGTTTCTTTCTTTTATCTATAAGATAAAGACTTTTCCTCTTATTATACAAATTACTATTGTATTAACAATGGTGTTTATCATAGCTACATTTGCTCTTATGATAACGATTTACACAATAAGAAGAAGACATAATCGATTGCAGAAAACACTAGAAAACAGTGTTCCTGAGATTATAAAATTATTTGATGATATTCTTTTTACTGATAAAAACTATTCAGAGCAAGAAGTTTTTACTAAATTCGAAGATATTGTTGATGAGGTAAATAAAGAATCTTTAGATATTGCTGTTAGTATTTTAGTTGACTTTAAAAATGATGATAAAGAATCAGAAAAATATCCATTAATAATAAGTGCATTAGGTATCGTTGAACATTTAGAACGTAAATTTGATTCTCGTTCAAATAGTGAAAAAATTGATGCATTTCAGGAAGCTTTTGTTTTAGACTTAAATAAGTTTGATTCAAAAATTTTAAGATATGCCTACAGTAAAAACAAAATGATTCGTAGTGAAGCTAGGAACTCGCACCTTGCATTAAGTTCTAATGATCCTTACCGATTTTTTGATGAATTTGATAGAAACTTAAGCAAATGGGATGAAATTGAGTTAATGCAATATCTACAACTTCAAAAAGAAAGAGGTAACTTAGAAGGTCTTGGAAAATGGATTAACTATTCTAAAAATGATTCACTAGTAGTTTTTCTTATTAAAATGGTGGGTTATTTTAAACAAAAAGGTATTGATGAGATTTTAATAGAAAAACTAGAAGATGATAACGAATTGGTAAGAGCAGAAGCTATTTTAACATTAGGAGAATTAAACATTACAGATACTGAACAAGAATTAATTGACAGGTATTATACCGAGCCAGAAATATGCCAAGTTGCTATCATTAAAACGATTAAAAAATTTAATACAGGTAAATCTTTAAATTTTTTAGAAAGTATTTTTCAAGATGCTAACAATATAGATACAAAAAAAATTATTGCAGAAGCAATCCTAAATTATAGTTATGAAGGTAAAATAGCTTTTCAAAATTTAAAAAGTACATTAAAAGGTTTTGATGAAATTATTTTAAAACACATAGAAACTCCTTTAATTAAATACAAATAGATGTTTGAAATTTTTGTAACAATTTATGAGTATTTTATATTTTTTTATGCAACTTCTTTAATATTAAGTTACATAATATTAGCTATATTTTCTTTTATAGCCATCAACAGATATAAAAGTTATAACACAGATATGGATGATGAAGAGTTATTAAACTCTGAGTTAGCACCAGGAATATCAGTAATTGCACCAGCATATAACGAAGAAAAAACAATTATTGTAAATGTTAAATCATTACTAACCTTAAACTACCCGCTTTTTGAGGTAATCATTGTAAACGATGGTAGTAAAGATGACACCTTAAAACTACTTATTGAAGAATTCGATTTGGTTGAAGCGCCCTTTGCATATGTAGAGAAAATTAAAACCAAACCTTACAAACGTACATTTAAATCGCAAAATCCGAAGTATGATATCCTTACCATTGTAGATAAAGAAAATGGTGGTACAAAAGCAGATGCTTTTAATGCAGGGTTAAACGCTTCCGTATTTCCATATTATCTTAATACAGATGTAGACTGTATTTTAGCAAGAAATACACTTACAAAAATGATTAAACCAATTCTAAGTTCAAAAACTACAGTAATTGCTGTGGGTGCAACACTTAGAATGTCTAACAGTTGTGAAATTGAAGAAGGAATTATCACTAGAGTAAGGCCTCCAAAAGCCTTAATTCCACGTTTTCAAGAGCTAGAATATATTAGATCTTATTTATTAGGTAAAATGGGTTGGGAGTTAATTAACTCTGTGCCTAATGTATCTGGTGGTTTAGGAATGTTTGATAAAGATGTAGCTATTAAAGCAGGTGGATATGGAGCAGATTCTCATGCTGAAGATATGGATATGTTAACAAGGATGGCTGCTCATATGATGAACAATAAACTAGACTATAAAATCGCTTATATTCCATTATCTTGTTGTTGGACTGAAGGACCACCAAACATTCAAATTTTAAATAGACAGCGCACAAGATGGGCCAGTGGATTATTTCAGATGTTTAGTGATCACAGAAAGATTTTATTTAACCCAAGTTACAGAAGACTAGGCCTTATTACATTCCCATATATTTTTATATTTGAATTCTTAGCACCAATTATAGAAGCTTTTGGAATCTTATTTTCTATTTTCTTACTTTTATATGGTTATGTAAACTGGAGTTTTGCACCTTTAATATTATTGTACTCTTACACATTTGCCATAATGATTTCATCTATTGTAATTATTTGGGATCAAATGACATTTAAATATTACAACACTACTAGAGAAGTGCTATCTCTTTTTGTTACAGCATTTATAGAGCCTTTCGTTTATCACCCAATGATTATGTTTTTCTCTTTAAAAGGATACTTTAGTTACGTTACCTCTCGAGAATTAGCCTGGGGAACAATGACAAGACAAGGGTTTGATAATGAAGATGAGAAAAAGAAAAAATCTGATGGTAATGACAACAATAAAAATGATGGTGGAAATTCATCTAATAATTCTGATGAAAAAAAACCAAGTATTTTTGAAAGACTCAAGAAAAATAAAAATTCTGGCTCAGATTTTGAGCCTATAAAATCATAAGTTACTTATTATGAAAATAAATAAGTCCATTTTAATTCTTATTGTGATGATGCTATCACAATATAAATTTTATGCTCAAGAAGAATTTGAATCTTCCGATTTATATTTTGAAGAGGCAAAAAAAGATATATCAGAACAAAACTTTACACGTGCAGCTAAAATGAGTTGGAGAGGGTTGCAACTAGCACCTGACGACTTAGATTTAAAAACACTTTTAGGTAAATCTAATATAGAATTAGGTAGATATGATACAGCAAGATATGTATTGAAACAAGTTTATTATAAACGAAGAAAAGATATCGATGTTCTAAAATACCTTGTTACCATTGAGCAAACTACAAAAAGATATTCTGATGCTATCTGTTTTTTAAATGAGTTGTTAGAAATTACACCTTATAGTAGAGGTTTTTGGAGAAGAAAAATTCTCATTTACCAAGAAATGGGAAACTTTGAGGAAGCTGAGCGCGCTTTAAAAAGATTGTACCAAATATATCCAGATGATACTGAAATTCAGAATGATTACAATTACATCATGCTAAATGATGGTAATAATGCCATTGCCGAAAAAAATTATGATGATGCTAATGAAATTTACAAAACAGTTATAGATAATGACCCAACCAATAAAGATGCTTACATAGGTGTTATTCGTAACGAAATGTTAAAAGGAAATCCTGAATACGCATTACAATTTACAAATAGAGCTTTATTAGAATTAAAGTACGACCAAGAATTAATAGAAAAGAAAATTGGTTTATTAGAAGATTTAGGTAGGCATGAAGAAGCTATTGCTTTTATAAAAAATGGTATTGATGTTCCTCAAGATCGATTTCCACAAATACACGAGAAAACTTTACCTTATTTAATGCAACAATCTGCAAGTTTTAATGAATATAATGATCCTTATGAAATCAATAAAAAATTATTAGAACAAAATGGCAATTCGCAATCACAAAACTATGTGATTAACAAATCTATGGGTAAAGGTTATGATGGTGATGCTGAATACTTTTTAAAAAAAGGAATTAAAAGAAGCCCAAATAATAAAAAATTGCAAGTTCAATTAAAAGAATTGTATAGACCTATAAAAGATAAGGAAAGGTTTGAAAAAGAAGTAATTAAGTTACATGAAAAATATCCTAATGATACAGATATTACTTATGATTATAATTTAATTATGTATGATAGAGCCAAAATATATCTAGAAAATAGACAATTTGATTTGGCGCTTGACATATTTCAAGATTTGGCATCATCCCCTGATTTTACCAAAGAAGCTGAACAACAAATTTTTGGCATTTACCTAGAATTAGGTCAATTTGATGAGGCAACAGATCAAGTAGATAAACTTATTGGTTTAGAGCCTGATAACCCAGACCATTTATTAAGAAAATCTTCTTTGTATGCTAAAATGGATTTGTACGAAGATGCTTTAAATATTACAAGAGGTTTAGAGCAAGATAATCCTTTAAGTGAAAAATATCCAAGAATTTATGTTGGGCAAACTGTTCAATATGCACGTTATTTGATGAAAATTCAACGTTATGAAAAAGCTTTAGAAGTTATAGAAGATGGTTTAACAAGACAAAATGATAATAAAGATTTATTAAATTTAGCCATCAATGCTTCTTCTGCTATACCAGATTATCCAACAGGAATCAATTATAACAGGAGTGCTTTAACCTTTTATCCAAATAACAAAAACTTTAAAATTAAGCTTTCTAGTTTATTAGCGCAAAATAAACAATATGATGAAGCTATTGCTGTTTTAGATTCGTTAGAAACAGTTTATAAATATGATAGAAAAATTAAAAACTCTTTGGCAGAAGTTTTATGGTACAGAGCTAGAAATAACGAAGATGAAGGTAATATAGATGAAGCCTTGGCAGATTATCATCTTTCAGATTCCTTAAACCCCGCAGAAAAATATTCATTACAAAGAATGGTGAATTTATACATCATTCAAAAACCAAATGATGAAGCTTTAGAGATTATTGATGAAAAAATTGAGAAATATCCGAATGATAATTTCTTAAAATATAAAAAAGGTTTAGTTTTCGAATTGATGAAACAATACGATTCTGCCTACTACTATCAGCAATTTAGAGAAATTGACGACCCTTTTGAAAAACAAAAATGGAACGAGGCTCTAGAAACGCTAAAAGCAGCGAAACTTAAAAATAAATTGGCAGCTACATACACACAAGCCAATTCAGATTCTTTAGCTTTTAGTACATCTTTAGCCAGTATTGCTTACAATTACAGATATGATGAAAAAAACACATTTGGAGCAGCAGTTAATTATGCAGCCAGAAGATCTGGTGTTGGTGTACAAGGTGGTTTAAATTATTCAAGAATATTTAATCCTAAATTGTATGCAGATGTTGGGGTGTTATTTGGAAGTCAATTTTTTCCAAAATTTGTTTTATATGGTAACGCATATAAAGGGCTTGATAATGGTTATCAAGCGCAAGCAGGAATAAGGTACTTATACTTACAAAATGATATTAGTTTTTATCAGCTAAATCTTGGAGCCTCAAAAACTTGGGAAGATGTTTGGTTAAATGCAAAAGTATCTTTAATGAGAGATAATGCGTTTACCTATTTTAACTTTGCCACCCAAACTCGAATAAATGTAAACGCTAAGGGAGATTATGTAAGTTTTATTGCATCATTTGGTAGTGCACCATTTAACGATCAACTGCCAGAAGGTGCAGCTGCTTTCTTAGATTTCTCTAACGTTCTTGTTGGTGCTGGTTATGGGCATAATATTTCACCAAGAACAATGTTGTTAGTAAACGGCTCTTGGATAAATTTTAAAAGTCCGATTACAGATAGTAATTCTTTATTTTTTATCAACCAATACAATTTAGCGGTTTCGATTATAACAAAATTTTAAAGTTTTTAATGCGCTAACTTTATGATGTTTAAAAAATACATATATGTTATTATTATTTTTTTAAGCCTAACTACTTGTGCTCAAAATAAAGTAATTCTATTTTCTAAAGAAGATAAAATAGCACCTAAAATAAATATTCCTTTAGCAGCGAATCAATTCGTAGCTGATGCAGCTACAGATTTTAATAATAAATTTAAAGCTACAACTGGTGAAACTTTACAAATTGAAAGAAGTAATGGTTTAAATAAAAACTATAACTATATCTTGTTAAGAATAAACCCTACTCAAAAAGATAACTTTTGTATTTATAAAAAGTCAGGTAATATTACCATTCAAGGTTCATCTACACAAAATTTAGGCTATGCAATTAGCGATTTCTTTCAATATTTTACAAGCCTTCGTTATATAAACATGAATAATCCAAAAGCGCCTTTTCAAGCGAAAATAGAAATTCCTGAACGCTTTAACAGATGTGAATCTCCTAATTTTGAATATAGAGAACCTTATTACTCTCAGAACTTTGAGCCTGAATTTAGAGCTTGGAACAAAACCAATTATTTAGAACTAGAATGGGGTATTTGGGGACACAATCTTCCAAAAATACTCAAGGAGTATAAATTACCAGAATCTGTTTATGCCAAAGTTGGCAATAAAAGAGTAAAAAGTCAATTTTGTTTTACAAGTAACGAGTTGTTTACTTATGTAAATAAAAGTGTAAAAAACATTTATGATAGTGACCATGCACTTCATAAATATATGATTCTACCAAATGATAACAACATCGTTTGTACCTGTAATACTTGTAAAGCTGTTGGTAACACTACCAAAGATGCTGCACCAGCAGTATTTAGTTTTTTAAATAAATTGGCACAAAAAAACAAAAAATCTACATTTTTTACTGCTGCTTATGTATCCGTAAAAAATATACCAAGGTTTACTGCAGAAAAAAATACGGGTATATTTTATAGTACTATAGATATTCAAAAAGGAATCCCTATAGAAAATACCAAAAACTTTAAACAGTTTGAGAGTGATATCAAAAAATGGAAAAAATATCTCAACAATGTTTATATCTGGGATTATACTGTAAATTTTGATAATTATTTTGATATTTATCCCACTTTAAAAACTACACAACAAAACTTAAAATTATATAAAAAACTTGGTGTAAATGGAGTTTTCTTACATGGTAGTGAGTATAGTTACAGTACTTTTCAAAATTGTAAAACTACTATTTTTGCTAAACTTTTATGGAATGTTGATATTAATGTAGAAGATGAAATTGCTACCTATTTTTCCAACCAATATTCTAAAAAATTAGCTCGTCTACTTACCAATTATTTTACTTTTATTAATGAAACGTTCTTTGTCAATACCAAAGAGTTGAGTATTTACAGTGGTATTGATGAAACTGTTAAAAAATATTTAGACCCTAAAGTATTTTTTGAATTTTATAATGAGTTTATCACCCATACCGAAAATAATAAATTTAATAAAGAATATCTAAAGTTAGCAACAGCTTTTACTTTTCTTAAATTAGAAATTATGAGAGATTATGGTTTAGGTATTTATGGATATGGAACCTTAAATAATGACAAACAAATTATTGTAAAAAACGAAATCACTACTTTATTAGATAATTTAAATAATTACAGTAGATCTGCAGGTCTTAAAACATATAATGAAAGAAAATATAAAATTGAGGATTATTTAAATAATTGGAGAAAATCAATTTACAAGCATCATAAAAGAAAACACTATTTTTATAAGAAAAAATTTGAGGTATTATCTAAATTAGATGAAGATTACACCAATATAGAAACTTTAAATGATGGCGCTTTTGGTTTAGACGATTACAATACCAATTGGCACATTAGCTCAATAGATGATTTGGTACTTAAAATTGATAAAAAAGGAATTGCCAAAGCAGAAAAAATAACATTTTCATTTTTACAAGACCTAAAACATAACATTTACTATCCAAGTGCTATTGAAATTTTGGATAAGGATTATAAGGTAATTAAGAAATTAAAGATACAACCCAACTCAATAGCATTAGAAACAAGAGAAACATCAATTGAGCTTCCTAAAAAATTAGATGATGTGCAATTACCAGATAGCTTTCTCATCAAAATACATAAACAAAATACATCAGGTAAAAATGCCATGGCTTGCGATGAAATTATATTTAATTAAAAAATGATTAAATTTACAGTAATGAAAAAAATAGTTGTACTTATTTTACTAGCACTAACCATTAGTGCCTGTGAATTTAGAAAACCAGATATTAATACGGTTAGAAAAACAAAAATGGAAATTGAAGATCCAGAGCGTCACTACTACCCTATTCTACGAGGTTCTGAGCTAAGTACTGAATATAAATTTTACAACAGAGGTAATGAGCCTTTAATTATTTATGATGTACAAGCCTCTTGTGGTTGTATAGAAATCGATTATCCTTCTGGTTCTATTGGAAAAGATGATTTTGGTTTTATTACTTTAGATTATGATAGTGCTAAAAATATTGGTTATGTAGAATTTTATGTAACCATAGTTGCCAATACAGAAAAAGATGTTTTTACTACCATTAAATTCGATTTAAACGTAGTTACATCTCCACATTATACCCAAGATTATGAAGAGATTTATTTGCACAGAAGAAAAGAAAAATTAGCTGGAGAAGTTGATGGAGATCTTACACAGCAAGGTTATTATATTGATGATGAGAAAACAGTAAGATAATTACTATACATACGTTAACAAACAAAAAATCAAAAGATAAAATGAAAGCAAAATATCAAAGTGTTTTAGATTTAGGACAAAAATTAGAAATTAAAGAAGGTGATGTAAAAGAAGAAAACGGCATTTTACATGTTTCTGGTATTGCCAAAAATCAATATGAAAAAAACCTTCTTTGGGATGAAATCAAAAAAGTTGGTGGAGAAAATCCTTCTGATATAAAAGCAGATATTAAGGTGGCTGATACTTCCATTTACGCAACTCATACAGTAGAAAAAGGAGAAACTTTAGGAAAAATAGCAAAACATTATTATGGAAAACCTATGAAATATGTTGTTATTTTTGAAGCAAATACAGATATTTTAAAAAACCCAGATGTTATTCATCCAGGGCAAGAATTAGTGATTCCTAATTTATAATTTTAATAAATACATTTACTAAACCGAAGCATTTTGTTTCGGTTTTTTTTATTTTTGCGAGCTTAAATTTAAAGATTGATTTCCGACATTAAAAAATTTTCTAAAGAGATTCTAAAAGCAATATTAAAACTTGTAATTGCAGGTGTTTTTATTGGCTTTTTAAAGGAATATGATATTGTAATTGCAGGTATTTTAATTTTAAAAATAATACATAATATATATCAAGAAATCATAAAACCAAAAAAAAATAAAAACTGGGTTCTTTTAATGGGCATGCTATTAACTGGTTTTGGAGGTGTAGTAGGTGAAACTTGGGGAGTTACCAATGGTTATTGGGAGTATCATAAGGTAACTAGAGCCATACCCATGTGGGTGCCTTTTGCTTGGATGTTGGCTTTCCATTATTTATACAAATTAGAACGCAATTTAATACCGCTTTTAAAAAATAAAACACAAAAAAATAAAATTATTTTAGCAATTATATTGGCTTTAATTTTACCTGCTTTTGGCGAAATTATCACTATAGAATTAGGTGTTTGGACCTATTATTGGCCTTATCAAATTTTTGGTGTGCCT
This sequence comes from Polaribacter sp., assembly GCA_965661915.1. Lineage (GTDB taxonomy): Bacteria > Bacteroidota > Bacteroidia > Flavobacteriales > Flavobacteriaceae > Polaribacter. The sequence goes on along the minus strand of CBFIFR010000011.1, from coordinate 14,792 downwards.
TTATATGCCTTTTTATGTTTACTTTTTGTACACATGTTGGTCTATTATATTTTACACTTTATTTGTAAAAAATGGAATATAAATGATATTGTGTATCGTTAAAATTGCCAACAAACAATTCTAGTTACTTTATTACCTTGATGCATAGGTAAAACTCTAAACTCTTTAACGCCTAACTTTTTTGAAGATTTTTGCAAACTCTCAACGTTTTCTTTTTTGGAAACCAAACTTGTAAACCATTTGCTTTTATCAGGAAATAAAGAACTCTCATACAAATAGTTATGTAAAAAAGCTTTCTCACCTCCTACATACCACAATTCGTTATTGTTACCCGAAAAATTTCTAACAGCATTGTTCCCTAAATTTCTTGTTTTTCTCCTATTTGCACCTCTTGCCTCTTCTGCAGATTTATAAAAAGGTGGATTACACATTGTAGCCGAAAAAGAATCATGCTCTTCTAAAATACCTTTTAAAATATGTTGTTCATTAAATTGCTGGCGAAGTTCTATTTTAGCATCTAAATGATTGTCATCAATAATATCTTGTGCAGTATCTAAAGAAGCTAATTCAATATCTGTTGCAACAAAATTCCAATGATATGCTGCGACTCCTAAAAGTGGATAGATACAAGTTGCACCAGTACCAATATCTAAAATAGTAATGTCTTTTTCTTCGGATGAAATTAAATCTGCTAAGTGATGTATATAATCTAAACGACCAGGAATTGGCGGACATAGATTTTCATCAGAAAAATCCCAAACTGAAATTTTATCGAAAGAAAATAATAAGGCTTTATTAAGTTCTTTTACGGCTTTTGGATTCGAGAAATCAATAGTAATCGCATCATAAGTATTAGTAAACACAAATTCTTTTAAAGGCGGATTATTTTGAATTAATTCCTCAAAATTATAACCTGTATTAAATTTATTTCTGGGATGAAGTCCTTTGTCTTTCATTATATTTCGAGAATAGTAAATTGTAAATCCAAGGGTTTTAAGGTTTCTTTTAATGCATCAATAAATGTAATGCCATATTCTAAATAATAGTCAGAAAAATTACGTTGGCGTTCTTCTAAACTTTGGTAAGGTAATACCTCATTTTGCAATTTTGTAATCCTTTCTACCAAATCTGCTTGTCTTTTCTTTTCGGCTTTTAACAAGCGTTTTTCAAGTTTTTCTAAACCTTTTATTTGTTTACGTTCTTGGGCATTTACAGCGTTTAAAAACGAAATATGTGTTTTCTTTGCTACTTCTTTTAAATCTATAAACTGTTGCTCTAAAAACTCTTTTTTGTCTTTAAAACTGGTTTCTATTTCAGAATTTTCTACAACTTTTTTGGCAATAAGTTCATGTTGATTTAAAAATATTTCTGATTTATCAATAGCTAATTTGCGAAGTTTTCTAGCTTGTTTTTCTGAAATTACTTGAACCGAATTTCTTAATAACAAAATAGGAAAAGGGATGTTTACGGTATTAAAATAATCTTGTAATTCTAACCAATACGCTTGTTCTCCTCCCCCACCAATGTAACATAAATTAGGTAAAATTACCTCTTGATACAAAGGCCTCATAATTACATTTGGCGAAAATGCTTTCGGGTTTTTATCCAATTCCTTAAAAATTTCTTCTTTAGAAAATGAAAGATCAGTGTTGTTTACTTTGTATTTGTTGTCTTCAAAAATAATGCGTTCTCTAAAATCATCACCTAAATAAAAAAGATTTATCTCTCTAGGATTTACTTGAATTTTATAGTTTTTTTCTAAGCGTTCTATAGTTTTTGAAACCTGTTTAAAAGAAGTGCCATTATCTAATTCATCTTTTACAAAAGGTATAAACAATTCTTTTAGGCTTGTATCATCGCCATCAACAATTACCAAACCATATGTAGCAAATAATTTGTTTGCAATAAAACGTGTTGCATCTGCTAAGTTATTGTGTTTCAAATATCCTTCAGAAAAGAGCGTTTTTAAATATTCAGCATTTTTAGAAGTCCCTAAATGTTCAGAAAAAACATCAAAAACGTCTTCTAAACCTTCTGTTGAAAATCGCCCAACTGCACCACCTGCTTTTCTATTCCAAGTTACTTTTTTTCCATCAAAATTAAAGTAATTAATTTCATCAAAATCATGATCTTCTGTAGCCATCCAATAGACAGGCACAAAATTTTGATTTGGGAATTTTACAGACAATTCTTCTGCCAAGTTGATAGCAGAAATAATTTTATATAAAAAATACAATGGTCCAGTAAATAAATTTAACTGATGACCAGTAGTAATGGTAAATGTATTCTTTTCTTTTAATAAAGATATATTTGTTGCAGTTTTCTCAGATAGTTCAAAAGATTTATATTGATTTTTTAATGCATCTGCTAAAACCAACCGAAATGAATCTGAAAATGATGTTTGTTTCTGTAAAATTTGTTTACTAAAACCCTTAAAATCTGGAAAATTATTATAAAATGGATGTATTTTAGGTTTTTTCTCTAAATAATCTACCATTGTTTTAGAAAAAAAACCTGTTTTTTGAAAAGGGATTTGTGTTACTTTCATAAAATAATAACACCTTTTTTACAACAATCAACTTCTGATGTAGAATTCATAAAAACTTGTTTAAATTTTGATAAAAATACAACTATTTTAATTTCTGTTGATGATTGAAAATCAAACTAACATATTTTTAACGATGTTCACTTTTATCTGCTTTAAATAATGAGTTTTAATCCTTACTTTTGATGAAATTCAAATCAATATCAATGAAAATCAAATCGCTTTTAATCATTGCACTTTTTTCTTTAAGTACATTAATTGGTCAAGAAATTCAAACTCCTTCAGCCTTTTTAGGCTACGAAATTGGCTCACGTTTTACAAGACATCATAAGGTTGTAGACTATTTTAAATACGTTAGCAAAACATTAACGAATGTTCAATTAGAAAAATATGGAGAAACGAATGAGCATAGGCCTTTATACGTAACGTATATTTCATCACAAGAAAATATAGATAATTTAGATAATATTAGAAAAGCAAATCTTTCTCAAATAGGGATACTATCTGAAAATGAAGAGAATAAAAAAGCCATTGTTTGGTTAAGTTATAATGTACATGGTAATGAAGCTTCTAGTACAGAAGCTGCAATGTTAACTTTGTATGAGTTGGTTACAAGTAAAAAAGCTTGGTTAGAAAACACAGTTGTAATTATAGACCCTTGTATAAATCCTGATGGAAGAGACAGGTATGTAAATTGGTACAACCAAGTAAAAAATTCACCTTATGATATTGGACAAGATGCTAAAGAACATAATGAGCCTTGGCCTGGAGGAAGACCCAACCATTATTTATTTGATTTGAATAGAGATTGGGCTTGGGTTACACAAGTTGAAAGCCAACAAAGAATTAAAATTTACAACAAATGGATGCCACATGTTCACGTAGATTTTCACGAACAAGGCATTAATAGTCCGTATTATTTTGCACCAGCTGCTGCACCTTTTCATGAAATAATTACAGATTGGCAGCGCGATTTTCAAACAGAAATTGGTAAAAATCACGCAAAATATTTTGATAAAGAAAGTTGGTTGTATTTTACCAAAGAAAGTTTCGATTTATTGTACCCAAGTTATGGAGACACCTACCCAACATTTGTGGGAGCCATTGGTATGACCTATGAACAAGCAGGTCATGGAAGAGCTGGTTTAGGAATAGAAACTGATGAAGGTGAAGTGTTAACCTTAAAAGATAGAGCTGCTCATCATAAAACAACAGGTTTATCAACTGTAGAAATTTCTAGTAGAAATGCAGAAAAATTGAATTCAGAATTTAAAAAATACTTTGATAATTCTGATTTAAAATACAAGAGTTTTGTACTTAAAAATGATAATCAAGATAAAATAAATCGTTTAAAAATATTGTTAGACAAGCATGAAATTACTTATCAAAATGCAAAAAAAGGTACTGTAAAAGGTTATGTTTATACTACTTTACAAGAAGGAAAGTTAACTGTTAATGAAACTGACCTTGTAATTCATACCCATCAACCTAAAGGAAAAATGGTTAATGTTTTGTTTGAGCCTAAAGTAAAAATATTAGATTCTTTAACATACGATATTACTGCTTGGTCTATACCTTATGCACACGGTTTTAATGCTATAGCATCAGAATCTAGTATTCCAACATCTTCTAAAAACAAAAAAAACAGTGTTAATAACACAATTGATACATCTGCCTATGCTTACATTACCAAATGGAATAGCTTAAAGGATGCGACTTTTTTAGCAGAACTATTGAAAAACGGTATTACACCTCGTTTTTCTGAAAAGCCTTTTAGTACCAATGGAGTGTCTTTTGATAGAGGTTCTTTAATCATTTTAAGAAATGATAATAAACAGAAAGATTTTGATAAAAAACTAATACAAATTGCAGATAAAAATATGCGTCAACTCGTAACAACTTCTACAGGTTTTTCTGATGCTGGTGTAGATTTTGGATCGTATGCTGTTAAACCAATCAACAAACAAAAAGTTGCTTTACTTTCTGGTGAAGGTACATCGTCTTTGAGTTTTGGTGAAATTTGGCATTTTTTTGAAACTGAATTAGAATATCCTTTAACCATTATCAATTCTGATTATTTTAGTAGAGTGGACTTTTCGAATTATGATGTAATTATTTTACCAAGTGGATATTATAGCCGTATTTTAAATAAAAATACGTTAAATGATTTAACAAGTTGGGTACGTTCTGGTGGAACATTAATTGCAATTGGTAGTGCTTTAAACTCGTTTGCTGATAAAAAGGGATTCTCTTTAAAAAGAAAAGAAAACAAAGATAAGGATGATGATGAACCAAATATGACTCCTTATGCTGAACAAGAAAGAGAAAATGCTAATAATTTAATTGCTGGTGCTATTTTTAAAAGTAAGGTAGACAATACACATCCATTAGCTTTTGGTTATACAAATAACTATTTTACCTTAAAAAGAAGCAGCACTGCATACCGTTATTTACCAAACGGAAATGTTGCGTATTTAACAGATACTGCAACAAGTGTTTCTGGTTTTACAGGAAAAAATGTATTAGCAAAATTACCTGAAACTTTATTATTTGGTGAAGAACGAAAAGGAAGAGGAAGCATCGTTTATATGGTAGATAATCCTTTATTCCGTTCTTTTTGGGACAATGGAAAATTGTTTATGGCAAATGCTGTGTTTTTGTTAAATTCTGATAAATTAAAGTAATTTTATGAGCTTTACCAAAACTACAGAACAAGATTCTAAGTACAATCATTTAGAAAAAATGACGGTTGCTGAGTTATTAATCAATATCAATAACGAAGATAAAACAGTGCCTATAGCTGTAGAAAAAGCATTACCACAAATTGAAACTTTAACAACCAAAATTGTTGAAAAACTAAAAATTGGTGGGCGTCTTTTTTATATTGGTGCAGGAACTTCAGGCAGACTGGGTATTGTTGATGCTTCTGAATGTCCGCCAACATTTGGTGTACCTCATGAACTTGTTATCGGTTTAATTGCTGGTGGAGATGTTGCAATTCGTAAAGCTGTTGAGTTTGCAGAAGATTCTAAAAACCAAGGCTGGCTAGATTTACAAAAACACCAAATTTCTAATAAAGATGTTGTTGTAGGTATTGCTGCTTCTGGCACCACACCTTATGTAATTGCTGCTTTAGAACAATGTAATGCCAATAATATTATTACAGGTAGTATAGCTTGCAACAAAAATAGTCCGCTTTCAAAAACGGCTCAATATCCTATTGAAGTTATTGTTGGCCCTGAATTTGTAACAGGAAGTTCTAGAATGAAAGCGGGTACAGCTCAAAAATTGGTGCTGAATATGTTATCTACTGCAAGTATGATTCAATTAGGTAAAGTAAAAGGAAATAAAATGGTAGATATGCAACTCTCTAACAACAAATTGGTAGAAAGAGGTCAAAAAATGTTAGTAAAAGAATTAAATATCGACTTAAAAAAAGCAGCCGAATTATTGAGTGAATTCGGAAATGTTAGAAATGCTATCGAAAACTACAAATAATGGCTACAGATACTACTTTATTGGGCAAAGCTTTAATTCGTTTAGGAATTTTAATCCTTTTATTTATTGCTTCACCTATAATTATCACTATGAGTTTTAAAGCAATTGATAACTTTACTGAAGCTCCAAAACTATATTTTGCCTATTTATTTTTTGGTTTAGGTTGCTTGCTTATTATTTTTACAGTGTATTTTGCGTTTAAGACATTTGGTGTACTTCAAAAAGCAATTTTTGGTAAAGATTAAAATTCTTTGAACACAAAAAACAAAAAAAATGATGGTATTATCGTTATTTTATCTTACCCAGATACTATAGTCAGACCTGCATACAGAGAGTTTTCGAGTAAATTTTGGCCTAAAATTGGTATTGGAAGTGAACATGCCATACAAGCTGGTCATGCAGCTTTGTTACTTATTCAAAAAAATAATACTGAAATTAAATATTTTGATTTTGGAAGATACATTACCTCCAATGGATTTGGAAGAACAAGATCTGCAGAAACAGATCCTGAATTACACGTTTTAATTGAGGCTAATTTTAAGCACAACGAACTTCTAAATTTAGAAGAAATTTTACTATGGATTGAAAAACATCCAGAAAAAACACACGGTTCTGGAAGATTAATTGCTGGCATAAACAATCAAATTAATTATTCTGAAGCTTTACATTTTATAGAAAATTTAATTAATCAAAAAGAATTGCCTTATGGGGCATTCCTAAAAAAAGGTACAAATTGTGCACGCTTTGTAACTGATACCATAATTGCATCTACCAATCATAAAAAAATAAAACGCAAATTAAAAAAGTCTAATTTATTTACGCCAAGCCCTATTGGTAATGTAATTAAAGCAACAAATGCAACACAAATATATAAAGTACATCATCAAAAAATAACGCTTTATAACAATAGATCTATTATTAAAGAATACAAAGCATCGTTCTTTAATACGTTTGACACAGCATTGAATTTGATTGGAACAGAATTGCCAAATACCGAAAAATTTAAGCCTAAAAAAGGCTCTTGGCTAGGTGGTATTGGAAGTGGTGCCTGGTTTGTAATTGAAAATCAAGTTGATGATGCTACCTATTTGATTTCTAGATACGATGTAAATGGCAACAAAGAATTTGAGGGTAATTTTATGGTTGATGATATTCACTTTAATATCACTAATACTTTTACATTTATACATCCTACTAATGTTTTAGAGGTGTATATTATTCAAAATAAAAGCGCGTTTATTTTTAAGCGCTTACTTTAAATACAGCTTATGACGTTTTTAAGTTTTTATTTGGAGTTGTAGGATTATAGCCAAAATCCTTATCTGGCAACTCAATCCCTAATTGATAAATAATATACCCAATACTTGCATAATGATGAATTGCATGGCTTTGTGCTTGCATTAAAATGGCTCCTAAAGTATAATTCGCCTTTTCATTTCCTAAACCTAAATTGTCAATCACCTTAACTTCTCTATTTAAATCTTGAACAGTAATGTTTTTAATTTGATAAATTATAGCCTCAAAATATTCAATACCTTTAGCCGTTTTAAGTTCTATAATTTCATTTCTTTCACGCTTGGTAAGATCAATATTTTTTTGTTCAAAACCATTTAAGACACATGAAAATACATCTAAAATATGGCGAGTATGGCATCCTATACTAGAATAATAAGGTGGTATTACAGTATTAGAATATTGCTCATCTGTAATCGTTTGAAGTAGTTGAATTCCTTTTTCTAAGTTTTTTATAATGGCATTTATCATCTAACCTATTTTAAATATCTGTCGTAATTTATTAAAAAAATTACAAGAAGAATACATTTAACTTTAGAAAAAACAGAAACAACTTAAACATCTCATTACTTTTACTTTACATCAATTATAAAAAATAATTTTAGCCATGTTATAATTTTTTGGCACGCTCTTTGAAAATATATAAACAAATGCGAAAGCCGAAAAGCAATTAGAGTAGGCAAAACCCTTTAAACTACATATTATGAAAAAAGGTATACTTATAGTACTAGGAATGTTTTTGATGATTTCTACTGTTGAAACAAAAGCAAATGAAAATGTATCAAACAGATTTGGGGTAAATTATTATTCATATAATAATGCAGTAAACTTCTTTGAAAACGGCATAGAATTTTTTGTGTTTACCAATGGTGATTTTGATTTTGATATAAATACCAACAGAAGAACAAGAATCATTAGAGATTTTAGAGGTAGAATTCAGCGAATTGGAAACGTACGTTTACGATATGATTTTAGAGGTAATGTTACTAGAATTGGAAATATTCGAATCAACTATTTTAGAAATAGATTAACCAACGTAGGCAATTTAAGAATTAGATATGATAGATGGGGACAACCTATTTTTAATGGAAATGTAAGAAATTTTTATTATGATAATGGTATAAGATTTAATATAAACTTTGGTGATGTTTTTAGTTATAACGATGTTTTTTTTAGAGACAACTCTTTTAGAAGAAACTATGCTCAAATAAGAGAAGACCGTAATTTCATTTACTACAGAGCTAAACCTAATGCTAGAACTGGAAATAGAAGTAAGATTATAAAAAGAAGAAAATCGGCAACTGTAAGAGGAAACAATAACACAATATCTAGAAGAAAGAGCACTACTGTTTATAGAAAAAACAATGTGAATAAAAGAGTATCTTCAGATAGAAATATTAGAAGCTCTCAAAGAAATGCAGTTCAAAAAAGAGCTACTCCAACAAATAGAAAGCAAGCTTTAAATAAGCAACCTGTAAAGAGAACTCTAAAAGATTCAAAAACTAGAAGAAGAACAAATTAAATTGAATTATACAGGGAGTGTAAATTAAACTCTGTCTGAATAAAAAAAAGTATTAATTTTATTCAGACAGAGTTGAGTTTACAGTCTCATTTTAGTAAATGGCTTTTAGTACTCTTCCAAAATATGTTTCAGAATTTATAGATTTTGCTGTTTTAGTATAAGCTTCTTTTAATGTTGCAGAGCCATTTTTAACTCTAGGTGCAAATGCTAGCAAGGTTTGAGATAAATAACTGCTAGAATGTATACTTTTAGTTGCATTTAAAACTAAAATAATTTGTTTTTCTGTCAAGTTATTTTGGTTGGCTAATTCTTTGTAAATTCTACTTGCATAACTATCTGAATTGATGTTTTTTTTGATAATTTCTAACACTTGAGTCAATTCATCAGTATCTAAATCATTTTTCATCAACTCTTTTATTACTTCAGACGCATAATGATCAGAATTAATATCTTCTAAAGAATTTAGAAAGCTATCATAAGCGAGTTTCGATAAACTTTTACTCTTTAACGCTTTCTTTAAAACAGTGCTCTTATAGTGATCTGAATTTATACTTTTAGATAATTTCATTATTTGCTCCATATTTTGAGCATTTAACGCTCTTTTGTCCATAATTTGCTTTAAGATAGTACTCAAATAATGGTCTGAATTTACACTTTCTGCAATTTTTAATAAACTACTTAATTGATTGTCAGAAATTCCTCTATCACTAATGGTGCTTTTTAAAATAGTGGTTATGTGATGGTCTGAATTTATACTTTTTGCTGCATTTATATAGGCATCAATAGTTTGTGAATTCTTTAAAAACAATTGTTGGTTTGTTTTTAAAATGTTACTTAAATAATGATCTGAGCTTATGGTTTTTCCTGCAGTATTAATTGTACCAACAATTTCGTTGGTATTTAAATCTTTACCTAAAAGCAATTTAAAATAATGACTTTGAATATAGTCACTATCCATACGTTTAATTTCAGAAAGTACAGCATCAGCACCTCCGTTTTTATAAAAACGATCTACCCTACTTTTAGCGCCAATTGTAGTAGATTGTAAAACCTCTGGCAAAATATCTTCTAACCATTCTTTTCCATCAGGATAATAGTCTTTTTCACTCCAGCCTATAAAAAATTTACGAATCAATTCACCACCATCACTTTCAATAACAATTCTTCTTTTTCTTCCAAAACTCGATTTTTTAATCTCAATATATCCTCCTCTAGAAACACTTTTTATGTCTTTATCATCATCAGTTAAAATAATTCCTCCTTCATATTCAATGCTTAAATCATTAGTTCTTGTACTTATTTTAATACTTTTTTTACCACTATTGGTCTTAATTTTAATTGAATTTTGAGAAATTAACGATGTAGGAAATGCTAAAAAGCAAATCATTACCATCGATTTAATTAGCATTTTTTGAAAAATTGATTGAGTTTGCATAATTTTTTTGTTTGTTTTTAGTACAAATATATTGGCAATATCTCCTTAAAAAAAATCATTTGTAATGAACTGTAAAATAAATGTAGTGAACTGTTATTATAATTAAATTTCATACATTTAAGCGTCAATAAGGGTATCAATGGATAAACACGAAATAGCAGATTTATTAGAAACTAATCACCATAAAATATTTAATTGGTTAGCCCAACAACCTTTAGAAAATTGGGAAATTGGTCCTAGAGAAAAATGGACTACAGCCCAGCACATTTTACATCTTGTAAAAAGTCTTCAATTGCTAAATAATGTATTAAGCTATCCTAAATTTATTTTAAAATACAAATTTGGTGTTTGTAATAGGCCTATAAGAGATTATAATACGGTTGTAAAAAACTATCAAAAAAAATTGATAGAAAATAAAGAGAAAGCTAAAATTTTTAATGAAAAATTAAAAAAACCTTTGATAAAAGATAAAGAACGATTGCTAACAACCTATCAAATACAACAAAAAAAATTACAATATAAAACCAGAAAAATTAGCGACAAAAATTTAGACACGCTCGTTATTCCACATCCTTTAATGGGTAAAATGACGATTAGAGAAATTATAATGTGGACAGCTTATCACACAGAGCATCATTTATCAACATTAAAAAAATTGTATTAATTGAAAAAAATTATCAATAAACCCCATCTTTTTTTCTTTAGCCTTATTCCTGTTTTTATAGTTTTAGGCATATTTAAAAGAAATATCCCTATAGATATTAATATTTCGTACATTCACTATTTAATTAATGTAGATTTTTGGTGTTACATAACAGCACTTTATTTTGGATTAATTGGTATAAATTATTTGGCCTTGTATTTGATTAAAAAAAGACCAAACAATTGGTTAACAGCTACTCATATATTACTACAAGTATTTTGTTTGATACCTTATTTAACCTCTGTTTTTAATTTAGATAACACTGGCAATTTGAACTACATGAATATCCCTTTTCAAAATAGTTTAGGTAGTATTTTACTGTTTTCATTCTTTATGTTTTTAGCTTCAATTTTAGTGCATTTAATTAACTTTTTTAGCAGCTTACTTTTAAAAACAGATTAACACTATATAATCTTTTAATAAGCGAACTCTTATTTTTATATTTGTGATTTAAAACAGAATACAAATTATGTTCAATAATTTAAGCGATAAATTAGATAAAGCCTTACATACACTAAAAGGGCATGGTCAAATTACAGAAATAAATGTTGCAGAAACTTTAAAAGAAGTTCGTAGAGCACTTTTAGATGCCGATGTTAACTTTAAAATTGCCAAAAATTTTACCAAAAAAGTTCAGCAAAAAGCTATTGGGCAAGATGTGTTAACAACTTTAAACCCAGGTCAATTAATGGTAAAGCTTGTTAAAGACGAGCTTACTGCATTAATGGGTGGTGAAACTGTTGGTATTAATTTGGGTGGCTCTCCAACCGTTATTTTAATGTCTGGTTTACAAGGTTCTGGTAAAACCACTTTTTCTGGTAAACTAGCCAATTATCTTAAAACTAAAAAAACAAAGCAAGTACTTTTAGTAGGTTGTGATGTATATAGACCTGCAGCCATAAATCAGTTGCAAGTAGTTGGTGAGCAAATTGGTGTAGAAGTATACGCAGAAGTGGGCAACCAAAACCCTGTTGAAATTTCTAAAAACGCTATTGCACATGCCAAAGCAAATGGTAAAAATGTTGTTATTATTGATACTGCTGGACGTTTAGCTGTAGATGAAGAAATGATGACAGAAATTTCTAACATTCACAAAGCAGTTAGTCCACAAGAAACTTTATTTGTGGTAGATTCTATGACAGGGCAAGATGCTGTAAACACGGCAAAAGCCTTTAATGATATTTTAAATTTTGAAGGAGTTGTATTAACAAAATTAGATGGTGATACCAGAGGTGGTGCTGCATTATCTATTAAATCTGTAGTAGATAAACCTATTAAATTTATTGGTACTGGAGAAAAAATGGAAGCTATTGATGTTTTTCATCCAGATCGTATGGCAGATCGTATTCTGGGTATGGGAGATGTTATATCTCTAGTAGAAAGAGCTCAAGATCAATATGATGAAGAAGAGGCTAGAAAACTACAAAAGAAAATTGCCAAAAATCAATTTGGTTTCGACGACTTTTTAAGTCAGATTCAGCAAATCAAAAAGATGGGTAGTATGAAAGATTTGGTAGGTATGATTCCTGGAGCAGGAAAAGCAATGAAAGATGTAGATATTGATGATGATGCTTTTAAAGGAATTGAAGCCATTATTCATTCTATGACTCCATCAGAAAGAAGCACACCATCTACCATAAATGCTAGTAGAAAAAAGAGAATTGCTAAAGGTTCTGGAACTACTATTCAAGAGGTAAATCAGTTAATGAAACAATTTACACAAATGAGTAAAATGATGAAGATGATGCAAGGTGGTGGAGGCAGAAAGATGATGCAAATGATGAAAGGAATGAAATAACAAATTATGAATTAGAAATTACGAATTATGAATTCGTAATTCGTAATTAAAAGATTATGATTTTATTAGATGGAAAAAAGACATCTGCGGATATAAAAGACGAAATTGCTTTAGAGGTTAGCAATTTAAAAACTAAGGGTTCTAAAACACCTCATTTGGCAGCTATAATTGTTGGAAATGATGGTGCTAGTATTACCTATGTAAATGCAAAAGTAAAAGCTTGTGAACGAGTTGGTTTTGAATCTTCACTAATTAGGCTTCCAGAAGAAACAACAGAAGATGAACTCTTAAAAGAAATTGCACTTTTAAATGCTGATAATAATATAGATGGCTTTATTGTGCAACTACCTTTACCTAAACATATTAATGAACAAAAGGTAATTATGGCTGTTGATCCAGATAAAGATGTAGATGGATTTCATCCAACCAATGTTGGCAAAATGGCTTTAAATTTACCTACATTTATTTCAGCTACACCTTTTGGTATTTTAGAATTATTAGACAGATACCAAGTTGAAACTTCTGGAAAACATGTTGTAGTGTTAGGTAGAAGTCATATTGTTGGTAGCCCAATGAGTATTTTACTTTCCCAAAAAAGAAAAGTTGGTAACGCTACTGTAACCATGTGCCATAGTAGAACCAAAAATTTAAAAGACATTATGTTGCAAGCAGATATTATTATAGCTGCAATCGGTATTCCTGAATTTGTAAAAGCAGATATGGTTAAAGATAATGTTACTGTTATTGATGTTGGTATTACTAGATTAAATGATGCAACTAAAAAAAGCGGATTTAGATTAGTGGGTGACGTAGCGTTTAATGAAGTTGCTGAAAAATCAGAATTTATTACTCCTGTACCTGGTGGAGTTGGTCCAATGACGATAGCTATGTTACTTAAAAATACACTTCTTGCTTGTAAAAGAAAAAAAATGATCACATAAATGAAACACTCAAAAACCTCAAACTATTTCTCAGAATATTTTCAAATTTTAGTTGGAATAGTACTTACAAGTTTGGGGTTAAAAGCCTTTTTGTTACCCAATGGCTTTTTAGATGGTGGTGTTACAGGTATAGCTTTATTGGTCAGAACTCAAGTAGATATTAATATGTCTTACTTGCTTGTTCTTTTTAGCATTCCTTTTTTAATTTTAGGCTATTTTACTGTTTCTAAAAGAATTGTACTAAAATCCATTATTAGTATTTTAGGAGTTGCCTTATTTATTCATTTCGAAAATTTTCAAACAATAACTAATGATAAACTATTAATCTCAATTTTTGGGGGCTTACTTGTAGGTTCAGGAATTGGAATTGCTATTAGAAATGGTTCTGTTTTAGATGGTTCAGAAATTCTAGGAATATTTTTAAATGATAAATTTGGCATCAGTATTGGTAAAATTGTAATGTTTTTTAACATCATTCTATTTACAATTACTGCGTTTGTAGAAACTATAGAAATTGCACTCTACTCCATTTTAACCTACATTATTGCTGCAAAAGTAACAGATACCGTTATTGAAGGTTTTGAAGATTTTATTGGTGTTACTATTATATCTAAAAAAAACGATTTAATTAAAATTGCCATTTTAGAAGAATTAGGGGTTGGTTTAACCATATATAAGGGTAGTTCTGGTTTTGGTAGCAAAGGGGTTTCTGAAGAATTCGATATCATTCATACCATAATCAATAGAATTGATATCAAAAAAATACACAGAATTATAGACGATTTAGATGAAGAAGCATTTACGATTGAATTCGACGTAAATAATGTAAAAGGTGGAGTGTTGCGTCATTATCTTGATAAAAAGAAAAATACAAAGTTCTTAAAACTTAAAGAAGCAGTAGCTCAACAAGAGCGAAACCTTTAATCTTAAATTGACTAAAACTTTACAATATTAAAAAAACTCTTTTCCATAATTGAAAAAGGGCTTAATAGTCAAAAATGGTTGGTAAAATCTTTTGTATCCCTTTCTATGATTGGTCTAATTAAAAGTTTATTGA
>CBFIFR010000010.1:0-73126 GCA_965661915.1 Polaribacter sp. | reverse complement strand
TATTTTAAAAGATAAATAATAGATTAGGACTATTAATAAATAAAAAAAGATTATTTGTAAAAAGTTTGAATTTTCCTCAATAAATCATCAAAAAAAACATCAATCTTTAAAGGTTTTATAAAAAATTTAAAGCAGACTAATAAGCCGAATTCTGTACCTTTAAAAAGGTTCTTATCATTTATCTAGTTTCAATATTACTATCGAGATCAATCTGCCTACCCTTTAGAATCGAGCGAGTAGCTCTCAAGCTCTAATTTACATGGCATTGCACCTCATAGAGTTTACCTGGTTTCACTACAGCCTAACTGTACTTGCTTTCTGTTGCACTTGTCCTCAACTTACGTTGGACGGATGTTATCCGCTATGAATACTCTGTGGTGTTCGGACTTTCCTACACGCAAAAAGCGTGACGATAAGATAAGTCTGCTTTAAATTTTTAAATATAATTGTACTTCAATTTTATGATACTACTAATTTTCCATACCAATTAATTATTTCATTAGAAAAAATATCTAAAAAATTGCTATTAATTAAAAAACCCACTCAAACAAAGTTTGAGTGGGAAAAATTGCTATGAAAAAGAAAAAGTGTTATCGATTACTCAATAACGATACAAATATATATTAAAAATGATTACAAAAAAACATTTATGATAAAATTTGTACACTTTTTTTTTACTTTTAATACTTTTTTAAGAAAACATGTCTTTTACTTTCTCAAAAAATGATTTATCAGATTTATTTGGATTAGGTGAAAAATTATCATCTTCTGACATTTTTTCAAAAAACTGTTTTTGTTCTTTATTTAGTTCTTGAGGTGTCCAAACATTAATATGAATTAAAAAATCACCTGTGCCATAACGTTCTATACTTGGTAATCCTTTGCCTTTTAATCGTAATATTTTTCCTGATTGTGTGCCTGCATCAATCTTAATTTTTACCTTGCCTGTAACAGTTTCTACTTCTTTATTAGTTCCTAAAACAGCTTCAGAAAAATTTATATATAAATCGTAATGAATATTTGTACCTTCTCTTTTTAAAGTTTCGTGAGAAATCTCTTCAATCAGTACTAATAAATCTCCAGAAATAGAATTTTTACCAGGCGCATCGTTTCCTTTTCCACCTACTTTTAACTGTACACCTTCTGTAACACCAGCAGGAATATTAATTGGCACAGTTTCTTCTTTTATGATTAATCCCTGATCATCTGCTCCATTGGGTTTAGAGCTTATAATTTCTCCAGCACCACCACAGGTATTACAAGTAGTTGCAGTTTGCATTCTACCTAAAATGGTGTTTTGAATTCTCATCTCTTGGCCAGAACCATTACAGGTAGTACAAGTTTTGTATCTTACACCACTTGCTTGCACTTTTCTACGAACTTTTACTTTCTTTTCTACGCCTTTAGCAATTTCTTCTAAAGTTAGTTTTACACGAATACGCATATTGCTACCTTTAACTCTGGCTTGTCTTTGGCCTCCACCACCAAAGCCACCAAAACCTCCACTAAAGCCACCTCCACCTCCGAAGATATCTCCAAACTGGCTAAATATGTCATCCATATTCATTCCACCACCACCAAAGCCACCTCCACCTTGAGGACCATCAAAGGCAGCATGACCATATTGATCGTAACGTGCTTTTTTGTTTTCATCACTTAAAACTTCATAAGCTTCAGCCGCTTTTTTAAAGTTTTCTTCAGCAGTTGTATCTCCAGGGTTTTTATCTGGATGATATTTGATTGCCATTTTTCGATAGGCTTTCTTTATTTCTGCTTGTGATGCGGATTTAGATATTCCTAATATTTCGTAAAAATCTTGTTTTGCCATTTTCTTTTAGTTTGCAGTTTGCAGTTCTCAGTGAGCAGTCAGTAGTTACTGGCTACTGCTTACTGTATACTGAAAACTAATTACTGTCCTATTACTACTTTTGGATAACGGATAATTTTTTCTCCTAATTTGTATCCTTTTTCTACGCAATCAATAACTTTACCCTTTAAGTCTTCTGATGGTGCTGGAATTTGCGTAATTGCTTCGTGAATTTCCGCATCAAAAGTATCACCAGCTTTAACTTCAATTGGTGTTAAACCTTTTTGAGTAAGGGTATTGTTTAATTTATCGTTAATTAATTGCATGCCTTTTAACAACTCTTTGTCTTTTGCTTTTTTAATTTCTGACAAGCCCCTGTCAAAGTCGTCCATAATTGGCAGTAAAGCCGTCATTAATTCTTGACCAGCAGTTTTAAACAACTCAATTCTTTCTTTAGTTGTTCTCTTTTTATAGTTTTCAAATTCTGCAAACAGGCGTAAGAATTTATCTTTTTCTGCTTGAATTAATTCTTCTGCTGTAGGTTCTTCTTTTTTATTTTGCTCTTCAACTTCTTGGTTTTCTTCGACTTTGGGAGTTGTTTCTTCTTGTTTAATTTCTTCTTCTTTAATTTCTTCTTGCTTACTCATTTTCAGTAATCGTTAAATTATTTATCTAATATTGTCAAAAATGTTGCCAATAAAAAAATAGTGTCAAATTGACACTATTTTAAGTTAGCTTTAAGGTTATTTAAACATGAGCCCAATTCTCACCAGATTTTATTCGATGTATTTGCGTATCAGAAACTCCAAAACGTTTGGCTATCATTGATATTCTTGTTCTATTATTTTTTAATTGACGTTTGATGATTTTTACTTTACCCTCTGTTAATTTACCAATATTCTTAGTTCTTTTTTTAACCACTTCATCCCAATCTGGGTGGTTAAATTGATGCAATTCTTTTTCTCTTTTTGTAGCCCATTTTAGGTTGGTTACTTCATTATTATTTTTATCATAATCTAAATGAATAACAAAAACCTGATCTTCGCTATCTTTTTCTAAAAAATGTTGGGCTACCAACTTATGCACATATCTACTAGTAGATTTATTGTTAACTTCTTGTTTTAAAGAAATTGTTTCATAACCATTAATAAACGTTTTTTTTCTTAAAAATTCTTTTTCATTTTTACAATTAATTACTCTTCCATAATTAGAAATTCTAAATTTTTCTTTTGTTGAAATTTTTTTATCAAATTGAATTTCTTTCCATTCTTCTTGCCATAAATTTCTGATCATTTCCTTAAAGTTTAATTAATATTCTATTAAATAAAACTTTTTCATTTTCATTTTTTAAATTTTCTTTTAATAGCAATCTGTGATTTTTTAATTCTCTATTCTTTCAATTTTTGCACCAATAGATTTTAAACGAGCTTCAATATTTTCGTAACCTCTATCTATTTGTTCTATATTATGGATAATACTTGTACCTTTGGCTGAAAGTGCTGCAATTAGCAATGAAATTCCTGCTCTGATATCAGGAGAGGTCATGGTTGTTGCTTTTAATGAACTTTCGAAATTTTGCCCAATAACAGTAGCTCTATGAGGATCACATAAAATTACTTTAGCCCCCATATCTATTAATTTATCAACAAAAAACAAACGACTTTCGAACATTTTTTGATGAATTAATATTGTACCTTTTGCTTGTGTTGCAATGACTAAAACAATACTTAATAAATCTGGAGTAAAACCTGGCCAAGGTGCATCTGCCACTGTTAATACAGAACCATCTATATAATTTTGAACTTTATAAGACTCTTGCTCTGGAATATAAATATCATCATCAATTTTTTCAAATTCAATACCAAGTTTTGCAAATACATTTGGAATTTGTCCTAAGTTTTCCCAGCTTACATTTTTAATGGTTAATGATGATCTTGTCATTACAGCAACACCAATCCAAGAGCCTATTTCAATCATGTCTGGTAAAACTGTATGTTCGCAACCACCAAGAGCATTAACCCCTGTAATTGTTAATAAATTTGAACCCACACCAGTAATATTTGCACCCATATTATTCAACATTTTACATAATTGTTGAATATAAGGTTCGCAAGCAGCATTGTAAATTGTTGTTGTACCTGTTGCCAAAACAGATGCCATTAAAATATTGGCAGTACCTGTTACTGAAGCTTCATCTAATAACATTTTTGTACCAATCAACTCTTCAGCTTCTACTCCATAAAAAGACTCTTCTTTATTATACCTAAAAATTGCGCCTAAATTGATAAAGCCTTCAAAATGTGTATCTAATCTTCTACGACCAATTTTATCTCCACCTGGTTTAGGAATATAACCTTTTCCAAAACGAGCTAATAACGGCCCAACAATCATAATAGAACCTCTTAAAGAGCTTCCATCTTTTTTAAATTCGGGAGATTCTAAATACGCTAAATTTAACTCATCTGCCTGAAACGAATAAGAGTTACTACTTAATTTATGAACCTTAACACCTAATTCTCCAAGAATAAAAATAAGTTTATTAACATCAATAATATCTGGAACATTATGCACAATAATTTTATCTGGAGTTAATAATACTGCACAAAGTATTTGTAAAACTTCATTTTTTGCGCCTTGAGGATTAATGGTACCCTTTAATTTATGACCACCTTCAATTTTAAATGATGCCATTTTTAATATCTTTTTCTACTTTTACTATGATGTGATTTTTTGTGATTATTCTTAGAGTGGTTTTGACCTTGCGAATTTCTTTTTCTTAATAAATTTTTACTCTCAATCAATGCCTCTTCTGAGCTTCTTAAATCTATTTTACCATCAGAA
The DNA here is from genome assembly GCA_965661915.1 of Polaribacter sp. Taxonomy (GTDB): domain Bacteria; phylum Bacteroidota; class Bacteroidia; order Flavobacteriales; family Flavobacteriaceae; genus Polaribacter. The sequence goes on along the minus strand of CBFIFR010000010.1, from coordinate 68,478 downwards.
AGATCATATAAGTGTTTAAAAATCACTGCGTCATCAACAGTATCTTTGTTCCAATTTAGGTAACATTTTTTCATATGATTTGCTATGGTAAACACCAAGGCTTCTTTCATGTCACCTTCGTCCCAACTTAAAGCAACATCTATCATGGTTTGTATGTTATTACCATAATAACGATATCTTGATGCTGATTTAGGATATGCTAGTGGTTCTGGTTTTTCTTGTAATTCTTCTTGAGATGGCTTTGGATAAGGAGAATCTACATCTAAATTAAACTTAGACATGATAAAAAGTTGATCCCATAATTTATGCTTAAAATCTGGTACATCTCTTAAATGTGGTTGTAAATTACCCATAACATCTACAATTGCTTTAGCCATTGTGTTACGCTCTTCTTTGGTTTTTAAGGCAACACAATGATTAACTAACTTTTGAATATGCCTACCATACTCAGGTATAATCATTAATGTTCTTTCTGAATTATATTCTAAATCAAATGTCATTTATCTGTTTTTATGAAATTTTTTATTTAATTGCATCTAAGAAACTCTAAAATAAGAATTGGTTACAATTAACCAGCCAATTAAATAATTATATGTAGTTCTTTTAGGCTTGCAAAATAATTAATAATTACGAATTAGTTATAATTATTTTGTAATTAATTACCCAATGACCTTTAATTTTGCAAATTGAAGCAATAATTTTTTCTTACCTACTGTACTAAATTTAATTTCTGCTTTTTTGTTTGGTCCTTTTCCTTCTAAAGCTAAAACCTCTCCTGCTCCAAACCTATTGTGCTCTACGATATTGCCCACAGCTACATTTTCATCAAATAAATTCGGTTTAGAAGTTGCTTGCGATACTTTTTTTAAGTTTTTTGGTATTGCAATTTCTTTCTTTTTTAAAAGGTCTCTTTCTTGTTTTTTACGTTGAATTGGTTTTTGAAATCGAATTCCTTTAGGTGCATCACCAAAAATACTTTTATCTACAAAACGATTTTCAGAAGGTTCAGGAGCTTTAGGTGTGATGTAATATAAAAACTGGTCGTCTATTTCTTCTAAAAAACGGCTTGGCTCAGCATCTACCAATTTTCCCCACCTGTAACGTGTTTGTGCATAACTTAAGTAGGCTACTTTTTCTGCTCTTGTTAATGCCACATAAAATAACCTTCGCTCTTCCTCTAACTCACTTCTGGTATTCATGCTCATTGCAGAAGGGAATAAATTTTCTTCTAAACCAACAATGTAAACATATAAATATTCCAATCCTTTAGATTGGTGAATTGTCATTAAAGAAACACTAGGCTTATCGTTATTTTTTTTAGAATCAAAATCTGTAGCCAAAGCAACATCCTCTAAAAATGAAGTTAAAGAAGCATCTTCACCTTGTTCTATTTTATCGGTGATGAAGTCTTTAATTCCGTTTAACAATTCTTGAACGTTTTCTACTTTACTTACAGCTTCAGGAGTACCATCTTTTTCTAAATCTTTTATTAATCGTGTTTCTTTAACAACGGTTTCTGCAATTTCAAAGGCATTTTTTGTTTGCGATTCTATTTGAAAACGCAAAATCATGTTCATAAAATTCTGTAGTTTATTTTTGGTGCCAGAATTTATTTTGATATCGATTTTATCAATATACTTTATGATTTCGAAAATTGATTTTTTATAGTGATTAGCTGCAATGGTAAGTCTATCAATAGTTGTTGCTCCAATTCCTCTTGCAGGATAATTGATAATTCTTTTTAATGCTTCTTCATCATTAGGGTTAATTAAGATGCGTAAATACGATAGAATATCTTTGATTTCTTTTCGTTGATAAAATGAAATACCACCATATATGGTATAATCAATATTTTTTTTACGCAATGCATCTTCAATAGCTCTAGATTGTGAGTTGGTTCTGTACAACACACAAAAATTATCTGGAGTCATTTGATTGGTATTCATATTTTCCCAAATAGATTGTGCGACAAAACGCCCTTCTTCTCCATCAGAAATGGTGCGCATTACGTTAATGGAATCTCCAGCATCATTGCTAGTCCAAACTTCTTTATCGAGCTTTGTTTTATTTCGAGCAATTACTGAATTTGCTGCGTTTACAATGTTTTTTGTAGATCTGTAATTTTGTTCTAGTTTAAAAGTTTTAACATCAGGATAATCTTTTTGAAAATTTAAAATATTCTGAATATTGGCTCCTCTAAAACTATAAATACTCTGAGAATCATCACCTACAACACAAATGTTTTGAAAACGATCTGCCAAAGACCTTACAATTAAATATTGAGAATGGTTGGTATCTTGATACTCATCTACCATAATATACCTGAAACGATCTTGATATTTTGCCAAAACCTCTGGAAAACGCGCTAATAATTCGTTTGTTCTTAGTAATAAATCATCAAAATCCATTGCCCCAGATTTAAAACATCGATCTACATATTCCTTATAAATATCGCCTACTTTTGGCCTGCTTGCGTGCATATCTGCCTCTTGCAAATCAGGATTATTAAAATACGCTCTAACTGTAACTAAACTATTTTTGAATGATGAAATTCGACTTAAAATTTGTTTGGGTTTATAGCGTTCTTTATCTAAGTTCATTTCTTTAATAATTGCTGTTATTAAACGAACTGAATCTTGTGTATCGTAAATGGTAAAATTACTTGGAAAACCTAATTTATCTGCTTCTGAGCGTAAAATTCTTGCAAAAACCGAGTGAAATGTTCCCATCCAAAGATTTTTGGCTTCACTAACCCCTACAACTCCAGCAATACGTTCTTTCATTTCTCTTGCTGCTTTGTTGGTAAATGTTAATGATAAAATATTGAAAGCATCAACCCCAGATTGCATTAAATGCGCAATTCTATAGGTTAGTACTCTTGTTTTACCAGAACCTGCACCTGCAATGATAATCATTGGGCCATCTTTCTGAATTACAGCTTGTTTTTGCGCTTCGTTTAAAGAATTTAAATAGGTATTCAATAGTTTATAATAAAGAATTTAAAAGTGTGAAATTAGCCAAACTATTCGTTTTTTTAAAGAATGATTAGATTTTTTTATTCACAAGTTATCAATTTAAAAATTCGTTTTGAAATCCGAAAATTTAAGAATTCGTTTTAAAACCCGAATTAAACAATATTCGTCTTAATACCCGAATTATTTGGTGAGTTATGATTTAAAAGTTATTTTAATGAGTACTTTATTAAGTTTTGGAATTGCCATACTTAATACTTATAAGAGTTTTATATTTGTAAGTTTTACAATAAATTATAATTAATGGAAGATAAAATTTTAGAAAGCATTGCTTATATTTTACCTGCAGCAGTAACAGGTTTTGTAGCTTACTATATGTTTAATGGTATTATACAGCAACAAAATACTGAGAAAAAATTGCAATTGATGGCACAAAACAAAAAAGAATCACTGCCACTAAAATTAAAAGCTTATGAACGCATGCTTTTGTTTTGTGAACGTATAAACCCTGTAAAAATGCTGCTAAGGGTAAAACCTTTATCTGAAAATACTACTGATTATTTACAGTTGATTTTAGCGAATATAGATCAAGAATTTGAACATAATTTAGTACAGCAAATTTATATTTCTAATGATGCTTGGCTTTCGATAATTGCAGCAAAAAGAGCCATTATTAATAAATTAAAACAAGTGGCTGAAGTTTCTAATTCTGCCAACGATTTTAGAGAAAACATACTTATTGATTATTCCAAAACCCTACCACCAACAGAAACTGCTATAGATTTTATTAAAAGTGAAGTACGTAAATTATTATAATTAAAAAAAGACTGTCCGAAAAGTCTTTTGTGATGTCATTTTGAGCGCAGTCGAAAAATCTATATAATTGATTATCAACAGTAAAAGATTTCTCCATAAAGTCGAAATGAAAGCTAAATTTTCTTTTCAGACAACCTCTTCTAGTTATAATAAAAATTATAATTGGGGAGATGAATTAAAAGTTTAACCTTACCCCTATTTTAAAATTTCTACCTCTTGTAGAGAAACCTAAAATATCATCATAATTTTCATTCAAAATATTAGTGATTGCTCCAAAAAAAGTAACTGTATCATCTAATAATTTATGATTTGTGATTAGATCTAAAACTTGGTAGCTTTCTAATATTACATCTTCGCCTGCTTTGTCAAATGTGCCCCATCTATCAAAAACGGTTCTTTCGCCTACATTTCTATACGTTAAATTAATAAAAGTGTTTTTTAGTCCATTATAATTAATACTAGTTGTAAATTTATTTGATGGAATGTAATCGTCGAAATCTTCAAATTGATCTCTATCTATCAACGTATATGACAAATTAAGCGTTAGAAAATCTGTAGGTATAATATTTGTATTGAACTCAAAACCATTGGCATCAGATGAGCCATTGGCATATTTAAAAGTAGTATTATCATAAATAATGGCATCTTCTTCGTTTCTATTAAAATAAACAACATCTACATTTATCCAATCTTGATATCTAGCTTCAAAACCCAATTCAAAAGTTTGATTTGATTCTGGTTTTAAATCAATATTGCCTGCAAAACCATCATATAATTGATACAAACTTGGCGCAATAAATGCAGTACTATAAGACGTTATTAACTTTAAAGAGGAGTTATTATTTTTTAGAGCTGCAAATGCTAAGTTTCCATCGTACACCAAATGGTTTCCGTAAATATTATGCATATTATAGCGTCCTCCAACATTTACACTTAAACCAGAATTGCCAATATATACCAAACTCACATATGGGTCTACCGTATTAAAATTGGCAATGTTTTTATCAATTGTTGCAAACGGAGTTTCGGTTTGATTAGAGTGCTCTTGGTAGTTGATACCTGTAATTAATTGTATTTTATCTGAAAAATCATATTTATTTACCAAATCTAAATTTATACTTTCTCCATTAAATTGATAATTGTCTAAAGTGTTTGAAAAAGAATTGAATTGATCTAAACCTCTTTTTACTTTATTTAAAGACGCTAAAAGGTATAGTTGACCTTTAGTGTATGTGTAACTAGGTTTTACACCAAATCTTATTTGTTTTTGATTTCCTTCATTAACCTCACTATCTGAAAATGCACCCGTATCAAAATCATATTCAAACTCATCAAAATTAAAAAAAGATTGTATTGAAAACTGTTTATGAAATGCATAACCTAATTTTAGTAAAACATTTCTACTATAAAAACCATCCTCCTCAAAAACCGTATCAGAGTTACTTTTTGCAGAAGACATGCCATCAACTTTAGACATGTTAAAAGAACTCAAAAAATTGAATTTACCTAAAGTTCCATTCACAGAAATATTTTGATTAGTATCTGCAGAGTTTTCGCCTCTTAAACTTGCTGTATCATTAGATCCAATACTAGTCTCAAAAGTACCAGAAATTTTATTTTTGGACGACTTTTTTAAAATGATATTGATAACCGCAGTTGCAGCCCCAGAACCATATAAAGTAGATGAGGCACCTTTTAAAATTTCAATACTTTCAATTTGGCTAACTGCTAACAAACGCAAATCAAATTCTTGATTAATTGCTGATTGATCTGTAACAGGTACACCATCAATAAGTACTAAAACCTGTCTACTTCTACCCCCTCTTACATAAATATTTCTTGGTTCTGCTGCATTAGCATTTACACCTCTAACCTCTATACCAACAACAGTATTTAAGATTTCAATAACATTTCTACCAGCATTTTCTTGCAATTGTTTTTGGGTAATTTTAGTAATTACTTTACCTGTGTTTTCTTTTTTTAATGCAAACTTTGTAGCCGTAACTACAATTTCATCTAAAGATTCTACTTTTTCTTTTGCATCTTTTTGTGCAAAAAGATTTTTACTGATAAAACTGAATACCAGTAGGCTTACAATTAATAATTGTTTTTTCATTGTAATGATTTAGTTTAAAATTTGTCTTTTTTGTTTTTTTAAGACAATAATTAGTTACTCCGAAACTATTTTCGGATTTTTAAATAAATCAGGTAAATTTTGTGTACAAAAATTAGTAGTACATAAACTTTTATCCCGAAAGTTTTTAACTCGTGATTTAGGCAGGTCTCCTGACTTACATAATGCTGAACCTTCCCATTCATTTTAAATATGATTCAAAATAAACAGTGGTAATAGTTTTCAGCTGGATGCCAAACCAAGTTTGGCACATGCTTACAGTTGCGGGTACAGTTCTGGTTTTTCACCAGATTCCCTTTTAATTTAATGTAAAATGATATCTACATCAAAACCAAAATCTTGGCAAAAGTAGTTGTATTCTTTTTAAGAATCTAATAAATTTTACGATCAATTTTATATCTTTAACATTCAATATGTAATAATATATGAGAATAGAAAACGATTTAAAACTAGGTTTTAAAGATGTCATGATTCGCCCAAAACGTTCCACTTTAAAATCGCGATCGCAAGTTACTTTAGAAAGAGAATTTAGATTTCTTCACAGTGATATTGTTTGGAAAGGAGTACCAATTATGGCTGCAAATATGGATACTGTTGGTACGTTTGAAATGGCAACTGCATTAGCCAAGCATAAAATGTTTACGGCTATACACAAACATTATTCTTTGGAAGAATGGAGAAACTTTGCTTCAACTTCTACTATAAAAGTTTTAAATAATATTGCTGTAAGTACAGGTACTGGAAAGGATGACTCTGAAAAAGTAAAACAAATTTTAAATGAATTTCCTCAAATTAATTTTATCTGTATTGATGTTGCTAATGGATATTCTGAACATTTTGTAAAGTTTGTAAAAAGAATGAGAAACAATCACCCAAATAAAATAATTATTGCTGGCAATGTAGTTACTGGTGAAATGGTAGAAGAATTGTTATTAGCTGGCGCAGATATTATTAAAGTAGGAATTGGCCCAGGATCTGTATGTACAACTCGCGTAAAAACAGGAGTTGGATACCCACAACTATCCGCAATTATAGAATGTGCTGATGCTGCTCATGGCATGGGAGGTCATATTATTTCTGATGGGGGATGTAAGATTCCTGGTGATTTATCTAAAGCTTTTGGTGGCAGTGCAGATTTTGTAATGCTAGGTGGAATGTTAGCTGGGCATACAGAAAGTGGTGGCGAATTGATTGAGAATAATGGAGAAAAATTCAAAGCCTTTTATGGTATGAGTTCTGAAACAGCTATGAACAAACATTCTGGTGGGATTGCAACTTATAGAGCATCAGAAGGAAAAACAGTAAAAGTACCATTTAAAGGAAATGTAGAAAATACTGTTATCGATATTTTAGGTGGAATACGATCTACATGCACTTACGTAGGTGCAAAAAGGCTAAAAGAATTAACCAAAAGAACTACGTTTATTAGAGTGCAAGAGCAAGAAAATCAAGTGTATTCATGATTAAAAAGTTATTTGTTTTTAGTTGTTGGTTTTTAGTTTTTTTTTCTTGTAAGAAAGAAAGGAAAAAAACTGAGGATAAAACAACTCAAAAAAGCATACTAAAATATGCAAAAGGTTTTGATATTATTCATGAAAATGACACTAAAAAGTTAATTATTAAATCAGCTTATCAAAATTCAGCAGAAACATTTCGTTATATCATCAAAAGAAAAACTGCTCATAGTATTGTTGATTATAAAGATAAAGTTCTTGAAGTTCCTGTTGAAAAAATAGTGGTGACTTCAACAACTCATATCCCCATGATAGAATTGTTAGGTAAAGAAAATGCCATAATAGGTTTTCCATATTCAAAATATGTTTCATCAGAAAAAACAAGAGCATTAATTGATCAGGGAAAAATAAAAGAAATTGGTAAAGAGAGTTCGTTAAATACAGAAATTTTATTGGATTTACACCCAGAATTAGTGGTTGGCTATAGCGTTTCTTCTGCAGATAAATCATTAACAACCATAAAAAAAGCCGGAATAAATGTGATTTATAATGGCGATTGGCTAGAAAAAACTCCTTTAGGAAGAGCTGAATGGATTAAATTTTTTGGAGTATTATTTAATAAGGAAAAACAAGCGGATAGTATTTTTAAAATTATTGAAACCAACTACTTGCAAGCAAAAAAAATAGCATTAAAAACCGTAAAAAAACCAACAGTTTTATCTGGTGCAATTATGAGTAAAGACATTTGGAATTTACCAGCAGGAGAAAGTTTTGTGGCTCAATTTTTAAATGATGCAAACCTTGATTATTTATGGCAAGATTCTAAAGGAAAAGGAAGTTTATCTTTAAGTTTTGAAAGTGTTTTTGATAAAGCTCAAAGTGCGGATTTTTGGATTGCACCTGGCTATTTTTCATCCAAAGAACAAATGTTAAGTAGTACTAAATTGTATGCAAAATTTAAAGCTTTCAAAAACGATAAAATCTTTACACCAACAACAAAAAAAGGAAAAACAGGAGGTGTTGTATATTATGAATTAGCACCAACAAGACCCGATTTGGTTTTAAAAGATATTATTAAAATTACCAATCCTGAATTATTACCAAATTACAATTTGACTTTTTTTGAACAAATGCAATAAAATTATTGTTGCTGTTGTTGTTCTTGCTGACCTGTGTTGCTTTTTTCTTTTTTTTGATGTTGATTTTTCAATAATTTTTTCTTTTTAATTTCATTTTTGTTATCTTTTTTTTCAATCATATTATATCGTTTATTTAACTTTTCTAAATTACATCATACAACATAATAAAAAAAACTCCAGAAAATAATTCTAGAGTTTTTAATTATAACTTAGGGAACTTTAATTCTTAGTCGTATTACAAATTTAATAAATATCTAGTACTACTCAGGCTTTTTAAGGGGTAGTTTTAGGGTAGTTTATCTGTTTTAAAGCGACTTAACAGCTAAATTGTGGGCTTCTTTTCTGTTTTTTATATGTAGTTTTTCATAAATGTTTTTTATATGAAACTTCACAGTATTAATAGAAATATTTACAGAGGAGGCAATTTCTTTATTTGATTTACCCATCAATATTAAATCGAATATCTCTCTTTCTCTTAAACTTAAATTCTTAATATTTTCTGCAACTTTATGTGTTGGATTTTTTTCATTTTTATTTTTTAAAAGATTAGAATAGGTAATAATCTCTTGTTTCATAAATTCATTTTCTTCTTTAATGGTATTCATTCTATACAAAACTGCTATGGATAGAATAATCATTTCTATAAATGCCCCAATTTTAATATTAGTAGGATTTATATTTCCGATAGAAATACCAAAAAACTTAAATACAAAAAAATCAATTCCAGAAAATAAAATAATGATGTAAGCAAAAACTAAAATTTTAATGTAAATATTTTTCTTAAAAAGTAAAACAGCTGAAAACCAATAAGCAAACAATAAAGTAAAAACCAACAAGTTGATGAATAGCAAAATAAAATACCCATTTTTTTCTTGAACTAAATATAAAATCCCTAAAAGAATAATTACAGATCCAAGTGCATAACTAAACCTTTTTAATTTAGGGTAATAGTCATCTAAAAGTAAATAACTGTTTGCAAATTTAGAAGAATAAAATGCTAAAAAACAATAATTTACAATCATACAAAAATCTATAAAAGAAGCACTAAAATTGTAAAAATCGAGCATTCCATCCATAATAAAAACCCCAAATCCCATACTGGCTAAAAACAACGAATAATATAAAAAAGCATCATCTCTAAACATTAAAAAATAACAAAAGTTATAAATGATGATTAAAAATGTAAACCCGTAGTAAAATCCGTTTAAAATCAGCTCATTTTTTTCGATTAAATACGACTTATCAGCCTCTTGAAGTTGAAAAGGTATATAAGAATGCAGTTTAAGTTTAACTTTTACATAAACATCTGATTTTCTGTTAAATTGATAACTTAAATACCTTTCATTTTCAAGTTTTTTTAATTTATGATTGTTTTGATATACATCAGCCTCTTTAATTCTTTCATAAGCAATTCTAAAAACATAATCTGAATTTGTTTTATGAGCAGGTATTTTAAACCAATAAATAGGGGTTTCTGAATATTTTTCTAATATTTCTTCTTTGGCAAGTTGAAATTCAGCTTGAGTAATGGTGTTTTTATCGTATGAATTTTGAGTATCTTTTACATAATAAACATCGTTTTGAGAAAAGCTACATAAAGAATAGCAAATAAAAAATATTACTAATTTAAGATTCATATTGTTTCTGCTCAATCTTTATTTCTCTCAAATATAAGAATAAAGGAAATGTAAATGCAACTGCAATTAAAAAAGTAAGCGGAATGAGAGTCCACCAATATTTAATTTTTAATCTTCGAGACTCAGGTACCATAAATGCAAAAAAAGTTAAACATACTACAGTTAAGTCTGCTCCAAAAGATTTTCCTGCAAAATTTTGTTGTGCATCTTTAAAAAAACCTATAAAATTTGCACTTTCAACAGTAGTAAAATATTGAATGTTATAATACCAAGTATAACAGATGCCAAGAACAGACAAGATTAAATATAAGTGTTTACGTTTCATTTTTTTATAAATATTTAATTATAAACCTTTTATGGTTTGTGTGGTTATATAATCTACCACTTTTGTTAAGTCTTTTGTTTCTTCAAAAATTTTTAACTGCCTGTCTGCACCTGTGCCTTTTTCTAGCATTTTAAAAACATATTCAACTTCATTTCTAGAACCTAAATCGTCTAAAATATCATCTATAAAGTCAAGAAATTCTTGCATTAAAACTTTTGTTTCAACTTCTATCTCTTTTCCAAAATCAATCATTTTACCTTCAATTCCATAACGTCCAGCTCTCCATTTATTTTCATTTATTAATGCTCTGTGATAGGTTACAAAATTTAAATTTTGCGTTCTTAATTTATATAGTTTGGCTACTAAAGCCTGAATTAAAGCAGCAATACAAATTGTTTCATTAACGGTCATTGGCACATCACAAATACGAACTTCTAAGGTTGGAAAAACTGGATGTATGCGAATATCCCACCAAATTTTTTTAGGATTATCAATACATTTTGTTTTTACTAACAAGTTTACATAGCTTTCATATTGCGCATAATTGTCGAAAACACCAGGAATCCCAGTTCTTGGAAATTTATCAAAAACTTTAGATCTAAAAGATTTAAAACCCGTTTTTCTCCCTTCCCAAAAAGGAGAATTTGTTGATAAAGCATACAAATGAGGTAAAAAATAACGCATAGCATTTACTATATGCAAAGCCATATCTTTATCTGGCATACCAACATGTACATGTAAACCGAAAATTAAATTAGATCTTGCAGTATCTTGCATTTCATTTATAATTTCGTCATATCTTGGATTTGGTGTAATTAATTGTGTTTCCCATTTCGAAAATGGATGTGTACCAGCGGCCCCAATTTTGTATCCTAAATCTTCTGCAATTGTTGAAATTGATTTTCGTAAATGAGAAATTTGTTGCCTAGCATCTGTAATATCTTCACAAATATTTGTACCAACTTCTACAACAGCTTGATGCATTTCTGCTTTTACCTGATCGTTTAAAACTTTAGATGCTTCAGTTACAATTTTTTGATTATGAGATATCAACTCTCTTGTTGTAGGATCAATTACTTGATATTCTTCTTCAATGCCTAATGTAAATTTCATTTAGTTATACTTAATTAAAACCTAAATGTATTAATAAAAGGTGATAAAAAAATTTACAATTGAAAATTTATATACTATTGAGGCCTTTTTATTGTAAATTATAAGCAACCATTTGTCAAAAAAAATAGCAAAAACTTTAAAATATTGATGTATTTTGTGTAATTATTTACGATTTAGCAGTTTTACTTTTAATTAAACTCAATGTTAATCGATTAAATCGAACAAACAACAATACAGAAGCCGTAGATAAACCTGCTAACAAACCTAGCCAAATACCAAAACTACCATACATGGTTTCTTTTCCTAAAAAATAAGACACAGGAAAACCTATACACCAATACGAAATAAAGGTTAAAATAGTTGGTATTTTAACGTCTTGTAAACCACGTAAAGCACCCAAAACCACAACTTGAATACTATCAGAAATTTGAAAAATAGCAGCAGCTAATAATAATTTTGAAGCAATAGAAATTACTTCCATATTATCAGCATAATTTACAGTATCATCTAAATCTACATAAATTTTAGGTAAAATTTGATGAAATAAAAAGAAGAAAGTGGCAAAAACAGTTGCGAAAATAATCCCTAATAAAAAGATAGAAAACGCTATTCTGCGTAACTCTTTAAAGTTTTGCAAGCCTTTTTGATTTCCTACTCTTATCATTGATGCTACACTTAAACCCATTGCCACCATAAATGTCATGGAAGACAAGTTTAGCGCAATTTGATTTGCTGCTTGTGGATTTTTACCTAACAAACCACTTAACCAAATGGCTGCTGTAAAAATGGCGACTTCAAAAAACATTTGCATAGCACTTAAAGAGCCTAAATTGATGATTTTTTTAATCATCAACATATCTAAAACAAAGAATTTTAAGTTACTAATAATTCTGTGAGATCTTGCTTTATTTTTTAATAATAACCACAAATAAATCACCATAATAATTCTCGAAGCCAGCGTTCCATAAGCTGCACCAACAATACCCATTTCCGGAAAACCAAATTTTCCAAAAATCAATACATAATTCAATACAACATTTACAATATTAGCCACTAATGTTGCATACATAGGGTATTTGGTCATCGACATTCCATCACTAAATTGCTTAATCGCCTGAAAAATAATTAACGGGATTAATGAAAATGCAACCAAATCTAAATACGGAATTGCCAATTCCACTACTTCTTTAGGTTGTTGCATCAAATACATCAATGGCTTTGCAAAAAATACCAGCAGAAATAATAATACACCTAAAGTTGTGCATAAAAATAATCCGTTTTTGTAGGTGGCTCTTGCTTGCACTAAATTATCAGATGAATCTGCTTCTGCAATTAAAGGAGTTATTGCTGTAGAAAATCCAATACCAATAGACATTGCAATAAACATAAAACTGTTTCCTAAGGATACTGCAGCCAATTCTGCAGTACCTAATTGCCCAACCATAATATTATCTACAAAAGCAACAAAAGTATGCCCTAACATGCCTAACATTACAGGTGCTGCTAGTTTCCAATTGTATTTAAATTCTGATGTATATTGACTAATATTCACTTTATATTATTGAATTTTTGACTGCGAAGATACAGATTACAGATTCATTTTTTAAGATGAACTTCACAGTTTTTACAAATCTATTTGAATAAAAATACCTATTTTTGAACAACACAAAAAACATATAAAATGGCAGAGATTACTTTAAAAGGAAATGCAATTAAAACAATAGGAAATTTACCAGAACCAGGTACAAAAGCTCCTGAATTTACGTTAACAGCTGGAGATTTATCACATAAAAATTTAAGTGATTTTACAGGCAAAAATATTATTTTAAACATTTTTCCAAGTGTTGATACTGGAACATGTGCAATGTCTGTTAGAGCGTTTAATAAAAAAGCGGCAGATTTAGAAAACACAGTAGTGTTATGTATTTCTAAAGATTTACCATTTGCACAAGGACGTTTTTGTGGTGCAGAAGGTATTGAAAATGTTGTAATGTTGTCGGACTTTGCAACAGGAAGTTTTGGTAATGATTATGGATTAACGATAGAAAATGGACCACTTGCTCACTTACACTCTAGGTGTATTGTAATTGTTGATACTGATGGAAAAGTAACTTACACAGAACAAGTACCAGAAATCGTTGATGAACCAAATTACGAAGCAGCTTTAAACGCCTTATAAAATGAAAAACCCTAAAGATGATTTTATTAGAGGTAGAATTCGAAGTTTTAAATTCGCCTTTAGAGGTTTATGGATTTTAGTGACTACAGAAGATAGTATAAAAGCACAGCTTTTTTTTGCTTTAATTGCCATAATTTTAGGGTTTTATTTTGATATTTCGCTTACAGAGTGGGCCATACAATTTTTAGCAATTGGCTTGGTGCTTGTAGCTGAGGGTTGTAATTCGGCTATTGAAGAGGTAGCTGATTTTATTCACCCAGATTTTCACGTTAAAATAGGTTTGATTAAAGACATTGCAGCTGGAGCGCCTACATTTGCTGCCTTAATATCTTTAGTAATTGCAGGTATTATTTATATCCCTAAAATTTCTGCTTTATTTTAAGCAAATATGTATATTTACCCCTTAAAAATATTTCACATTTTTAATGGTTAAAAAGAAGCAAAGCACTAAGAAAATTACAGATTCAACAACTAAAAAAACAAGTTTTTTTTCGTCGTTAAAATCAAGACAAACGCAAACTATTGTTGGTTTTTTCTTGATGTTATTTTCGTTATTTTTGTGTATTGCATTCATTTCATTTTTTTTTAATTGGCAAGAAGATCAAAGTACTTTAAATTATCTTGCTGATAAAAGTATAATTAGTAAAAATCTTTTAGGTAAAATTGGGGCCAATTTAAGTCACTTTTTTATTTATGATGGTTTTGGTTTAGCGGCCTTTATTATAGCTTTTCAACTATTCTTATCGGGTTTTTTTATCCTACTAAAAAAGAAATTTTCAGAAATTATTATTTCTTGGAATTGGAATATGGCAGCAATGCTTTGGCTTTCCATTTCTTTAGGCTTCTTAAATCAAAAATATGCCTTATTATCTGGTGTTATAGGTTTTGAAATTAATAATTATCTACAAAGTTTTATTGGTAAAACTGGCTTGGTAATTGTGCTGGTTTTTTTGTTGTTAACGTATATTATAGTGCGTTATAGAGTAAATATTGATGCTTTTATTGAAAATATAAAGGAAAAAAGAGTTGAAAGAAAAGCTAAAGAATTAGAAGAATTTGAGCAACAAAAAAGAGATGAAACTACGGTTAAAAAAGTAGTTGAAGAGCCTGATACTAAAAAGAATAACAAATCTATTGCCGATAAAAAAGAAGAAAAATCAGAGTTTGAATTATCGGTTAAAAATTTAAAACCTACCATTAGCAAACATTCTGATGTTGATGCTAAAAAAGAAGAAATAACCTTAAAAATTGATAAAAAATCTGAGCCTGAATTTAAAGTAGCACAACCAAAAGAAGATTCTGTAGAAGATATGAATGATGTAGGAATAGATGTTGCAGTTGCAAGAGAAGAAGAATCATCTACAGAAAATTTATCAGATAAAATTTTAAAAGATTTTGGTGAGTTTGATCCAACATTAGAATTATCTAACTTTCGTTTTCCAACTTTTAATTTATTAAAACAATATAATGAAAGTATTTCTATAGATCCTGAAGAATTAGAGGCGAATAAAAACCGAATTGTAGAAACTTTAAAAAATTATAAAATTGGTATTGCAGAAATAAAAGCAACAGTTGGCCCAACTATTACTTTATATGAAATTGTGCCAGAAGCTGGTATACGAATTTCAAAAATTAAAAATTTAGAAGACGATATTGCACTGTCTTTATCGGCTTTAGGGATTCGAATTATTGCACCAATTCCAGGTAAAGGAACGATTGGTATTGAAGTGCCTAATAAAAAATCTACCATAGTTTCTATGCATTCTGCCATTTCTTCCAAGAAATTTCAGGAGTCGCAGATGCAATTGCCTATAGCTTTAGGGAAAACCATTTCTAATGAAACCTTTGTGGTAGATTTAGCAAAAATGCCTCACTTGTTAATGGCTGGTGCAACTGGTCAAGGTAAATCTGTTGGTTTAAATGCAGTGTTAACATCACTTTTATATAAAAAACACCCAGCAGAAGTAAAATTTATTTTGGTTGATCCAAAAAAAGTGGAGTTAACTTTATTCAATAAAATTGAGCGTCATTATTTAGCAAAATTACCTGGCGAAGATGAAGCTATCATTACAGATACTACTAAAGTGGTACATACGTTAAATTCGCTCTGTATTGAAATGGATAATCGTTACGATTTGCTAAAAGCGGCAATGGTTCGTAATATTAAAGAATACAACACTAAATTTAAAAAGCGAAAATTAAACCCTAATGATGGGCATCAATTTTTACCTTATATTGTTTTAGTAATTGATGAATTTGCAGATTTGATTATGACTGCTGGTAAAGAAGTAGAAACCCCAATTGCACGTTTAGCACAGTTGGCAAGAGCTATTGGAATTCATTTAATAGTAGCTACTCAAAGACCTTCTGTAAATGTAATTACAGGTATCATTAAAGCAAATTTCCCTGCCAGAATTGCGTTTAGAGTTACATCTAAAATAGATTCTAGAACCATTTTAGATGCTGGTGGTGCAGATCAATTAATTGGTCGTGGAGATTTATTATATACAAATGGTAATGATATTAAAAGAATTCAATGTGCCTTTGTAGACACTCCAGAAGTCGAAAAAATCACAGACTTTATTGGGTCACAAAAAGCGTATGCAGATGCACATTTATTGCCAGAATATGTAGATGATGAAAATGGCACAAGTGTTGATATAGATATAGCAGATAGAGATAAATTATTTAAAGAAGCTGCAGAAATTATTGTTACAGCGCAACAAGGTTCTGCATCTCTTTTACAAAGAAAATTAAAATTAGGCTATAATAGAGCTGGTAGGTTAATAGACCAATTAGAAGCTGCTGGAATTGTTGGTGGTTTTGAAGGTAGCAAAGCTCGCCAAGTTTTGGTACCTGATTTTATAGCATTAGAACAATTATTAGAAAACGAAAAGAATCCATAAAATGAAAAAAATTATAGTTTTATTTTTAACTGTGTGTTTTACAAGCATTACATCTTCGCAAAGCTCTTCAGCTGCAAAAACGTTGTTAGATGAAGTTTCTACAAAAATGTCTGCATACAACAATATGTATCTAAGTTTTAGTCAAACATTAAGCAATGAAGAGGCTGGAATTAATGAAGGTGATGAACCACCAATTCGTGGAGAAATTAATTTAAAAGGCGAAAAATACAACCTCAATTACTTAGGAAATAACTTTATTTATGATGGCAAAAAATTGTACGTTATTAATAATGAAGAAAAAGAGATTTCCATCACAGATGGTGATATGGGAGATGATGATGGTTTCATTTATCCGTCTAAACTACTCACCTTTTATAAAGAAGGCTATAATTTAGAAATGGGCGATTTAAATAACATAAGTGGAAGAAAAATACAGTTTGTAACCTTAAATCCTATGGATAGCGAGTCTGACATTGTAAAAGTTGAGTTAGGGATAGATGCTAAAACAAAGCACATTTATAAATTAATTCAAACAGGTGCAAATGGCGCAAAAACAAGTTTTACCATTACTGAATTTAAAAGTAATCAAGATTTATCAGAAACTTTTTTTAAGTTTGATAAGCAAAAATATTTGAGTAAAAAATACATCATTGATTAAACAATTCAATTAACAATAAATTAGTAGCATCTTACTATTTAAGATGCTACTTTTGTTTTTTATGAAGATTTTAGATAAATACATCTTAAAGAGCTTTCTAGTACCTTTTGTGGCTACATTTCTTATTGTTTTATTCGTTTTAGTAATGCAATTGTTATGGCAAGCTTTCGAGAATATTGCAGGTAAAGGTGTTAGTATCATCTTTATATTAAAATTTGTTTACTATTCTACTTTAATGATAATTCCCCAAGCATTACCTATAGGTGTACTATTATCGTCGATAATGGCGTTGGGTAACTTAGGCGAAAATTATGAGTTTGCAGCTGCTAAATCTGCAGGTATTTCTTTACAAAGATTGGTTAGGCCATTAGGAATTTTGGCTATAGCTTTAAGTTTAGTTAATTTTTTATTTTTAAATAATATATTTCCTTATGCCAATTTAAAACAACGAAATTTATATAGTAATATTAAAAAGAAAAAACCAGCAATGGCTCTTGTTGCTGGAAGTTTTAATTCAGATATTCCTGGTTATCAAATTAAGTTTGATGAAAAGTATGGTGAAAACGAAAACCTTTTAAAAAATGTATTAATTTATGATTTAAAAGCAAAACGAGGTAACCAAAAAGCAATTACAGCAGATAGTGGTAAAATTGTTTCAAAAGAAGGTAGTAGGTACATGACATTGGTTTTATACAATGGTAATTATTATGAAGAACACGTAAAATCTGCTAGAACAGCCATCAAACGTAAAAAAATGGCAGCCTCAAGTGGTACTTTTAAAGAATACGAATTTAATATTGATGTTGGCGATTTGTTAAATGATGGAGCTTTAGATAGCATAAATTCTAAAAACAGCCCAATGATGTATACTTTACAACAGATTAAAGATACCATCCCAAGGTTAAAAAATAATTATGATGAAGTTCTAGAAATACGTGCCAAAAATATTTACATCAGTGCTCAGGCAAAAGATTTGTATCCATATCCTGATTCTTTAAAAAACAAAAATCTCGACAGTATTATTATCAATAACTTTGAGTTACAAGATCAAATTACTATCCTAAATTCTGCTGTAACCAAGTTAAGTAGAATGGCCAATACTGTAAGAAGTAATAAAAATAATATTAAGTATAAACGTAAAGTGTTAAACTTTTACGATACTGAATATTATAATAGAATAGCATTTTCTCTCTCTTGTGTAATCTTATTTTTTATTGGAGCTCCATTAGGATCAATCATTAGAAAAGGCGGTTTTGGTTTACCAATGATATTGGCCATAGCTGTATATGTAATTTATTTTTTCACAAACACATTTGGTAAAAATTTGGCTGAAGAAAGTAGCATAACTTCTTTTTTAGGTTCTTGGATATCTGCTATAATTATGATTCCAATAGCTATATTACTAACAAGACGAGCAACAAAAGACAAAGGAATTTTTAATTTCGATTCTTTTATACAACCCCTTACTAATTTTTTAAAAAAATTAGTAACTAAAAAAAATAATTTATGAATTCACATATTTTACATAAAGAAATAAAATTAGATACAATTGAAGCTGCCATTAATGATATTAGAAATGGTAAAGTTATTATTGTTGTAGATGATGAAAATCGAGAAAATGAAGGCGATTTTTTAGCAGCCGCAGAAAAAGTTACGCCAGAGATGATAAACTTTATGGCAACTCATGGTCGTGGTTTAATTTGTGCACCAATTACAGAAAATCGCTGCAAAGAATTAGAACTCGATATGATGGTAAATAACAATACAGATCCTATGGAAACTGCATTTACAGTTTCTGTAGATTTACGTGGTAAAGGGGTTACTACTGGTATTTCAGCTTCAGACAGAGCTTTAACCATAAAATCTTTAATCAACAACGATACTAAAGCTTTTGATTTAGCAAGACCAGGACATATTTTTCCTCTAAAAGCAAAAGAAGGTGGCGTTTTAAGAAGAACTGGTCATACAGAAGCTGCTATAGATTTTGCACGTTTGGCTGGTTTGCAACCTGCAGGTGTTATTGTAGAGATTATGAATGAAGATGGAACTATGGCACGTTTACCTGAACTCATGGAAGTTTCTAAAAAGTTAGACATTAAAATTGTTTCTATTGAAGATTTAGTCGCTTATAGAATGGAGCACGATTCTTTAATAGAAAAGAAAGACGATTTTGATATTGAAACTCGTTTTGGTAAATTTAGATTAAGAGCTTATCAACAAACCACAAACAACCAAGTACATATTGCGTTAACAAAAGGTACTTGGACAAACGAGGATAGTGTTTTAACCAGAATCAATTCTACTTTAGTTAATAATGATATTTTGGGTACTTTAACAAATGATGCTGACAAGAAATTAGACCAAATGTTTAAAGTGATTAATGAAGAAGGTAAAGGTGCTATTTTGTTTATCAACCAACAGAATCAATCTAAAAACCTGTTAACTAGATTGAATTTATTAAAAGAAAATCAAAAAAATGGCGAATTAAAAGCGCCAGCCATTGCTATGGACCAAAGAGATTTTGGTATTGGAGCGCAAATTCTACACGATTTAAACATCCATAAATTAAAATTATTAAGCAATTCACCACAGACTAAAAGAGTAGGTATGATTGGTTATGGCTTGGAAATTGTTGATTATATTGGGTATTAAAGAGTAAAAACAAGATTTTTTTTACAATTTAACCTCCCTCCCACTTTTTAATTCAACAGCTTCTTTATGTTGCTGAAAAAGCCGTGCTGGAAAATCACCTTTTAAAATAATTTTATCATTAAACACCTCTAACCAACTGCCTTCTCGTAAACCTAAAACAGGCGTTTCATTAAAAACATGAAATTCTTTAATTCTAGTTTCTCTGGTTTCGCCCATGTGTGTAGAATCCTTTTTAGGGTCTAAATAATGCGCATTGATATTAAAAGAAATACAGCCTAAAGTTGTAAAACTTGGTGGATAAACAATAGGCATATCATTGGTATTCATCATGGTAACTCCGCAAATATTACTACCTGCACTTGTTCCTAAATACGGTGTTCCGTTTTCTAAAACCTCTTTTAAGGTCGATAAAATATCATTTTTATAAAGTTGATTTACCAACTCAAACGTATTTCCACCTCCAGTAAAAATAGCTTCTGCATTTTTAAAAGCTTCTTTTGGATTTTCAAATTGATGAATGCCTTTAACGACAATATTAATTTTATCAAAAGCTTTTTGAGCTTTTTGAGTATAATCGTTATAAGAAATTCCACTTGGTCTTGCATAAGGTATAAATAAAATCGTTTTAACACCTTTAAAAAACGTTTCTAACGTTGGTAATAAATACTCTAAATAACCACTTCCATGAATTGTAGAAGTACTTGCAATTATCATTTTTTTCATAAAACAAATTTATAGGTTACAATCGATTTATTTTCGTAATTTTACAAAAAAGGCAGTTTTAAGCTATAATCAATTGAAAATCTATAAAGTATGAAATCTAAAATATTTTTTTTAAGTCTATTTATTACAATATTATATTCCTGTAAAGTTTCAAATACTTCTTTAGTAGCTATAACAAGTAACGATTTGGTGGGCAATTGGACCATACAAAGCATAACCATGGATAATGCCGTTTTAAATGTAACAGCTCCAGTAAATGTTACACTTACTGGTACTGGATTTGGGAAAAATTTTAACACAAATATTTCTTTTTCAGAAAATCCAAATCGTGTAAGTATGACTGGAGATTTTGTTTTTCAATTAACGTATAAAGAACCAAGTGGCGCAGAAAAAACAGAAGAACTCCTTTTTGACAACATTTTCTTTAACGATAATTTTGGGTTTACCACAAGTTCTTGGACTTTAGATGACAACACATTACAATTAAATGAAGGTGGAGAAAATATAACTATTGATGTTATTTCTTTTGTAGATAATGTTTTAACCATAGAAACATCAGTAAACAAATCCATAACTTTAGATGGGGTAACTTCTACAGTTGTTGGTAAAGCTACCATTAACATTCAAAAGTAGAAAACACACAAAATATTTCTTAAAAACATCATAAAAATTATGGTGCTTTTTTCGTTTAACAAAAGTTTACCATTAAGTTAATAGAGTTTTAAGAACGGCCTCTCGTTTCTTTGCTGGTATGAAAAATCAGTTAATTTTATGTTGTTTTCTTTTTTGTGCTTTTACCTATAGTCAACAAAAACAGAAAATAATTACTGGAAAAGTTGTTTTTAAAGGTGATGTAATTACTGACGTACATATCATCAATACAAATTCTAATACTGGTACAAACACCAACGATTTAGGCCTGTTCGAAATTCCGGTTAAAATTGGCGATACTTTAGCCTTTTCTCACATCAATATAAAAAATAAAGTAATTGCTATTACTAAAGAAATGCTTAACCAAGAAATCATTAGTTTTGATGTTGATGGTAAAACATACCAATTAAACGAAATAACGCTGGGCAAAGCAAAAAGTATTTTTTATGTTGACCCAGAAATTATGCCTCCTCCTACTGTAAATGCTAAAACTCTTAACTTACCTTTTGCCAATACAAAAGCAAAAAAAGACTATACTGTTGTTAAATTTAGATCTGGTGGTGTAGTTAGTTTAGATAATTTAATAAATGCTTTAAATGGGAATAATAAAAGAAGAAAACAACTAAAAAAAATAGTTTACGAAGATGAAGTTTTGGGCGATATTAGAAAACACTTTACAGACGATTTTTTTATTACCGATTTAAACATCAAACAAGAAAACATCAATCCTTTTTTAAACTATTGTTTTAAAAAAAACATTGTTGGTTATTTTAATAAAAACGAAAATTTAAAACTCACCAAAATACTCATGCAAGAAAGCAAAACTTTCCCTCAAGAAAAGATGGAAGTAAGCCTATCCAAAAAAGAGTAGTTTTTAACATAAGTTTACACATCCTTTTTTTTTATTTCAGCATATAAATAGCTATTTTAGTATGCCATTATAATAAAGTTATGTTTAAAAAATTACTTCTTTTATCATTTTTAATACTAAGTGCAACAATAATATCAGCGCAACAAAAAAGAAAGTTAATTACTGGTAAAGTTTCAGATTCTTTAGGGGTCGTTAGAAATGCAAATATCATCAACTTAAAAACAAAACAGGGAACTTTTTCAAGCGATCAAGGTTTGTTTCGCATTTTTGTTTCAAAAGGAGATACCTTAAGTTTTTCATCCATTCAACATAAACTCAAAAAATTAGTAGTTACAAATAAAGTTATTGAAGACGAAGAAATGTATGTTTTACTAAAATATAATACGTATGTTTTAGAAGAGTTCGATTTAAAAAGACATGATTTAATGGGTAGATTAGGTGTTGATACCAAAGACGTACCCAAAGACACTAGAGATTCTTTACTAAAAATCGCGATGGATTTCTCTAACGTAGATTTTTCAGAAATAAACCCCACTGTAGATGCTATTGAAAAAGTAAGACCGCCAATTGTAAACACAATGGATGGTGCAATGCCTATGGCTGGTGCAGGCGCTGCTGTTGTAATGCCCTTTAAAAATTCAGAACGCTTATGGGCTTTGCGAAAAAAATTAGCACAGAAAAAAGCGTTTCCCTATAAAGTATTTTCTGAGTTAGGTGAAAAGTTTTTCTTTGATGAATTAAAAATTCCTATTGATAAATATTTCCATTTTTTAGAATATTGTAATCCTTTAGGTATAGAAGATTTGCATAAAGAAGGTAGAATTTTAGAACTCATTAAAATTTTAAGAAGAGAAAGTGTTTCTTACCTTAAAATCATAAAAAAAGAGTAATTTGGCTCAATAATTGATTTTTTACATCAATATGAAAGTAAATAAAACAGCAATACTCTTTTTTATAATTCCGTTTTTATCTTTTACTACTCATAAGTATTACTTGAGTTTAACACAAATAAACTACAAAAGTGAAGCAAAATCCATTCAAATAATCATCAATGTTTTTATGGATGATATAGAAACCGCTTTAAATAGTGATCATAATATCGACTTGCAATTAACCACCAAAAGAGAATTGAAAAATAACGATGTGTATTTTGAAAAATACCTTAAAGAAAAACTCTTTTTTAAAGTTGATGGTACTACAAAAAACTTTAATTATATTGGCAAAGAATATGATGGTGATTTGGTGTTCTTTTATTTAGAAATCGAAAACATCAATGAAGTGCACAATATTGATATTACCAATACGATCTTAACAAAACATTTTCCTAAACAGCAGAATTTAATAAAATCTAAAGTTGGGGAAAAAAATAAGAGTGTTTTGTTAACTAAAGATAAAAATTCAGCACATTTAAAATATTAATTCATTCAGTAATCAAACAAACAAGTAATTTTATGAAAAAAATCGGATTTTTATTGTTTTCTTTTGCTTTTGTAGCAAGTTCTTTTGCGCAAATTACAAAGCAAGGGCACACAAACACCAACAAATTTAGACAGCTAAAACAAGAATTAGCTACACCTAATTTAGAAAGAACAGCTTCTGGTGCTCCTGGAAAAGAGTACACCCAGCAAAAAGTAGATTATGTAATGGATATTGTTTTAGATGATGCCAATACAAAAATATCAGGCTCAGAAACCATTATCTATCATAACAACTCTAGAGATGATTTGCCTTATTTATGGGTGCAATTAGATCAAAATATGAGAGCAGCAGATTCTAAAACTCCAGACATTAGTTCTGGTAAAATTAGAACTAAAATGAGTAAAAGAAGGTTTGAAAGTGCTTTTCCAGAAGAGCGTTTTGATGGAGGTTTTAACATTATGAGCGTAACCAATACAGATGGTAGCGATTTATCATATATTATCAATCAAACCATGATGCGCATCAACTTACCAAAACCATTGGCATCTGGAGAAACATTTAAATTTAATATTTCTTGGTGGTACAATATCAACAATCATAGAACTCAAGGTGGTAGATCTGGTTATGAACATTTTGATGAAAATGATAATAATAATTATGTAATAGCACAGTTTTATCCAAGAATGTGTGTGTATGATAATGTAGAAGGTTGGCAAAATGACCAATTCTGGGGAAGAAGTGAATTCGCACTAGAGTTCGGAGATTTTAACGTAAATATTACAGTACAAGAAGATCATATGTTAGGGGCAACAGGTGTTTTACAAAATATGGATGAAGTTCTTTCTAAAAAAGAATTAAGAAGATGGCGAAAAGCACAAAAATCATTTGATGAACCAGTAGTCATCAGAACTCAAAAAGAAGCTGAAAAGATTGAAAAAACAAAAGCTTCAGGTACAAAAACTTGGAAGTTTTATGCAGAAAATGTTAGAGATTATGCATTTGCAACTTCAAGAAAATTTATTTGGGATGCTATGGCTGTAGCTATAAATGGTAGAACTGTTATGGCACATTCTTTATATTCTAAAGAAGCAAATCCACTATATGGAGACCATTCTACAAAAGCTGCTGCACAAACTTTAAAAACATATTCAAAATATACTTTCGATTATCCTTATCATAAAGCAATTTCTGTGGATGGACAAATGGGTATGGAATATCCGCAAATTTGTTTTAATCCAGGAAGGCCAGATTTACCAGATGGTGGTTATTCAGATAGAATGAAATATAGAATGATTAAAGTTACCATTCACGAAGTAGGTCATAACTTTTTCCCTATGATTGTAAATTCTGATGAAAGACAATGGACTTGGATGGACGAAGGCTTAAACTCATACATGGAAATGTTAGCAGAATTAGACTACGATAAAGATTTCCCAATTGTAAGAGGGTATCCTAAAAATATTGTAAGATACATGTCTGGAGATCAATCTAGAATTGCTCCTATTATGTCTAAAGGTGATAACGTATATAGTTTTGGTAGCAATGCATATGGTAAACCTGCAACTGCACTTTGGATTTTAAGAGAAACCATTATGGGTAAAGAATTGTTTGACCACGCCTTTAAAACCTATTCTCAAAGATGGATGTTTAAACACCCAACACCTGCAGATTTCTTTAGAACTATGGAAGATGCTTCTGGTATAGATTTAGATTGGTTTTGGAGAGGTTGGTTTTTCACTACAGATGTAACAGATATTGGTATTAAAGGAGTTAAAAAATACACAACAAAAGATGCTGGTGATACTGTTGAATTTGTAGAAGATACAACTGAAGGTTTAGGTTTTGCAAAAAATCAAAATAAATACCATTACGAAATTACGTATGAAAAACCAGGAGGTTTGGTAATGCCTATTATTGTAGAATTTACTTACAAAGATGGCACAAAAGAAAAGAAAACCTATCCAGCTCAAATTTGGAGGTATAATGACCAAGAAGTTACAAAAGTATTTTCTTCATCTAAACAAATAGAAAGTATTTTAATTGATCCCGATTTAGAAACTGCAGATGTAGACACTTCAAACAATAGTTTCCCAAAAGAAACAACCAATAAATTTGACAAATTTAAAAATAAAATGAAAGGCTAATTTTTATATTAAATTAGGCAAAAAAAGCAATATGGTTTCATATTGCTTTTTTTTATGGTAAAGGTTTGTTAAAATTTAACAATATGTTATGATTTTGTATTCTAATTCTTAATTTTATCGAAATTAAATTCAAATCAAAATGAAACAAATCTCTTTATTGATATTTTCTTTATTTTTTGTAGCAACTGCTAGTTTTGCACAAGAAAACAAAGAAAAAAAGAAAGTACAACAAGGGCACACAGATCAAAACAAATTCAGACAAATGAAAGATGTTTTGGCAAGTCCAAACGATCAACGAACAGCTTCAGGTGCACCTGGTCATCAATATACACAACAAAAAGTGGATTATGTGATGGACATTCGTTTAGAAGAAAGTACCAACAAAATTTATGGTGATGAAAACATTACCTATCACAATAACTCTAAAGATCATTTAGAGTATTTATGGGTACAGTTAGATCAAAACATGAGAGCAGATGATTCTAAAACACCATTGGCAAAATCTGGTGGAGCGTCTGCCTTTTTAACGCCAGATAATTTTAAAAGTAACTATTTAAAAGAAGGCAAAGGGTTTGGTTTTAATATCGAAAAAGTTGAAAGTGGTGGTAAACCATTATCACATTTCATCAATAGAACAATGATGAGAATCAATTTATCGCAACCTTTGGCTCCTGGAGATACTTTTAAATTCCGAATTAAATGGAACTATAAAATTAACGACATTAACAAAGATGGTGGTCGTTCTGGTTTAGAGTCTTTTCCTGATGGAAATAACAACTATACCATAGCTCAATTTTTTCCAAGATTATGTGTTTACAATAATGTAGAAGGATGGCAAAATATGCAATTTTGGGGACGCTCTGAATTTGCCTTAGAATTCGGTGATTACGAAGTAAACTTAACAGTACCAGCAGATCATATTGTAGAGGCTACTGGTGTGTTACAAAACGAAAAAGAAGTTTTAACTAAAGAACAACGTAAACGATTAGCTAAAGCAAGAAAAACTTTTGATAAACCTGTTTTAATTGTAACTCAAGAAGAAGCTGAAAAAGCAGAAAAAGGACGTGCTACAAATACTAAAACTTGGCAATTTAAAGCAGAAAAAGTAAGAGATTTTGCTTTTGCAACCTCTAGAAAATATATTTGGGATGCTATGGCTACAGATATTAATGGTAAAACTGTAATGGCTGTATCTTTATATCCTAAAGAAGGGAATCCTTTATGGGAAGAACATTCTACAAGAGCTGTTGCCACTACGTTAATTGAATATTCAAAAATAACTTTTGATTATCCTTATCCAAAAGCAGTTTCTGTGCATTCAGAACGTCAAGGAATGGAATATCCAATGATTTGTTTCAACTTTGGACGTCCAAATCCTGATGGAACTTATTCAGATAGAACTAAAAAAGGAATGTTAGGAGTTATTATCCATGAAGTTGGGCACAACTTTTTCCCAATGATTGTAAATTCTGATGAAAGACAATGGACCTGGATGGATGAAGGTTTAAATTCATTTGTAGAAATTTTAGCAGAAGAGGTTTATGACCCAGAATTATTTGCTTCTAATCCTGCAAAAAACATTACAAGATATATGGGTGGAGATCAAAGTAACATCTCTCCTATTATGTCTCAAGGTGATTATGTAAAGCAATTTGGTCCAAACGCATATTCTAAACCAGCTGCTGGTTTATACATGTTACGTAAAACCATTATGGGACCTGAATTGTTTGACCATGCCTTTAGAACCTACTCACAAAGATGGATGTTTAAACACCCAACTCCTGCAGATTTCTTTAGATCTATGGAAGATGCTTCAGGTATGGATTTAGATTGGTTCTGGAGAGGTTGGTTTTACACAACTGATGTTACAGATATTGGAATTAAAGCAGTTAAGCCATTATATTTAACGGATAAACCAAGTGAAAGAGTTGCCAAATTAAAAGAACAGTACAAACAATATTTTGATAATTTAGGAGATTTGGTTTATGTTACCGATAAAAAAGAAGACGCCAACCCTAATGCAATGGATAAATATGTTGATCCTGGTACAGAAATACCAAGCTATATTTATTCTGTTGAATTTGAAAAACCAGGAGGATTAGTAATGCCGTTAATTGTGGAAGTAACTTATGCTGATGGTACCACAGAAAAACAAACGTTTCCTGCTCAAATTTGGATGAAAAATGACAATACCGTAAAAAGAGTATTTTCTTCTACACAAGAAATTAAGAGTTTTAAAGTAGACCCAGATTTAGAAACAGCTGATGTAGATTTATCTAACAATAGCTGGCCAAAAGAAGAAAAAGACAAGTTTGATAAATTTAAAGACAAAGTAAAAGGATAAAACTTTTTATATTTTAAACTTTTAAAGCCTTACTTTATATTGATAATTCAATTAAAGTGAGGCTTTTATATTTTAACTTTTTAATACTATGTATGAGATTACCATCATTAAAATTATTTTATAATAAACATTGTAAAACTCAAAAATGATTTTATATTTGTAGTCCTTTACCATGCGAAAGTAGCTCAGTTGGTAGAGCGTCAGCCTTCCAAGCTGAATGTCGCCAGTTCGAACCTGGTCTTTCGCTCAAAAGACTTAATTAGCAATAATTAAGTCTTTTTTTTGCTTAAAATTCGCCTATATTGTACAAGTTGTACAAAACCAGAAACCAGCCATAGGTAAAAGCACATTTGTTTTTTGCCATCGCTCAATTTATTACTAAATTTGAAGAAAAGGATAAACTATGAGCCTGTTTCAAAACTCCGTTTTAAACAAATATTTAAAAGGACTAGAGCCTGAAAAAATAGAAAAAGCATACCAAAAATTTACTAGCCACTTCCATAATCCTACCATTCAAGAAAACATTAGAAACTCGAAAGAGGAACAATATCAAGGCGAATTTTTAATTGACCTTTTTGTGAATGTTTTGGGCTACACAAAAAACCCAACGCCCAATTTTAATCTTACAACAGAATTAAAAAATATAAAAGGCTCAAAAAAAACAGATGGCGCAATCTTATCTACAAGGGAGCATGCTCCATTGGCTAAAGCACTTGCAGTAATTGAACTGAAAGGAACCAACACAACCGACTTAAGCAAAGTAGAAACCCAAGCATTTGGTTATAAAAACAACCAACCAGGTTGTAATTATGTCATTACTTCCAACTTTGAGAAATTGCGTTTTTACATTGACAACGCTGTTGACTTTGAAGAATTTAATTTGTTTCAACTCACTAAAGAGCGTTTTACTATCCTTTGGCTTTGTCTATCATCAGAATATCTGTTAAAAGACATTCCGAAAAAGATAAAAGATGAATCTTTAACGCAAGAAGAAAACGTTACTAAAAAATTATACAAAGATTACGCTTCATTTAGAAACGAGATTTTTGATGCCATACAAAAAGAAAATCCACAATACGACAAACTTACCTTATTTAAGAAAACACAGAAATTACTAGACCGTTTTCTATTTATCTTTTTCGCAGAAGACAGGTTGTTATTGCCTCCAAATTCTATTCGTTCTATTGTAAACCAATGGACTGATTTACGAGATAAATACGACGAGTATTTTCCTTTATACAACCGATTTAAAAAATATTTCGGTTATATGAATACAGGTCATAAAGGACAACAACATGATATTTTTGCTTACAATGGTGGACTTTTTGCACCAGACGACATTTTAGACAATATTAAAATCAATGACGATTTACTGCACAAACACACCCTTAATTTAAGCAATTACGATTTTGAAAGTGAAGTAAGCGTAAACATTCTCGGACACATTTTTGAACACTCGTTAAACGATATTGACGAAATACAAGCAGAAATTAACAATGGACTTCAGTCCATTGCCCAAACCAAACGTAAAAAAGACGGTGTTTTTTACACACCAAAATACATTACCAAATACATTGTAGACAATACTGTTGGTAAATTGTGTGAGGAAAAGAAAACCGAACTCGATATACAAGAAGCGGAATACGAAAAAGAACGAAAAGGAAGACAAAAAGCAACCTTAAAAAAACTAACTCAAAAGTTAGAAGCGTATAGAAAATGGTTATTACAAATTACCATTTGCGACCCAGCTTGTGGTAGTGGTGCTTTTTTAAATCAAGCGTTGGAATTTTTAATTGCAGAACATCAATATATTGACGAGTTGCAAGCCAAATTGTTTGGAGATGCAATGGTATTGAGCGAAGTTGAAAATTCCATTTTAGAAAACAATTTGTTTGGTGTAGATATTAATGAAGAAAGTGTGGAAATTGCAAAACTTTCATTGTGGTTAAGAACCGCACAAAAAGGTAGAAAATTAACGTCTTTAAACAACAATATTAAATGTGGTAACAGTTTAATTGACGACCCAACAGTGGCTGGAGACAAAGCCTTCCATTGGCAAACTGAGTTTCCAGAAATTTTTAAAGAAAAAGATAAAAAAGCGTATCATATTACTACAGCTTTGCATGATAGCCGTACATCACAAAGAATGATAGATTATAAAGTACGAGAACGCAGAGCTTTAGGAACCAATCCATTACCCAATTACACAAAGCTTACTACAGCAGAAGAAATAGAGATTACCAAAGAAATTATAGCCATTGCCCAAGAAAAAGAACTACATATTATGGCATATAATATCTGTGCAGATCATATACACCTACTACTAGTCTGTGAAGAAGAAGAAGTAACTAACCGTGTAAAATATATAAAAGGACGTACAGCTAGAGTGTACAATAGCACCAAGGGGATTAATCCCCTTGTCCAGAAAGAAAATAAAAAAAGTGTCTCTTTATGGACACAAAAATATGGTTGTAAAACCATAAAAGACGATGCCCAATTACAAAACACATTACTATATATACAGCAAAATAGAACCAAACACGAACTGCCTAGCAACAAAGGACTTCAGTCTCTTGTAAGTAAACCTATACTAAACCAAGACTATGATGCTGTATTCTCTGAAGAATATACTGGCGGTTTTGATGTGGTGATTGGAAATCCGCCTTATGTACAAATTTCAGAGTATCAAGAATATTATACAGAAAATTATTATACTTCAAAATGTGGAGATTTATATGCGTTGTTTTATGAAAAAGGAATTGAAATACTAAAAATTAATGGCGCTTTTTCATTCATAACACCTTCACTATTTATAAAAGGTATTAGGTATGATACTTTAAGGGGTTTTCTTTTAAATCATACAGAGATATCAGAAATAGATGATAAAGGCGATGGCGTTTTTGCTGATGTCCAAATGCCAACTGCAATTTTTGTAGCGTCTAAAAATAAAATGGCTAATCAAAATTGGTCAAATTATATTCCAGGAGAGAATATAACTTCAAAAATGTTAGAAAATACATCACCTTTGCAAAAATATAGTAGTATTAAAAGAGGTTTAGAAATTGGGAAAAATAAAGTTTATCCTTTTAGTAACGATAAGATTAGGATAATAACAGGAGAAGATGTTGAGAGATATGCGATTAAAAGTTATCAATCAATAGAACAACATACATATGAAGAGTATAAAAAAGACAATAAATTTTTTGAAAATAAAAGAATAATTATAAGAGAAACAGGAAATAGAATTACGTCTTTGATTGTAAATGAAAACGTTCAACAAAACAGAAGTTTATATTCAATTTTAATTGATGAAGAGAAGTTTAGTTATGAGTACATTTTAGCTCTTATAAATTCAAAACTGATGCAATTTTTTTACAAATCAAAATTTGCTGCCAACACAAGTATATTCCCTAAAATTAGGATTGTACAAGTAAAAGAATTGCCTATAAAAATAGGAAATAATACTTTACAAAATAGATTAATAGAAAATGTAAAACAAATAAGTATGTTTAAAGTAGAGTTTGAAAAAATATGTTCATCATTTATTTTATTATTCTCTAATAAGTTTAATATTATTGTTAAACGCAAACTCCAAAACTGGCACGAACTAGACTTTGGTGAGTTTCTAAAAGAATTAGAAAAAGCACGTAAAAAAGAGGCGAAAAACGCCAACAAGGGGTTTCAACCCCTTGCATTACAAGAACAAGCAGAATGGATGCAGTATTTTAACGAGCAAAAACAAAAAGCACAAGTATTAAAATTAGAAATAGAAAAAACCGACAAAAAAATCGATGCTATGGTTTATCAACTTTATGGTTTAACTGATGAAGAGATTCAAATTGTAGAAGAAGCAACCAAATAAAAAGCATCGATTCACGAATACATCAATATAAAATAAAAATGCGTGAGCTAAATAAACCAAATGGTTTATGAGTTGTACGGATTGACAGAAGAAGAAATCTCCATTGTTGAAAATTCGTAAATTAGGAATGAGGGGATTATATTTTTAGTAACGCTAAGTATTAACTAAGCTAAAAGCCAGCAATCATCCATAAGAAAAAAGCAAACCACAATAAGGAACAAGAAAACCCCATTAAGAAACACAAAAACTACAAAAAGGAGCAGACCAAAAGCCATAAGGAAAAGAAAAACAATTATAAGGAATGCAAAAATACCTATAAGGAACCCAGAAACGCCTAAAAGGAAACCGCAATAAATACCCTAGTAAATAAATGAAAGGTAAAAGCAAACTGTAAAATTATAAACTTTTGGTAATTTTACTTTAAAGACTTTTTAGTTTATCACCAAAAAAGAGTAATAAAACGATTGGTATGGCTAAAGCAATTACAAAAACAGTATTTGTACTTACTAAAATAGGATTTAACAGAAGTGTCAACGCAAAACCACCAATGGCACCACCTAAATGTGCTGCATGTCCAATATTGCCTAATTGTTGTTTCATTCCGTAAATAGAATATAACAAATACCCAACACCAAAAATATAGCCAGGTATAGGTATCGCAAAAAACAAATAAAGTTGCATCCCTGGAAATAATAATATCGAAGCATAAACAATACCTGAAACTGCTCCAGATGCGCCTACTGCACTATAATAAGGTTCGTTTTTATGATTATGCAATGTGTATAAACTCCCTGCTAATAAACTTCCAAAATAAATAATTAAAAAAGAGGTAGTCCCCAAAATTTGAGTAATTATGTTTCCGAAAGCATACAAAACATACATGTTTAAGATAAGGTGCATCCAATCTACATGTAAAAAACCAGAACTTAACATTCTAATTTTTTCATTAGCCTTTACCCTATTTATTTGAAATTTGTATTTATCTAAAAAGGCATAGTCATCAAAGCCTTTCATAGAGAATAAAACATTGACAACAATAAGCAATAAAACAATAGGATTTGTACCATCTAACATATTACAAAAGTAGCAAAATCGAATTGGTTTTACTATATAGTTTTAATTTTAATACGGATATTTGCACCTTTAAAATAGTAAAATGCAATTTGTAATTTTTGCCTTAGTTTATCCTTTTGTTTGGTTACTCTCTAAACTACCTATGCGTATTTTATATGTAGTATCTGACGTACTTTTTATATTTGTGTACTACATATTTAAATATCGTAAAACAGTAGTATTAGAAAACTTAACCCTGGTTTTTCCTGAAAAATCTTTAGCGGAAAGAAAACAAATTTCAAAAGCATTTTTTAAACATTTTACAGATTCGTTTATAGAAACCATCAAAGCTATTTCTATTAGCCAAAAAGAAATTTTAAAACGTTATCAATTTAAAAACGCTGATTTGGTTCAAGAATTTTTAAAAGAAGGAAAAAGTATTGCTTTTGTAAGTGCCCATCAAGCAAATTGGGAGTGGTTTGCAAGTGTACCAATGGTTTTAAATTGTAGAGCTAGAGGTGCTTATACCAGTATTGGAAACTCCTATTTTGATAAAGTTGTAAAAGACTCTAGAGAACGTTTTGGCTTTATTTGTTACGAATCTGCAAAAACAGTAAAAGCATTTTATGAAGATTATAAAGCTAAAAAACAAAGTATTTATTTATTAATTAGCGATCAATCTCCTCAAGTAGAACATACCCTGTATTGGCAAAAATTTTTAGGCATTAAAGTTCCTGTTCATGTAGGTGCAGAAAGTTTGGCTAAAAAATTTAACTTGGTAGTTATCAATTCATCAACAAAAAAAATAAAAAGAGGGTATTATGAAACTGAATTTGAATTGATTTCTGATAATCCTAAGGAAGTTAAAAACTACGGAATTACGGATAAATATATTGAATTAACAGAAAAACTGATTAAAGAACAACCTGAATTTTATTTGTGGTCTCATAAACGTTTTAAACATCGTCATCGTTTTGAAGAATGGAAATCTTTAAAAGCAAATAAACTGAAAAGAAAATAGGATTTAATTTGATTTATTTCCCAATCTTCTTTTTGATTTTTTAATACGATATTTGTATCCTAATTTTAGCTTATGAATTTCATTATTTTTTGCTTAACCTACCCTTTAATTTGGTTGCTTTCTAGGCTACCTATGTTTGTGTTATACCTAATTTCAGACTTCTTTTACATGTTATTGTATTATGTTTTTGGCTACAGAAAAGGTGTGATTTTAAAAAATATATCTTACGCTTTTCCTGAAAAAACAGCAAGCGAAAAAGAAGCAATTGCTAAGAAGTTTTATAGGCATTTTACTGATATTATGGTAGAAAGTATAAAATCGTTCTCAATTTCTAAAAAGCAAATTTTAAAGCGATACAAATACTTAAATCCAGAGTTGGTCAATGCATATATAGCAGAAGGCAAAAGTATTGCACTTGTTGGTGCTCATTTAGCGAACTGGGAATGGTCTTTTGGGTTGCCTTTGGTTTTAGACGTTAATGTTTTTGGGGCTTATAACAAATTAAGAAATGAAACTTTTGAAAAAACGTTAAAGGAAAATAGAGAAAAATTTGGGGTTACAGGGGCTACAACAGCTAATTTTATTAAAATGATAAAGAGCAACTTTGAAAACAACATTCAAGGTGCTTATATTTTACTAAGCGATCAATCGCCTTTGGTTGAAAAAACATATCATTGGGCCAAATTTTTTGGTGTAAAAGTACCTGTACATACAGGTGCAGAACTGTTAGCCAAAAACCATGATTTGGTAGTGATTAACTACAGGTCTAAAAAAATAAAAAGAGGTTATTTTGAAGTTGATTTTGAGTTGATTGCAGAAAATCCGAAAGATTTTAAAGATTACGAAATTACGGAACAATTTTTACGCATCACAGAGCGAAATATACAAGAACAACCTGAATGTTATTTATGGTCACATAATCGATTTAAACATAAAGACCGATTTGAAGAATGGCAAGAATTGCAAAAAACTAAACAGCAAACCAAGAGCTAACCAACTCTTTTTCAATAGGTAAAATTGTTTTGTGAACGTAATCGTTTTTTGTTAAATCGTATTTGTAATCTTTAGCCCACTCTTCAATATTTTGCGAAAGTTCTTTTAATGATTCGCAAATAAAATTCAATTCGTTTGTGGTAATTGTAGGATGCAAAGATAAACGCACCCAACCTGGTTTTTGGGTATTACAACCTTGTAAAATTTCTCCTTTAATTTTGTTAGAAGTTTCTTGATCTACATTCAATAAAAAATGACCATAGGTACCTGCGCAGGAACAGCCTCCTCTTGTTTGAATTCCAAAGCGATCATTTAATAGCTTTACCACCAAATTAAAGTGAAACTTTTCAAAATAAAAAGAAAAAATACTCAAACGTTTTTTATGATTTGGTGCTAATATTTGAACGCCTTCAAGATTCTCTAAAGTTTTAAACATTACTTTATTCAACTCTTCTTCTCTTTTTTTGATGTTTGCAGTCCCCATTTTTTCTTTCAACTGAATGGATAATGCAATTTTTATGGTTTGTAAAAAACCAGGAGTTCCACCATCTTCTCTTGTTTCTACATCGTTAAAATAATCGTGTTCTCCCCAAGGATTGGTATAACTTACTGTTCCTCCTCCAGGATTATCAGGAATGGTATTTTTATAGAGTTTTTTATTAAAAATCAAAACTCCAGCACTTCCAGGACCACCTAAAAATTTATGAGGAGAAAAGAAAATGGCATCTAACATTTTTGTTTCATCCTTTGGATGCATATCAATAGCAACATAAGGTGCACAACAGGCAAAATCTACAAAACACAAACCATTATACTGGTGAATGAGCTTTGCTACATCATGATAAGGTGTTTTAATACCAGTAACATTAGAGCAAGAAGTTATAGAAGCAATTTTAATTTTTCTGTGTTCGTATTTTTGAATGCATTTTTCAAAATTGTGCAAACAAACCAAACCTTTTTCATTACAGGGCACCACCTCTACATCTGCAATAGTTTCTAACCAAGACGTTTGATTGGAGTGATGTTCCATGTGAGATACAAATACAATTGGCCTTAAATCATCAGGAATTGCAGTGTGATTTTTTAAATTTTCTGCAACCTTTAAGCCTAAAATTCTTTGAAATTTGTTGACAGCACCAGTCATTCCAGAGCCAGTGGTAATTAAAACATCATTAGCATTGGCATTTACATGACGTTTTATAATTTTTCTAGCTTCGTGATACGCTAAGGTCATAGCAGCTCCTGTAGTAGAAGTTTCTGTGTGTGTATTTGCTACAAAAGGTCCAAATTCGTTACAAATTTTTTCTTCAATAGTTTTATATAATCGTCCACTTGCAGTCCAATCACAATATACTACATCTTTTTCTCCATAAGGAGAAGTAAATGTTTGGTCTACACCAACAATTTGATCTCTAAATTGCGAAAAATATTGTTCTAAATCCATTTTATTACATTAAGATTTTTGTAGTGCACTTAAGTTAAACAAATTATATCATTGCTTTAATTTCGTTAATAAAACGTTCTGCTAAAGCATCCGCTGCTTTTTGCGATTTTGCTTCAGTATAAATTCTTATTATGGGCTCTGTATTTGATTTTCTTAAGTGAATCCATTCATCAGCAAAATCAATTTTAACACCATCAATAGTATTTACGTCTTCATTGGCATATTTTGCAGCCATAGTTTCTAAAATACTATCCACATTAATTTCTGGAGTTAATTGAATTTTATTTTTGCTCATAAAGTAACTTGGATAAGAATCTCGTAAGGTTTTACAAGATACTTTTTGATGTGCTAAATGTGATAAAAACAAAGCAACACCCACTAAAGAATCACGTCCATAATGTGATGCAGGATATATGATGCCTCCATTTCCTTCGCCCCCAATTACAGTATTGGTTTCTTTCATTTTAATCACCACATTTACTTCACCTACAGCAGAAGCAGTATAGGTACCTCCATGTTTTTGAGTAACATCTCTTAATGCTCTTGAAGAAGATAAATTAGAAACTGTGTTTCCTCCACCAAGTCTACCCAACACATAATCTGCACAAGCAACTAAGGTATATTCTTCACCAAACATAGAACCATCTTCAGAAACAATTGCCAAACGATCTACATCTGGGTCTACTACAATTCCTAAATCTGCTTTTTCTTTAACTACTAATTCAGAAATAGCAGTTAAATGTTCTTTTAAAGGCTCAGGATTGTGAGGAAACTGACCATTTGGTGTACAATACAGTTCAACGCATTGTACATTCAATTCTTTTAATAAAGCAGGTATAAACAAACCTCCAGTTGAGTTAACACCATCAACCACAACTTTAAAATTTGCTGCTTTTATTGCTTCAACATCTACTAAATCAAGATTTAAAACTTCTTGTATGTGTTTTTGCAAATAGGTATTGTTTTTTGAATATTCTCCTAAATCATCTACCTCTGCAAAAGAAAAATCTTCACTTGCTGCTATGGCTAAGATTTGTTCTCCATCTTCACCATTTAAAAACTCCCCTTTTTCATTCAATAGCTTTAAAGCATTCCATTGTTTAGGATTATGAGAAGCTGTTAAAATAATACCACCATCAGCATTTTCTAAAGGAACAGCCACTTCTACTGTTGGTGTTGTAGACAAACCTAAATCGATAACATCTATCCCTAAACCAACCAAAGTATTGGCCACCAAACTAGAAATCATTTTACCAGAAATACGAGCATCTCTTCCTATAACAATTTTTATATGTTTCTTGTCTTTATTTCTATTTTTGATAAATGCTCCATAAGCAGCCGCAAATTTTACGGCATCTATAGGTGTTAAATTATCAGCAGTTTTCCCCCCAATTGTACCTCTTATTCCAGATATGGATTTTATTAATGTCATTGTAATTGTTTAGTTTTGCAAATATAATTGATTTGTTGTGAAATTTTTTAAAATTGTAATGAATTGATAAGATCAACAAGGCTTATCATAAAAAAAATATAGTAGTAATTTACATTTTATCATCTTTAAAATTAAGATAAGTTCTATGATTCATTTCTTTAAACGTATGCGTAAATCTTTGTTAGAACAAGATAAAATAAGGCAATATTTTAAATATGCTTTTGGTGAAATTGTTTTAGTTGTGATTGGTATTTTAATTGCCTTACAGATTAATAATTGGAATGAAGATAGAAAGGCAGATGATAATGAAAAAGTACTTTTAGCTAAACTTAAAGAAGAAAATAATTTAAATTTAATTTCTTTACAAGATTATGTGGAGTATAGAGATTCGATTTCATCAGTAATATTAAATTTTATAACTATTATTAAATCTAAGGATATTGATCTTAAATCAAATAAAATTGAAAATAATTTAGAAGCCATTTTAGCTTCCTCCATTTACAGTTTTACCCAAAGCAACCTAATAAATTATATTAATACTTATAATAGTAAAACATCTTCTTTAAATAGAGAATTAACCAAACTACAGTTTTATGAAAAAGATTTAGAAATGGCTTCAACAAAAGGTGTAGATATTAAAATAGAGAATGTTTATAAAGTTTTAGAGAATAGTATTGACTTTACCACTGGAGAAATTAAGTCTTTTGATATGTTAACATCTTTAAAATTTAGAAATAAAATGATTTTAGTAGCTAGTGCAGAGCATGATATTTCTATTCAATTTAAAAAAACATATCAC
Source organism: Polaribacter sp. (assembly GCA_965661915.1). Classification (GTDB taxonomy): domain Bacteria; phylum Bacteroidota; class Bacteroidia; order Flavobacteriales; family Flavobacteriaceae; genus Polaribacter. The sequence goes on along the minus strand of CBFIFR010000010.1, from coordinate 29,737 downwards.
CAAATTAAAAAGGTAGACTCTTTAATATCTGTAAAAATAAAGTCAAATTAAGTTGTCTTTCATAATCTTATGAAATCGTATAAAGTCCGAAAATCGTAGCCTTAAACAGATCAACATCTTGATTATTAATCTTATGCTTACTTATAAAAGGTTTTACTAAATATCATTAAAAAAACATCTATGATTAAATCATAGATGTTTTTAGGTTATTTAAAGAAACTAAAATTCTTTAAATCTTTTTTACTTTTACAGCATTCATCCCACGCATTCCTTTTTCAAGCTCAAAAGAAACTTTATCGTTTTCTGCAATAGTATCTATTAACCCACTTACGTGAGTAAAATATTTTTCTCCATTATCTGAGTCAATAATAAACCCAAAACCTTTAGAAGTGTCGAAAAAGTTTACCTTTCCTTTTCTTACAGGATCTTCTTCAGGTAAATCTTCTTTTTTGGTTGTTGATATTTGAATATCTTCTAACTCATACTCTACTTTTAACTCTGGATCTGGAGGTGTATCTGTTAAATTTCCATTATGATCTACGTATGCAAACTGAATACCTGAACTCCCTTCAGACTCTTTGGCTGCTTTTCTAGCTTCCATTTTCTTACGTTTATCTTCACGTTTTTTTAAACGCTTTTTTTCTTTTTCACTTTTACTAAAGGTTTGTTGTGATTTTGCCATTAACTATATAACTCTGTTTTAATTTTATTTTGATTTTGTTCTTGAAGAAATATCAATCCGCTAAAAAGTGATAGCTTTTGTAAATTTTATCTAAATATAAATTTTAGACAAATTAGTAACAATTATAGTTTACTAATCTTCTAGACCTTACAAAGATATTATAAATAAAGAGGTTTTCAAAATTGATTGTTATATAAAACTCTTTTTTTATACTTTGGCTAAAGATGTTAAATAAATACTAATAAAAAAAATATATTTTATTTTCGATAGTAACACTATTATATTTGCACATCAATTTTTTACAATGAAAGATTTATTATCCGCTTTAAAAATATCTGTACCTAGTAAGATATATATTAAAGATCCTGAGACTTCAGAATTAGGAAAACGTATTATAGAAAGCAGTATTATTTTAATTAATGAAATTGGTTTTGAGAGTTTTACTTTTAAAAAACTTGGCCTTAAAATTGGTTCAAACGAAAGTTCTATCTATCGATATTTTGAAAGCAAGCATAAGTTACTTTTATATTTATCTTCTTGGTATTGGGCTTGGTTAGAATATCAATTGGTTTTAGAAACATTTAGTATTTCAGATAAAGATAAGAAATTAATTAAAGCTGTAGAAATCGTTACCAGAACTGTAGAAGAAGACAGTAACTTTTCGCATATTAATGAAACTTTATTGTACAGAATTATTGTAAACGAAAGCTCTAAATCTTTTTTAACTAAAAAAGTAGATAAGGATAATAAAGAGGGCTATTTTGAAATTTACAAAAGGTTAATTAATCGATTGCAAGTAATGATTGCAGATGTTAAACCGAATTATAAATTTGCAATGAGTTTAGCAAGTACCATTTTAGAGGGTGGTTTGCATCAACATTTTTTAAACGAACATTTCCCATCTATTACAAACTGCAAAGCTGGCCAAACACCAACTGATTTTTACCAACAATTAGTTTACAAAACACTCAATTAACTTATGGAAAATAAACAATTAACTCCATGGAAAAGATTTATTAATCTTCTAAAATTGGAGAAAAGAGATATATTTCAAATTTTTTATTATGCTATTTTTGGTGGTTTTGTGGCACTAACATTACCTTTAGGTATACAAGCCATCATTAACTTAATTCAAGGTGCACAAGTTTCTACATCTTGGGTTGTTTTAGTGGTTGTGGTAACTCTTGGTGTCATCTTTTCTGGAGCATTACAACTTATGCAGCTTAGAATAATTGAAACAATTCAACAAAGAATTTTTATGCGTTCTTCATTTGAGTTGAGTTATCGTTTTCCAAAAATAAAAATTTCAGAATTACGTAACTTTTATCCACCAGAACTAGCAAACCGATTTTTTGATACCTTAACCATTCAAAAAGGATTATCAAAAATTTTAATTGATGTACCTACTGCATTATTACAAATTATTTTTGCATTAATTTTATTATCATTTTATCATCCATTTTTTATCATTTTTGGTATTCTTTTATTATTGCTAATTTTTATTGTCTTTAAGTTTACAGCTCAAAAAGGTTTACAAACAAGCTTAATGGAGTCTAAAATGAAATATAAAGTTGCTCATTGGATTCAAGAAGTTGCAAGAACTGTAGTAAGTTTTAAACTTTCTGGAAACACCAATTTAGCAATGACTAAAAATGATTACTTGGTAAATAAATATCTAAAAGCCAGAGAAAAGCATTTTAAAATCTTAATACTTCAATTCACTCAAATGATTGGATTTAAGGTAGTTGTAACTGCTAGTTTGTTATTAATTGGAGGAGCCTTAGTTTTAAGCCAAGAAATGAATATTGGGCAGTTTGTAGCCGCAGAAATTATTATACTATTGGTTATTGCTTCTGTAGAAAAATTAATTATTGGATTAGAATCTTTTTATGATGTGTTAACCTCAATAGAAAAAATTGGTCAGGTTGTGGATAAAGAACTCGAATCGCAACTTGGCGAAAAACCAATGTTTAAAGATTCTTTTTCAATAGAATTTGATGATGTTTGTTACAAAGTAAAAGAGAGAAATAAGTCTATTTTAAATAATGTTTCCTTTAATTTAAAACCTTCTAGCAGAATATTAATAATGGGAGAAAGTGGCGCAGGAAAATCAACATTATTACGATTAATTTCAGGAATTATTCAACCTACTTTGGGTAATATTTACATTAACAATTTATCGCTAAATAGCTTAAATTTAAATCATTATCGTTCTCAACTCGGACTTTCTTTATCCGAAGAAACCCCTTTTGAAGGTACATTAAGAGAAAACTTAATTTTCGGTACAAGCAAAGTTAATGACCAACTTATTTTTGATATTTTAGATATTGTTGGTTTAAATCAATTTATAAAAGAACAACCAGATGGTTTAGAAACTGTTATTTATCCTGAAGGAAAACAAATGTCTTACACAGTAGCTAAGAAATTAATCTTAGCAAGAGCAATTATAAAACAACCTAAACTAATGATTTTAGAAGATCCTTTAGATCAATTTAATCTGGTTGAAACACAACGTATTATTTCATATTTAACAGCGCCAGAAAGACCATGGTCTTTAATTGTTGTTAGCAGTAAAAAAAGCTGGCGTACCAAATGTACACAAACCATTACCTTAGAAAAAGGTCAAATTAAATCTATAAACTAAGAAACAATGTTAAATATTTCTAACACAGAGTTGCAACAAAATGTAGATTTAAAAAGCTTTAAATCTGGAAAAGAAATTTTCAATAAAAAATATTATAAAGCGCTAAATCGATTTTTAATTGGGTTTGGTATATTATGTCTTGTTGTACTCTTTTTACCTTGGACGCAAAATATTACTGGTAATGGATTAGTAACAACACTAACACCAAGTCAACGTCCGCAAAGTATACAATCTCAAATTCCAGGAAGAATTGAGCAATGGTATGTAAGAGAAGGTGATTACGTAGAAAAAGGAGATACAATTTTAAGAATTTCTGAAGTAAAAAGCGAATATTTTGATGATAGCCTTTTGGTAAGAACAAGACAACAAATTACCTCCAAAGAATTTTCTGTTGGAGCTTATCAAGGTAAAATAGGTGTTTTACAAATAAGAATTAATTCTTTAAAAGAAGAGCGCTTATTAAAGTTAGAGATGGCAAAAAACAAATTAATACAGTCAAAACTTAAAGTACAGAGTGATAGTATAAAATTTGAAGCAGCCAAAACCAATATTAGTATAGCTGAAAGACAATATAATCGAGATTTTACCTTAGAAAAAGAAGGTTTAAAAGCTGTAAAAGATGTAGAAGCAAAACGTTTAAAACTGCAAGAAACACAAGCCAAATTGATTGAAAGTGAAAATGCTTTATTGGCAGCAAAAAATAATGTAATTAATGCAAAAATAGAAATTGGTAGAATTAAAGCAGAATACGCAGAAAAAATTTCTAAAGCAGAAAGTGATCAATTTACGGCACGTTCTAATCAACTAGATGCAGAAGTACAAGTATCAAAATTAGAAAATACCAACAGTAATTATGAAGTAAGAAATAGTTTACTATATATAGTTGCACCTCAAAACGGTTATATCAACAAAGCCCTAATTGGTGGTATTGGTGAGGCCTTTAAAGAAGGTGAAGCCTTAGTGAGTATTATGCCTGCAGATATAGATTTGGCTGTAGAAACTTTTGTAAGACCAATAGATTTACCTTTAATACACCTTGGTGAAAAAGTAAGGGTTCAGTTTGATGGTTGGCCTGCAATTGTTTTTAGTGGTTGGCCAAATGTTTCTTATGGTACGTATGGTGCAAAAGTTGTTGCTGTAGAGCGTTTTATTAGTGAAAATGGAAAGTATAGAATTTTATTATCTCCAGATGAGACTGACCATGAATGGCCAGATGAATTAAGAGCAGGGTCTGGTGCTAGAACCATTGCACTTTTAGAAGATGTGCCAATTTGGTTTGAACTTTGGAGACAATTAAACAGCTTCCCTCCTAACTATTATCAGCCAGAAGGCAGTAGCAAAAGCAAGTCTGATGGAAAAAAGAAAAAATAAATATCAGTTAATTTTTTAGATGTTTCAATCAATGAAAAAATACATTTTTATATTGTTTTTACTGATGTTTACACAATTTTTCGCACAAGAAAAAGTAACCTCTGTAATGACATTATCAGAATATTTAGGTTATGTAAAAACCTATCACCCAATTGTAAAACAAGCAAACTTGGTCATCAACAATAGTGAAGCTAAGCTATTAAAAGCCAGAGGTGCTTTTGACCCAAAAATTGAGGTAGATTTTGATAATAAAGAATTTAAAGAAAAAGAATATTACAATAAATTAAATGGTGCTTTTAAAATACCTACCTATTATGGTTTAGAGTTTAAAGCCAATTTCGAAAATAATAGTGGTGAATTTTTAAGTCCTGAGGCTAATGTGCCCACAGATGGTTTATATGCTGCAGGTGTATCTGCTTCTTTAATTAAAGGCTTGTTGATTAATAAAAGAATGGCTGCCTTAAAACAGGCCAAATTTTTTATCAACCAAGCAAAAGAAGATCAACAAATCTTAGTAAACGAAATTTTATACAATGCTTCGCTTTCTTACTTTAACTGGCTCAAAACCTATAACGAAAAATTGGTATATGATGATTTTTTAGAAAATGCTGTAATTCGATTCAGCAATACCAAAAGGGCTTTTGAAGAAGGTGATAAAGCTGCAATTGACACCCTTGAGGCTGGTATTACCTTAAAAAACAGAAAACTAAATCTAGAAAAAGCAAGAATTAAATTGGTAAAAGCTTCATTAGAATTGTCAAATTTTTTATGGTTGAATGATAACACTCCTGTTGAGTTGCAAGATACTATTATACCAGATGTAACCACTTTAAACAATATAGATACCACTTTTAATATTGCGCTTTTTAACGATGCCAATTTTGATGTGAACAATCACCCAAAAATACGATCTTTAGAATATAAAATTAAAAGTTTAAATATTGATAGAAAACTAAAAATGAACAACTTACTACCAAGATTAGATGTTCAATATAATTTTTTAACACAAACGCCTAGACAAGCAAATTCTTTGGTTGTAGACAATTACAAAGCAGGTATTAATTTTAAACTTCCTATTTTTTTACGAAAGGAAAGAGGTGATTTAAAATTGGCAAAAATTAAATTACAAGATGCTAAATTAGAAAATGAAGCCACCAAAGTTACCATTAAAAACAAGGTAAATGCGGTACAGCAAGAACTTGAATCATTTACAATACAAAGCAACTTCATAAGTACTATTATAGAAGATTATGGAACGCTTTTAAAAGCAGAAGAACGTAAATTTTTTCTAGGAGAAAGTTCATTATTTTTAGTAAACTATCGTGAATCTAAATTAATAGAAACCAAATTAAAAGCTATAGATGTAGAAAATAAATTCTTTAAAGCTAAAGCCAATTTATTTAAAGCTGCTGTAATTTCTATTGCAGAATAGTACAACTTAGAATCGTTTTTTTGTTTTATTAAGTGGTTATGTCCTATTTTTGAGTAGCTTCTTTGATATTTAATTTTACTTAATATTCCAAAAACAATACGTTTTAATCTTCTTCTTCTAAAGTAAAAAACTCATTTACAGAAATCTTAAACACTGAAGATAATTTTAAAGCCAAAACTGTAGAAGGTACATACCTGTTTTTTTCGATTGAATTAATAGTTTGCCTAGAAACTCCTATTTTTTTGGCTAATTCATCTTGTGTTAAATCTAAAATAGCACGTTGTACTTTTATGGTATTTTTCATGCTATTTATTCAATCTTTTTAACTGCCAAAAAATCATTAACTGTACTACCAGCATATAAAAAAGCACTTGAAAATAATCTAAACTCTCAAATTTTTCTTTTTCATCAAATAAAAGTCCAACTCCATAATTTATAAGTGGCTGAACTAAAGCATATACGATAACTAAAATAAATGAAATTCGATACGATTGTGATCGTAAACTATCTATAAATTCATCTTCTTCTTTGTCTTTTGCTAAAGAAATAATTAACATACCAACTAACATAACACCATGTAAAATCGGTCTAATCCATTCTGAATTCTCTATAAATTTTCTTCCCAGCATCACAATAAAAGTACTTATTGCAATGATATATCCAATTTTTTTAAATTGATTTCCTAATTGAAACTTATTCATTTTTTCTAAATGACTTCTTTCTCTCTCACAAATTGATGATTTCGACATGTTATTTTATTTTACAAATTGACAAATATATTTTATATAATGACAAATATACTTTACATTTTAAGATTAGACAAATATTTTGGTTAAAAAGTCTTTAAAATATTAATATTAACTTTATAATTGTAAAAACTATTTGAATGAAAAGTTACCTGAATATTTACCTTCTTTTTTTATGCGCCTGTTTCAATTTTTCTGCTCAAACTTCTTATTTTGATATAAAGGAAAGTAATGCCTATAAAGATCAGTATAGATCAACCACTATTTTAAGCATTTATACTACCAACCAAAACCTTACTCTTGTTACTAGAAAAAGCAAGTCGACTTTAATTTTTGAAACCTTTGATAAAAATGCAACAGGAAAAAAAATCAAATCTGTAGAATTACATAAAAAAGAAAACTTTGTTGGTGAATTTTTTTACAACAATCAAGTAAGAATTTTTATGGTAGAGAGTCCATCAAAAGCAAAAAGAATTTTAAACTGTTACACGTTAAACTTATCAACATTTAGCACTACAAAATCAACTCTTTTAGAAACAACTGTTAAAAAGAAAAGCGCATTATTTTCGGGTCAAAACAAAAGACAAACTAATTTTTCTATATCACCAAATAAGAAATTTATTGCTATAACTACAGATAATGTAAAGAAAAATTCTAATTCTTATGATGTACATCTTTTTAATGCAGAAACATTATCGCCAGTTTTTACCAAAGGCTATTATGCGAATGAAGAAAAATTCTATACATCATCAGATATGGCTGTAGATAATAACGGAATTGTTTTTAGTATAGGTAAAGAGTACTTTAAAGGCAAACGCGAAAGAAAAAAAGCAAAAGCCAATTATTCGTATGTGATTACAAAAGTTGATCAAAACAACATCACAACAGGAAAAATAGAACTTACAGAAGATGAGTATATTAAAAATATGAACCTGTCTTTTCATCAAAAAAAATTACGATTAATTGGGTATTATTCTCAAGATAAAGTATTTGGAATTAAAGGTGTTAGTCAATTTTTAGTTGATAAGAATACGTTAGCAGTTTTAGAGAAAAAGAAAGCACCTTTACCTACCCAAGTTTTTGAAGATTTATATGGCTATAGAAATGCAAAAAGTAAAAAAGATTCAGAATTAACTAGCTTTAATTTAGATTATATTTTAGAAGATGAAAATGGAAATACTTTTTTAATTGCAGAAGAGTTTTATGCAGTACAAGTTTATGTTTCTAACGGAATGAATGGAGGTTATTACATGACAACCTATCATTATGACGATATTTTAATTACAAAATTAGACGCTAATGGCAATTTAAAATGGGGAAGAAGTATTTTTAAAAGAGCTACTGAACCTTCTTACAATGCATTTTTAAATAATGATAAATTATTTATTTTACTAAATTCAGGTAAAAAACTCTCTGATAAAAGTGATGGAAGATTAAAAGTTTCTAAAGGATGGTTTGAATCTACAGCTTTATATGCTTTTGTTTATGATGTAGATGGTAATTTAGATTATGAAAAAATTCAAGATAATAAAGGTAAAACAAAATACATCCCTTATTTGGGAAACTACAATAATGGTAAATTTGTAATGTACAATCACTCTAAAGGTAGAAAGAAAATAATGATTTTAAACTGTAAAAATTAACCATTGTTGCATATTTTGATTCAAACACCTCACATTATGTTTTAGTTTATAATAAATTCTTATATTTATAACATCAACTTATTAATTTACTTTTATGGCAACAACTACAAAACCTTCAAAAACTTTTTGGTTAATTGGTACTTTAGCAATTATCTGGAATTTAATGGGCGTATTCGTTTACTTAGGTCAGGCATTTATGACAGAAGAAATGAAAGCAGCAATTCCACAAGATCAACTCGCTATTATAGAAAATGCTCCTTCTTGGGCAGTAGCAGCATTTGCGGTTGCTGTTTGGTTTGGTTTATTATCTAGTTTGTTATTAGTTTTTAAGAAAAAAATAGCAAAAACTGGATTTACAATTTCGTTTATAGGTATTATTGTGCAATTAATTTATAATTTCTTTATAGCAAATGCTTACGAAGTTTATGGAAATACAGGTTTAATAACGCCAATTTTAACAGTACTCATTGGTCTTTTTCTTATTGGGCATTCAAGTAGGTGTATTAAAGAGGGAATTTTAAAGTAACTTAGTATTTATGACAAAAGAAGTAAAACCTAGAAAATATTTCTGGGTTATTGGTGTATTAGGATTAATCTGGAATTTAATTAAAGTTTTAGATTATTTAAGTCAAGTTTATAATTCAAAACTCGATGAAGAACAAATACCATATGAACAAATGGATTTTATAACCAACACTCCTATTTGGGCTTCTGCTGCATTTGCAATTGCTGTTTGGTTTGGTTTGGTAGCTTCTATATTACTGTTAGCAAGAAAGAAAATTGCTTATATAGTTTTTGTAATTTCATTTATAGCCATCCTTATACAAATTCTTTATAATGCATTTACTGTTAACATTATAAATACCTATGGTAAAGTTGGTGTAGCACAATCCATATTTACAATAGCTGTTGGTTTATTTTTAATGCTTTTTTCTAAAAAAGCAAAAAAAGTAGGCGTCTTAGATTAAAAAAATCTGATAAAATTTCTATAGAACGTATTTACTCAAATAAGGCAGCTAAAAATTCAGCAACACAGGCTGGTTTTTGTTGGCCTTTAATTTCTATGGTACATAAAAATGTAACTTTAATTCCGTTATTGGCAATTTCTTCAATATCTTTTATAATCGTATGCATTCTTAATTCGCTATTCACAGGTACAGGATTTGGAAAGCGCACTTTATTTAAGCCATAATTTAAACCCATTTGTACAGATTTAATTACAAAAGCTTCTTCTAACATTCTAGAAATCATGGCTACAGACATAAAACCATGTGCTACTGTTTTTTTAAACGGACTCTCTTTTGCGGCTTTTTCTTTATCAATATGTATCCATTGCTTATCTAATGTTGCATTTGCAAAGTCATTAATCATCTCTTGTGTAATCGTGTACCAATTCCCAATAGGCAACTCCTTCCCTAACATCAATTTAAATGATTCAAAATTTTCAAATTCTAATCTTTCCATTTTTAGATATATTATACTTAGATTATAGTTTAAATCCTATTTCAAATGATTAAATTAGGCAAAAATTCTCAACAATGAAACCAATCCTAATTTTAATTGCATTTCTATCATTTTCAACTCAAAGTCAAACTCCACAATGGATGAGACATTCCTCTATTTCTCCAGATGGAACGCAAATTGCCTTTACGTATAAAGGAGATATTTACAAGGTAAATACAAATGGAGGAACTGCAACACAGCTAACCTATCACAGTGCACACGATTTTAAGGCTGTTTGGAGTAAAGACGGGTCTAAAATTGCTTTTGCATCCAACAGATATGGAAATTTTGATATTTTTGTAATGAATGCAGCAGGTGGTAAAGCCACAAGACTCACGTTTCACTCTAATGATGAACATCCTTTTACATTTTCTTATAATGATAAAGAAGTCGTTTTTGGTGCATTAAGGCAAGATGATGTAAATCATAGACAACATCCACATAGATCTCAATCTGAGTTATATAATGTTCCTGTAAAATCTGGTAGAGTTTCTCAGATTTTTACAATTCCTGCTGAATATGTGCACTATTCAAAGGATGGAAAAAAGATGTTATATCATGATAAAAAAGGTGGAGAAAATGAATGGAGAAAACACCATACTTCTTCTATAACCAGAGATATTTGGCACTATAATTCAGAAACTGATGCGCATACCATGATTACCACAAATACTGCTGAAGATAGACATCCATTTTTTAGTGAAGACGAAAAAAGCATGTATTATTTAAGTGAAAGAAGTGGCACTTTTAATGTTCATAAAATGTCTTTAGACACCAAAGCTGATGAGCAGCTCACTAATTTTACTTTACATCCTGTGCGTTTTTTGAGTGTAGCCAATGGTATTATTTCATTTGGTTATGATGGTGAGTTGTATATGATGAAAGAAGGTACAACACCAAAAAAAATAAACGTAAAAATCATCACCCAAGATAAAGAAAACACAGAAAAATTTATTTCGGTAAATGGTGGTATTCAAGAAATGGCTGTTTCACCAAATGGTAAAGAAATTGCTTTTATTGCCAGAGGTGAAGTTTTTGTAACATCCGTAGATAAATCTTTTACAAAGCGATTAACAAATACTGCAGAAAATGAACGTTTTGTTGCTTGGGGACCAAAAGGAGAATCTGTAATTTACAGCAGCGAAAGAAATGGAAAATGGAGCGTTTTTAAATCTGAAAAAGTAAGAAAAGAAGAGCCATTTTTCTATGCTGCAACTTTAGTAAAAGAAACCTCTTTAATAAGTAATACATTAGATAATTATTTAGCTCAATATTCACCTGATGGTAAAAAAATTGCGTTTATAGAAGGCAGAAAAACACTAAAAATAAAAGATATTGCATCAAACAAAGAAACCACTTTACTTACTCCCAAAGATTTATTTCATATGAGAGATGGTGACAAGTATTTTACATGGAGCCCAGATAGTAAATGGTTATTGATAGATTGGAGTAAAACCTTAAGCAATAGCGAAGTATTATTAATGGCTGCAGATGGTTCTAAAAGAGTAAATTTAAATGAAAGTGGTTATTACGATTATTATCCTAAATGGGTAAATGATGGTAAACAGATGTTATGGTTTAGCAACAGAAATGGATTAAAATCTTATGCAACAAGTGGGCGTTCGCAATCGGATGTGTATAGCATGTTTTTTACACAAGATGCTTGGGATGAATTCAATTTAAGTGATGAAGATTATAAGTTGATGCAGGCTATAAAAGAAGCGAAGAAAAAAGACAAAGAGAAATCAGACAAGAATAATAAAGACGATAAAAAATCGAAAAAAGACACCAAAAAATCGAAAAAAAATAAATTGAAACCTTTAGAATTTGATTGGGATAATATAAAAGACAGAACAAAAAGATTAACAATTCACTCATCTAGATTAGGTGATGCTGTATTGTCTAAAAAAGGAGATTTCTTATATTATTTGGCAAGTTTTGAAGGAAAATCTAATTTATGGAGTACAAATTTACGCACCAAAGAAACTAAAATGCTAATGCCTTTAAACACAAACTCAGGGAGTTTACAATGGGATAAAGAAATGAAAAACCTCTATCTTTTAAGCAGTGGAAGAATCACAAAACTAAACCCAGCTGCTAAAAAACAAAAAGGAGTTGTTATTAAAGGAGAAATTTTATTAGATGAATATGCTGAAAGAAAAGCAATGTTCGATCATGTTTGGATTCGTACAAATGCTATTTTTTACGAACCTACTTTTCATGGTATTAATTGGAACATGATGAAAAAAGAATACCAAAAATACTTGCCACATATTGCAAATGGTTATGAATTTTCTGAAATGTTATCAGAAATGTTAGGCGAATTAAACGTTTCTCACGCAGGTGCAGGTTATAGAGGTAGCAATGTCTCTAATGCTGATGCTACTGCTTCTTTGGGTATTTTTATGAATTATGATTATAAAGAAGATGGAATATTAATTGATGAAATTATTTCTGGAGGTCCTTTAGACAAAGCAAAATTTAAAATTGAAAAAGGAAATATCATTCAAAAAATAGACGGAATTACCATTGATAAGAATGAAGATTTAGCAAAATACTTGAATAGAAAATCAGGTAAATTTATGTTGTTAGAAATTTTTGATCCAAAGACTAAAAAAACGCAAAACATTACTGTAAAACCAATTTCTTTAGGTGCAGAATATGGTTTATTATACAAAAGATGGGTTAAAATCAATGAAAAAGAAGTAGCAAAAGAAAGTAAAGGTGAATTAGGCTATGTACACATTCCAGGAATGGGAGATGGACCATACAGAAGTATTTATCAAGATATGATGGGTAAATATTTCGATAAAAAAGGAGTTATTATAGATACACGTTTTAATGGTGGTGGAGATTTAGTTGCAGATTTAGCAATGTTTTTTACTGGTGTGCCTTTTATCACCTATGCTACTGAAGCCAAAGTTGTGGGTGGAGAGCCTACTTCTAGATGGACAAAGCCAACCTTATCAATCTTTAATGAAAGTATGTATTCTGATGGACATTGTTATGCACAAGGTTACACTGATTTAAAAATTGGAAAAACAGTGGGTATGCCTGTACCAGGAACTTGTAGTTTTGCTGGTTGGGAAGGTTTACCTAATGGTTCTTATTGGGGAGTTGTGCCTGTAAGTGCAAAAAACAAAGCTGGTGAATGGATGGAAAACAACCAAACTGAACCAACCATTAAAGTTAAAAATATGCCTGGAAAAGTTGATAATGGCATTGACGAACAATTGTTACGTTCTATTAGAGAACTCTTAAAAGATGTTAAATAAAATAGTATCAATACTACTTTATCATTCCAAAAAAATGAAATACTGTTGAGAAACCTTATAAAATAGATTTTTTTGAGGTTTCTTAACTTTTTATAATTGATAAATTAGCTACCAAACAAATCATCTTTAATTCTAGGCAATTGTAAGTGAAATTTTACGGCAATTAATCGCACACTAATTATTACTGATGCTGCAATTATAAAAATTACATCTTCTGAAATCTGAAAATAAGACAATACTAAATAGGTAATTCCACCTGCTAAACAAGCAGACGCATAGATTTCTTTCTCAAAAATTAGCGGAATTTTATTGGTGAGAACATCTCTTAAAACTCCACCAAAAACTGCAGAAATCATGCCCATAATTAAAGCTACTATTGGGTGTAAATCAAATAATAACCCTTTTTGTAAACCTAGTAAAGTAAATACACTAATACCCACAGTATCAAATAAAAAGTGAGTTTTATACAAGGGTAGTATTTTGCTTTTAAATAAAAAAGTTACCACAACTGCACTAAGTATTGTCCATAAATAATTCAAATCTCCAATCCAATTGATAGGATGTGCATCAATTAGAACATCACGTAACATCCCTCCTCCTACTGCAGTTACAAATGCAATAATGAGTACACCAAACAAATCGAACTTTTTATCAGCAGCAACTAAAGCACCACTAATGGCAAAAGCAAAAGTACCTAATATGTCTAATACATAAATAAGTTCCATGTTATTATACCTTAACTTCTGTAAACTTGATATTTAATTCTTTCTGAATCTGATGGATTTTCTCAATTTCTGAAGGCAACACAAATGCTAAAGAAGTACCTGTTTTTCCAGCTCTGGCAGTTCTTCCACTTCTATGTGTGTAATATTCTAATTGTTCTGGTAATTGATGATGAATTACGAATTCTAAGCCTTTTACATCAATTCCACGTGCAGAAACATCTGTGGAAATTAAGTATTGTAACGTTTCATTTTTAAAAGCACGCATTACTTTATCGCGTTCTTTTTGTTGCATATCTCCTTCTAAAGCAGCAGTAGAAAATCCTTCTTCAATTAATTGTTTCGCTAAATTTTGTGCTCCAGCTTTGGTTCTACAAAAAATAATTCCTCTTTGTGCATTTCTTTTTTCTAAGAAAGTAATAATGTCATCGGTCTTTTCTTTTAAGGTAGTTTTAGCATATTGATGTCTAATATTTGCATTTACCAAAGCATTTCTATCAATTTCTACTCTTGGTGCATTTAAGTCCATATAGGTTTTTACGATACGCTTAATTTCATCTGGCATTGTAGCAGAAAACAACCATGTTTTTCGATCAGACTTGGTTGTAAACTTTAAGATTCTATTCAAATCTTGTTTAAAACCCATGCTTAACATTTCATCTGCTTCATCTAAAACTACGGTTTTAACATGACTAATATCTACTGAACCTCTTTCTATCAAATCGATTAACCTACCAGGAGTAGCCACAACAACATGTGTAGTTCTTTTTAAATTATTTATTTGTCTATCAATTTTTTCACCACCAAAAACAGCTTCCACAAAAATTTTATCTTCCGTATATTTTGTAAACTTAAAGAGTTGCTTTTTAATCTGTTGCACCAACTCTCTTGTAGGTGATAGAATTAAGGCTTGAATATTATCATTTTCTGCATCAATTTGATGTAATACTGGCAATCCAAAAGCAGCAGTTTTACCAGTTCCTGTTTGCGCTAAACCAATAAAATCGGTTCTGGATTTTAATAAAATAGGAATTGTTTTTTCTTGAATTTCTGTTGGTGTAGCAATCCCTATTTCTTTAATTGATTTTATGTATTCTTTTTGAATCCCTAATGCAGCAAATGTTGACATGGTATTTTATTTTTTGCAAAGATACTTTTATTAAAGTTCTAGCAAACGAAATATGCAAATTGTAAATAAAAAAAGAAAATATAATTGTTGTAATGAAAAAAATTGTATGTTTGTGTCATAGTTTAATAGTACACTAATACAATAAACGTGATTTGTGCAAAAGAAATAACATTCAATTATAAAAACAAACCTTTATTCAAAGATCTTACTCTTAATTTAGAATGTGGAAATATCATAGGTTTGTTTGGTAAAAATGGAGCTGGAAAAACTTCTTTACTAAAATTAATAACAGGTTTATTAAAACCAAATGTAGGAGATTTTAATGTAGACAACTACACTCCTTTTGATAGATCTCCAGATTTTTTAAGAGAAATTTACTTTGTTTCCGAAGAAATGTATCAACCTAATTTAACTTTAAAAAAGTATATAAACTTATACGCTTCTTTTTACGCTAATTTTGACAAATCTAAGATGCAAAACATTTTAGAAGAGTTTGAACTTAAAGATACTGATAAACTTCAACAAATTTCTTTTGGGCAAAAGAAAAAATTTATGATTGCCTTTGCACTTTCTACAAATTGCAAGTACTTATTTTTAGACGAACCAACCAATGGTTTAGATATTCCTTCAAAAAGTGTTTTTAGAAAAGTTTTGGTAAATTCTGTTGATGAAAATCAATTGGTGATTATCTCAACACACCAAGTAAAAGATATAGAAAACTTAATTGATGACATCGTAATACTGAATGATGGCAAAATTGCACTTCATAAAGACATCAATAGTATTTCTGAAAAAATACAGTTTAAAAGTGTTGCAAACACAACAAACTTCGATGATATTATTTATAAAGAAAAAAGTGTAGAAGGGTATAAGGTGATGTTACCCCTAAAAAACAACACAGAAACAAAAATTGATTTAGAACTACTTTTTAATGCAGTAGTAAGCAATACAGAACTTAATTTTTAGTTATGAATTTTCAACAATCCTTTAATTTTAATCGGTTTTACAAACTTTTAAAATTCGACATCTTTTTTAATGCCAAAAAGTATCTAACATTTATTGGGGTATTAATTATTGTTTTATTCATTTTAGATCTTATTCTTATTGATTCTGGAAGTAGCTTTAGAATACTAGAAAACAATGATAGAACGTATTTTTATAGAAAATCGGACTATCAAGCTTCTTTTTTTATTTCCTATTTAATTGCAATATTTTTAGTGGTAAGCACTAGTTTTCCTGCTTTTAGAAAAAAAGAAAGCACAAGTCATTATTTACTGCTACCTGCTTCTACCCTCGAAAAATTTTTAGTCCAGTTTTTTATCAGAATTCTTATCTTCAGTAGTGTATTTATAGTCCTTTTTTGGGCTAATTTTAAGTTTGCTTCTTTGGCTTATAATCTCTTTAGTTTAAAAAAAGATATCGTAATACCTAACTTTTCTTTGCTTGATTTATTCTCGCTCAAAATGAAGTTTATAGATAAAGCAGTTATTGTACTTTCTATACTTTCATTTGCATCCTATTTTTTAGTTAATGCTGTACATTTTAAGAAAAACGTTCTTCTAAAAACCATCGTTGTATTTGGTATTTTTGCTTTTACCATCTTTTTAGTAAATGTTATTTTATCACATCTTTTGTTACCCAATGAAGTAAGAGGTTTTGATGTTAAAATATTTCATCGGTATTTAGAAAACGGACTACGAACAGATCAAGTTTGTGTATATGCAATTGGTCTTTTTTCAAGTTTATTTTTACTCCCTCTCACCTACTATAAATTAAAAGAAAAACAAGTATAAGATGGAGTTTGAATCACATAAAAGCATTTATCTCCAAATTGCAGAAAACATCTGTAATCAAATTTTAAAAGGAGAATTAGAACAAGGAAAAAGAGCACCTTCTGTTAGAAACTTGGCTGTAGCATTAGAAGTGAATAGAAATACGGTTATGAGAACATTTACGTATTTACAGAACGAAAATATTTTAATAAATAAAAGAGGTGTTGGTTTTTTTGTTGCTGATGACGCTATAATGAGAATTCTAGACAATGAAAAAAACACTTTTTTCAATAAAGAATTACCTTACTTCATAGAAAGAATTCAATTGTTAAAATTAAACACTACTGATTTACAAAAACTAATCATATCAATAAAAAACAACGATTAAAATGAAAAAAAGCACATATTTACTAATCGGGTTTTTAGTTTTTCTCTTTGGGACGATTTTAGCATTGCATATAGATTCTAAAAACTATGAAGATGAATATTTAGTAAAAAGAGAAAAAAACAGAAAAATATCTGAACATAGAATAGATTTTTTTGCAGCAAGAAAAATCTATTATGATAATAAATCTACAGAAAACTGGAATTATCTGCTTAAAAAAGCAAAAACCTATTTTTCAGGTATGGTAACAAATCCATCAGATTATAACACAATTGGTTGGGATGTTTTTATGTATTACAAAAAACATAACGATATTTCTGCGTTAAAATTGGCAGAAAAATGGACGCAAGTTGGTGTTAAAATACAACCTAAAAACGGACATATAAACGATACTTATGCAGCAATAATGTTTGAATTAGGCTACACCAAACAAGCCATAAAACATCAAACTATAGCAGTAGATTTTACAAAAACCGAAAACAACAATGACTGGAATAATCTGTATACCCAAAGATTAGAAAGGTATAAAGAGTATCTAGATTTTAACAAAGTTGAAACTGGCGATAGCTATGTAGATGCTTTACTAACTTCAAAAAATGATAAACCAATACAATTATCACAACTTGTACAAAATAAAATAACATTATTGGCTTTTTGGAATCCAACAATTGGCACAAGTAAAGAAATTACAAGAAAATTGATTCCTATTCACCATAAATTCAAAAATAAAGGATTGCAAATTATTGGAATTTCAAAATCTAACAGTCCTCGTAAATTAGTAAGAATTAAAGAAAATATTGCACAAGAAAACCTAGAATGGTTAACCTTAATAGATGTTAATTCTAATGAAAACATTTGGGATAAATATGGAGTTATAAACTCTAATAATTCTAATGTTTTAATTGATAAAAATGGAAAAATTATTGGCATAGATGTAAATGCGGAAGAATTAACAAAAAAATTAGAAACACTTTTAATTAAATAAAAAAATGAAATTATAAGATGAAAAAGATACTACTGGTTTTAATTCTATTAATAGGAAATTTAACAATTGCACAAACAGTTATTAGATATAAAATGCAACAAGGTGAAATTATCTCAAAAGAAATTTTTGATAAAATTATAAAAGGTATTGAAAAACAACATTTTGAATATAAAGTGATTGACAGCATTGTTAAAAATGACACTATAATACGAATTATTGATATTAAACAAGAAGGATATTTTAAAGCAAAGGCGAATAATAAAAAATTCAATCCTTATGCTCGTTTTGAAAAAAACAAAGGAGAAAAATTTAATATTTCTGAATTTTATGACAAAGAAGGGAAAAACATTTCTGAAAACCAACTGATTGGTAAACCTACAATTATAAATTTCTGGTTTACAGGTTGTGTGCCTTGTGTTAAAGAATTACCTCATTTTAAAAAGTTGAAAACTAAATTCGGAAATGATTTAAATTATATAGCGATTACATTCGATAGCAAATCAAAAGTTAATCAATTTCTTAAAAAAAAGGAATTCGATTTTTTACATATAACTGATTCTCAAAAACAAATTAGTGCTTTAGGTATAAACTCATACCCAATGACATATATACTGGATAATAAAGGAAAAATATTTGAAATCTATGGTGAACTCAAAGATTCTGAATATGAAGAATTAACAAAAAAATTAGAAACTCTTTTAGAAAAATAAATAAGTATTGAATCAAAAAAAATTTTATCAAAAACTAAAACTAATGAAAAAATTAACTTTAATTTTAACTTTAATAATCGGAATAACATTAAGCTCTTGTGCTAAATTTGAATTTCAAGGAGAATGGAAAGGTACTTATTATGGCAAACAAGATAAAGGATATTGGAACGTTATAGTTGATGAAAATGGTTTGATAACAGGAAAAGCAGAATCGCCCTTTTCTAAATTAACTTTTGAACTCACAGGAAAAGTGAATGATGATGGTGTTTTTACAGCAGAATATGGAAGCCCTGCTCATAAAGGCTATTACAAAGGTAATTTTACTAAAGACTCTGTAATCGGAACTTGGTCTAACCCAAAAATGAATTTTAGTGGAAAATTAAGTGGAAAAAAACAATTAACAAATAAAAATTAAAACCTATGAAAAAAACAGCACTAATCTTACTTACACTATTAATAAGCACATCACTTTTTGCTCAAAAAACAATAGAAAAACCTGCTTACGAAGTAAAAAGATCTAGTATTTATGATGTGGATAAAATAGAACTTTTAGAAACAGAAACGAGACTCCATGTTAAAGGAACTATTTTTCCTGGTTGGCACATTAGATTTAGAAAAAATGATTTCTTAAAAGATTACAAAACTGGCAAAGAATACCCAATTATTAAAATAGAAAATCATCAATTTAATGAAAAAATAGTAATTCCAGAATCGGGTACAAAAACAGTTGTATTGGTTTTTCCTCCTTTAGATAAAGGGGTAAAAAAAATAGATTTTAAACACGCTATTTATGGGATATCTTTAGAAAAACAAAGAAGTGACAAACCCAAAGAAATACCAAAATACGTAAATAAATGGATAGAAAAAGAACTCAATAAAGTTACAGAAAGCCCTATTAAAGATTTTAATTCAAAACAATTTTTCAATCCAAAAAAGGCAAAAATCATTGGGTATATTAAAGAATATGATAGAAGGTTAAAGTATAACACAGGTGTTGTATATCAAAGTAATAATATTACTCGAGAAGATTACCCTATTGTTGTTGAAGTTTTTGAAGATGGTCGTTTTGAAGCAGAATTGCCTTTAGTGCATCCAGAAACCAATTATATAAGTATCAATAAAGCTAACATAAGTTATTATTTAGAACCAGGACAAACGCTTGCACTTATTTTAGATGCTAAAGATTTTAGAAATAATGCGATTTCTAGATTTACTCGTTCTTATCGTTATAAATTTAAAAATACAGTTTTTAAAGGTCCTTTAGCTGAAATCAATAAACATTTAATGAATTTTAAGGTTGATGATTTTGATTATAGAAGTTTTAGAGAAAAAGTAAAAACTCTAACTCCAGAAGAATTTAAAGCAGCACAAGATTCAACCTTTACATCCCACAAAAAGTTACTAGATAACTACACTAAAAATAATAATGTAAATTATAAAACAAAACAAGTATTAGAAAATACTTTAGTTACAGAATATGCAACGCACTTATTCGATTTTGTAAGTAGCCGAGAACGTGAGGCTAAACAAAACGAACTATTTGCAAATTTACAAACACCGGTAACGAATGAGTATTACAATTTCTTAAAGGATATTGACTTTAACAATAAGGGATTATTGGTGCCAAATCGATTTAAAATATTTGTGAATCGGTTTGAATTTAGCAAGCCTATTCTTGTTTATGCCAAACATAAATATTCTAAAATTGATCCTGAAATAAATTTTTTAGAATATTTAGAAAAAAATAAAATTGAACTTTCTGAAAATGATAAAAAACTTCAAGAAAAAGCTAGAACCATGAAGTTTAAATCTTATGATGAATATAAAAAATATCAAAAAAAATATAGCAAACCTTATTTAGACGCAACTAAAGCCTATAATGCAAAATATATACAACCTTTAGTGGATAAGCGAAATGCTGATATTACAGAAACTACCATGGAAAAGTGGCGTTTGCGAGATTCTGTTGTAAAAAACGTATATCATTTAGACAAAAACATTGTACAGGATATAATTAAAATTAGAGCCTTAAAGTATGAAATTGATAGATCAGATAGTGAGAATGCAAGAAAATATTGGGGCGAACTAAAGAAAACCATTGATGAGCCTTTTTTAATTGCGCAAGGGGAAAGAATAGTCAATAAAAAATTTCCAGTTGTTGAACAAATTGTTCAAAACGAATCGGAAAAATCTGGTAATAAAAGTCTCACCTTAAAAGCTAAAACAACTAAACTTCCTAAAGGAAAACCAACAGCTATTTTTAATGATATTATTAAAGCACACAAAGGCAAAATACTATTTGTAGATTTTTGGGCAACAACTTGTGGGCCATGTGTAGGTTCCATAAAAAAGATGAAAGAAATTAGAGCTGATTATAAAAACAACCCTGATATTGATTTTGTATTTATTACGACTACTAATCAATCACCAGAGAGATTTTATTTAAAATTTATTAAAAGTCAAGAACTCGTTAATACTTACAGAGTACCTGTTGATGATTTTAATTATTTACGTCAGCTATTTAAATTTAATGGAATTCCAAAATACGTTGTTATTGCTAAAAATGGAGAAGTAATTGATGAGGATTTTAAAATGTATCGCTTTAATGAAACTGTTGATGGTATCATTAAAAATTATAAGTAAAAGAAGTAATTAAATACAATAAAGTTGAGAAACCCAATTATAACAAAAGAGTTTCTCAACTTTTTGCTTAGTGCCTTAAAAGCAAAAAAATTAACAAACAAAAAAAGGTGAATAACGGATATTAACCACGGCTTTAAAAGAATTCTACTCTGAATAACAAAATAGAAATGAACTCTATATTTTTGTAAGCGGTTTAAATTCTGATACACAACAACGTGCTAAATGGTTTATGGGAGATTTACAAAATGGAGATAAAATAGAGTTGCAAGTGATAACAGATGATTTTGAACCTCCTAAAACATTAAAAGAACCACTTTCAAAAGAAGATATTATTGAGAAAAAATTAAAAACCTATTATAAATTAAAAAAAGACTTAGAAGAGTACTTGAAAACTAAGCATATCATAGTCTAAATATCTTAAAAATAAAATTTATACTATTTTTCAGGTAATAATACTTTTAAAACATCCTCTCTAATTCGAACAGGTTTATAGGTTTTAGCATTTAACATTGCCCAAGTTGTTTTGGCTTTTACCAACAAAACATCACTTTTATAAAATTCCATAAAACGCACGGAGGTGATTCCTTTGGTTTCCCCTACCCAAGTTTTTACAGTAATTTCATCACCTAAAGTGGCTTGTTTTAAATAGTCAATTTCATGTCTCATTACTACCCAAACATATTGTGGTAAAGGGTTGTCTTTGGTTAAAAAATTCCAATGTTTGGTTGCAATTTTATCCATCCACTTTACATAAACCAAATTATTAACGTGTTGTAAATTGTCTATATCTTCATTAGAAACTGTAATTGTGAGGGTAAAAACCTGTTGCATTTTATCCCTTTTGGCAAACTTAAAGATTTTAATATTTGTATAATAATTATTGATGATAGATTTCTTTAAATGGACATATTTATACTGATATTTGCAGCCTCTTATGGCACAATTAGCAAACGAATTAGGTACAGAAAAAATTGGTAAACTCTTAATAAAACAAGCAGTTCCTGCCACAATTGGTATTTTGGTGATGTCTATAAATATGATTGTAGACACTATTTTTGTTGGCCAATGGATAGGTGTATTGGCAATTGCAGCCATTACTGTAGTATTGCCTATTGCGTTTTTAATATCTTCTTTAGGTATGGGAATTGGTATTGGAGGAAGTTCTATCATTTCTAGAGCTTTAGGTGCTGAGAACTCTGAAAAGGCATTCTTAACTTTTGGTAATCAGATTTGTTTAACGCTTATATTAGCCACTATTTTTGTTCTTTTAGGTAACTTTTTTAGTGTACCTATTCTAAATTTATTTGGGGCTAAAGGTGCTATTTTACCTATTGCTTCAGATTATTTTGCAGTAATTATTTATGGAGTTCCTTTCTTAGCCTTTGCAATGATGGGAAACCCAGTAATTAGAGCAGAAGGAAAACCAAGATTTGCAATGTATGCCATGATAATTCCTGCTGTGTTAAACATTGTTTTAGATATCATTTTTATAAAATTTTTTGGATGGGGTATGACAGGTGCTGGTTTAGCCACATCCTTATCTTTTGCTAGCTGTGGTATTTTTATTTTATACTTCTTTCTTTCGTCTAAAAGTGAGTTGAAAATTATTCCTAAAAACTTTGCTTTAGATGGTAAAATTGTAAGAGAAATTATAGAATTAGGAGGCGTTTCTGTAGTTAGGCAAGGTGCTATTAGTATTTTAATGATTGTGTTAAATTACTCACTTTTTACATACGGAGGAGAAATTTCTATTTCTATATTCGGAATTATAAATAGAGTAATGATGTTTGCATTATCACCTGTTTTAGGGGTTTCTCAAGGTTTTTTACCTGTTGCCGGTTTTAATATTGGAGCCGCAAAGAACCAACGAATTAAAGATACAATTAAGAAATCTATTTATTTTGGTTCTGGTTTGGGTACAATTATTTTTGTTGGTATCTTATTTTTGAAAGAAGAAATTATTTGGATTTTCACTAATGATTCTACACTACTTTCACAAACCCCAAATGCAATGATTATTGTATTCTTAGCCACACCAATTGTAACGATGCAATTAATTGGTTCTGCTTATTTTCAGGCAGCAGGAAAATCGATTCCAGCTTTATTTTTAACACTATTAAAACAAGGAATTTTCTTAATTCCCTTAGCTTATATTTTGCCCAAATATTATGGAGTTGCTGGTGTTTGGTGGTCTTTTCCTATTGCTGATTTTTTATCAACTGTGATTACAGTTTGGATATTAAAACGAGAAGTTGATAAGAATTTACAATAATTAAATAAAAGAATAGCACTTTTACTTCTTCTACATTTTAGTTTTGTAGTGTTTTATAAAAAACTTTGAATTGCTAATTCATATCCTTTTAAACCAAAACCAAATAAAACTCCTTTTGCTGCAGGAGCAATGTAACTATGGTGTCTAAATTCTTCACGTGCATGAACGTTAGAAATATGCAATTCTACAACAGGCGTATTAATCCCTTTTACAGCATCACCAATACCAACAGAAGTATGTGTGTACGCAGCTGCGTTTAAAACAATACCATCATAATCGAAGCCAACTTCATGTAATTTATCAATTATTTCACCTTCAATATTTGATTGATAATACGTCAATTCAACATTTTTGAATTTTAGTTGTAATTGTCTAAAAAAATCTTCAAATGATTCAGAACCATAAATTTCAGGTTCTCGCTTTCCTAATAAATTTAAATTTGGGCCATTAATAATGATTAGTCTCATAAAACATTTTAAGTTGTAAATATAAACTTTATTTTTAGCAAATGAAATGGCAAAACGCAATTAAAGACTATCAAACCTATCTAAAAATAGAACGTGGATTGGCTATAAATACCATAGAGAGTTATACTAGAGATTTAGAAAAATTGACTTTCTTTTTGGTAGAAAATGATATGAGCCTTTCTCCAATTTCTATTGATGAAAATACGATTCAACAATTTATTTATAAAATTGCGAAAACAATAAACCCACGAAGCCAATCTCGAATTATATCTGGTTTACGCAGTTTTTTTGACTATTTAGTTTTTGAAGATTACAGAGAAACCAATCCTACAGATTTAATTGAAACTCCAAAAATTGGAAGAAAATTGCCAAATACCTTATCTGAAGAAGAAATAAACAATTTAATTGCTGCCATAGATTTAAGCCATACGCAAGGTGAACGAAACAGAACAATTATTGAAACTATGTATAGTTGTGGTTTACGTGTTAGTGAGCTCATCACTTTAAAAATATCAGATTTATTTTTTGATGAAGGTTTTATAAAAGTAACAGGAAAAGGAAATAAAGAGCGTTTTGTCCCCATTCATTACAATGCACAGCAATATATATGTGTTTACATTGATGAAATTCGTTGTCATTTAAAACCCCAAAAAGGTTTTGAAGATACCTTGTTTTTAAATAGACGTGGGAAAGGATTAACCAGACAAATGATATTTACCATTTTAAAGAATTTAGCTGTAAAAATCAATTTGAAAAAAAATATCAGTCCACATACCTTACGTCATTCTTTTGCAACGCATTTATTAAAAAATGGTGCTGATTTAAGAGCAATTCAACAAATGTTAGGGCATGAAAGTATTACAACTACAGAGGTCTATGTACACTTAGATCGTACTTATTTAAAAGAAGTTGTTGAAACTTTTCATCCAAGAAGAAGCCTAAACTAAAAACCAATTCTAACCTTGCTAAAGTGAAGGATCTCTTACTCTTGTGAAAATTCTTATTGCTGTATTTAAAACAAAAAAATCTCACTTAAATTAGCGAGATTTTTAAGATAATTTTATAAAGATTTTCTCCTACTTTGCAGGAGATAGTAGAGCCAACTACTTAGCCACATTAACAGCTCTAGTTTCTCTAATAACAGTAACTTTTACCTGACCTGGATACGTCATGTCATTTTGAATTTTTTGAGAAATATTAAATGATAATTCAGAGGCTTTAGTGTCGTTAACTTTGGTACTTTCAACCATAACCCTCAATTCACGACCAGCCTGAATTGCATACGCTTTTTGTACTCCATTAAACCCAAAAGCAATTGCTTCTAAATCTTTTAAACGTTGTATATAAGAATCTAAAACTTGACGTCTTGCTCCTGGTCTTGCTCCTGAAATAGCATCACAAACTTGAACAATTGGAGATAATAAACTCTTCATTTCTATTTCATCATGGTGCGCACCAATTGCGTTGCAAACTTCGTCTTTTTCACCAAATTTTTCAGCCCATTGCATTCCTAATAAAGCATGAGGTAACTCGCTTTCAGCTTCTGGTACTTTACCAATATCATGCAATAAACCAGCACGTTTAGCTAATTTTGCATTAATCCCCATTTCTGCAGCCATAATGCCACAAAGATTGGCTACTTCTCTAGAGTGCTGTAGTAAATTTTGTCCGTAAGAAGAACGATATTTCATTCTACCAACAGCTTTAATCAATTCTGGGTGTAAACCGTGAATACCTAAATCTATAACAGTTCTTTTACCAACCTCTATAATTTCTTGTGTTATTTGCTTTTCAGTTTTCTTAACGATTTCTTCAATTCTGGCTGGATGAATTCTACCATCAGTTACTAATTTATGCATTGATAAACGAGCAATTTCTCTACGTACAGAATCAAAACAAGATAAAATAATAGCTTCTGGAGTATCATCAACAATAATTTCTACACCTGTTGCTGCTTCTAAAGCTCTAATATTACGTCCTTCTCTACCAATAATTCTACCCTTAACATCATCAGACTCTAAATTAAAAACAGACACACAATTCTCTACTGCCTGTTCTACACCTACTCTTTGAATAGTTCCTAAAACTATTTTTCTAGCCTCTTGCTCTGCTGTTAATTTAGCTTCTTCTATAGATGTTTGTACAAATGCCATAGATTCAGCCTTAGCTTCATCTTTTAACGATGCTACTAATTCTTTTTTAGCTTCCTCTGCAGATAAGCCAGAAATTTGTTCGAGCATATCTACATGACGTTTGTGCATTTTGTTTAAATCGTCTTCTTTTTTCTCTAAAAAATCTAATTTAAAATCATAATCTTTTTCTTTTTGTTGTAAAGATTTATTTAAACGCTTGTTTTTATCAACTTCAGATGCTGCCTTAGATTCTCTATCTCTAATTCTTTTTTCTACATCAGAAATCTTTTTTTCTCTTGCTAAAATTACTTTTTCATGTTCAGATTTAAGTTCGATAAATTTTTCTTTAGCTTGTAAAATTTTATCTTTTTTAACTGATTCTGCATCAATTTTTGCTTCCTTTAATATAGTAGCTGCTTCTTTTTTAGTTTCATTAAGAAATTTGGTTCCTTTTGATTTTTCTATCATTTTAGAGATTACAAATCCTATTGCAATCCCTATTAAAACTCCCACAACAATGGGTAGTATCATATCATCCATAATTAAAATTTATATATAAAAAAAGCCTACATTAGCTTCGGTTTTTAAACTCCATAATGACATTTATAGGACTAACTAACTGTTCAAGGATCCAATTATATACTGATTTATACTGAAATAAATTCGGCACAATAGGCGTGCTTTAGTAGTTAAGACTCATCCTTCATAATAGAATAGTGTTGAGTTTAATAAACAATTACTAACGTAGGCAGTGTGTTGTTACTGTATTTTAATGAACTTTACTCTAAATGATTGCTTACCAATTGGGTAAGCTCATTTAATTTTTGTATTTCTTCTGTTGTTTTGTCTGTTTTTTGTAAAGATAATATTTCTAATTTTGCTGCAAATTGTAATGCAGCCATCGCTAAAACATCTTGTTTGTCGCTTACTGCATAATTTTGCTCAAATTTAGCAATCAATTGGTTAATAGCATTTGCAGCTTTACGCATACCCTCTTCCTCTTTAATATTATTTACACTTAAAGGGTATGATCTGCCTGCAATTACTACGTTAATCTTTAATTTTTGACTCACAATTTAAAAGAACTTTATTCTTGTAACTGAACTATACATTTATCAATTTCTCTAATTAATGAATTTATTTTCAGTTTTGTATCTTTTGTATTTGAACTACTGCCTTCAATAGTTTTTGCAATTTTTAGCAAATCATATTCTTTTTTTTGATTGGCTAAATTTTGCTTTGTTTCTAATAGTTGCTTTTGTAAATCTGTATTATTTTGAAGCAATATCTGGTTTTCTTTTTTTAAAAACTGATACTTAGAAAGTAAGTTTTTCAACGTTTTTTCTAGTAAATGAATTGCTTCTAGTGTTTTACTCATAGTACTATTTAGAATAAACTATCTCTACAAAGTTAACATTCTGTTTTAAATTTTACAACATTTTAAAGCTTTTTTACTAATGCACTGAAAGTAAACAAATTACAAAAAGAATGATTTTTACTATTTTTGTATTAAAATTATTGCCTTTTGAAACGCCTATTTTTATTCCTATTTACACTATTTCATTTCATAAGTTTATCACAAACCAACTATCCTAAAGATTATTTTAGAAAACCTTTAGATATTCCTATTTTTTTATCGGGTTCTTTTGGTGAGTTACGTAGTAATCATTTTCATGCAGGCTTAGACATTAAAACTCAAGGCAAACAAGGCTTAGAAGTTTTTGCAGCTGCAGATGGTTATATATCTCGAATAAAAGTACAACAATTTGGTTACGGAAAAGCCATTTATATTACCCACCCAAATGGATTTACAACTGTGTACGGACATTTGAAAAGGTTTAATGATGAAATAGACGACTATGTCAAAAAAATTCAATACAAAAAAGAAGATTATGAAACAGGTAATCTGTTTTTTAAAGAAGATACATTTCCGGTACAAAAAGGAGATGTAATTGCATTTTCTGGTGATACTGGTGGTTCTGGTGGTCCACATTTACATTTTGAAATTCGTGATTCAAAAACCGAAAAAGTAATCAATCCTTTATTATTTGGTATTAAAGTAAAAGACACAAAAGCACCTACTTTTCAATCTTTAAAAGCTTATGCGTTATCTAATGATGCAAGAATCAATCAGCAAAAAAAAAGTTTTCAAATTCCTATTAAAAATAAAGGAAATGGAAAATATATGGCTGATAGAATTACTGCAAGTGCCACTATTGGTTTTGGTGTTAGTGTTTATGACAGATTTAATGGGATGCCTAATAAAAACGGAATTTATAGTTTAGCTATGTTTTTGAATGGGAAACGTTTTTATTATCATGATGTAGAAACATTTTCTTTTGCTGAAAGTAAATTTTTGAATTTACATATTGATTATGAACATTATAAAAAGTACAAGAAACGCTATCAAAAAACATATAAAGAAACTGCTAACAGACTTACTACTTATTATAAATTAATTAATAATGGAAAAATAAACGTTCAAAAAGGCATGAACTATACTGTGGAAATCGTAGCTAAAGATTTTGAAGGTAATACTAGTTCTGTTACCATTCCAATTGCTGGTAAAGAGAGTAATGCCATTTTTACCGCTCAAAAAGATACTACTGGTTATAAAATTGATCGAAAAAAGTTTAATAAATTTACTAAAGACGGAGTTACCATTGCTTTCCCAAAAAACACATTTTACAATGATTTATATCTTGATTTTAAAGTTGAGGATAATATTGCTAAAATACACACACCTACAGTACCTTTAGATAAAAATTTTACACTTACTTTTGATGTTTCAAAATATTCTGATGATGAAAAAGAACAGCTATATATTGCTAATTTAGAATACCCTAAATACCCAAGATATTACTATACAAGAAAAAAAGAGCGTACATTTTATACCACCACTAAAACTTTAGGAAACTACACACTAAAATTTGATAAACAAAAGCCAAAAATTAGATTATTGTATTTTAAAGACAATCAATCCCTTAACAACTCTAAAACGTTAAAAGTAAAAATAAGTGATGTTGGTTCTGGTATTAAAAACTGGAGAGCCACAATTGATAACGAATGGGTTTTAATGCAATACAATCATAAAAGAGGCATCTTAACCTATAATTTTAATGATAAAAAATTGGTGGGTAACAAACATATCTTTAAACTTGTAGTTTCAGACAATGTTGGAAATACGAATACAGTTTCTGCAACGTTCTTTAAGCAATAGATAA
>CBFIFR010000009.1:0-86147 GCA_965661915.1 Polaribacter sp. | reverse complement strand
ATATCCTCTTCAGATTAATGCCTATAATATAATTAATAATTTTATGAAAATTACCAACCATTTTTGGCACCATTACCCTAAAAAAGGAAAATTAAAATTAGCTTAATGTTTTTTTAAATGACAGTATTGTAATCATAAAAATTAATACACATCTATTAAAACCACTTTTTACGTTTAAAATACCAAACAGCAATAAAAGCAATCAAAACCATAATTCCAAGTAAAATAAAGTAACCATATTTCCAATTGAGTTCTGGGATGTTCGTAAAATTCATTCCATAAATTCCTGCTAAAAAAGTAAGCGGAATAAAAATTACAGAAAGTATGGTAAGCGTTTTCATAACTTCATTTAAACGATGACCTTGAATACTAAAAATCAAATTTATTTTACTTTCTAACTCTTGCAATTCAAAATCTATATTCGAAATTAAATTATTAGATTGTTCTTTTAATTCACTAAAATATTTGACATCAAAATTTTTAATTTCAATTTTTTCTAGCTTAACAATAGTATCCCTTAAACTCATTGTAGCTTTCTTAAAATTGAATAATTCTTGTTTCCTTTTTTCAACAACAGCTGTAAACTCTGGAGTTGGTTTTATCTGAGTTGAGTTTAATTTATCTGCACTTAATTCAGCATTTTTTTGATACGTTTCTTGATAATTATCCACAATAGATTCCAAAATCAAAAACAGTAAATAATCTGTTTTTTTCTTTCTAACAATACCTTTATTGGCCTCTAAACGTTCACGAATCCAATCAAAATAATCGCCTTCTTTTTCTTGAATACTCCATAAATAACTAGAAGAAACTACAAAAAGCATTTGTTCAGATTCTAAAGTTTCACTTTTTGTAATTAAAACTCGGGTAGAAACAAAAACCAAATCATCTAATAAAATTACTTTATTAGAATGCTCTTCATCCATAAATAATTTTATTAAAAAATCATCTAAATTATTCTGATTTACAATGGTTTTAAAAATTTCTGAATACTTATTTCCATAAGTATTTATCCATTCTGTTGAAGGTGTTTTGTTCGATAAAATGATATCAGAAATAGCATCATATGTATTTTTTTGATAATTATTTTTAGAATAACTAATCAATGATGTCTGTTTTAAAAATTCCTTCTCCATTATAAAATTAATTGTAGATTTGGCTTATAAAGATACTTTTTTAAAACCAACAACTAAAATGCACATAGAAGAATTACGAGATTTTTGCATTACTAAAAAAGGAGTTACAGAACATTTTCCTTTTGATGAGGTTACTTTAGTTTTTAAAGTGATGAACAAAATGTTTGCATTGGTTGGTTTAAACCATTGGGAAAATGGCGAGCACAAAATAAACCTAAAATGTAATCCAGCAAAGGCTTTAGAATTACGTGCGGAATATGAAGGTGTTTACCCAGGTTTCCATATGAATAAAAAACATTGGAACACTGTGAAAATTAATACAGCCGATGTTTCTGATGATTTGGTTTACGAATTAATCAATCATTCTTATGATTTGGTTGTGCAAGGTTTAACCAAAAAAGCAAAAACGGAATTAGCGAATTTGTAAAATGAAAAAAGCCGAACTCAGAAAAATATACAAACAAAAAAGACAAAATTTATCTTCGGATGAAATTCGTCAGTTTCAAGAAAATATCTACACTCAAATTTATGATTTGGATATTTCTAGGTTAAAAACCATTCATATTTTTTTGACTTTAGAAAAGTTTAAAGAGATTGACACAAAACCTATTATTGATTATTTTAGAAATCAAAATAAAAAAATAGTAGTTTCTAAAAGTGATTTTACAAATAATACATTAACTCATTTTTATCTTGAAAAAGACACTCAAATAGAACTTAACAAATACGGAATTCCAGAACCAAAAAATGCAAAACCAGTTTCAGAAACAGTATTAGATTTAGTTTTTGTTCCGCTTTTAATTTCTGATGAACAAAATTATAGAATTGGTTATGGCAAAGGTTTTTATGATCGTTTTTTAGTCAATTGTAGAAAAGATGTAAAAAAAATAGGTTTAAATTTCTTTAAACCGATTCTTAGAATTTCTGATCTTAATGAGTTTGATATTGCTTTGGATGAGGTTATTTATCCAAAATAAATGTCATTTCCTTGAAAAAGGAAATCCAGATCATTAGTAATCATTGGAATCCCATTTTCAAGGGAATGACACAACATTCAAAATGTACTAATGACAACTACAAGCAGGGGTCATAAAACTATTCGTTTTTAGATTTATAGGAACTCCTTGATTGTAACCTTCCATTTCAAAATAGAATTTACTTCTTTTGTTGTCGTAATTACCAATTTCATTCATGGTATCAACATCATACAAACGACCATTTACCATTGTGTAAATCACCGAATTTGAGTTTTTAATATCTTCTAAAGGATTATTTTCCAGAATGATTAAATCTGCTAATTTCCCTTTTTCTAAAGAACCAATTTCATCAGCCATTCCAATATAATCTGCGCCATTTATAGTAGCCGCTTTTAACGCTTCATGATTACTTAAACCACCTTGTTGTAACATCCATAATTCCCAGTGTGCACCCAAACCTTGTAATTGTCCATGTGCACCTAAATTCACTTTTACACCTTCTTTGGCTAAAGCAGTTACAGTTTCAGAAGTTAAAATATGTCCGTTTTTATATTCCTCTTCAGGAATCTTAATTCTGTGTCTAGAACGTGTGTCAACAACATATCTAGGCGTATATTTTAATAAGGTTTTATTCTCCCAAACATTGGTTTTTTGATACCATTCCATTTCTCCATTCATACCTCCATAATTCACAATAAGAGTAGGAGTGTAGCCTGTCTTACTATTTTTCCAAAGAGATAACACATCTTTATATACAGGGTTTACAGGAATGTTGTGTTCAATTCCTGTGTGCCCATCAAAAATCATAGACATGTTTGAATAGAAATTAGAACCTCCTTCTGGTACAACATTCACACCCAATTCTATTGCAGCTTGCATAATTTGTTGACGCTGTTCTCTTCTTGGTTGATTGTAACTTTTAATCGATTTTGCTCCAAAAGCCTTAGTTCTTGCAACTGCAAAACGTGCATCATCTAAATTATTTACAACTGCTTTAAAATCGCCCTCTGCACCATATAAAATAAAACCTGTAGAGAACATTCTAGGTCCTACTAATTGTCCGCTTTTTTGCAATTCTTCTAAAGTAAATGCAGCTGCTGTATGCACAGAAGGGTCATGAGAAGTGGTAACACCAAAAGCTAAATTCGCATAACAGTGCCAATGTTTTTGAGTACTTAATCCGTTTCTAAAAGCACCAACATGCGCGTGAACATCTACAATTCCAGGCATAATTGTTTTGCCCAACATTTTATATACTTTTGCATCTGAAGGAATATCAATATCGTTGGTTTTACCAATTTTTTCAATCTTATTTTTGTTGATAACAATAGTTCCATCCTCAATAACTTGATTGCCATTCATTGTAATAATTCTGGCATTTTTAAAAGCAATGCTACCTTCAGGAACATCTGATTTTGAAGTTAGATTAATTTTAATTGTAGTTACATCTTTTTTAGCTAAATTGGTTTTTGCAAATGGGTTTGTGGTGTTATTTACAATTGATTTTGATGAATATTCATCTCCTAAAGTCCAATACACGTTTTTGTTATTTGCAGACCAGTGCAAGTTAATTCCTGCATCATTTGACAGACTTTCTACATGAAAAGATGTAGTATTTGTATCTAAATTAATTTCACTACCATTCATTACAAAAGGAGCTACATATAATTTATGTAGGTGAATAAAAGCAATAAACTTGTTGTCATGACTTGGTACTAAACGATTCGCTAATTTTGATGAAAAATGACTGCGTTCTTCTTTACCATTTAAATCTATACTTTTTAATTTCTTAGTTAATCCTCCAAAAAATGAGCCACCTGTTTGAAAGAAAATTCGTTCATCATCCGCAGAAAAACTTGGGAATTCTCCACTTTTAGAAACTAATTTTGCATTAGTTCCATCTGCATTGGCGATATAAATTCCAGTTTTTTTGGTATAATCAAAACCTTGATCTCCATTTCCAGCTTCTTTTCTGTACACAATTTTAGAATCATCACTATTAAAAGCAGGGGTTCTGTAAATTCCTTTTTCTTTGGTGATTTTTGTCAGATTAGTTCCATCTAAATTCACTTTATAAATAGCTCCTAATTCTTCATCGTTCCAAGTTACAAATAATACCGAATTTCCATCCGAAGAAAAATGTGGTTCAGCTTCAAAATCAGATAATGTTGTTATTCTTGTTGGTTTTCCATCAGGTAGTTTTTTCTTGTAAATATGACCCAAAGCTGTAAACACAATGGTAGAATCGTTTGGCGAAGTTTGCACATCTTTAATCATTTTTGAAGTAAATTTTTCTTCAAAAACTTTACGTTTTACGCGATGTGTTTTTGCCAATTTTATTTCTTGATTTACATCAAAAGGAATATTCGCAATTTGCTTGGTCTCAATATTTATTCTATTAATTTTTCCTTGTGCCCAAATAACGATGTCTTTACTATTTGGCATCCAAGCAAAATGAGGATATACTCCAAAAACAGCCCAAGCTTCACTCTGGTCTTTACTTAAATTCTCATAAATTGGCCATTCTTTTCCAGTTGCTAATTCGTGAATGTATAAAACCGACTTTGTACGTACACGTTTTACAAAAGCTAATAACTTTCCATCTTTAGAAATTACAGGTCTTGCAGCTCCTCCAGGACCACCTGTGATTTGTTCAATTTCGCCAGTTTCAAAATTATAACGTTTAATTACATAAATCTGTTTGTTTGGGTCTTTATTGTATAAAAACATTCCTCCAGGATACATATCTTCTGCATAATACAAGTATTTTCCATCAGGAGAAATAGTTGGGTCATTTACATCTTGTTGGTCATTTTTACGTTTTGTTAAACGCAAACCAGCAGCTCCAGAAAGTGGATATTGCCACATTTCTCCTGCACCAACAGAACGTTGAGAAGTATAGTGTTTTCTAGCCACTAAAGATTTTCCATCTGGTGTCCAAACAGCATTATTTAACAATCTCATTTTTTCTTTGGTAATTGATTTTGCATCTTTTCCATCAGTAGTCATTACCCATATATTATTACCACCTTCAGCATCACTTGTAAACGAAATGTATTTTCCATTTGGGCTAAATCTTGGTTGTACTTCATAAGCCAAACCAGAACGTAAAATAGTGGTTGTGCCTCCAGAAATTGGCATTTTATAAATATCACCCAATAAATCAAAAACAATGGTTTTTCCATCAGGAGAAACGTCTAGATTCATCCAAGTACCTTCATCAGTATCTAATTGAAATGAATTGTATCGCCAATTTTCATGAGGATTGTTAACGTCCCATTTTTTTGTGGTTTCTTTATTGTCTTGCGAATTGATTTGTATTGAAAAAAAGAATATGAATAGTAAAACTAATTTTTTAAACATCATGTGTTGCATTGAGAATTATATTTTATAAATGTAAGACTTATATTTTATATTTTTTGATACGGATTTTACTGGTTTTCATTGATAAATAATTTTTCACAAATAAAAATCACTGAAAATCTTTGAAATTCCTGTTTAGTACTTTAAAATGAAGAAAGTTTAAACAACAAATTCGGATTAGGACAAATCGTTTTCCAAAACTCAATTTCACTTTTTAAAGCAACTCCAGGAAAATCATTTTTATAATCTAATAAAGAGAGCATAATTTGAAAATGTAAATGAGGTACCCAAGCTCCATTTTCTTCATAATTTCCTAAAAATCCAATTCGACTTCCTTTTTCAATCAGTGATTTCCTATGATGTTTTTCCACACTCTCTTTAGAAAGATGTCCATATAAAGAGTAAAATTCTATAGCATCAACTTGATGTTTTACAATGATAAAACCTCCATAACCTTTATAAGATTTTTGATGTACAGCACAAACAACTTCACCTTTAAATAAAGCATGAACAGGTGTGTTTTCTGGCAACCAAAAATCAACACCCAAGTGAATATTTCTTTTTTCTAAAGAATTTTGAGCATTGTAAATATCAGAAGTGTATAATGCACGTTGTTCTAGGTAGCCACCAGTAATAATTTGGGTAGGATTTTTCTTTTGGATTTTACGCAATTGGTTGCTAAAAAAATGTGGGTTATTAAATTCAGCTTCAGATTTTACAGTCTTGTTTTTAGTACTTAAATCGATATGATAAGCTTTAGTTTTATTAATTTCTGGAAATAAATCAGCTAGAGAAAATGTATGGTTTGCTGACCAATTTTTAAATTTTTCAAAAAGTAGTTTTTTATCCATAATCAAAAATAAAACATTTTATGAAATAAATTTTATAATCGAAAAATCTCAATAAAAAAGGATAAAAAATTCGTAATACTATTTTTCGTCACTCAAAACAACTCTAACTGTCATTTTATTATTTAGTTTTGTGTAAAAGCGATTAAAAATGATAATTCAAGGAAAAATTGTTGATATCCAAAACAAGCGAATTTTTAAAGGTGAAGTTGTCGTTAAAAATGATAAAATCATAGAAATTCGAGAAGTAAATCATAATAACCAAAACTTTATTCTACCTGGTTTTGTAGATGCACACATTCACATAGAAAGCTCAATGTTGGTGCCAAGTGAATTTGCAAAAATTGCAGTTACACATGGTACAGTTGCTACAGTTTCAGATCCACATGAAATAGCCAATGTTTTAGGGGTAAAAGGTGTTGATTTTATGATTGAAAATGGAAAAAAAGTTCCTTTAAAATTCAATTTTGGAGCACCAAGTTGTGTGCCAGCAACTTCTTTTGAAAGTGCAGGAGCTATTATAGATTCTGAAGATATCAAAGTAATGATGGAGAACCCAGACATTACATATTTGGCAGAAATGATGAATTACCCAGGCGTTTTATTTGATGATGAAGAAGTTTTAAAGAAAATTCATTATGCAAAAAATAATAACAAACCCATTGATGGTCACGCACCAGGTTTAAGAGGCGATGATGCTACAAAATATATTGCTGCGGGTATTTCTACAGATCACGAATGTTTTTCTTTTGATGAAGCTAAAGAGAAACTAGAAAAAGGAATGAAAGTAATTATTAGAGAAGGTTCTGCTGCTAAAAATTTTGAAGCTTTAATTGATTTGTTGCCAGATAATTATGAGCATATGATGTTTTGCTCAGATGATAAACATCCAGATGATTTGTTGTTAGGGCATATCAATCAATTGTGTGAACGCGCTGTTGCAAAAGGAATTGACGTTTTTAAAGTGTTGCAAGCAGCTTGTATCAATCCTGTAAAACACTATAATTTAGATGTTGGTTTACTTCAAAAAGATGATTTTGCTGATTTTGTTGTGGTTGATAGTTTAGAGAAATTCAACGTTTTAGAAACCTACATCAATGGTGAATTGGTTGCCAAAAATGGAAACTCATTTGTAAATGATGTTGACTTTGAAGTAGTAAACAATTTTAATACGGATAAAAAGAAAGTTACAGATTTTAGATTTGAATCATCAGCAAAAAAAATAAAGGTTATTGAAGCTTTAGATGGTGAGTTGGTAACCAATAAAATAGAAGCAAAATCTTTAATTGAAAATGGCAATTTAGTTTCGAATACTAAGACTGACGTTTTAAAAATGACGGTTGTAAATCGTTATAAGAACGCTGAACCATCTATAGCATTTATCAAAAATTTTGGATTAAAAGAAGGGGCCATTGCAAGTTCTGTTGGTCATGATTCTCATAACATAATTGCAATAGGAGTTTCTGACGAAATGATTTGCAAAGCAGTAAATTTAATCATTGACAATAGAGGTGGAGTTTGTGCTGTAACATCATCCAAAGAAAAAATAGTTTCCTTACCAGTTGCAGGGATTATGTCTGATAAACCCGCTAAAGAAATTGGTGAAGCTTATGCAGAATTGGATAAAATGGCTAAAGAAATGGGCAGCCAATTAAGAGCGCCTTATATGAGTTTATCATTTATGGCGTTGTTGGTAATTCCGTCTTTAAAATTGTCTGACAAAGGTTTGTTTGATGGGAATTCTTTTGAGTTTACTTCTTTAGAAATAGAGTAGTCTGTCATTCTCACGAAAGTGGGAATCCATAAAATTACAAAATAATTAAGCTATGAAAAACTTTTATCAATTTTATGTTTATATCCTTTCAAGTCAAAGAAATGGAACATTGTATATTGGTGTAACCAATGATTTAGAAAGAAGAGTTTATGAACATAAGGTAGGATTTGGAAGTAAATTTACCTCTAAATATGGAGTGCATAACTTGGTGTATTTTGAAACTTTTCAAAATATTAATGATGCAATTTTAAGAGAAAAACGATTAAAAAAGTGGAACAGGGCTTGGAAACTAAAATTAATAGAAGAAGATAATAAAGATTGGCAAGATCTAGCTAAAGATTGGTATTA
This sequence comes from Polaribacter sp., assembly GCA_965661915.1. Lineage (GTDB taxonomy): Bacteria > Bacteroidota > Bacteroidia > Flavobacteriales > Flavobacteriaceae > Polaribacter. The sequence goes on along the minus strand of CBFIFR010000009.1, from coordinate 77,701 downwards.
ACAGCTTTAGTTTTATTAGCCTGGATTCCCTTTTTCAAGGGAATGACAAACAGGTTTTTTTGAATAGCATGTCATTCCCAACTTGATTGGGAATCCAGTAAAAGTAATAGTATAAGCATATTAGTCTCAAAATATATTTCTTAGTATTATGGATTCCCATTTTCATGGGAATGACAGAAAAGAATACATTAAAATAAAAACAGTAAGCCAGCAAACAAGTTTAGCCACGATTGAAATAGCATCCTTTTTATGCTAAACTAGATTCAGTATCTGTTATAATTAGTATAATATCTTCAAAACATGGACAGATGCTGAAATAAATTCAGCATAAAAAGATATAATGGAAAGCGTGAAATAGCTTCAAAAAATAATAATAATTAAATGGTTACATTTGCCAAAATCAACCAAAAAAAATGAGTTTACAACAAGATTTAGAAAAGAGAAGTGGTAATCAATGTGAATTGTGTACAGCAACAAATAATTTATCTATCTACGAAGTGAAACCAGTTTCTACAGGAGGTTTTGATGGTTCAATTTTAGCTTGTGAAAACTGTATTACCCAAATTGAAAATCCAGAAAAAGTAGATGCAAATCATTGGCGTTGTTTGAATGATGCTATGTGGAACCAGTATACACCTGTAAAAGTTGTGGCTTGGAGAATGTTACATCGTTTAAAAAATGAAGGCTGGCCAACAGATTTATTGGGAATGATGTATATGGAAGATGATGAACTACGCTACGCAAAAGAATCTGGAGATCATTTGGCTGAGAGCGAAAAAATAATTCACAGAGATGCTAATGGTGCTATTTTACAAGCAGGAGATAGTGTGGTTTTGATAAAAGATTTAAAAGTAAAAGGATCTAGCATGGTTGCCAAACAAGGAACTGCTGTGCGTAGAATTTCTTTAGATCATGAAAATGCAAAGTATATTGAAGGTAAAGTTGGGCCAACTCAAATTGTGATTATTACAGATTATGTAAAGAAAATGGCAGAGAAAGAATAATCTTTTAAAAGAAATCGGATTTGTATTCCCAAAACTTCATCAAAAATAAAATAAGGTAAACTGTTGCTATTGAAAACTTTATGGTTGCAGATGCTAAAAAACCAATAAATGCGCCAAAAGATGCTTTTATGGCTCTGTTGGTATCTTTACTATCGTAGAATAACTCTCCTATTAATGCTCCAAAAAAAGCGCCTATTAAAATTCCAAACGGAATTGGAGAAAGCAACCCCACAATTAAACCAATAGTGGTGCCATAAACGCCATATTTACTGCCACCAAAACGTTTTGTGCCAATAGCAGGAATTAGATAATCTAACACCCAAATTAAAATTGCAATTGCTAGTGTTATACCTAAAAACGTCCAATTCATTGGAATTATTTTTGTTGAATGCAGTAGTAACAAACCAAACCAACCTGTAATTGGTCCAGGCAATACAGGTAAAAAAGAGCCAACAATACCCAATAACGTTAATAAAAAACCTAGGGCTAGTAAAAAAATATCCATAGTTCAAATTTAGTCTTTTCGAGTTACGAAACAATTAAGTTGTTCAATAGGATTGTTTTAACCTATGTGGTTGAATTAAGTTCAACATAAATCTTTCTAAAAGATGATTCATACGAATTAGACACCTATAAATGATATTTGTTACATTTTATTAACTAAAAAATTAGTTTAAACTAATTTTTTAGTTATATTTGTTTTGTTAAACTAAAAGATTAGTTGAAAATTATGAAAAAACAATTAACAAAAGCAGAAGAGCAGATTATGCAAGTTTTATGGGATTTAGAAGAATCTTCTGTAAAAGAAATCATAGAAAAATTACCAGAACCAAAACCCGCTTATAATACCGTTTCTACAATTATAAGAATTTTAGAAACCAAAGAATTTGTTGCGCATAAAGCAAAGGGTAGAGGTTATGTATATTATCCAATTGTAGAAAAACAAACCTACAGTAACCAAAGTTTACACAAACTAATGAATGGTTATTTTGATGGGTCTTTTAAAAGTATGGTGTCGTTTTTTGTAAAAGAAAATGATATGGATGTTACTGAATTAGAATCCATTTTAAAAGAAATAAATAAGTAAGCAGTATTCAGTAAGCAGTTCTAGTTTACGGTTTTGTCAGTTCGAGTGAATTTTGAAGAATGAAAAATTTGTATCGAGAACTTTTAGAACTTTTAAAGTATCAATAAAAAAATAAAAAAATTCTTATGATTAATTACATCCTTCAAGTTATCTTATTCCAAGTTTTGTTCTTGGCTATTTATGACTTCTTTTTAAGCAAAGAAACCTTTTTTACAAAGAATAGATGGTACTTATTAAGCACAGCAATAGTGTCTTTTTTAATTCCGTTGATTAAAATACCAACCTTTAAAAAAGCAGTTCCACAAGAGTTTTTTATCCAATTACCAGAAATTGTATTGAACCCAGATAAAGTAATTAAAGAAAGTATTACCACAACAAGTTTTACAGCATCTATCAATTATATCCAAATTTTATTTTGGATTGGAGTTACAGTTTGTACTTTTTTATTTCTGATAAAACTCCTGAAGATTATCAACTTTATTAAAAAATACGGAGTTCAAAAAATCTCCGAATTTAGTTTGATACTGATTCCTAACGAAACCAAAGCCTTTTCATTTTTCAATTATATTTTTTTAGGTGATGACATAAAAGAAACCAACAGAGATAAAATAATTCAGCACGAAATTGTACACAGTCAACAAAAACACTCTTTAGATTTATTGTTGTTTGAATTCTTGAAAATTGTAATGTGGTTTAATCCTATGATTTATGTTTATCAAAAGAGAATAACTTTAGTGCACGAATATATTTCAGATGCTGTAGTTAGTAAATCAGAAACAAAAGAAAGTTATATCAATAATCTATTATCCAACTTTTTTCAAATTGAAAACATAATGTTTATCAATCAATTTTATAAACCCACATTTATTAAAAAAAGAATTACTATGATGACTAAAAAACAATCCAAAAAAATGAATCAGTTAAAGTATTTAGTATTGATTCCAGTGTTAGCAAGTATGCTTTTTTATACTTCTTGTTCTGAAGAAGTAACTATTTCTGAAGAGAGAACTTCTTTAAAACAACAAACTATTAGATATACTAAAATAGGTGATAACAAAATTAAGACGAGAACTACTAATAGTGAAAGTTATCTTGATTTATACATAGGAACGAGTGTCCCAGATTGGAAAGAAATTACTTATGACGATTTAACGTTTGAAGAAGCAGAAGAGTTTGAATATCAAATGAATAAAATAAAAAGTATAGATAGTGATTTTTCAAATTCAATAACGCTTAAAGTTTATCAAAGAAAAGATGGTAGAAGGGTGCTTGCCAATATTATTGATCTTGAAAAATTGAAGAATGTTCGAGGAGAAGTTACTACAGAAACAGAAGAAACATCATTTATGACTATAGATAAAGCACCAACGTTTCCTGGTTGTGAAGAAGGAGATAAAAGTTGCTTTTCTAAAATGGTTCAAAAGCATTTTGCTAAAAACTTTGATGCAGAAATGCCAAAAACACTAGGTTTAGAACCAGGTAGAAAAAGAGTTTTTGTAGCTTTTAAAATTGATAAAGAAGGCAATGTTGTTGACGTAAAAGTAAGAGCACCACATCAAGAAATTGAAAATGAAGTTTTAAATGTGATGAATTCTTTACCAAAAATGACTCCAGGAAAACACCAAGAAAAAAAAATGACTGTTAAATATGCAATACCTTTTGTCTTAAATATAGAATAAACGATTTATGAAAAAGAAGATTTTATTTATAGTATTATTTGCGATTGTAAAAGTTGAAGCGCAAACTTCAACTTTTGCTGTTGCTGATAGTTTGTTTAGTAAAGGCAGATACAAATTAGCTTTACAAGAATTAGATAATAAGAAAGCTTCGTTTTTATCTAATTATAAAAAAGCAGTTATTTACGAATCTATTGATAGTTACAAAAAAGCCGCTTTTTATTTAGAAAAAGCCATAACTTTTAAAGACGATGAAAAAGCAAAGTTAAAGTTGGCTAAAAATTATAGAGCGTTAAAACAATCTAGAAAAGCGATTCCTATTTATGAAGAAATTTTGGCCAAAGACTCTTTAAATTTGGTATTGCAATACCAATTGGGGAAGTTGTACATCATCAACAGAAAACCAATTAAAGCAACAAAAAGATTTCAATACTTAATTTCTCAAGATACAAGCAATGCCAATTATAGTTATCATCTAGGTTTGGCTTATGCTTTACAGGGCAAAAGAGACCCAATGATTAATAGTTTTATAACTACCTATACCAAAGACACCACACATTTAAAAGCCATTACAAGATTGGCAAAAAGTTTTAATACCTTAAGAGACAGAGATTCTACACAGCTATTTGTTAATAAAGGCTTAGCATTACATAAAAATCATATTGATTTGAATAAGTTGAAAATTAACCAATTGTATCGAGATAAAAACTACAAAGAGGCTATTCCGTATTTATTAAACTTAGACACGATTGATAAAAAAGATATCTATAGCACTGCTATGCTAGGTAGAACGTATTTTAAATTAGATAGCTTGGACAAAGCAAAAACCTATTTTAAAAAATTATCTTATAAAGATAGAGAAGCTTTTAAAGCAAATACTTATTTAGGCCATATTGCAATGATAGAGGAAGATTATAGAACTGCCTGGATGAATTATATGATAGCAACATCTAAAGGAAAAGACAAAAGGGATGAGGAATATATGGGCTTAGGATCCATGTTTTTAAAGACAAATAAACCCAAACAAGCCTTAAATTCTTTTGAAGAAGCTTTTAAAGAGAATAGAAAAAATTACAAAGCATTGTATCAATTAGCAAAAACTTCTGACGATTATTATAAGGATAAAAAAATAGCCTACAAGCATTATATTAAATATATAGAAACTTTTTATGATAAAGATGATGTAATTGCTGCCTTCGTAAAACGACGAATTAAAGACATTAAAAAAGACTATTTTATGAAGGGTGAAACTTTAAAATAAAAGTCGTTAAATTTTAGTAATTTCACGCCATAATTAAGAGGTCTTAATGCGTGTTTTTTTCTTTTTAATGTTGATGATTTTTTTCACTTCGTGTGATAAATTTCCGTTTGCCAAAAAACAACCCTCAAAGGTCATTGATACCATTGTAGATTTTACGGCTGTAGATACTTCTCCGTCATTTTCTGAATGCGATTCTATTATCGATAAAATAAAAAAATCAGACTGTTTTAGAACAACGATTCATCAAAAAATTAGTAAAGAATTAAAAAAATATCCACTCGCTATAAAACATACTATTAATGAAACTGTTTTGGTAGATTTAATGATTAAAGCAGATGGTAAAATTACTTTTGAGGGCCTAAAATCATCCGAAAAAATAAAAAATGAACTCCCTAATTTAGATAGCATTATTCAGGTTTCAGTAAATAAATTACCTAATGTTTTTCCTGCTATAAAACAACGTTATAAGGTTAACACCAAATATCAATTACCAATTAGAATTTACTTAAAAGAGTAATTTTTTATAAGGATTAACAATAGGATGGCACATTTAAAATGAAAAATCAACTCAAGGAAAATTGGAAACTTTTTTTAATAGCTAGTTTAACATTAGGCTTGGCGCCTTTTAACCCACCTCATATTTTAGGTAAAATTCAATGGATTTTAGGCGGAAATGCGTTTCATCCTGAAAAAGGAATGCAAGCTCAAGATTGGTTTGATGTGTTGCTGCATGGTACTCCTTGGGTGTTACTATTGATTTCAATAGTTTTAAATCTTTTGAGATCAAAAAAAGAAAGTAAGGGTTAATTACATATTTTCTACAAACTCAAACTCCATTTCTGGTAAAAATCGCTCTGGAACTGAGCTCTCTGTTTCTGCAATAACCTTAAATCTGTGTTTTGTATAAAATGATTTTGCATTGGGGTCTGATAACACATTTAAAATTGCACAACCACTACCTAAACAACTATCTTTTGCATGGTTTAATAATTGAGTTCCTATTCCCTTTTTTATAAATTTGGGTGATACAAATAAAAATTCTAAAAAACTTGTTCTAATATTCGCTCTGTTTAAAATATAAAAGCCAGCAATTTCATTTTCAAACACAAACTTATAAACATTCCATTCTTTAAACATAGTTGGTGTAACTGTTAAGTCCTCTCGCCAACGTTCAATCAAATCTTTAGAATAACCCCAAAACGCTTTGGATTCTAAAGCGATTTCAGTCAATAATTTTGCATCAGAAATATTTGCTTTAACAATCATAATTATTGTTTAACCAATTGTCTAATTTTGATGTTAAGAGCAGCAAAAAATAAAGTGGTAAAAGGGCTTAAATAATTGAACATTGCATAGATAAAATAATCAGCAACAGAAACACCCAATACTCCAGATTGATAAGCACCACAAGTATTCCAAGGAATTAACACAGAAGTTACAGTACCAGAATCTTCTAGAGTTCTGCTTAAATTTTCTGCTGCTAAACCTTTGTCTTCATAGGCTTTTTTGAACATTTTTCCAGGAATTACCAAAGCTAAATATTGGTCTGAAGCAATAATATTTAATCCTAAACAACTAATTACTGTACTTGCAAATAATCCAAAAACCGAGCTTGCGACTGCCAACAAACTCTTAGTAATTTTTGCTAGGGCACCAATGGCATCCATAATACCACCAAAAACCATGGCACAAACAATTAAAAAGATTGTCCAAAGCATTCCGTTCATTCCACCAGATGAAAAAAGTTCTGATAATTTATCGTTATCAGTTTCTATACTAGTATCTATTAAAATAGAATTAATAATAGCTATAAATTTAGAATCAGATAAGTTTGATAAAACTTCACCTTGAAAAATAAAAGCAAAAACAGCAGCTAACACAACACCAACTCCTAAAGCAATTAATGGTTTTGTTTTCATTAAAATCATAGCAATAACCACAGCAGGAACAATAAATAATATAGGTTTAATGTTAAATGTATTGGCTATAGAAGTCAATAAATTACTGATGTCTGCATTACCAGAAGTGTTCGTTGTGCTACTTAAAATAGCAAATACAATTAAGGTTATTAAAATGGTAGGAACAGTAGTATAGCCCATATATTTAATATGTGTAAATAAATCTGTACCAGCCATTGCTGGTGCTAAGTTTGTAGTGTCCGAAAGTGGAGACATTTTATCACCAAAATAGGCACCAGAAATTACAGCTCCAGCAATCATTCCTGTAGGAATTCCTAAGGCACTACCAATACCAACTAAGGCAATGCCTACAGTTGCAGAGGTTGTCCAAGAACTACCTGTTGCTATAGAAATAATAGCTGCAATGATTACAGATGCTGGTAAAAATATTTCAGGACTTAAAACCTGTAAGCCATAATATACCATAGCTGGGATAATGCCACTTACTAGCCAAGAACCAGCCAAAGCACCTACTAAAAATAAAATCATTATTGGTATAAAAACACTTTTCCAGTTCTCCCAAACTTCGGCAAGCATGGTTGTTATAGAGACTTTGTTAAAAAGCCCAACAGCAGCTGCAACAAGGCCACCCATTAATAATATATATTGATTGGTATACGCACCAAACCATTCTTGACTATCTACAAAAAAGATATTGTATGCCAATAAACTCATTAAAATTACCACAGGAATTAAAGATTCAAAAAGATTCAATTCTTTATTATCGATAATCTTTTGGTTGTCAATTTCAATTTCTGATAAATTTTTATCCTCTTGCATTTCGTAAATTTTTGTTGTGTAATGTTACGATTTTACAAAATGTTATGCAAATTGATTCTGTTAACTAACTTTTTTAGAGATTGAATTATTTAAACTTAAAAATGATGTGATAATCAAAAACTTAATTTTGTTTTAATTTTGATTGATTTTTACCTCAAATAGTCTATTTCTTAAACACTTTAACACCAGCTTTAATTTCAATGTCTAAATGATTTTTTCTTGGTGTTAATGGGCAAGAATATTTATCGTTATAAGCACAATAAGGATTGTAAGTATTGTTGAAATTTAGAATGATTGTATCGTCATCATTAATATCAGTGGTCATCACATCCATATAACGTCCACCACCATAAGATTCATAGCCAGAAGTATCATCTGTAAAAGGTAAAAAAAGATAATTTTTATATTTTTCATCTCGCAAATCATCTTGACTTTGATAAATGGTAAGTTGTAAATCTTTTCCTTTTAAGGTGAAATTTAACACTCCATATTCTTTGTACAAAGGTTGCCTAGCTGTGGTTGTTGCCATTTTAAAGATTGGCGCATTTGCAGTTCTTGTTAATTTTGCAGTTACAATAAATGATGAATCTACAGGAAAAAATTCTAAACCATTAAAATTCTTTAAATCTTTCTTTTTTAAAGGCGATTTTGAGGCATCTTTATAACTAGCATTTAATTTTTGTTGATATTCGGTTTCACCTACTAAAGGTCTTTTATCTTGAGAGTTACAAGACAAGATTAGTAAAAGAGAAATGAAGTGAAATATATTTTTCATCGTATAAATTTTATCTTTCAAAAATACAACATTCACAAATCATTAAAGAGTCATATAAATAAAAGTACAATAAGCAATCAATAAGAGTACACCATGTTTCCAATTTAAGGTGAATTTTTTGGGCAATAAAACCATTGGTAAAATAACTATTGAAATGGCTAGCATCCAATAAATATCGCTAGATAATAGTCTTTCGTCAGTAAGTGATATAGGAGTAATGATAGAGGTAATACCAATAACAGCCAAAATGTTAAAAATATTAGAACCTATTAAGTTTCCTAAAGAAATGGCTTTTTCTTTTTTAATTACGGCCACAATTGATGCTGCTAATTCTGGAATACTGGTGCCAATAGATACAATAGTTACACCAATTACACGCTCTGTAACTCCGAAATCTAAAGCCAAAGCAGTTGCACCTTTAATAAGCAATTCAGAGCCTCCCCAAAGGCCTAATCCACCAATTATTAGGTACACTGTTGTTTTAATTCCAGATAAAGTAACAGCACTTTCTAACTCTTCAAGATCTATATTTTTTTGAGTACGCAAAAGATACACTAAAAAAACAATTAAAAAAGAAAAGAGTAATATGCCTTCGTTTCTTATAATCACAGTATCGTTGCTTAAAAACAAAAAGAGCAAAGCAGAAGCAATGAGCATCACAGGCCAATCTAGCTTATAAAAATTCTTCTCAACTTTCATAGTGCCAAACAACAATGTTATTCCCAGTACCAAACCAAGATTGGCAATGTTAGAACCAATAACATTTCCTAATGCCAGATCTGAAGATTCATTTAAGGCAGCGTTTATACTAACAATAAGTTCTGGGGCAGAGGTAGCAAAGGAAACTACAGTCATACCCACCACAACTTTAGAAATATTTAATTTTAAGGATAGAGCAACAGCTGATTTTAACAACCAGTTACCACCTAAAACCAAAAAAATTAAACCAACAATTATTAGTAAAAAATTCATTGAATTGCTTTTTTGCAAAGATACATTTTTATCATCTCGAAAAGAAAACAAAAAATCAAAGTGCTTTTTAAACCCCATTCTTAAATAGGGTTTCCTTTACTTTTTTAAAAAGTAATAAAACATTCCTTTACTTGCTAATAGTATTTGTTGTTAATGATGTGTATAGTTAAAATGTGTAATCTTTTTATAGTGTATTGTATTACATATTATAACAAATATTATTTTTTTGGTTTTAAATGTAAAATCAATTTAAAAGATTTATTTATAAACGTTTGGTAGGCAATATGCAAACATAGTATCTTCAAAAAACAATTACTCAAATAACCTTATTACTAACTTAAAAAATCTTAATTATTATGATTATTGCAGCGTTAAAATTTATCAAAATTATTTCAGAAATTATTATTTCAATTCTATTCTAACCTTTAGAATTCTTTAACGTGCTACTTAGATTTTTCTTTTTAAATAATTCAAACAAGACGTATTTTAAAACTATAAAAACAACAGTTCAAAACACGTTAAATTCAGCTTCGTTATTTTTTAGTAAATTTGATGCAGCATTACATCAAAATGAAAAAACAATTTTTTAAATTATTGGCAAAAATCAATAAAATTATCTTACCTTCTTACACCAAAAGAAAGTTAGACATTGCTAAAGCTTCAAAATTGCAATTGGCAATTATTGGCTGGAGAGCTTACGTAACCATGCACGCACTAGATAAAAACTAAAATTATGGAAACAGATTATATTAAATTATTTACAGACACTACTATCATTATAAACGGATTAAAAATTGAATTGGAAGCTGAAGGCATTCCTTATTTGGTAAAAGATCGTTTTGAATCGGCAAGATTAGGTGGTTTTGGAGAACAACAGGGATCTGTAGAAATACACGTTTTAGAAAAAGATGTAGAAAAAGCAAAAAAAGTGCTTTCTGCATACAAAACGCAAATAAATGCATAAAATTACGAATAGCCTTTCTATTTTAGAAAAATGCTATTATATTTGCACCCGCTTATGGCCATGTGGCGCAACTGAATAGCGCACTTGATTACGGCTCAAGAGGTTCTAGGTTTGAATCCTAGCATGGTCACTTCAAAACCAGTACTTTACACCATTTTTGTAAAGACTGGTTTTTTTATTTGCAGAAAATTTGCAGAATAAAGGGGTTTTATTTTTGTGTTTAAATGGATTGTTTTTAAACTCTAAATTATTTCTATATTCCTTTTAATTATTTGCAATTAAAATTCTATTTTTAAAGCTACAATTAATTGCTAATTATAAATGTCATTATATCAAACATCAGTTCTAAAGAACTATATCAACCTACAGGAAAAAGAAGTAGTTGGTAAAGCGTATAAGAAGTATGTAAAAATCTTTTAAAGGACAATTCAAGAAAATATACATGTTTTAGGTATCAGTAAAATTATTGTATTTTCAAACTTTTAGAGATAGTTAAAACCATGCAATTAAAAACAATGAGATTAGTCTTTTGGTCATAGTTTGAATCAAAAAGACATTGATTTACAGTTAACTATTCTATTTTCTAAAGTATATTAATCGAACTAAGGTTTATAGTAATTTTTATAAGGGTTTAAGCCTATTGATAATTTTCATGTTTTAGAAGAGAAGATTATCAGAGATCACCTAAACCAAATAACGCACCAATTATTATATTGATGCGTTTTTTAAATGTATAATATTACTATAATTACATGGCTACTAAATCTCCAGTAATATCTTTTGACGGTAATTCAGATTTACCCATTAAATACAAATCTACTTGACGAGCAGCTTCTCTACCTTCAGAAATTGCCCAAACAATTAAAGATTGTCCTCTTCGCATATCCCCAGCAGTAAAAATATTTGGTATGTTGGTTTGGTATTTACCATAGTCAGCTTTATAATTAGAGCGTGCATCTGTTTTAATACCTAATTTATCTGCCAATGTATTTTCTGGCCCTGTAAAACCTAAAGCAAGCAAAGCCAAATCGCAAGGCCAAGTTTTTTCTGTACCAGCAATTTCTATTAATTGTGGTCGTTCACCAGGCACCATTTTCCACTCTACATTTACCGTTTTTAAAGCAACTAATTTGTTGTTATCGTCAGTAACAAATTCTTTAGTATTAATTAACCAATTACGTTCTACACCTTCTTCGTGAGAAGAAGAAGTTTTTAATTGTAGTGGCCAAAAAGGCCAAGGAGTAGATGGTGATCTATGACCTGGAGGTTTAGGCATAATCTCAAAGTTTACCACAGATTTTGCTCCATGTCTGTTAGAAGTTCCAATACAGTCAGAACCTGTATCTCCACCACCAATTACAATCACATCTTTATCAGTTGCCATGATTTGGTCTTTCACCTCTTTACCAAACAATACTTTTGTTTGTTGTGTTAAGAAATCCATAGCTTGTACAACACCATCAGCATCAATACCTGGTGTTGGTAAACTACGTCTTTTTGTAGCACCACCACATAAAACCACAGCATCAAAAGCTTTTAAATCGTTAACATCATAATTTACACCAACATTTACATTGGTTTTAAATACAATACCTTCTGCTTCTAAAATTTTTACTCTTCTGTCAATAATACCTTTTTCCATTTTAAAATTAGGAATTCCGTATCGTAACAATCCACCAATTTCATCATCTCTTTCAAAAACAGTTACAGTATGGCCAGCTCTGTTTAATTGCTGTGCAGTTGCTAAACCAGCTGGTCCAGAACCTACAACAGCAATGGTTTTGCCTGTTCTAGATTTTGGAGGTTGAGGCTTAATCCATCCTTCTTTAAAAGCACGTTCTACAATGCTTTTTTCTATATTTTCAATAGATACTGGGTCTTCTATAATCCCTAATACACACGATTTTTCACAAGGAGCTGGGCATAACCTTCCTGTAAATTCTGGAAAGTTATTTGTGGAATGTAAAATCCATGAAGCTTTTTGCCATTCACCTTGATGCACCATATGATTAAAATCTGGAATAAGATTTCCTAATGGGCACCCACTATGACAAAAAGGGATTCCACAGTCCATACAACGTGAGCCTTGTTTTGTAAGTTCTTTTTCGCTAAGTGGAACTGTAAATTCTTTATAATTTTGTACACGATCTTTAACAGATACGTACGTTTCATCTTGTCTTTCAAATTCTTTAAATCCTGTTACTTTTCCCATGACACTATGCTATTGTTAATTCTTCTACCATTGGTTCTTCTGTTCTTAAACGCTCTAAAGCACGTTTGTATTCTGTTGGCATTACTTTTACAAAGTTGTTTACACTAGTATCCCAATCTGCTAATAAACTTGAACCTTTTTTACTATTTGTAAATAAAACGTGTTTTTCTATAGATGCTTTTAAATCAGTAGCATCTTCACCTTCTACTTTTTCAAATTCTATGGTTTCTGTATTACACAATCCGTTTACAAATTTGTTTTCAGGGTCGTATACATATGCAATACCACCACTCATACCTGCAGCAAAGTTTCTACCGGTTTTACCAAGTACAATTACTTTACCACCAGTCATATACTCACAACAATGATCTCCTACACCTTCTACAACTGCAGTTGCTCCAGAATTACGTACAGCAAAACGTTCGCCAGCAATTCCGTTGATATACGCTTGACCATTTACAGCCCCAAATAAACAAACATTACCGACAATGATGTTTTCATCAGCAATAAAATCTGCTTTAGTTGGTTTCTTTACAATAAGTTTGGCACCAGATAATCCTTTACCTAAATAATCGTTTGTGTTACCTTCTAAGGTAAATGTTAATCCGAAGGCACCAAAAGCACCAAAGCTTTGACCAGCTGAACCAGTAAAATTGATATTTAATGTATCTTCAGGTAATCCTAAATGACCATAAATTTTAGAAATTTCATTACTTACAATAGCCCCAACTGTTCTGTTTGTGTTTTTTATAGGATACACAAGATTCATTTTTTCTTTACGATATAAAGCTCTATGCGAATCTTTTAAAATGGTAAAGTCTAAAACATCATCTATATTATGATCTTGTGGCTCTGTATTTCTAACTGTTAAGCTTTTATATACGCTTGGCCTGTGTAGTATGCTTGATAAATCTAAACCTTTAACTTTGTAATGATCAATGGCTTTATTTGCATTAATTTTATGGGTTTGTCCAACCATTTCATCTAAGGTTCTAAAACCTAATTGAGCCATAATTTTACGTAACTCTTCTGCTACATAATAAAAGAAATTAATGACATGTTCTGGAGTACCTTTAAAGTTTTTACGCAATTCTTTATCTTGAGTTGCTATACCAACAGGACATGTATTTAAATGACATTTACGCATCATAATACAACCTGAAGCTACTAAAGGAGCCGTAGCAAAACCAAATTCTTCTGCACCTAATAAAGCAGCAATAGCTACATCACGTCCTGTTTTTAGCTGCCCATCACATTCAACAACAATTCTACTTCTTAAGTTATTAAGTACTAGCGTTTGTTGTGCTTCAGATAAACCAAGTTCCCAAGGTAAACCTGCGTGTTTTAAAGAGGTTAGAGGAGAAGCTCCTGTACCACCATCGTAACCAGAAATTAATACAACATCTGCTTTTGCTTTAGCAACACCAGCAGCAATAGTACCTACACCAACTTCAGAAACTAATTTCACATTAACTCTTGCTTCGCGATTGGCGTTTTTTAAATCGAAAATTAGTTGTGCTAAATCTTCAATTGAATAAATATCATGATGTGGAGGAGGAGAAATTAATCCTACAAATGGTGTTGAATTTCTTGCAGCTGCAATCCAAGGTAAAACTTTATAGCCAGGCAATTGACCACCTTCACCAGGTTTTGCGCCTTGTGCCATTTTAATTTGGATTTCTCTCGCATTTGTTAAATAATGAGAGGTTACCCCAAATCTACCAGAAGCTACTTGCTTAATTGCAGAGTTTCGACTATCTCCATTAATATCTTTTTGGAAACGTTTTCTATCTTCACCACCTTCACCTGAATTGGATTTTCCTCCAATTCTATTCATGGCAATTGCCAAGTTTTCGTGTGCTTCTCTAGAAATGGATCCATAAGACATGGCACCCGTTTTGAAACGTTTTACAATATCTGTCCAAGGTTCTACTTCATCTAAAGGAATAGGATCTAAATTATCAAACTCAAATAAACCACGAATGGTCATTAAATTTTCGGCTTGTTCGTTGATGGCTTTTGAGTATACATCATAGCTTGCTTGGTCGCTTAAACGAACGGCTTGCTGTAGTTTTGATATGGTTGTTGGGTTAAATAAATGACGCTCTCCATTTCTTCGCCATCTATAATCACCACCAATATTCAGTCCTAAATTTTTATCAATTTGATTGTCAGGATAGGCTTGTTTGTAACGTTTATCGATTTCTTTTTCAATTTCATACAAACCAATACCTTCTATTCTTGAAGCAGTATATGGGAAATATTTTTCTACAAATTGTGAATTGAAACCAACGATTTCAAAAATTTGAGAACCTCGATACGAATGTAAGGTAGAGATTCCAATTTTATTCATCACTTTTAAAATTCCTTTTCCAATGGCCATATTAAAATTATCAACAGCCTTTTGTTCATCCATATCAGTAATGAAACCTTCTTTTACTTGCATTCTGATGATTTCGTTTACCATATATGGGTTGATGGCACTTGCACCATAACCAAATAAAGTAGCAAAATGATGAGGTTCACGAGGTTCTGCTGATTCAATAATGATATCGAAATTAGAACGCTTTCGCAATCTATTTAATTGATGGTTTACATAAGAACACGCTAATAATGCAGGTATTGGTGCCTGCTCTTGGTTAACGCCTCTATCAGAAAGAATAATGATATTTGTTTTTCTTTGTAAAGCTTTTTCAATTTGTATAACGATATCATCTAAAGCATCTTCAAGCCCATTAACTCCTTGTGCTTTAGGATATAAAATTTGAATAGTTTCTGCTTTAAAACTTTCTATATCGATAGTTCTAATTTTTTCTAAATCAGCATTAGAAATAACAGGGTTCTGTATTCTCAATTTTCTACATTGTCTGTCTGTAATGCTAAAAATATTTCGATCCTTTCCTAAGTTTAAACTGATATCTGTAACAATGTTTTCACGAATTCCATCTAAAGGCGGGTTTGTAACTTGGGCAAATAATTGTTTAAAATAGTTAGAAATTAGTTGTGGTCTGTCTGATAAAACTGCTAAAGGTGTATCAATTCCCATTGAACCTAAAGCCTCTTTACCTACTTGAGCCATTGGTGTTATAACTTCTTGAATGTCTTCAAAAGTATAATTGAATAAACGCTGGCGCGTTTTAATATCAATAGTTTCAATTGGGCAAGTTTCGTTGGTGTAAGGAACATCTTTTAAATGTAAACGCGTTTTATCTAACCATTCTTGATAAGGTCTTTCGTTAACAATTTTATCTTTAATTTCTTCATCATCAATAATTCTACCCTCGTTCATATCTACCAAGAACATTCTTCCTGGTTCTAATCTTCCGTGTTTTTTGATGTCTGAAGGGTCAATATCAACTACACCAACTTCAGATGACATAATTAATTTACCACTTTTGGTTAAGGTATATCTTGATGGTCTTAAACCATTCCTGTCTAATAAAGCTCCAATGTAATCACCATCTGTAAAAGGTACAGATGCAGGACCATCCCAAGGTTCCATAATACAACCATTGTACTCGTAAAATGCTTTACGTTCAGGAGACATGGTAGCATGTTTTTCCCAAGCTTCAGGAATCATCATCATCATAATTTCTGGTAATGAACGACCTGTATGCGTTAACAATTCAACAACCATATCCATAGAAGCTGAATCAGATTTTCCTGGTAAGATAATTGGGAAAAGTTTTTCGATTTGTGTGCCAAAAACATCACTTTTCATAATTTCTTCACGAACACGCATTCTACTTACGTTACCACGTAAAGTATTGATTTCTCCATTTTGACACATATGTCTAAACGGTTGTGCCAATTCCCAAGTTGGCATTGTGTTTGTCGAAAAACGTTGGTGTACTAGTGCTAAGCGAGTTACCAAGTCAATTTCTTGAAGGTCTAAGTAATAAGGGCCAATATCTTCTGGCATTATAATACCTTTGTAGATAATGGTTGTAATAGATAAACTTGGAATGTAAAAATAATTGGCTTCAGAAATCTTAGATTTTCTTATTTCGTGTTCAGCAATTTTACGAGCTGCATATAACTTAGCCTTAAAAGTAGCTTCATCGATTACATCATTTTTTCCTACAAAAAGTTGCTCTATATTCGGTTCTGATGCCAAAGCAATTTCACCTAGTTGAGAAGAGTCAACAGGAACTTTTCTCCATCCTAAAATAGAAAGTCCTTGCGCTATTACTTCATTTTCAAAGATAGTTTTACAGAAATTATATTGATTTGATACCTTAGGTAAAAAAACCATTCCTACAGCATATTCCCTTTGATTGGGTAGTGGAAATTCACAAACTCTGGTAAAATAATCGTGAGGAATATCAATTAATAAACCTGCACCATCACCAGTTTTTCCATCTGCACTCACACCACCTCTATGCTCAAGTTTAACTAGAATTTCTAAAGCATCGTGTATAATTTGATTTGTCTTATCTCCATTTAAATTACATATAAAACCAGCGCCACAATTTTCGTGTTCAAATTCTGGTAAATATAGTCCTTGTTTCTCCATATTGTATTCAATTATACTTACAAAGCTATGTATTTTGTTGAATATAATTTAGTTTTTAAACCTTTTTGATGTAATTTTTGTGATGAAATTAAAAAATTAATTAAAAAAAATTATATATCGTAATTTTACTAGATATATTTATGATATTCGTAATAACAAGAAAAACACCTTTAAAGTTTAAACTTTAAAGGTGTTTTTAGTTATAAAAGTAAATTATTAGTGTTCGTTTAATCTAAAGTCAGGATATGCATCCATACCATGTTCATGAGTATCTAAACCATCTAGCTCTTCTTTTTCGCTTACTCTGATTCCTATTGTTTTCTTGAGAGTAAAAATAATTAAAAATGAAGTGACTAAACAAAAAACAGCGTAGCAAGCAACACCTGTTAATTGAATTAAGAATGTGTGTTCTGGGTTTGTAGAAAAAATACCTACAGCTAATGTACCCCATATACCACAAATTAAATGTACTGCAATTGCACCCACAGGATCGTCTAGTTTAATAGCATCTACAAAAGCTACAGCAAATACAATTAATGCGCCTGCAATACCACCAATTATAATTGCGCTTTCTGGTGTCATTACGTCTGCACCAGCTGTAATACCCACTAATCCACCTAAAATTCCATTTAAAAACATAGTTAAATCTAAGTTTTTGTATTTTAAGAAAGAAACAAGAGCAGCAACTACGCCTCCTGCAGCAGCAGCTAAACATGTAGTTACAAGGGTTAAAGAGGTTAATTCTGGGTCAGCAGAAAGTACAGATCCTCCATTAAAACCAAACCAGCCAAGCCATAATATTAAAACGCCTGCAGTAGCTAAAGGAATGCTATGACCTGGAATTGCTTGAGGTTTTCCTTCTTTAAATTTGCCAATTCGAGAACCTAATAAGTATACAGCAACCAAAGCAGCCCAACCACCAACAGAGTGCACTAAGGTTGAACCAGCAAAATCATAAAAACCTAATTGGTCTAAAAATCCACCACCCCATTTCCAAGATCCTGCAATTGGGTATACAAAACCTACATACACAATGGTAAAAATCATAAAAGCACCAATTTTCATACGCTCAGCTACAGCTCCAGATACTATTGTTGCAGCAGTGGCAGCAAACATACCTTGAAACAAAAAGTCCGTCCACCAAGTATACCCACCATCTGCGTATTCTGGAGTCATTCCGTTTTCTGGGGGAGTAATACCAAAACCAGCAAAATCAAAAAAGCCTAATGCACCTTCTTTAAAACCAGGATACATTAAGTTAAAACCTACAATGTAATACAATAGTAGGCCTACTGTTATAATAAAAATGTTTTTAAATAATATGTTAATTGTGTTTTTTTGTCTTGTTAAACCAATTTCTAAAAAAGCAAATCCTGTATGCATAAAAAAAACAAGTGCAGTACAGATCATCATCCATACATTGTTTGTTGTAAGTAATTCCATGTTGTATTATTTTGATATTTTCTTTAACGTTTCTCCTCCTTTTTCTCCTGTTCTTATTCTATAGGCTTCTGTGATGTCTGAAACAAAGATTTTACCATCTCCTACATCTCCAGTAGCTGCTGATTTTAATAAAGCGTCTATGGTAATTTGCTCAAAATCATCATTTACTACTATAGATAAATACCTTCTTTGAATATCGCTAGTGCTATAGCTTACCCCTCTGTATACGTGGGCTTCTTTTTCGTTTCCAAGTCCGGTAACATCCCAATAAGAGAAGAAGTTTACATCTACTTCATGCAGTGCATCCTTTACAGCTTTAAACTTAGATTTTCTAATAATCGCTTCAATTTTCTTCATGTTAAAAATACATTTGTTATTAATAGTTGGTGTTTTGTTGTTAAAGTTTGCGAATTTACTAAAAAAAAATACATACAAAAAAATCACGCAACATAGTTGCGTGATTTTTCTTTTTCAATCAATTTTTTATTTGAATTAAGATTTATTTGTCTTCATCAAATTCTCTTACTCTTTTTCCTGGATAAGCAATTGACCCGTGTTCTGAGATATCTAAACCTTCTATTTCTACTTCTTTAGTTACACGTAATCCCATAGTAGCTTTTAAAATACCTAGTACTATAAAAGATAAAGCAACAGACCAAGCACCATAAGCTAAAACTCCGATTGCTTGTGAACCTAATTGAGAAGCTCCACCACCATTGAATAAACCAATTGCAGTATCGCCATCTACACCCCAAAGACCAATAACTAAAGTACCCCATGCACCAGCAACACCATGCACTGAAGCAGCACCAATTGCATCATCAATCTTTAATTTCTTTTCGATAAATTCTATTGAGAATACCACTAATATACCACCAATTAAACCAGCTAATACAGCACCACCAGCAGTCATGTTACCACAACCAGCAGTAATACTTACTAAACCAGCTAAAGCACCGTTTAAAGTTTGAGATAAATTAGGTTTACCATACCAAATCCAAGTAGTTACTAATGCACCTAAACCACCTGCAGCAGCAGCCAAGTTTGTGATTAAAACTACAGTAGAAGCTCCAGTTGCATCAGCACCACCCCAAGCTAATTGAGATCCACCATTAAAACCAAACCATCCTAACCAAAGGATAAATACCCCTAAAGTTGCTAGAATTTGATTGTGTCCTGGAACAGCAAATACTTTACCATCTACATATTTACCAATTCTTGGCCCTACCATGAAAGCAGCAACTAAAGCAGCCCATCCACCAACAGAGTGTACAATTGAAGAACCAGCAAAGTCAATGAAACCTAATTCAGTTAACCAACCAGATCCTTGCCATTGCCATCCACCAGAAATTGGGTAGATTATTGCAGTCATTACAATAGAGAAAATAATGTATGTTGTATATTTAGTTCTACCTGCTATTGCACCAGATACAATTGTTGCAGCTGTTGCAGCAAACATTGTTTGGAAAAATAAATCAGCTCCTTCACCTTGGAATAAACCGCTCCAAAAAAACCATCCATTAGAAGTATCTCCATACATTAAAGAATATCCAACAAGCCAGAAACTAAGTGATCCAACACAAATATCTAGTAAGTTTTTCATTGCAATGTTTACAGCATTTTTAGATCTTGTCATACCAGATTCTACTAAGGTAAATCCTGCTTGCATAAAGAATACTAAGATACCCGATAAAAGCATCCAAAGCATTCCCATATCTCCATTTACTTGGTCTAAAACTTTAGCAGCTTCAGAGGCAGGAGCATCTTGAAATAATGTTAAAAATAAACTCATTTTATATTAATTTTAGTTAGTATTAATTTGTTAACCTACGAAGGTTGAATTTCGTAGGTTGTTTTTTTGCTTTTTTCTTAGAAAGAGTAAATAGCAGCAATTGTAAAAGCAGATAAACTCTCTGATGGCATACCATCATTATTTATATACGGAGTAGCATCTGACCATGAATCTAATCTAAATTCTGGCTTAATAATTAAATTATCAACAGTATAACTTCCTGTTAAAGTTAAAGCTAATACACTTTCTTCATCAGGGTTAGCATCACCATGATAAGCAAAAACTTCTCCTCTTAATCCAATAGAAAAATCATCAGAAGTTGCTAACTGAGGATATAAGGCTGCACCATAAAATCCTGAACCGTCATTATCATTGTATGCAGCGTTGATACCTAAGAAAAAACTATCTGATAAATCAAAACCACCTGTATAATCAACTTCAAATCCTAAACCTCCATTATTTCCACTATCATAGTACAAATTTAAATATTGACCAGAAACACCTAATTGAGCTCCAATACCATATTCTCCAGTAGTAGAAACGTTATTAGTGTCCCAAGGATTTGTAACAGCTAACATTAAAGAAGTATCTTCTCCTAAAGCGAAATCTGCTTTAATACCCATATGTGAAAAAGGACCATTAGAGAATAAATAAGAACAACTGTAGTTAAAGTTTGCTGCTGGAGCAATAACTTCATAACCCAAAAATGTGTTCCATCTACCAAATGTTAATGTAGTGTTTTCAGATACATTCCAATAAACATAGGCTTGATTAACAATACCATCTATAATATCAGAATTAAAAGTTGCGCCTGCACCTCTAGGCCCAGTTACTAAATCTACAACTACACCTGCTTTTTCTCCTTCATAACTAGCAATTACGTTTGCCATACCTAGTGCAAAACCTGATTGCTCAGCAAATGCAGTACCAAAAGATTGACCAGCATCATCAGCCGCAGATAAATAAGTTTGAAAGTAAGCGTCTACGCTACCCGAAATAGATAATTTTTTTTCTTCTTCTTGAGCATTTACTAACAAGCTACTTGCTAATAACAAAGTAAAAATAACTTTTTTCATAATAATGTTCGTTTTAGTTTATATTGATTTTTATTATTTGAACGGTTCAAATGTATATATTTATTTCGTACTAACAAGGGGGTTGTTTTTTAAAAATGCTATATTTTTGGAATATACCCTCAAAAAAAGAGGGGTTAATTTGAGATAAACATATTTTTAGTTAAATAAAAGCTAAAAAATATTGGGTTCGTAAAAAACATCCTTGAAAATTTGAGATATTCATAAAAATGCACTTTTTATGAAAAAAAATGCAATTATTGTACATTTGCGCTTATGAAATATTCGGTTTCTTACTTAATTTGCTTACAATTTCTTGGTTTTCGATTTTCGGGTTGGCAAAAGCAAAAAAATGCGAAAACTTTACACGATATTGTGGACAAAACACTGCTTTTTGTATTGAAACATGATAGGTATAAGACTATTGGTGTGGGTAGAACAGATGCAAAAGTGTCTGCAAACTTGTATTATGTGCAGCTTTTTACAGATGAGGTTTTAGTAGAAAAAATGTTCTTAGAAGTTTTAAATGCTAACTTTCCAAACGATTTTAGAGCAATTTCGATAGAGCAAGTAGCTTTAGACTTTAATATTATCATTGCAGAGAAGATAAAAGAATATCACTATTACTTTTCTTTTGGTAAAAAGAATCATCCTTTTTCGGCTTCATTTATGGTTGGTGTTGATGAAGTGTTAGATGTGGATTTAATGAAAGTGGGAGCAAAAATTTTTGAGGGTGAACACTATTTTCATAAGTATTGTACAAAGCCATCTAAAAACACCCTTTTTAAAAGAGTTGTTGCTAGTTGTGAAATTGTAGAGAACAATGTTTTAACCGCAAATTTCTTTCCAGCACAATCCTATATATTAAAGGTAAAAGGTAAAGGGTTTTTACGATATCAAATTCGATTGATGATGGCAACCTTATTTGAGTTGGGAAAAGGAAATGTAACTTTAGATTTTATTGAGGGGTCTTTACAAAAAGATAATGACCGAAAACCTTTACGAAATATTGCGCCTGCCTCTGGTTTACAACTCTATACTATTGATTTAGTACTATAGCTGGCAAATACGCTGCGTGAGCGATAGCAATGGCATCCTTTTTTTTGAGACCCTGAATTTTTTTCAGGGTTTTAGGAAAAAGATATAATGGATAGCGCGGTTTTTGTTTTTTCTCAAAAACACGCCCAAATGAAAAATCCACCTAAGAAGATGGATTTTTTATACATTATATAAGTAGGTGCAGTTTTACCCTTTAATAAGTCCTCTAGAAATAACAATTTTTTGAATTTCTGAAGTGCCTTCGTAAATTTGAGTGATTTTTGCATCACGCATTAAACGTTCTACATGATATTCTTTTACAAAACCATTACCACCATGAATTTGAACGGCTTCTACAGTTTGCTCCATAGCTACTTTACTAGCATATAATTTTGCCATTGCTGATGACATATCGTAGTTGTTACCTTGATCTTTGTCCCAAGCAGCTTTCATAACCAACATTCTGGCTGATTCAATCTCAGTATACATATCCGCCAATTTAAAAGCAATAGCTTGGTGGTTGCAAATTTCTGTACCAAAAGCTTTACGCTCTTTTGAGTATTTTAATGCCAATTCGTAAGCGCCAGAAGCAATACCTAGTGCTTGAGCAGCAATACCAATTCTACCACCAGAAAGTGTTTTCATGGCAAATTTAAACCCAAAACCATCTTCACCAATTCTATTTTCTTTAGGCACTTTCACATCGTTAAATTGTAAGGTGTGTGTATCTGAACCACGAATTCCGAGTTTGTCTTCTTTTGGGCCAATATGAAAACCTTCCATATTTTTTTCTACAATAAAAGCATTAATGCCTTTATGACCTTTTTCTCTGTCTGTTTGAGCGATAACTAAATATACGTCTGAGCGCCCACCATTGGTAATCCAGTTTTTTGTACCATTAATTACATAATGGTCACCTTTATCAATTGCTGTTGTTGCTTGCGAAGTTGCATCTGAACCTGCTTCTGGTTCACTTAAACAAAATGCTCCAATTTGTTCACCTGTTGCTAATTTTGTTAAGTATTTTTGCTTTTGTTCTTCAGAGCCGTAAGCTTCTAAACCATAGCAAACTAATGAATTGTTAACAGAAACCATTACAGAGGCTGATGCGTCAATTTTAGAGAGTTCTTCCATTACTAATACATAAGAAATGGCGTCCATGCCACTTCCTCCGTATTTTGGATTTACCATAATGCCCATAAAACCTAAATCGCCCATTTTTTTGACCAACTCTTGTGGGAATTCTTGTTTATTGTCCCTTTCAATAACTCCAGGCAACAATTCAGTTTTTGCAAAATCTCTTGCAGCATCGCGAATTAGTAAATGCTCTTCTGTTAAACTAAAATCCATATGTTTTTATTAAATTCATAATTTATAGCTACAAATATATCGATTTCGTAACATATTATAAATATACTTTTATTATTTTTACTGATATGATTATAGATGAAGTTTTTGCAATAGGGGTAATGTCTGGTACTTCTTTAGATGGTATTGATTTGGTATACGTAAAATTCGATAGTAAAAATTATAAAAATTTTGAAATTACACATTCACAAACCTTTGAATACTCTAAACAGTGGAGACAGAATTTACAGCATGCAATTTATAAATCTGAACAAGAATTAATAGCATTAGATATTGCTTATGGTCAGTTTTTAGGGGAAACCATCAAGCATTTTATTTCAAATTATAAAATTGATGTTATCGACTTTATAGCTTCTCATGGACATACCATTTTGCATCAACCAAAAAAAGGCATTACACTACAAATAGGTAGAGGCAAGGAAATTGCAAAAATTACCAATACAAAAGTAGTTTGTGATTTTAGAACACAAGACGTAAAATTGGGTGGGCAAGGAGCTCCACTAGTACCAATTGGTGATGAATTGTTGTTTTCTGATTATGAGTATTGTTTAAATTTAGGAGGATTCTCTAATATCTCTTTTAAAAGAGGTGGTAAAAGGATCGCTTTTGATATTTGTCCTGTAAATATTGTTTTAAATCATTATGTGAATAAATTGGGTTTTCAATTTGATGATAAAGGAGAAATAGCATCAAAGGGAAGGTTAAATCAAAATCTATTAGACAAATTAAATAAATTAGAATTTTATCAAAAAGAGCCACCAAAATCATTGGGTTTAGAATGGGTGCAAGAAAATATTTTTCCTTTGATAGATGAGTTGGAAACCGATGTTCCGTCAATATTAAGAACATTTATAGAGCATATAGCAGTACAGATTTCTAAAACTATAAAAAGTGATTCCGTTTTAATTACTGGAGGTGGAGCATTTAATTCTTTTTTAATACATAGGATAAAAACTATTGCTAATATTAAAATTACATTACCAAACGAACAGCTTATAGATTTTAAAGAAGCTTTAATTTTTGCGTTTTTGGGAGTGTTAAAGCTTGATAATCAAGTAAATTGTTTGGCTAGTGTAACTGGTGCTTCAAAAGATCATTCATCAGGAGTAATTTTTTATCCATAGGAACTTATTAAAAAATTTGAACCCTCAATTTTTTACCCTAAATTTGTGAAGTATCCAAAGATGTTCAAAATTCTAAAATAATGAATCAATTGTAACTTTTCCCCAGAAGGGGATTTTAATACTGAATTAAAATTGTTTGAGAAGACAAAAGTATAATTGATTTAAATTTTTAAGATGAAAGAATTATTAAAAAGATACGAAGAAAAACAGCCAGAAATTGTTTTTAATTGGAAAGATAGTGAGACTGAAGCAGAAGGATGGACAGTGATTAACTCCTTACGAGGTGGGGCTGCAGGTGGTGGAACAAGAATGAGAAAAGGCTTGGATTTGAACGAAGTACTTTCTTTAGCAAAAACAATGGAAGTGAAGTTTACGGTTTCTGGTCCTGCTATTGGAGGTGCAAAATCTGGGATTAATTTTGATCCAAAAGACCCGCGTAAAAAAGGAGTTTTAGAAAGATGGTTTAATGCAGTTTCGCCATTGTTAAAAAATTATTATGGAACAGGAGGAGATTTAAATGTGGATGAAATTCATGAAGTAATTCCGATTACAGAAGAAAGTGGTGTGTGGCATCCTCAAGAAGGAGTTTTTAATGGTCATTTTAAACCAACAGAAGCAGATAAAATTAACAGAATTGGTCAATTAAGACTTGGAGTGATAAAAGTCATAGAAAGTGAATTTTATTCCCCTGATATTGCGAAAAAATACACAATCGCAGACATGATTACCGGTTTTGGTGTAGCAGAAACTGTAAAACACTATTACCAAATTTATGGAGGTGATGTACAAGGTAAAAGAGCTGTGATTCAGGGATTTGGAAATGTAGGTTCTGCAGCAGCCTTTTATTTAGCGCAAATGGGTGCTAAAGTTGTTGGAATTATAGATAGTGTTGGAGGAGTGGTTAACGAAGATGGATTTACTTTTGAAGAAATAAAAGATTTTTTTCTCAGAAGGCATGAAAATACATTGATTGCAGAAAATATGGTTCCTTTTGATGAAATTAATAAAACAATTTGGAGTTTACCTTGTGAGGTTTTTGCGCCTTGTGCAGCATCAAGATTGGTAACTCAACATCAAATAAATCAAATGATAAGTTCTGGATTAGAGGTGATTTCTTGTGGTGCAAATGTGCCATTTGCAGATAAAGAAATTTTCTTTGGTTCAATTATGGAAGATACAGACAAAAAAGTAAGTTTAATTCCAGATTTTATTTCCAATTGTGGAATGGCAAGGGTTTTTGCTTATTTTATGGAGCGAAGAGTAGAAATGTCTGATACAGCAATTTTTGATGATACATCAAATATAATTAAGAGAGCATTGCAAAGAATATTTGCAAAAAACGGTTCTAAATATAATATAAGTGAAACCGCTTTTGCAATAGCTTTGAAAGAATTAGTATAAATTTAAAAACAAATAAACAACTAAAATGGAATCAGTAATTATTATTGTATTTGTAATGGGGTATTTAGCAATTACTCTAGAGCATAATTTAAAATTAGATAAATTAATCCCAGCCTTAATTATGATGGCAGTTTGTTGGGCTATTGTAGCTTTAGGCGTAGATTCTTTTTCAAATTGGTTTGATTCCGCAAATCACGGTTTGGTAGATGGTTTTGCTTCAATGGTGCACGATGATAAAATGCATTTGGTTGAAGAAACTCTGTTGCATCATTTAGGTAAAACAGCAGAAATTTTAGTATTCCTGTTAGGTGCAATGACCATTGTAGAAATTATCGATTATTTTGATGGATTTTCCACAATTAAAAGCTTCGTTAAAACGAAAAAAAAGAAAAGTATATTATGGATATTTTCTATTTTAGCTTTTGTTTTATCTGCAATTATAGACAACTTAACAGCAACAATTGTTTTGATTTCTATACTTCAAAAAATTGTTAGAAGTAGAGAGGATAGAATATGGTTTGCTGGTATCATTATTATAGCGGCTAATGCAGGTGGTGCATTCTCTCCTATTGGAGATGTAACAACAACAATGTTGTGGATTGGAGATAAAGTAAGTACAGGTATGTTATTTACTTATCTCTTTATACCTTCGTTATTATGTATGGTGGTTCCTGCTTTTATTGCTACTTTTTTACCTGCCTTTAAGGGTGAAATTGATTATGAAGAGGATGAAATTGAACAACCTAAAAATCCACATAGTGCAAGAATGTTGTATTTAGGATTAGGCGCAATTGTATTTGTACCTATCTTTAAAACTGTTACCCACTTACCACCTTATGTAGGTATGATGCTGTCCTTAGGAGTTGTAGCAACTTTTGCAGAAATATATAGTAATTCAAAATTTTCAATATCAAGTATAGAAGGTAATCAGGCTGATGAGCATGAACAACATGCAGCTCATAGTCCAGTGCATTCCTCATTATCTAAAATTGAAATGCCTAGTATTTTATTTTTCTTAGGAATTTTAATGGCTGTTGCTGCCTTAGAATCTTTAGGTATTTTATTTAATTTTGCAGATAGCTTAAAACAAGGAATTCCTTTAATGGGTTCAGAATTAGATGGTACAGTTGTTTCTGATTTGGTGGTTATTTTATTAGGTGTTGGTTCTGCAGTAATTGATAATGTGCCATTAGTTGCTGCTAGTTTAGGAATGTTCTCAGAACCTATGGATAACCCTTTATGGCATTTTATAGCTTTTTCTGCAGGGACAGGTGGTAGTATGTTAATCATTGGTTCTGCTGCTGGGGTAGTAGCAATGGGAATGGAAAAAATAGATTTTTTCTGGTATCTAAAGAAAATATCTTGGTTAGCATTAGTAGGGTTTTTAGTAGGATCTACTTCATTTATAATTATAAGGATGTTTATCTAACACAATATTGTATAATTTTTAAATGTCATTTTGTGCAATTACAGAATGGCATTTTTTTTGATGATAGAAAAAGGATTAAAAATTGTGAAACAATTTTAAAAAAGAATAGTCGTTACATACATAGAACTTAAAAGAGAATTAAATGGTATCATTTTTTCAAGAAAATAAAGAGTTGTTAGAAGAAGCTGTGCAAGAAGAAAAAACACTGTCTATCTATAAATTAATTATGGATGGAGGTTTAGGGGGGCAAATCATTATTGCATTACTGTTTGTTTTATTAGCAGTAGCCTTTTATATTTATTTCGAACGTTTTTTTGCTATAAAATCAGCATCAAAAGTCGATAAGAACTTTATGAATCAGATAAAGGATTTTGTTTTGAATGGAAAATTAGAATCTGCAGATGCGCTTTGTAAAAATACAAATACACCAACAGCAAGATTAATTGGCAAAGGAATTTCTAGAATAGGTAAACCCTTAGACGATATCAACACAGCTATTGAAACCGCAGGTAAATTAGAGGTATATCAGTTAGAAAAAAATGTATCCGTTTTAGCAACAATTGCAGGTGCTGCACCCATGATTGGTTTTTTAGGGACTGTAATCGGTATGATTGTCGCTATTCATGCAATTGCAAATGCTGGTGGTCAAATCGATATAAAAATGCTTTCAGATGGTTTATATACTGCCATGACAACAACAGTTGCAGGTTTAATTGTGGGGATTATTGCTTACATTACCTACAATCATTTAGTGGTAAGAACCAATAAAGTAGTTTACCAAATGGAAGCAAAATCGGTAGAGTTTTTAGATTTGTTAAATGAGCCAGTGTAAAATGAGTTCGAAAGTTAGTAAGTTTAAAGTTTATAAAGTTGAACTTTTTAACTTTATAAAATTTTCAACTTTAAAAACGATTTAAATGAATTTAAGAGGAAGAAACAAAGTAGATCCAACGTTCAATATGTCATCAATGACAGATATTGTTTTTTTACTGTTGATATTTTTTATGCTAACATCAACCTTAGTAACAGTAAGCGCAATAGATGTGCTATTGCCAAAAGCGGGTGGTAAAACAGAAAATAGCAAATCAGTTGCTGTAACCATTACCAATAATTCTGTTTTTTATATAGATAAAACAAAAGTAAGCGCATCAAGATTAGAAAGTGAAATTTTAAGCAGTGTTGGTACAGATAAAAAGAAAACTATTGTTATTCGTGGTGATAAAGATGTGCCCTATAAAAATGTGATGAAAGTGATTGATATTGCTAATAAAAATAAATTAAAAATGATATTAGCAGTAAAAGGGAAATGACCTTTAGGTCAAGCTGAACTTGTTTCAGCTTCTTAACCTTTTAATATTAAATATAATAATGCCCATATTAGAAACAAAACATAAACGTAAATCAGCAGTAATTACTGCTATAATTTTGATGCTGATTATCTTCGGAATCATTAATTATGGGATGACCTATTTAGATCCACCAGAAGAATATGGATTAGCAATTAATTTTGGAGACTCAAATGTAGGTAGTGGAGAACCTGTTTACAAAACCAAACAAGCACCAAAACCAGAAGTAGAAGAAGAGATTGAAGAGGTTGTAGAGGAAAAGATTATAGAAACCCCTAAAGAAATTATAAAAGAAGAAATTATTACGGATGATAACACTGAAGATGTACCAGTTGTAGAAAAGGTAAAAGAAGTAAAAAAAGAACCAACTAAAGAGGTGGTTAAAAAAGAAGTACCAAAAGAAAAACCAAAGCCAAAACCATCAAAAGCAACAACAGATGCCTTGAACAGTTTATTAAATGGTAACGCTTCTGATGGAGCACCTAAAGGAGAAGGGGATGATGATCAAAAAGGGGTAAAGGGAAATAAAAAAGGTGATCCAGATGCCAATACCTATTATGGAAACACAGGCAGTGGTTCTGGAGGAAATTACAATTTAGCTGGTAGAAAAGCATTATCCAAACCTAAAGAGCAACCTAATTGTCAAGAAGAAGGTATTGTTGTTGTTCGAATTACTGTAGATAGAAATGGAAAAGTAATTAATGCAATTCCTGGAGTAAAAGGTTCTACAAATACAGCTGCATGTTTGTTAAAACCAGCTAAAGAGGCAGCCTTGAGAACTACATGGAATGCAGATGATAAAGCGCCAAATAATCAAGTTGGTACAATTATATATAAGTTTTCGCTCTCTAAATAATCTTGTATTTTTGTTGATTCTGTCATTCCTGCGAAAGCAGGAATCTAAAATCAGAATTATGACGTATAAAGAAACCTTAAATTGGATGTTTGCCCAATTACCCATGTATCAAAAAGAAGGGAAAACTGCATTAAAAAAAGATTTAACAAATACAATTGCACTTTCTAAAGAACTAAACTTTCCTGAAAAAAAGTTTAAATCCATTCATGTAGGTGGTACAAATGGCAAAGGATCTACTTCACACATGTTGGCATCTATTTTACAAGAAGCAGGTTATAAAGTCGGTTTGTATACCTCTCCTCATTTAAAAAACTTTACAGAACGAATACGAATTAATGGCAATGAGATTTCAGAAGCGTATGTAGTTGAATTTGTAGAAAAAAATAAAGATTTTTTAGAAAAACAAAAGCTTTCTTTTTTTGAAATGACAGTTGGTTTGGCCTTTGATTATTTTGCTAATGAAAAGGTGGATGTTGCAGTTATTGAAGTAGGTTTAGGAGGTAGGCTAGATTCAACCAACATTATTACTCCACAAATTTCTACTATTACAAACATAGGTCTAGACCACACACAATTTTTAGGCGAAACTTTACCTGAAATTGCTTTTGAAAAAGCAGGAATCATCAAACAAAATACCCCTGTAGTTATTGGAGAAAGACAACAAGAAGTAGAACATGTTTTTGTGGAGAAAGCTAAAAAAATGAACGCTGATATCACTTTTGCCTCTAAGGATAAAAATAGCTATCCAACAGATTTGTTGGGCGATTATCAACAAAAAAATGTAAAAACTGCTGTAGCAACCATTAAAAAGCTTCGTGATTTTCAAGTTACAACTGAAAACATAGAAAGAGGCTTACTAAATATTGTGAAAAACACCAACTTAAAAGGTAGGTGGCAGGTTTTACAAGAGCATCCAAAAGTGATTTGTGATACAGCCCACAATAAAGAAGGCTTAGCCATTGTTATACATCAATTAAAAAAAGAGAATTATAAAAACCTTCATATTGTTTTAGGGGTGGTCTCAGATAAGAAATTAGAGGATATTTTACCGCTTTTTCCAAAGTCGGCCAGATATTATTTTTGTAAACCCAATATTCCAAGAGGGCTTTCTGAGGCAGATTTACAGGTAAAGTCAGAAAATCACCATTTATTTGGTGATAAATTTTTATCAGTAGAAAAAGCGTTTCAATCAGCCTTACATAATGCTAATCAAGAAGATATGATTTATATTGGTGGAAGTACATTTGTGGTTGCTGAAATTATTTAAAAAAAATGATTTTTTTGTTTGTTAAACTTAAAATCTGTTATATATTTGCACGCGCAATCACGCAAGGGCGCGTAGCTCAGTTGGTTCAGAGCACTTGGTTTACACCCAAGGGGTCAGGGGTTCGAATCCCTTCGCGCCCACAATACTAAGGCTGTCTTTTTAAGACAGTCTTTTTTTTTGATATGAAAAAAGGATTAATGGATCAAACCTAATTGGAATCAAGTCCAAAAGTTGTGGGATTTGGAATTTATACATAAATATTTGAGAGTCTAAAAAGGAAGAACTACTTTTTAAATATGAGTTTTTCAAGGTAACTTGAAAACATCATTTGGGTTTGGTATTTATCCTATGAGGTCGTTTTAAAAAGTAAAAACCTTATCAATTTTGATAAGGCTTTTTGTTGTGATTTAATTTTTCTACAAATTAAAAACTTCTTTTACTGTTTCTACATAATCCAATTTCTCCCAAGTAAACGTTTCTACTTCTTCAGAAACTGTTTCTCCCATAGGATTTGTAAAACTAACCGTTTTTATCTCTGGCGTTCTTCCCATATGCCCATAAGCAGCAGTATCAGAGTAAATAGGTGTTCTTAATTTTAAACGTTGCTCTATAAAATAAGGACGCATGTCAAAAATTTCTTCTACTTTTTTACTTATTTCTCCATCAGACAAATTAACATTAGCAGTACCATAAGTTTCTACATTTATACTCGTTGGTTTAGCTACACCAATAGCATAAGAAACTTGAACCAAAACTTCTTTACATAAACCTGCAGCAACTAAGTTTTTAGCAATATGCCTTGTTGCATAAGCTCCAGATCTATCTACTTTACTTGGGTCTTTACCAGAAAAAGCCCCACCACCATGAGCACCTTTTCCACCATAAGTATCTACAATAATTTTTCTACCTGTTAAACCAGTATCTCCATGAGGCCCACCAATAACAAAAATTCCTGTTGGGTTGATGTGATACGTAATATCATCAGTAAATAATTTTTGATTATGAGCAGGTAACTTTGCTACCACTCTTGGAATTAAAATCTCAACAATATCTTTTTTAATTTTTGATAACATTATTTCTTCTGAAGCATCAAAATCGTCATGCTGAGTAGAAATTACAATGGCATCAATTCTTTGCGGAACGTTATCATCAGAATACTCAATAGTAACCTGACTTTTTGCATCTGGTCTTAAATAAGTAATGTCTGAATTTTCTCTTCGGATTTCTGCCAATTCTTTTAATAATCTGTGCGATAATTCTAAAGCTAAAGGCATATAGTTTTCGGTTTCATCGGTAGCGTAACCAAACATCATTCCTTGATCTCCTGCACCTTGTTCTTCTGGGCTAGATCTATCAACACCTTGGTTGATATCTGGTGATTGTTCATGAATTGCAGATAAAACTCCACAAGAATTTCCATCAAACATATATTCGCCTTTGGTGTATCCAATTTTATTGATAACATCTCTGGCTATTTTTTGTACATCCAAATAGGTATTAGATTTTACTTCACCTGCTAAAACAACTTGACCTGTAGTAACTAAAGTTTCACAGGCAACTTTACTAGATTTATCAAAGGCCAAAAAATTATCAATTAAAGCATCAGAAATTTGATCTGCTACTTTATCTGGATGCCCTTCTGAAACACTTTCTGATGTAAATAAATACGACATAATTCAGTTTATCTTTTTTAAGTTTTACTAAAATTGATTGCATTGTCGCTAAAAGAAGTAGAAAATTACTGCTTTAGCATTTTTATTCTGAACTTGTTTCAGAATCTCAAAATAGAAATTCATTTTCAAGTTAGATGCTGAATCAAGTTCAGCATAAAGAGGTTGCAATCAGTTCAAATTTTTCCTCTTATTAAAATGCAAATTTACATCATTATTATAAATTACATCAATTTTATTTAAAAATTATTTAATATACAATTGATCTCTTAAAATGCTATGAAAACTTCAAGAGAAAGAAAATAAGTCAATTTTTATTTGGTTTTTAAATATTTCTATTGCAATATTTGCACTCGCAAAGTTCAATAACTTATTGAAATGTTATCAAGAAAGGTGTAGGGATTAGACCCGTTGAAACCTTAGCAACCCTTTATCTTTTTTAAAGAAGGTGCTAAATTCTACCCAAAGTGCTGAATCGATTTCAGCATCTCATAAAAGAGATTGGATAGATAACAAAAAAGAATTTTCTAAATCAAGAAAATTCTAATTCTTAATAACATTTTTCTGGTAAGTACATCAAATTTTTGATGCATTTGGCTTTTGTTTTAATCTCAAAGTGATTCGCAATACAAAGTATTGAGTTTCTTTTGAAAATGTCATTCCCACGAAAGTGGGAATCTAAATTAACTCAAAAAAATAGAAAAATGAGTACACACAAATTAGCAACGAATGCGTTGCACGCAGGTCATGATGTAAAAGCAAATGGAGGTACAAGAGCAGTTCCAATTTACCAAACTACATCTTATGTTTTTAACGATTCAGACCATGCAGCGAATTTGTTTTCGTTAGCTGAGTTAGGTTTTATTTACACACGTTTAAATAATCCTACAAATCAAATTTTACAAGAACGTTTGGCAGCTGTAGAAGGTGGAATAGGAGCCGTAGTTTTTGCTTCAGGAACAGCTGCAATTTCAACAGGATTGTTAACGCTTTTAAAAGCTGGAGATCATATTGTAGCATCAAGCAGTCTGTATGGAGGTACCTACAATTTATTAAATGTAACTTTACCAAGATTAGGCATTACAACTACGTTTGTAGATGCTTCTAATCCTGATAATTTTAAGGATGCTGTACAAGAAAATACAAGAGCATTTTTTGTAGAATCTTTAGGAAATCCGAAGTTAGATGTTTTAGATTTAGAAGCAATTGCTGAGCATTCTAAAGCAGCAGAAGTTCCTTTTATTGTAGATAATACTGTAGCTACACCAGCTTTATTAAACCCAATTAAACACGGAGCAAATATTGTAATTCATTCACTAACAAAATATATTGGTGGGCAAGGAACCTCTTTAGGTGGTGCTATTATTGATGCAGGAACCTTTAACTGGGCAAATGGAAAATTCCCAGAGTTTACAGAACCTTCTGCAGGTTACCATGGTTTAAAATATCACGAAGTTTTAGGAGCAGCATCGTATACTTTTAAATTAATTTTAGAAGGATTACGTGATTTTGGTGGTGCATTAAGTCCAACAAACGCATTTAATATTATTCAAGGTTTAGAAACTTTACCAGTTAGAATTAAACAACATTCAGAAAATGCATTGGCTTTAGCAACTTGGTTAGAAGCGCAAGAAGAAGTGGCTTGGGTTAATTATCCTGGTTTAGAAAGTAGCAAATACAATGAATTGGCTAAAAAATATTTACCAAAAGGACAAAGCGGAATTGTAACTTTTGGTCATAAAGGCGGATTTGAAGCTGCAAAAACCATTGCAGATAAAACAAAAGTTTTCTCTTTATTGGCAAATATTGGTGATACAAAATCATTAATCATTCACCCAGCAAGTACAACCCATCAACAATTAGATGAAGTTCAGCAAGAAAGTGCTGGTGTTTCTCAAGATTTAATTCGTTTGTCTGTTGGTATCGAAGATTTAGAAGATTTAAAAGCAGATTTAAAAGCAGCTTTTTCAGAAATATAATTTTAATTTCCTGCAAGGTTTTAAAACCTTGTAGGTATTAATTGTAATAAATTTGGCACATCCATTAGAACATATTAAAATAAAAGATTTTACCACAGAGGCCGGTGCAATAATACCTGAATTAAATTTGAGTTATCAAGTTTTTGGTAAAGAATTGGGTACAGCTCCTGTGGTTTTAATCAACCATGCATTAACAGGTAATAGCGAAGTTGGTGGTAAAAATGGTTGGTGGCAAGACATTGTTGGCAAGGAAAAAGCCATTAATACTGATGTTTATACAATATTGTCTTTTAATATTCCTGGTAATGGTTTTGATGAGTTTCTGATAGATAATTACAAAGATTTTATTGCCAGAGATGTTGCAAAACTTTTTTTAGAAGGATTATCAATCTTAAAAATTAAACAATTATTTGCTTTAATTGGAGGTTCTTTAGGTGGTGGAATTGCTTGGGAAATGATGGTGTTAAATAATAAATTAACCCAACATTTTTTGCCAATTGCCACAGACTGGAAATCTACAGATTGGTTAATTGCCAACTGCCAAATTCAAGAGCAATTTTTGGTAAATTCTAGCAATCCTGTGCACGATGCAAGAATGCATGCAATGTTGTGTTACAGAACACCAGAATCTTTTAAAGAACGTTTTCATCGATCTAAAAATGAAAATTCTGCAATTTTTAATGTAGAAAGTTGGTTGTTGCATCATGGAAAAAAGTTGCAAGAACGTTATCAATTATCATCATACAAATTAATGAACCAATTGTTAAAAACGATTGATGTTACAGTTGGTGGCAAAAAAGATATTGCAATTTTAGATCAAATTGATGCTAATATTCACATTATTGGTGTGGATTCTGATTTGTTTTTTACGGCAGAAGAAAATAGAGAAACTCATAAAAAATTAGCATTAACAAAAGCTAACGTAACCTACAATGAAATCAATTCTGTGCACGGTCATGATGCTTTTTTAATAGAATATCAGCAGTTAGAAAAAATAATTGAACCCATTTTTAATAAGAATTACAGAGAAAAGAAGATGAAAGTAATAAAGTTTGGAGGTAAATCTTTGGCAAACGGAAAAGGCATAGAAAATGCTATTGATATTATTGTTGATAAATATAAAAATGATGAAAAATTCACGGTAGTTGCTTCTGCAAGAGGAAATACAACCAACCATTTAGAAACTATTTTAGATTTAGCAGCCCATAAAAAAGAATATAAAACTGAGTTTGAAAACTTTAAGGATTATCAACAGAAACCTAACGATTCAGTAGATTTATCAGAAGAATTTACAAAACTAAAAACCTTTTTTGAAGGTGTTTCTTTATTAGGTGATTATAGTCAAAAAATAAAAGATGAGGTTTTAGCACAGGGTGAATTGTTATCTGTAAAATTAGTTGCAAGCCTATTAGAAAAAGAAGGTATTTCTGTTAATTCTGTTGATGCAAGATCGTTAATAATTACGGATGAAAATTTTGGAAATGCACAACCAATTCAAGCTGTTTCTAAAGAAAATGTAATTCAGTATTTTAAAGAAAATACGTCTACAATTCATATTGTAACAGGTTTTATTTCATCAAACAAAAAAGGAGAAACCACTACTTTAGGTAGAAATGGAAGTAATTATACAGCTGCTTTATTGGCCAACTTTTTAGATGCTGATGAGTTGCAGAATTACACGCACGTTAACGGAATTTTTACAGCAAATCCAGATATTGTTGCTGATGCTAAAAAAATAGCGCAATTATCGTATTCAGAAGCGAATGAATTGGCTAATTTTGGTGCGAACATTTTACACGCAAAAACAATAATTCCTTTATTGGAGAAAAATATCAATTTACGTATTTTAAACACTTTTAATAAAAAGGATAAAGGAACACTAATTACATCAGAATCATCAACAAAAGGAATTAAATCAATTTCAACAATAGATAACGTTTCTTTGATAAATTTTGAAGGTAGAGGTTTGCTGGGTAAAGTTGGTGTTGATGCAAGAATATTTAAAACTTTAAGCGATAAAAATATCAACGTTAGTATTATTGCGCAAGGTTCATCAGAAAGAGGAATTGGGTTAATAATAGATGCAAACAAAGCGCAAGAAGCAGTTTTAGCTTTAGAAAAAGAGTTTGAGAGCGATTTTTATTCTCAAGATGTAAATCAGGTTTCTGTGGTAAATAATGTATCTGTAATTTCAATTATTGGTCAAGATTTAAGCGAATTTCATCATCCTTATAATGCTTTAATCAAGAATCAAATTGTTCCGCTTTTGTTCAATAACACAGTTTCTGGAAAAAATGTAAGTTTAGTTGTTAAAAAAGAACAATTATATAAAGCGGTTAATGTAATTCATGGTCAGGTTTTTGGAGTAACCAAAAAGATAAACATTGCCATTTTTGGGAAAGGTTTAGTTGGTGGAACATTAATTGACCAAATTATAGAAAACACACAATCTGTTTTAGAAAGACGTAAAATACAACTCAATGTTTTTGCTGTTGCTAATTCTAAAAAAATATTGTTAACTAAAGATGGAGTTGGTAAAAACTGGCAAAAAAATCTTTTTGATAATGGAGATAAAAATGTAAGAGTAGGCGATATTATTGCCTTTACAAAAACACATCATTTAGAGAATTTGATAGCTGTAGATAATACAGCAAGCGTAAATTTTGTCAACAATTATATACCGTTAATAGAAGCAGGTTTCGACTTGGTTTCTTGTAATAAAATTGCCAATACTTTATCTTTCGATTTTTACAAAGAAGTAAGAACAAAGTTAAAAGAATACAAAAAACAATATTTATACGAAACCAATGTTGGTGCAGGTTTACCCTTAATTGATACGATTCGTTTATTGCACGAATCTGGAGAAAATATTACCAAAATTCGAGGAGTTTTCTCAGGTAGTTTAAGCTATTTGTTCAATAATTTTTCTGCTAAAGATGTTCCTTTTTCTGAAATATTAAAAGAAGCAGTGGATAAAGGTTTTACAGAACCAGACCCAAGAGAAGATTTAGGAGGTAATGATGTAGCTAGAAAATTGCTGATTTTAGCAAGAGAATTAGATTTAGAAAATGAGTTTGATGAAGTTGAAATCGAAAATTTAATTCCAGAAAATTTAAGAGAAGGTTCTCCTGCTGATTTTTTAAGCAAACTTGAATTGTTGAATGATGAGTATAAAACCATTAAAGAAAATCAGGAAGAAAATCACGTTTTACGTTATATTGGCGAATTAAGTGGAGATTTATCTAAAGAAAAAGGTATTTTAGAAGTAAAATTAGTTTCCACACCAACAAATACACCTTTAGGTTCTTTAAAAGGTTCTGATGCAATTTTTGAAATTTACACAGAATCTTATGGAGAACAACCTATTGTAATTCAAGGAGCAGGAGCAGGAGCAAGTGTAACTGCAAGAGGTGTTTTTGGCGATATTCTAAAATTAGCAAAACATAATAACTAAATTAGTAAGCAGTTTTCAGTTAGCAGTATCTCTATAAGCAAAGAATACAGAAAATAGTCAAGAAAATAGATGAAATCTATCTTGTTTCTAAAAGCAAAATCAGTACTAATGTGTGACTAAATTTTGCTTAGAACTTAGTTTAGTTTAAGAAAATTTCAATATAATCCTGCAAGGTTTCAAAAACCTTGTAGGTATAAAAAATAAAAAACTACAAGAATTCCATAAAATTGTAGCATAAAGAAAGATAAAAATGAGCAAACATTTCGAAACAGAAGCAATTAGAAATCAAACAGAAAGAAGTCAGTTTTCTGAGCATTCTACACCTTTATATGTAACATCAAGTTTTGTTTTTGACGATGCAGAAGAAATGAGAGCATCATTTGCAGAAGAAAAGCAACGTAATTTATATAGCAGATTTACAAATCCGAATACAACAGAATTTGTAGAAAAAGTTGTGGCTATGGAAGAAGCAGAAGCTGGTTATGCTTTTGCTACTGGTATGTCTGCAATTTTTTCATCATTTGCAGCCTTATTAAATGCTGGTGATCATATTGTTTCTTGTAGATCTGTATTTGGTTCTACTCATAGTATGTTTACCAAATATTTGCCAAAATGGAATATTGAAACCTCTTATTTTAAGGTTGATGAAGTCGATTTGGTAGAAAGCTTAATTCAAGAAAATACTAAGATTCTTTATATAGAAACACCTACAAACCCTGCAGTTGATATTTTAGATTTAGAGTTGATTGGTAAAATTGCTAAAAAACACAATCTTATTTTTATTGTTGATAATTGTTTTGCAACGCCTTACATACAACAACCTATAAAATTTGGTGCAGATTTGGTAATTCATTCTGCTACAAAATTAATGGATGGACAAGGAAGAGTTTTAGGCGGAGTTACAGTAGGGAAGGAAGATTTGATTCGTGAAATTTACTTATTTGCTAGAAATACTGGGCCAGCAATGTCTCCTTTTAATGCTTGGGTTTTATCAAAAAGTTTAGAAACTTTAGCAATTAGAGTAGAAAAACATTGCGAAAATGCCGTAAAAGTAGCTGAGTTTTTAGAAGAAAATGAAAATGTTGAGTTGGTAAAATACCCATTCTTAAAATCACACCCACAATATAAAGTAGCTCAAAAACAAATGAAATTAGGAGGTAACATTGTGGCTTTTGAAATTAAAGGCGGAATTGAAGCGGGTAGAAAATTCTTAAACAACATAAAAATGTGCTCATTATCAGCAAATTTAGGCGATACTAGAACTATTGTTACGCATCCATCATCTACAACTCACGGACGTTTATCAGAAGAAGATAGACTTGAAGTGTCAATTACAAACGGATTAGTACGTGTTTCAGTAGGACTAGAAAATGTTGATGATATTATTGCTGATATTTCCCAGGCACTTCAAAATTCCAATAATTATTAGGTTTGCTGATTATACTCAAGACGCTTGAACCTTTAGGTAAAACACAATTTATTGGTATAAAAAAAAGAGATTAGGAAAATTATTTCCCTAATCTCTTTTTTTTATCTATCGCTGAATTTATTTCAGTTTAAAAGTAACTTTTCTTGCTAACTGTCTAGCTTCTTTTGCAACACTTTTATCTTCACCACCACCAAAATATGAAAGTCTAGAAGGTTTGATACCAGCAGCAACTAAAACATCAAATACTTTTTTGGCTCTGCTTTGTGACAAAGTAATATTTGTTGCTTCTTTACCAGTTTCATCTGCATAACCAATTAATTCTGCATTTATGGTAGGGTTATCAATCATAAATTGTTTTAAGTAATTTACAGAATTCAAAGATCCTTCTTGAATATCTGTTTTACCTGTATCAAAATATACATTGATATATCCACTATTTAGTAAACTCTGAATAAAACCTACATTTGATCCAGTAACCACACTTGCATACTTTTCTGCTTCATCTTTTCTGATATATCTTGCATCAAGTTCTGTCATTATTAGTTCTTTGTTTGGAGAAGCTTCTTCTTTAGCTTTTAAGATAGTAATTTCATTTTCTGCCTTAGCTAAACGTTCTTTAAGTGCTTCTAATTCGCCATCAACAACCATTTCTTCTGTTACTTCTTTAGAAAAATCAGCTAATTTTTTATTTTTACCTAAGGCAATGTTAACACCTATTGATGTATTAAAAAAACTAATATTAGTTTCTCTAACAGCAGTATTTGCGCCTCCATCTACATTGTCATCTTGTCCAAAATGGATAAAGGATGAAAAGTCTAAAAACAAGCCTATTCTTTCTGATAGCTTAAATTGAGGCGTTAAACCAAAACTTAAAGGTATCATAAAATCACCTCCATTATCTGCTGGTTCAGTAACATTAAGTGATGCTGCACCTAAACCTGCATGACCTAATATGTTAAAACGCTCTGTCCAAGAATCAAAATGCAAAATATTACCAACGTTAATAACACTTTCTATAGAGGCTCTATAGTAATTTGATTTAAAAGGAATTCCAGCAGATTCTGAAAAGCTATTGTATCCTAAATCTAAACGTACACCAAAGCGTTCATTAAACATATAACGAACTCCAAAGTTTCCTTGCCCTAAAATAGCTGCATTTCTCCCTGCTGAAATAGTAGAACCTAGTCTATGTATACCAGCTCCTAGATCAACAGACCAAGGACTAAACTCTTGTGCATTGGATAATAATGATACTAACGTAAAAAGTACCCCAAAGTAAATTTTCTTCATAATTAATTTTATTTTCGATTTATTTATATATTTAGACCTAAGGTCAAATTTAAAACTCTTTAATTAATTTTGGGGAATTTATATATAAACTGTTTCATAACCTCGTTAAACCGAATTTTTGAGAGGTTAAAGTGTTGCAAATATAATAATTATCTATATAGATTAGCGAAATTAGTATAAAAATATGGTATAGTTTCTATACCTTTTAAATAGTTCCAAACTCCAAAATGTTCATTGGGAGAATGTATCGCATCAGAATTTAAACCAAAACCCATTAAAATAGTTTTACTGCCTAACTCTTTTTCAAATAAAGCAACTATAGGAATACTTCCACCACTTCTTTGCGGAATTGGGATTTTACCAAAAGTAGTTTTGTAAGCTAAGCTTGCAGCCTGATATCCAATATGATCAATGGGTGTTACATATCCTTGACCTCCATGATGTGGAGTAACTTTTACTTTTACTGCTTTGGGAGCTATATTCTCAAAATGATTTTTAAATAATTTTGTAACCTCTTTCCAATCTTGATGAGGCACTAACCTCATGGAAATTTTAGCATATGCTTTACTAGCTATAACTGTTTTAGCACCCTCACCAATGTAACCTCCCCAAATTCCGTTAACATCTAAAGTTGGTCTTATCGAGTTTCTTTCATTAGTTGTATATCCTGTTTCACCATAAACATCTCCAATATCAATCGATTCTTTATAGTCCTCTTTAGAGAAAGGAGCTTTTGCCATTTCTGTTCTTTCTTCTATAGACAATTCTTCTACCTTATCATAAAAACCAGGAATGGTGATATGATTATTTTCATCATGTAAAGAAGCAATCATTTTTGTTAAAACATTAATAGGATTTGCTACTGCACCACCATACAAACCAGAATGTAAATCTCTGTTAGGACCTGTAACTTCAACTTCAACATAACTTAAACCACGTAATCCTGTTGTGATAGAAGGAATATCATTAGCAATCATTCCTGTATCAGATATTAAAATAACATCATTTGCTAATTTCTCTTTATTTCTTGGTACAAACCAAGACAAACTTTCAGAACCTACTTCCTCTTCACCTTCAATCATAAACTTAACATTACAAGGTAAATTACCTGTAGATGTCATGTATTCTAAAGCTTTAATATGCATGTACATTTGTCCTTTATCATCACATGAGCCTCTTCCAAAAATAGCTCCTTCAGGATGAGTTTTAGTTTTTTTGATAACTGGTTCAAATGGAGGGGAGGTCCATAAATCAATTGGATCTGCGGGTTGCACATCGTAATGTCCATAAACTAATACTGTAGGTAAGCTCTTATCAATAATTTTTTCCCCGTAAACTATTGGGTAACCAGGAGTTTCACATAATTCAACTTGATCACAACCTGCTTTTTTTAAACTTGCTAAAACAAAGTCTGCAGTCTTTAAAACATGTTTTTTGTGCGCTGAATCAGCACTAATAGAAGGAATTTTTAATAATTCGAATAACTCATTCAAAAAGCGATTTTTGTTTTCTGATATATAGGATTTAATAGTATGCATGCTAAAATTTTAAATTTTATTTCAAAAATAGAAAAATAATAATGAACTGCTTTGTAGTTTCCTTTGATTGTTTATATTTGCAATCCAAAAATGCAGGCGTGGTGGAATTGGTAGACACGCTAGACTTAGGATCTAGTGCCGCGAGGTGTGAGAGTTCGAGTCTCTCCGCCTGTACAGAAAATAAAGGCTTAATTATCTATTTTTTTAGATATTTGAGCCTATTTTTATTAAAAATGATGACTCAAAATCAATAATAGAAAAACATCAAATACATTCTTTTTATTTCAATCTGTAATAAAATCAAAAGATAATACTAAAGATTAAAAAAAGGTTTACATTTTTAATGTTTACTATCTTATTTTAAAATAATTATGTTCTTTTAACAAGTTTGCAATCTTCAACTTTTTATTGAACTGTAATTTTCTTTGGTAAAGTTTCTACACGTTTTTATTAGTACTTTCTCAATTCACTTTATATTGTAAAATTTCGTTTTTCTATATTTAGTAGTACTATTTTGAGTTAAAAACTTGTTTTAAACATAGTTTATTTCAGTTGTTACTAATTCTATATTATCAAACCTTAATGGATATAAGAGATGAAAAGTTAGATTTACTTTTTTGTAGCTTTTTCATTAATAACAATTGTTTTTTGAGCTCCTTTCAATTATTTTAGGTACTTAAATTCTCATCAGCAGCAAAATATGAAGTATCAATATTTAGGTGGTTTTAATTTACTTTTCTTTTTAAACTAATCCTATTACTACATAAATAATCGGCAGATACATTATTCTTTTATCACCTTTGTCTAAAACCATAAATCCATAAGAAACTAGCATTAGTTTAACTACCATTATTTGGTATCTTAAAGATTAGTAATAATTATTATTGGCTGTAAGTTGTTTACAATGTTATTAAGAAGAAACAAAATACGGAAAACTAATTCTTAAAATTGAATCACTTTATACCATAGCTAAATCAAAAAAAAGTATAAAAAACCT
Organism: Polaribacter sp.; assembly: GCA_965661915.1. Taxonomy (GTDB): domain Bacteria; phylum Bacteroidota; class Bacteroidia; order Flavobacteriales; family Flavobacteriaceae; genus Polaribacter. The sequence continues at coordinate 34,002 of CBFIFR010000009.1, read as the reverse complement.
ACTAGACCCTACTAGTTGTTTTTAGCGCTTAAAAATCAAGAATCTTTAAATTATATATGTATATTTGGTACTCAAAAATTAACTAAAAAATAACAATAACAATTATGACAGCAGGTTTTGATATGTGGGACTATATAGTCTTCATAGCTTACGCCATTTTAATTTTAGGGGTAGGTTTATGGGTTTCACGTGATAAAGATGGACATCAGAAAAATGCAGAAGATTACTTTTTAGCAAGTAAATCTTTACCTTGGTGGGCCATTGGAACATCTTTGATTGCAGCAAATATTTCAGCAGAACAATTTATAGGGATGTCTGGCTCTGGATTTGCACTCGGTTTAGCAATTGCTTCTTATGAATGGATGGCAGCTTTAACCTTAATTATAGTAGGTAAATATTTTTTACCCATTTTTATTGAAAAAGGATTGTATACAATTCCTGAGTTTGTGGAGAAACGTTTTTCTACAAATTTAAAAACCATTTTAGCTATTTTTTGGCTCTTTTTATACGTGTTTATAAACCTAACTTCTGTTTTATTTTTAGGTGGTTTAGCTATAGAAACTATAATGGGTGTAGATATGATTTATGCGATAATCGGTTTGGCTTTATTTGCAGCTGCATATTCATTATATGGAGGTTTGTCTGCTGTAGCATGGACAGATGTTATTCAAGTTGTATTTTTAGTTTTAGGAGGTTTAATTACAACCTATTTAGCCTTAAATACAGTTTCTGGTGGAGAAGGTGTTATGGCTGGGTTTTCTAAAGTTTGGGAAGCAGCACCAGAGAAATTTCATATGGTTTTAGAGGAGTTTAATGCTGATGGAAGTCCGAATTCCAACTATTTAGATTTACCTGGAGTTTGGGTATTAGTAGGTGGTTTATGGGTTGCTAATATTTATTATTGGGGATTTAATCAGTATATAATCCAAAGAACTTTGGCTGCAAAATCTTTAAAAGAATCTCAAAAAGGTATTTTATTGGCAGCATTCTTAAAGTTAGTAATTCCTTTAATTGTAGTTGTACCTGGTATAGCTGCTTATGTTATGGTTAACGATCCAGAAATTATGGCAAGTTTAGGAGATGTTGGTATGTTAAATACACCAACTGCTGAACAAGCAGATAAAGCATATCCTTGGTTATTACAATTTTTACCAACAGGACTTAAGGGTGTGGCTTTTGCAGCATTAGCAGCAGCAATTGTATCTTCTTTAGCTTCTATGTTAAACTCTACATCTACTATTTTTACGATGGATATTTACAAGCAATACATCAATAAAAATGCTGATGATAAAAAAACAGTGAATGTAGGAAGATTAACAGGTGCTGTAGCTTTAGTAATTGCTGTATTTGTTGCACCATTATTAAATGGTATGGATCAAGTATTTCAATACATACAAGAATATACAGGTTTAGTAAGTCCAGGGATTTTAGCGGTATTTTTATTAGGTTTATTTTGGAAAAAAACTACCAACAACGCTGCAATTTGGGGAGCAGTATTGTCAGTGCCAATTGCATTAGCTTTAAAGTTTTTACCAATTCCAGCCTTAGCACCTTGGATGCACCAAATGGGCTTAGCAACAGTGTTATCAATTGTGGTTATAATGGTACTGAGTTATATGGAAACTAAAGGAAAAGATGATCCAAAAGGAATTGAAATTACCAAAGATTTATTTAAAACAACTCCTTTATTCAATATTGGTTCTTTTGTAGTTTGCCTTTTACTAGCAGTATTGTATTCGATATTTTGGTAATATCAATTACCTAGATTGTTTTAACAGAAAACGCCTAAATATTCAATTAATTAGGCGTTTTTTTATTTCTTTTTGATGATGATTTCTTCAAAGTCATCTGTTTTTTCCGCATTTAAAAATAAATGTTGAGCTTCTTTAGCAGGTACTGTTAATTTACGTTTCGATAAATCTATCCAAGCACCATAAACTTTTATTATTGCTGATAATTTTCCTGCTTGATTAAAAACTTCATGAGTTATTTTCCAACGTTCATTATTTTTAGACAGTCCAGAAAGTCTCAGGTTAACAGTAATGTTTTCACCTAAATGAATTTCTTTTCTAAACGATGTATGTTCCTCAAATAATATAGGGCCAATATTGAGTTTAGTAAATTCATTTATCGAAAACTTTTGTGCAGCAAAAAAACGAACTCTTACTTCTGCTGCATATTCATTATAAGCTGTATGACGCATGTGTCTGTTGGGGTCAAAATCGGACCATTTTGTGGCGAATGTTACTTTATATTCCATATTTCAAAAATAAAAAACCTGATACGTTTTAGAAACATATCAGGTTAATAAATTAATTTTAAAGATTGTTAGTTCTTAACAATCTCAGATTTATCTTTTAGTTTTAATTCACTCAATACATTAAGCGCTTCAGAAACATACATGTCTTTTGCTAAATTTTTGTGCCAAGCAACTCTTTTATCTTTTAAATCTTCATTTTCTTTAAATAAAGACTGTTCATATTTAGGTGATGTAAATGTTAAATTCGATTTGTAATCGAAAACAGATTTAAATTTTTCTGCTTCTTTTTCTTTAACCTCACTTTCTTTAAAAAAGTCTTTATAATTTAAAGAGTATGATGTGTTATCTTGATTTTCTTTCAACCATTTTGCGTATTCATTTACCAATTTAAAGTTTTCACTGTTAGCAATTCTTTGTTTACTATTATATACAACATCGTTAAAATTGGCATAAGAGTTAGTTTTTGTATATTTTGCTTGAGGTACTTTATCCCAAGCCAAAGCGCCTGTCATATCTCTTTCTCCATACTTCATGTAACTTAATCTACTTGGCATAGCAATGTCTGAATACACACCTTCTTTTTGGGTAGATCCTCCATTAACTCTGTAGAATTTTTGAATGGTCATTTTTATGTAGCCTAAGTCTTTTTTGTACTTTGGATAAAATTGATTGATAGGTAAAACATTTTGTACAGTTCCTTTTCCATACGTTTGATTTCCGCCTAAAATTACCCCTCTTTTATAATCTTGCATAGCTGCTGCAAAAATTTCGGAAGCTGATGCAGAAAACTCATTTACCAAAACAACCACAGATTTATCCCATTGTACTTTTGGATCAATATCTTTCTTTACAATCGGATCTTCTCCTCTGTATTTTACTTGAACAACAGGGCCTTCATCAATAAATAAACCCGATATTTCTATGGCTGTTTTTAGAGAACCACCACCATTATTTCTTAAATCGATAATTAAACCAGTAATACCTTCGGCTTTTAATCTTTCGATTTCTTTTTCCATATCTTTTGCGGAATCTCTATAGTTGTTATCGCTAAAATCAATGTAAAAACTTGGTAAATCTATAATGGCATATTTTTTACCCTCTTTTTCTACGATGCTAGATTTTACAAAGGTTTCGTCTAATTGAACTACATCTCTTATAATTGAAATTACTTGAATGCTACCTGTTAATTTTTTCTTTACGGTTAATCTAACTTCTGTGCCTTTTTTTCCTTTTATAAATTTTATGGCATCATCTAAACGCATACCTACAATATCTAAAGGTTCTTCGTCTCCTTGCGCAACTTTTAAAATAATATCTCCAGGTTCTAAGTCTCCTTGCTTTGATGCTGGGCCACCAGCAACCAATTCAAAAACATGTGTATAGATTCCTTTTTTTTGCAAACGCGCTCCAATTCCTTCTAATTTTCCAGAAATGGTTTGGTCAAAACGCTCTTTAATTCTTGGATCCATATAAGTAGTATGAGGGTCAAAAGCACTTACTACAGCATTTAAAAATGTAGAAAACCAATCATCGTGTTCTAATTCTTCAATTCTCATGTACAGCTCTTCCATATTTTTTAAAACTTCTGCTCTAGCTTCTTTTTCTAAAGTTTTAAAAGATTTTACTTTATAGTTTTTATCTTTTTCAAGTTTTGCCTCTTGCAAATCGGTTTGTTCTTGAATTCTACTCAAGGTTTGCAATTTTAATTGCTTTCTCCAATAATCAATAAGTTCATTGTCATTTTTTGCAAAGGGTACTTTTGTGTAATCTAAATCAATCGTTTCATTTTTTTTGAAATCGAAAGGTTGTGCTAATAAATCACCATAATACGATTTTGCGTTTTTAATTTTTTCTAAAAAACGGCCATACACCAAATTGTAAAAGCTTAAATCATCCTGTAAAAGTTGATTGTCAATTCGATATTTGTATTTAGAAAATTCTTTGATATCTTTTTGAGTAAAATATCTTTTGCTACTATCTAAAGCATCAATAAAAGAATCAAATATTTGTTCAGATAAATCATCATTAATATCTTTTTGTACAAAATGTAATCTGCTCAATACATTTTTTAACACATAAATAATAACTTTATCTTTTTCTGGGTCATTGTTTGGGATTTTGATTTTTGTTGATGCTTCTATTGCAAAACTATTTATCAATAAAACAATTGCTAAAAAAGCAGTACTCAATTTAAATTTCGTCTTCATAAATCTACAGTCGTTAATTTTTATTTATAATTACTAATGTCAATGGCTAATCTACTAAAATAGTGCCAAAATATTTTATAGATTGTAATTTATTATAAATGGTCTTAAAAAAAGAAAAAACTTAATATTTATCTATTTTTTTGATCCTTACAATATTAACCAAAATTCAAGTTTTTTATTCTTTATAAAATGTTAAAAAGAAAATCGATGAAAATAAATTACATTTGCTTATAGTAAGCAAAATGTAAAGTTTAAATCTATAATGGAATACGATTTTATAAAGCTTAAAAAATTTAATGTATGCAAGAGAAACCCTTAATTTTAGTAACCAATGATGATGGAATTACTGCTCCAGGCATTAGGGCATTAATTAAAATAATGAATAAAATTGGTGAAGTTGTTGTTGTAGCTCCTGATAGTCCACAAAGTGGAATGGGTCATGCAATTACGGTTGATAATGTGTTAACTTGTAATCCGATTACGATAGATGATGGTCCTCAATTAGAATATACTTGTTCTGGAACACCTGCAGACTGCGTAAAAATGGCGATAAGCGAAATACTAAATAAAAAACCAGATTTATGTGTTTCAGGAATTAATCATGGAGCAAATTCATCCATTAATGTAATTTATTCGGGTACTATGAGTGCTGCTATTGAAGCTGGTATAGAGGGAATTCCTGCAATAGGTTTTTCGTTGTTAGATTTCAAATGGCATGCAGATTTTAAACCTTGCGAAACGTTTATAAAAAACATTACGCTTAATACCTTGTTAAATGGCTTGCCAGAAGGTATTGTGTTGAATGTAAATATACCTAGTTTAAAAAAGGAAGATATTAAAGGAACTAAAATTTGTAGGCAAGCAATGGGGGTTTGGAAAGAAGATTTTGATAAACGTAAAAGCCCCTTTGGAAAAGAATATTATTGGCTTTCAGGTGAATTCATCAATAGAGATAAAGGGCAAGATACAGACATATATGCTTTAGATAATGGCTATGTTTCTATTGTGCCTGTTCAGTTTGATTTAACTGCACATCATATGATTCAAAAACTAAACTCTTGGGAACTGTAAAAAAAGACATAGTAATAGGTGTTTTAGTTTCGCTATTTGCAACTGCAGCTGGTGGTTATTTGTATATAGAATATTTTTCTAAGTTTAGTTTTAATGAAACTATACAAATGATTGAAGATGGCGATTTGTATGGCAAAATCTTATCTATTGCTGCAATTCCTAATTTATTTGTGTTTTTGGTGTACATTAAAAAGAAACAAGATAATAGAGCAAAAGGTGTTTTAATAATGACTATTTTAATTGCTTTAACTACTTTAATTTTAAAGTTTATTTAATGAAATATTACATTATTGCAGGCGAGGCTTCTGGAGATTTACACGGTTCTAATTTAATGAAAGCATTGTACAAAGAAGATGCTAATGCAAAAATTAAATTTTGGGGTGGCGATTTAATGCAAGCAGTTGGTGGTACTTTAGTAAGTCATTATAAAGACCGAGCTTTTATGGGCTTTTTCGAAGTACTTAGAAATTTAAATAAAGTATTGGTTTTTATTAAATTTTGTAAAAACGATATTGAATTATTTCAGCCAGATGTTATTATTTTTATCGATAATTCTGGTTTTAATTTGCGCATTGCAAAATGGGCAAAAAAACAAGGTTTTAGCACCAATTATTATATTTCTCCTCAAGTTTGGGCAAGTAGAGCAAGTAGGGTTAAAGGTATTAAAAGAGATGTTGATAAAATGTTTGTTATTTTGCCTTTTGAAAAAGCATTTTATAAAAAGTTCAATTACCCAGTAACTTTTGTTGGGCATCCTTTAATTGATGCAATTGCAGACAGAAAACTCTCAAATATAGAAGGTTTTAGAGCCGAACATAATTTAGGCGATAAACCTATTATTGCTGTATTACCAGGTAGTAGAAAGCAAGAAATTATAAAAATGTTGGCTGTAATGTTATCTTTAGTTGATGATTTTTCGGAATACAAATTTGTGATTGGAGGTGCACCAAGTCAAGATTTTTCTTTTTATCAACGAATTATTGGAGATAAAAAAGTGAGTTTTATAAACAATAAAACGTATGATTTATTATCGGTTTCTACAGCAGCCTTAGTAACTTCAGGAACTGCAACTTTAGAAACAGCCTTGTTTAAAGTGCCTCAAGTGGTTTGCTATAAAGCTGGTTTTGTTTCTTATCAAATTGCAAAACGAATTATTACCTTAAAGTTTATTTCTTTGGTAAATTTAATCATGGATAGGGAAGTTGTTAAAGAGCTCATTCAAAATGATTTTACAAAAACAAACTTAAAAAGTGAGCTTACAAAAATTTTGGATGAAAAACATCGTGAAAAATTATTTTTAGATTATTTTGAATTAGAAAAAAAGTTAGGTGGAAAAGGTGCTTCTGCAAAAACAGCTAAATTAATCGTTGAAGGTTTAAAAAAATAAAATGATGAAAAAAATCTTTTTTTTGTTGATTTTATCATTAGTATTTACAGCTTGTTCTTCCTCAAAACAAATAGCGTCAAGTGTAAAAAAACCGAAAACAAAAACAGAGCGAATTGTTGCAAACGCGCTTCAATACCAAGGAGTACACTATAAATTTGGTGGCACCACAAAAAAAGGAATGGATTGTTCTGGATTGGTTTATGTAGCATTTGGTATGGAAAACATTCAATTGCCAAGAATCTCTAGAAACATGGCTAAAAAGGGAAGAAAAATACCTTTACGAAAGGTGAAAAAAGGTGATTTGGTATTCTTTAAAATCAACAGAAGATCAAATAAAATTAATCATGTGGGCTTGGTTACTTCAATTAAAAATGGTCAAATTTATTTTATACATTCTACAAGTTCTCGAGGAGTAATTGTTTCATCCTTATCAGAAAAATATTGGAAAAAGAATTTTGTGAAAGCCACTACGATTTTGTGAAAATCTTATTGCTAAGCTCTCAATTTTATTTATAAACAACCTTAAACTTCCTTTTTTGAAGTTTTTTTTGTTTAAAATTACTCCTTTTTTTACCTTTACAACGCTATGAATAAGGTATTAAACTACTTACCCCTACATTTTGTTGTATGTGTAATTTTAGGAATTGTGTTGCAATTCTTTACGAACTCTTGGGAATTTGGTTTCCTAAATTTACTTTTCGTTTTTATCCTAATTTTTGCTTTACTATTTGTTACTAATAACAAAATTGTAAGAACATTTTTTGGTTTGTTCTTGTTTTTTGTGGTTGGTATTTCCAGTGTATTTGTAAATAATAATCAAAATTATAACAACTATTACAAAAATTATGTTGATGATAATAGTAGTGTTATTCTAAAAGTTACTAAGGTGTTAAAACCGAGTGCTTATCATGATAAATACCAAGTAGAAGTAGTACAGATTGATACTATACAAACCATAGGTAAAGCCTTGCTAAATGTTGTTAAAGATACTATTTCCAATCCTTTGCAAGTTGATGAATTATTGTTATCACAACCAAAATTTTTAGCTATTCCAAAACCATTAAATCCACATCAATTCAATTATCAATTGTATATGGAAAAACAAGGTGTTTATGAGCAGCTTTATCTTCATCATCATAATTTTAAAACTTTAGGAATTCAACATTTTTCTTTAAAAGGTTTATCAGCAAAATTTAGAAAGAAAGTACAAGAATCACTTGAAAATTATCATTTTGCTACAGACGAATTGGCTGTTATAAATGCTTTATTGTTGGGGCAAAGACAAGATATTTCAAAAGAGTTAAGCAACAATTATGCAAAAGCAGGTGCTATACATATTTTAGCGGTTTCTGGTTTACATGTTGGTATTATACTATGGATTTTAACATGGTTACTGAAACCTTTAGAAAGATTACCTAAAGGGAAAGTTATAAAAACAGTTTGTATTGTTTTGTTACTTTGGATGTTTGCTTTTATTGCTGGTTTATCTGCATCAGTAACAAGAGCAGTTACAATGTTCACATTCTTAGCAATTGGTTTGTCGTTTCAAAGAAAAAATATTGTTTTGTTTTCATTGATTTCCTCTATGTTTTTCTTGTTGATTTGTAAACCAATGTTTTTGTTTGATGTTGGTTTTCAATTGAGTTATTTAGCAGTTTTTGGTATCATTTTTATACAACCAAAATTATTTGAGGTGTACACTCCTAAATTTTGGTTAGATAAAAAGATTTGGGAAATTACTTCGGTTTCTGTGGCTGCACAAGTAGGTGTTTTGCCTTTGAGCTTGTTTTATTTCCACCAATTTCCTGGCTTGTTTATGTTGTCTAATTTGGTGATTATTCCTTTTTTAAGTGCCATTTTATTAGGTGGAATTCTTATAATATTTTTAGCTTTAGTTGGATGCTTGCTACAATTTTTTGCATCTATTTATGCTAAAATTATTGCTGTACTCAACAATTTTGTAACATGGGTTTCACATCATGAAGAGTTTCTTTTTGATGAAATTTCTTTCTCAGGCTATATGGTCTTAGCAGTGTATTTGATTTTGATTACTTTGTACCAATTTTTAATGGATACATCAACAAAAAAAATGATATACTTTTTGTTAAGTATCTTAATTATTCAAAGTGTTTTTTTGTTTGAAAATTATCAAAAAGAAGCAAAAAATGAGTTTTTGGTGTTTCATAAAAGTAGAAATACAATAATAGGTAAAAGAGTAGGAGGTGAGTTATTTATTCATCATGATTTGGATAGTGTTGATTTTTTAAAATCAAACGTTACAAAGTCGTATGGTATTGGAGATAATGTAAACACAAATGCTATAAAGCAAATTCCTAATATTTTTCAGTTTAAAAATGAAACAATTTTACTAGTAGATAGTTTGGGAGTTTATCAAATTAAAAATTTAGAAAACCCAATAGTGGTATTGCAACAATCGCCAAAAATAAATTTAGAAAGATTGATTAAAAGTTTGTCGCCAAAACAGATTATTGCTGATGGTTCTAATTATAAAAGTTATGTAAAACGATGGCAAAAAACAGCTAAAAAACAAAAAACTCCATTTCACTACACTGGTAAAAATGGAGCTTTTGTCTATTAGTTTTTAGTCGTTACTTTGCTTTAAATTCTGGTGTAAAAGCATCGAAATATTCTTGAAATTCTTCTTTGGTTTTAATTTCTTTATGCTTATCGTTTACAAATAATTTAAGATAAAACTCCAATTGATTGGGTTTGTAAAAACCTGTTAAGGGATATATGAAATTACCATCTTCATCAAAAAAAGCAATGGTTGGGTAGCCTCTTAAACCTAAAAAATCTGCGAATTGATGAGAACTATTTCTTTTATTTGCTTTGGAAGCATCATAATTTGGATTCGAAAATTCGTTTTCTTTATACGTAAAGACATCATTTCCTTCACCATTAAATTTTACCGCATAAAAATTTTTATTTACAAATTCTGCAACATCTTTGTTTTGAAAGGTTTGTTTGTCTAACATTTTACATGGTCCACACCAATTGGTATACACATCTACCATTATTTTTTTTGGATTCTTTTTTTGAAGAACTAAGGCTTCATTCATTGAAACCCAATTTATTTTTTGCGCTTGTATTGTGCTATTAAAAAATACAAGCACTAAAAGTGATATTATTATTTTTCTCATATTTTAAAAGTCGCAAATGATGTGCCAAGTTTACACATATAACAGGTTATTATTTTAATGTACGTTACCTAATAATTTTTTCATTAAAGGTGAAAATAATAAAACAATAGCTCCTGCACCTAAAGCATACATCGCAATTAAATGAAAACCATCAGTATAAATAGTTAAAGTTTCTAAACCTCCAACATTGGCATCTGTGCTTTCAACAGCCAATTGTTCGCCAATAAAACCTACAATCTGAAAAGCAAAAGCCGATGATAAAAACCAAACCCCCATCATAAAAGCCACAATATTTATGGGAGATAAATCTGTAATTTTAGATAAACCAACAGGAGACATAAATAACTCACCTATAGACAATATAAAATACATAATTAATAAATACACAAAAGGTACCATTCCATTTTCATCTGCACTTGCGCCACTAATAGATAAAATATAAAAACATAAACCTGCTAACAATAAACCGAAACCAAATTTAAATGGTGTTCTAGGATTCATCCCTTTTTTGGCTAAAAAACCCCAAAGTAAAGAAATGGGAATTGCTAAAATTATAATAAACATGGAGTTTAAAGAGTTGGTTTGTGCAGCACTCATTATACCATCTAAAGCAACATTTCTTGATGCAAATAGCGTAATTACACTACCAGATAATTCATGAAAACCCCAAAATAGCGTCATGAAAAATGTAATTAATACTGCCATTATCAATTTTTTTCTTGCATCTGTATCAAGCTTTATCATGATGTAAACCAAGTATCCTAAAACAGCAAAACCAATAAATTTAAAAATTCCACTTACATAATTTTCTTGCCAAGAAGACAATAAGTATGCAATACCAGGTGCGCATAAAAATGCAATAATTGGTATTAAAGTTTTTTGAGGAACTCCAAGAATTTTCTTTTCATAAACTGCTTTGCTTGGTGGCATACCTTTTTCACCAAAAATATTTTTTTTGATTCCGCTCCAAAAGAAAAGCAAACCCGTTAACATTCCAATTCCTGCTAAGCCAAAACCATAATGATAACCATATTCAAGCGCTAACCAACCACATAAAAGTGGGGCAATCCATCCTCCAATATTAATTCCCATATAAAAAATAGTGAAACCAGAATCTTTTCTAATATCTCCTTCTTTATATAAAGCACCAACAAAGGTAGAAATGTTTGGTTTAAAGAAACCATTACCAACAACTATAAAAGCCAACGCTAAAAAAAAGGCGATATCATTTTCTATAGCTAAAACAAAATGCCCTAAAGACATTAAAATACCACCTAAAAAAATTGAGGCACGCATTCCTAAAATTTTATCGGAAATTTGTCCACCAATTACAGTGGAAGCGTATACTAAAGAACCATAAGAAGCATACACTACAGCAGTGGCTGCATCTCTTTCTACAATAGCTTTAAAAATATGTTCTACCATATAAAGCGTAAGCAACGCTCTCATTCCATAGAAACTAAAACGTTCCCATAATTCTGCAAAGAATAAGTAAAATAACCCTTTTGGGTGGCCAAACATTTGTGGGTCTTCTACAGTTGTACTTACACCTTTATCTAACATAATTATCCTTTTATTTCGGTTGTTTTATTTGATTTGTCTATTAAATGTTCCTCTACATAATTCGTCATTTTTGTAAATAAATTTAAACGAACATTTTTACCTTTTCTAATTCCATGAGCTCTATCTGGTACAATATGCATGTCAAATTGTTTGTTGGCATCAATTAAAGCATTTATCATTCTGTATGAGTTTTGTACATGTACATTGTCATCTCCAGTACCATGTACTAATAAATAATTGCCTTCTAGTTTGTCTGCATAATTAATGGGTGAATTATCATCATAGCCACTTGCGTTTTCTTGTGGGGTTTCCATATATCTTTCTGTATACACAGAATCGTAAAAACGCCAAGAAGTTACAGGTGCTACTGCAATAGCTGTAGAAAAAATATCGTTACCTTTTAAAATGGCGTTTGTGCTCATAAAACCACCAAAAGACCAACCCCAAATACCAATATTATCTTTATCAATATAAGAACGTTCTGCCAATTTTTTAGCGGCTGCAATTTGATCTTCCACTTCATATTTCCCCAATTCTTTTTGTGTTACTTTTTTAAAGTCAGCGCCTTTTAAACCAGTTCCACGTCCGTCAATACACACCACAATCATACCTTTTTGAGCTAACATATTGTGCCAATAATCGTTTGCGCTATTCCAAGAGTTACCAACTTGTTGTGAGCCTGGACCAGAATATTGAAACATAAAAAGCGGGTATTGTTTATTTTCATCAAAATCTACAGGTTTTATCATCCACATATTTAAGTCATTTCCATTGATATTAATGGTAGAAAACTCTTTAGGACTCATTTTATAATCTGCTAAATTTTCTTTTAATTCAGCATTGTCTAAAATTACCTTTAGCATTTTGCCTTCTGCAGTATACAATGAATAAATTGGCGGTATTTCTGCAGACGAAAATGTATTAATAAAGTAATTTAAATTGGTGCTAAAAGCGGCACTATTTTGTCCATCTTTGTTGCTTAATAATTTTTTGTTTTTACCATCTAAACCAATAGAATAGATACCTCTGTTGATAGAACCATTTTCTACAGATTGATAATAAATGGTTTTTTTAGTAGGGTTAAAACCATAATATCTAGTTACCTCCCAATCTCCTTTTGTAATTTGATTGATGAGTTTTCCATTAAAATTATAATGATAAATATGATTGTAACCGTCTTTTTCGCTAGTCCAAATAAAAGAATTATCAACTAAAAACGTAAGGTTGTCAGTAATGTCAATATAAGCTTTATCAGTTTCATTCAATAATAAAGTAGATGAACTTCTTAAGGCATTAACTATATGTAATTTTAAATTATTTTGATGACGGTTTAGCGTTGTTGCTACTAAAATAGCATCATTATTAGACCATTTAATTCTTGGAATATATTCATAATCACCCAAAGCAATTTTTTTGCTATTTTTTGATGCTAGTGTGTACATGTGTAAGGTAACCTTGGCATTTTTTTCGCCAGCTTTTGGATATTTAAATACTTGTTGATCTGGGTATAAACCATTACCAACAATATCCATAGAAAAAGTAGGTACATTGCGTTCATCAAAACGTAAAAAAGCAAGGTACTTGCTGTTGTTGCTCCATTCAAAAGCTCTTACAAAGGCAAACTCTTCTTCATAAACCCAGTCTGTAATTCCGTTAATAATGCTATTTTTCTTTCCATCTTTAGTAACCTGTGTTATGCTATTTTTAGAAAAATCTTTAATAAATAAGTTGTTGTCTTTGGCATAAGCCACTTTTTTATTATCAGGCGAAAAAATAGGCTCTTGAATATCTTTGCCAATTAGAGATAATTTTTTTGATGCTATGTCATAAGCATAAAAAGTACCTTTAAAAGAACGTCTATAAATTTTTTTGAAGTCGGTTCCTAAAATTAGTTTCGTTTCATCGTTATTAAAACTGTAGGATTTAAAAGCGTTTATTTCTGGTAAATCTTTACTATTTACTATGGTTTCTATTTTCTCTAAAGTGGCATAGCTGTATTTATCTACAGTGGTGTTGCCATCATCATCTGTGTTTAAAAGCGAATAGAAATCGCCATTCATAGAGTCTAACGAGTTCATCCTTTGTGGAGAAAATGTGCCATCCCAAATTTCTTCTAGTGTTATTTCTTTAGTTCCTGAGTTGATTTTTTCTGATTTTTCTATGGCTTGTTTACAATTAAAGAGAATAATAGTAGTAGTTAATAAAAATAGTTTCCTCATTTGAGTTTTAATTTTTAAAAAAGTTTGTCAAGTTTACGAAATTATTGTCAAAAAATAGTTAAAAGTGACTTTGAAAAGACATAATTTTAACTAAAGAGGATAGGTATTTTAGTAATTCCATAATGTAAGCCCTAACATTGGCGCATAAAAAAAACTCGATATTCTTTCAAATATCGAGTTAAACTTTGATTTTAGAAAAATCTATTTATTTTGATTTGTAGTTTCTTCTTTCGCATCAGTTTCATTACCAACAATTAAAGGTGTTTTACCATCAGTTATAATTACTTTAGCATTTTGCGATCTTGCTAATTCTCTAAAAGCCTCAATAGCTTTAATTCTAATAATTCCGTTCGTTAATCCTTCAGCAATAATCAATTGCGCGTCCCTTTCTCCTTTTGCATTAATGATTTTTCGTTCAGCCTCTAATTTTTCTTGCTTTAAAACAAACTCCATACGCATTGCATCTTGTTCTGCTTGTAATTTTCTTTCAACAGAGCTTGCAAGTCCTCTAGGCAATTGAATACGTTTCATTAAAACCGCAATCAATTCTATACCATCAGCCTGTTTTTCAAGATTAATTTTCATTTTTTCTAAAATTTCTTTTTCGATATTAGCTCTCATCCCTGAGTGCATATCCTTGGCAAAAAATTTAGCACAAACATCTGATGCAGCAGATCTAAAAACACTAGTAATTACATTTTCGTAATCTGGGCCAAGATTTTTTAAAACAGACGCCACTTTATCTCCTTGTAATCTGTGTAGTATTGAAATTTCTGAATTTACACTCAAACCTTCTTTACTAGGTAGTGTTAATACCAATCTAATGTTTTTGGTTTGCGTAGATTCTTTAACCACCTTACTAGTAATAGGATTATATAATATAGTTCCTTGTGTTTGTACTTCGTTAGATAGTTTCCCTAACCTTTGTTTAATGCCTACTTCTCCTGGTCTAATTACAGCACAGCTTGTGCTAATAACAGCAACTAAAACTAAAATGCTAATTTTTCTCATAATGTATTGTTTTTATAGGTTTCTTATTTTTGATGAAATTTTAAAAAAAATTAGCATCAAAATTTGATAATGGATTAATAAATATTACACACAAATTTAATAGTAATACTTTTATTTTAGAGATTATAAAAATCAATTTTATTTATTAAATAATTGTAGAATCTTATGATTTGTTGAGTATGTGTTAATTAATGATAAAATTTTATAGATATAATATAGAATTATTAATATTTAGTTAAATAACTAGGAATTTTTCAACTATTTTCTATTTAAATTTTATTAATACACGCTGTTAAAATTGCTACCACGTTTATAACAGATTCGTTTATCTTTGTTGTTATAAGATACATCTATAATATGAGTGAAATTATTTCTGGTTTTTCGAAGTTTACCAAAGATGAAAAAATAGATTGGCTTACTAAAAATTACTTTTCAAATCCTTCTGAAACCATTGCTACCCTAAAACAGTATTGGAATTCGAATGACGATTTACAAAAATTGCACGACGATTTTATAGAAAATACCATCACCAACTTTTACCTGCCTTTTGGAGTGGCTCCAAATTTTTTAATTAATGGCAAAGTATACACAATTCCTATGGCTATTGAAGAAAGTTCTGTGGTTGCTGCAGCATCTTTAGTTGGTAAATTTTGGAGTACAAGAGGAGGTTTTAAAGCTGAGGTAATTTCGACTACTAAAATTGGGCAAGTTCATTTTATGTTTGCGGGTCATAAAAATGATTTAATGAATTATTTTGCTAAAAACAAAACAGAATTATTTGCGGCTACTGCATCCATCACAAAAAATATGGAGAAACGTGGTGGGGGTATTTTAGATATTGTTTTGGTAGATAAAACCGAAAAACTAGACAACTATTATCAGTTGCATGTTACTTTTGAAACTAAAGATTCAATGGGAGCTAATTTTATAAACTCTTGTTTAGAAGCCATTGCTAAAAAGTTTGAAAATGATGAGATAGAAATTGTAATGAGCATACTTTCTAATTATGTTCCAGAATGTTTGGTTAAGGCAGAAGTGAGTTGCAAAATAGCAGAATTAGGGGGAGAAAATCCTCAGAAGTTTGCCGAAAAATTTTATCAAGCAGTACAAATCGCCAAAGTAGAACCTTATAGAGCAGTAACGCACAATAAAGGAATAATGAATGGTATAGATGCTGTGGTGTTAGCTACAGGAAACGATTTTAGAGCTATTGAAGCTGGTGCACATGCCTATGCTTCAAGAAATGGTAGCTATTCAAGTTTATCACATTGTACAATTGATGATGAGGTTTTTAAATTTTGGATAGAAATTCCGTTAGCTTTAGGAACTGTTGGAGGCCTAACAGCTTTGCATCCAATTGCAAAACTTTCTTTAGCATTAATGCAAAATCCAACTGCCAAAGAATTGATGCAAATTATGGCAGCTGCAGGTTTGGCACAAAATTTTGCAGCACTTAGAGCTTTAACCACAAAAGGTATTCAGCATGGACACATGAAAATGCATTTGCAAAATATTTTAAATCAATTTAATGCAACAGATGATGAGAAACAAGAAGTAGAGGCTTTTTTTGATGATAAAACTGTAGCGCATTCAGCAGTAGTAGAAAAGTTAAAAGCCATTAGAATACCAAAAGTAAATTGGATTGATTTTTCAAATAAAAACTTGGTGCGTAAAAAATTATTACAATTAAATGATAACACCAAACCAGCTTTTGGGAAAATGAACGCCCAACAAATGATTGAGCATTTAAGTTTTGTAACCCAAATTGCAAGTGGTACTATGAAAACAGGGTTGTATGTTTCTGATGAAAAAACAGCAAGAAGAAGACCTTTCTTAGATTCAGATAATGAGTTGACACAGGGTTTTAGACCTTCTTTTTTATCTGATGAGCCAAATGTGGAGAAGTTTAATTCAATTGCAGAAGCTATAGATGATTTACTACTGCAAATACAAAATTTTGAAGCCTATTATAAAGCCAACCCAAAAGCAGTTATTGTACACCCATTTTTTGGAGAATTGAATTACGAATACTGGAAAAAGTTTCAAGTAAAGCATTTTACACATCACTTTAAACAATTTAATTTGTTGTAATGAATTTTTATTCAAACGGAAAATTACTATTAACAGGAGAATATTTGGTGCTTGATGGAGCCAAGGCTTTAGCTGTGCCCACCAAATTTGGACAAGATTTAAAGGTAAATACCAAAAAAGAACCTCAATTAATTTGGGGGAGTTTTACCAATACAGGTGAATGTTGGTTCGAAGCCGTAATTGATCTCGCAAAATTTAGGTTAATATCTGCTACTTTTAATTCCAATAAAGAAGGCAGTGCAGAGCAAATTGCAGAAACATTATTGGCTATTTTAACAGAAGCAAAGCGATTAAATCCAGACTTTTTAAAAACTAATGGCGGTTTTGTTATAAAAACAAATTTAACTTTTTCAAGAAATTGGGGTTTAGGTAGTTCATCAACTTTAATCAATTCTATAGCTTCTTGGGCAAAAGTTGATGCTTTTGAATTGTTATGGAATTCTTTTAAAGGCAGTGGTTATGATATTGCTTGTGCACAAAATGATACTCCCATTTTTTATCAAATAAAAAACAAAAAACCGCTGGTAAATCAAGTTGATTTTAAGCCTCCTTTTAAAGAGCAACTATATTTTGTGTATCTTAATGAAAAACAAGATTCTAAAAAAGGTATTGCAAAATTTCGAGAAAGTAATCAAGATTTTTCTAATGCTATGCATAGAATTTCCGAAATTTCAGAAGCTTTACTTGTAACAAAAACTATTGAAGAATTTGATGGTTTACTTTTTGAACACGAAAAAATTATCAGTTCAATTATTCAATTGCCTACCGTAAAAGAAAGATTATTTCCAGATTATTTTGGTACAGTAAAAAGTTTGGGAGCTTGGGGAGGAGATTTTGTTTTAGCAACAGGCAACACAACTACGCCAAACTATTTTAAAGAAAAAGGATATGGTACAATACTCACTTACAATGAAATGGTTTTATGAGTAAAATAATTATAATTGGTGGTGGTGCAGCTGGTTTTTTTGCAGCTATAAATGCAAAAGAACAAAACCCTGAACTAGCCATTACGATTTTAGAAAAAGGGAAAGATGTGTTGCAAAAAGTAAAGATTTCTGGAGGTGGACGATGTAATGTAACCCATGCCTGTTTTGTTCCTAAAGATTTGTGTGAATTCTACCCAAGAGGAAAAAAAGAGTTGTTAGGACCTTTTCATAAATTTATGACTGGCGACACTTTTGAGTGGTTTGAGCAGAGAGGGGTTCCTTTAAAAATTGAAGATGATAACCGTGTTTTTCCTGAAGCAAATTCAAGTCAAGCAATTATAGATTGTTTTCAAAAAGCTGTTGATAAGTTACAAATTAAAGTGTTAACAAATCATGGTGTCACTGAGGTTTATCAACAAGATAAAGAGTGGGTTATCAACACAAAACAACAAACTTTTACAGCAGATAAGGTTGTTTTTGCTGCAGGAAGTTCAAAAAAAGTTTGGGACTTGTGTAAAACATTAAATCATTCTATTATACCCCCAGTTCCATCTTTATTTACCTTTAATATAAAAGATGCAAGAATTATAGATTTATTAGGTATTGCTGTACCTAATGCAACTGTGAAAATTGTAAACACAAAATTAGAGGCTACTGGACCTTTGTTAATTACACATTGGGGAATGAGTGGCCCAGCAGTGTTAAAATTATCTGCATTTGGTGCTAGATTTTTGGCAGATAAAAATTATCAATATAATGTTGAGGTAAATTGGTTGTCTAGACCTACAGAAAAAGTGTTTAATGTGTTATTGAATTTAAAAAAGAAATCCCCTCGAAAAACAGTAATTTTAAAATCGCCTTTTGTAGAAATTTCAAAACGATTATGGGAACGTTTTGTGTTGTTTGCAGATATTTTAAAAACTCAAAATTGGGCAGATTTGAATCATCAACAACTACAAAATTTGGCAAATCAATTAACAAAAGGAATCTACAATGCAAATGGAAGAACCACTTTTAAAGACGAATTTGTAACAGCAGGAGGCATTGATTTAAAAGAAATTAATTTTAAAAACTTTGAAAGTAAACTCCATAAAAATTTGTATTTTATAGGTGAAATTTTAAATATTGATGCTGTAACAGGCGGATTTAATTTTCAAAATGCCTGGACAGGTGGTTATATTTGTGCCAAATCTTTTGCAGAAAAGTAAAAAATTTAATAAAATACCAAGAACCAAGAACCAAAAACCAATAACCAAAAACCAAAAACCAAAAACCAAAAACCAAAAAAATAAACAAAATGGCAAGAACAGAATCAAATGAATTTACAATAGGAACCAAAGCACCAGATTTTAAATTGATAAATACGGTTGATGATAAAAAATATTCATTAAAAGATATTAAAGGAGATAAAGGAACTGTAATTCTATTTATTTGTAATCATTGTCCGTTTGTAATTCATGTAAATGATGAATTGGTAAAGTTGGCAAATGATTATGCATCAAAAGGAATTAATTGTATTGCTATAAGTGCTAATGATGTTGAGAATTATCCACAAGATGCACCTCATTTAATGAAAAAAGTTGCTGTCGAAAATCAATATCCTTTTCCGTATTTGTATGATGAAACACAAGAAGTAGCAAAGGCTTATGATGCAGCATGTACACCAGATTTTTATGTGTTTGATGCTGATTTAAAATCCGTTTATCATGGACAATTAGATGATTCCAGACCAGGTAATGGAAAACCAGTTACAGGTAAAGATATCAGAAATGCTTTAGATGTTTTATTGGAAAATAAACCAGTTTTAACAAACCAAAAACCAAGTGTGGGTTGTGGTATAAAATGGAAGTAAAAACTAGCTAATTTATGCCAACTCACCTCTATGAGGTTTTAAAGCATCTCTATAAATTTTCATGTCTTTTTCATCAACAGTAATAAAAGCAGAAAACAACATTGGGTTTTGTTCTTTAATCGCAATTTCATGATATTTTAATTGCTCTAACACAGCAAATTCTTTTAAATGTATAGTATGATGTTCTGCTGTAGCTTTGGCATCTGGCCCTCTAAAATCCCAAAGTAATTTTATTTTTCTACTCATTTTTAATGCTTTATAAATATAAATAATGCTCCACTTTTAAAAGTGATCATAGCTTGATGTTCAATAGCCTTATTTCTTGTTCCAATTCGTTCTCCAAAAATTAAATCTTCATTATGTAAAGAATATTCTAAACCCTCTGTAATAATATTAGTGGCTTTTGGAAAAGGAATTAAAGAAACAATTTTGTCCTTACAATCAGAAATTATGGTGCTTTTATCAGCTAAAAAATAGCGACTATAATTGTCAAAAAAAGTAAGTTTTAATTTGCCTTTCCATTGAATGGCTGTGTGTAAGTTGCCTAAAAAGTGGTCTTGTTCCTTTCCACTTGCTCCATAAACGTCAATTTTATAAAAACCTTTATCAAACAAAATTTGTAATATTTTGTCAAAGTCAGTTAAATCTTGATTTGGAGTTTTTATTACTTCAATTTCTTTTGGGATTTCTTGGATAGAATCAAAATCACCAGCAATAAAATTGGGAATAATGTTGTGTTTTTTTAAATATTGATAAGCACCATCAGTAGCACAAATTATATCATAGTTTGATGTATTTGGAACTTCGTTTGGAACTTCTCCATTTAACAATAAAAAGGCTTTCGATGATTTCATCACCAACAAAAATACAAACAAAAAAGCATCAATTCTAATAAATAGAAAAGATGCTTTTTACAAATTTACATGAAATTCTTTATTCTTTTTTCCAGGTTAAAATAATGGAAAATAGTTTTCCGATTAAAAAAATCATCATACCAAAGGTAGGAGACAATAAACCCACTTTTAAACCACCAGCAAGCATTGCTGAAGAGATACTTTGTTGGCTCGAAGAAATAATTTCTAGAGCGCTTAATAAACCAATAACAAAACCTAAAACACCAAATACAAAAGAAAATAACGACAAAGCGTTTATAAGTTTGTAGGTTTTTTCGGTATTGTTTTTTAATCCTCTTATAAATAAAAGTACAATAACAACCAATAAAATTAATAAAGGCACCATAAAAATTGGTCCACCATCTAAAATAAAATTCATAATATGTGTTTTAAGATTATGTGGCTAAAGTATTTGTAAAACTGTTTCAAAAAATAATTTAGCGACTAAATACCAATTTTAATAGGGTTTTAACAAATATCTTGTTTTTATAATTTTCTTTTTAAAAACAGTAAAATCACTACTTAATTTGGTATTTCGTCTATTTTTACGCTACATAAATTATAAAATGAGTTAATTTGTAAGATGACCAAAATAACTATTAAAATTTTAAAGAAAGCCTTTTTACATCTTCTTTTTTGGGTTGTGGTGTGGTTTTTCTTTTCTAGTTTTTTTAGTGTAGGTTCTACAAACAAAAATTTTATTTTTTGGTTTTCTACATTATTAAGTATTATTTCAATCGTTTCTTCTTACGCATTTGTATATCATTTAATTCCTAGTTTTTTAATTGTTAAAAAATATAGACTTTTTACATTATACACGTTCTATGCCTTTGTTTTTATAGTTTGTGCTGTATTAATGACCGTAGTTTTTGGTTTTGTGTTTTTCTATAATTTAGAGTACCAAAAAATGCCTGGATTAATCAAGAATTCAGGTGTAATTTTAGTCTGTGTTTTATTAATTATTGTTTTAGCAAGTGCATTCAAAATTTTAAAGTATAATTTTAAATCTTTAGAAGAAAAGAAAACCATTGAAAACAAGTTTTTACAAACTCAATTGCAGCTAAAAGAGCAGGAGTTGCAATTTTTAAAGATGCAAATTCATCCACATTTTTTATTCAATACCTTAAATACCATATATGGCTTTGCCTTAAAAAAGTCTGATAAAGCACCAGAAATGATATTAAAATTATCTAGTTTGTTAGATTATATATTATATCAAGTTGATAAACCTTTGGTGTTTTTACAAGATGAAATTAATCACATCAAAAATTACATATCTTTAGAAAAAAGTAGATTTCAAGACAGCTTAAAAGTAGATTTTTTAACAGAATCCATTAACGATAATTTACAAATACCACCAATGTTATTATTGCCATTTGTAGAAAATGCATTTAAACACGGTACACCAAAAGAAGGTATCTTAAAAGTAAATATTAATTTACAAATAGATGAAAATTATATTTATTTAAAAGTGGTAAACTCAGCTAAAATGAAAGAAATTTCTAAAAAAGGGATTGGTTTGCAAAATATTCAAAAAAGATTAGAAATGTTATATCAAAGCCACAGTAGGTTAAACATTCAACAAGATGAAAAATTTTTTACAATCACTTTAAAAATACCCATTAAAAATGAAGTATAATTTAAAATGTGTTCTTGTAGATGATGAACCCATGGCAAGAGAAATATTGGCTTCTTATATTGATAAAATTCCAAATTTAGAGTTAATTAAAAGTTGTAAAAACGCGGCTGAGGCTTTGGTTTTTATGCAAGATAATACTGCTGATGTTTATTTTTTAGACATTAATATGCCAGAAATAACTGGGTTGAGTTTGGCAAAAATAATCAGTAATAAAGCACAAATTATATTTACTACAGCTTATAGAGATTATGCAGTAGAAGGTTTTGATTTACAAGTAGCAGATTATTTATTAAAACCAATTTCGTTTGATCGTTTTTTGCAAGCAGTTGAGAAAATAAAACCATCAAAACAAGAAGAGGAATCAAACCAATTTATCTTTGTAAGAGCAGATAGAAAAATGGTTAAAATTGATTTTAATACCATATTATATATTGAAAGTTTAAGTGATTACGTAAAAATTTACACAGCAGAAACTACACTTATTACAAGAGAAACCATTAGTAATTTAGAAGAAAAACTATCAAAAAAAATGTTTCTCAGAATTCACAGATCATACATAGTGTCTTTAAGTAAAATTTCTTCGTATACAAACGAGTTTATAGAGATTCAACAAAAAGCATTGCCCATAAGTCGTGGTTATAAAGAAAGGGTTTTACAAAAATTAGCTAGATTGTAGTTGAAACTTTATCTTTGTGATAAATTTTTAGACTTTGAATACAGCTCAATTTTTAGTAAAATCCGATTTAGTATTTGTTGATAAAGCTTCTTACACTTGGCAAACCCCAAGCAATATTGCTTTGGTAAAATATTGGGGGAAAAGCAATCCGCAAATTCCGAAAAATGCATCTATAAGTTTTACCTTAAATAATTGTCACACTATTACTAGTATCGATTTTCAAAGAAAATCGAATGCTGAACTTGATTCAGCATCTAAAGTTGTCAATTTCGATTTGTTTTTTGAAGGAAAACAGAAAGAAGAGTTCAAACCAAAAATTGCAGAATTTTTTAAAAGAGTTCAAGAATATTGTCCATATATTTTTGATTATAAAATGATTATTAATTCAGAAAATTCATTTCCACATTCAAGTGGAATAGCATCTTCCGCAAGCGGATTAAGTGCAATTGCAAGATGTTTATTGAGTTTAGAAGCTGAATTAAATCCTGATTTAACATCCGAAGAAATTAATAAAAAAGCATCATTTTTGGCAAGGTTAGGTTCAGGTTCAGCCAGCAGAAGTATAGAAGGACCATTAGTGGTTTGGGGTAATCATCCAGAAATTAAAGGGAGCTCAGATTTATTTGGTGTACAATTTCCTCATGAAGTTCATCCAATTTTTGAAAACTATCAAGATGCCATTTTATTAGTTGATAAAGGCGAGAAACAAGTATCAAGCACAGTTGGGCATAATTTAATGCACAATCATCCTTATGCAGCAAATCGCTTTCAGCAAGCCAATGAAAATTTGGGTAAAATGGCAACTATTTTGCAAAATGGAGATATTGCTGCATTCATCAATTTAGTAGAAAGTGAAGCATTAACCCTGCATGCAATGATGTTAACAAGCAATCCTTACTTTATTTTGATGAAACCAAATACTTTAGAAATCATCAATAAAATTTGGGAATATCGTCATGAAAAAAATAGTAACATCTGTTTTACTTTAGATGCTGGTGCTAACGTACATGTTTTATATCCTTTAGAAGAAAAAGAAAATGTGAATCAATTTATTGATAAAGAGTTGGCTAAGTACTGTCAGAAAAATCAGTATATTTGTGATGCTACAGGTTTGGGAGCGAAACAATTACAAGATTTTATATGAACAAATCATCCTTAATTCTTTTAATGATATTGTGCTTTTTGTCAATGTCATCTACATCACAAGAAACCATCTGGTTAGATAAAAACTTAAAAGAAACCACCCAAGATAAAGCGTTGTATTACAAAATAGGGCATACTTTAAAAGGAAGTGTTTCTTACTTTTATAAAAAAAGAACACTGTATAGAAAAGTATTTTATGTTGATGGCAAACTTGATGGTATTTTTTCTGAATATTATAAAACTGGTGAGTTAAAAGAGGTTGGTAAATACAAAAATGGATTACGAGAAGGCAATTGGAAAGAATATTACAAAACAGGAAAAATCTTTAAAAGAGGAAGATATAGTAAAGGAAATAAGGTTGGTATTTGGAAAGTTTTTTATAAAAATGATTAATAACAATTCCTTAACATAAAATTTCTGTATTTTTGTAACTCACTAAACAACACTATGAAAAGACCACTTTTTTATGCTAAAATTTTACTTTTCGGAGAATATGGAATTATAAAAGATTCTAAAGGTTTAGCAATACCATTTAATACCTACAGAGGTGCTTTAAAAACCACTAAGCATTTAGAGGGTGATGCAAAAAAATCTAACGAAAACTTGTACAAATATTATAATTATATTTCAAGTTTACATACAGATTTGGTTACTTTCAATTTAGATGAATTTAAGCAAGATTTAGAAAACGGAATGTATTTTGATTCTTCGATTCCACAAGGTTATGGTGTTGGTAGTTCTGGGGCTTTAGTAGCTTCTATTTATGATAACTATGCCAACGATAAAATTACAGTTTTAGAAAATTTAACAAGAGAAAAATTACTTAAATTAAAAGCAACTTTTGGTTTAATGGAGTCTTTTTTTCATGGCAAAAGCTCTGGCTTAGATCCTTTAAATTCATATTTAAGTTTGCCTATTTTAATCAACTCAAAAGATCATTTAGAACCAGCAGGTATTCCATCACAAAAAGAAGGTAAAGGAGCTGTTTTCTTATTAGATTCTGAGCAAATTGGCGAAACTGAACCTATGGTAAATATCTTTATGAATAAGATGAAAAACGAAGGATTTAGAAAAATGTTAAGTGAAGAATTTGTGCTGCATACAGATGCTTGTATCGAAAACTTTTTGCAAGGTGATGTAAAATCCTTGTTTTCTAATGTAAAAAGCTTATCAAAAGTGGTTCTAAAAAACTTTAAACCCATGATACCTGATGCTTTTCATAAAGTTTGGGCAAATGGTATAACTACAAATGATTATTATCTAAAGCTTTGTGGATCAGGAGGTGGTGGTTATATTTTAGGCTTTACTGAAGATTATACAAAAGCACAAAAAAGCTTAAAAGATTATAAGTTAGAGTTGGTATACAGATTCTAAACGTATACTATGAGCTCTTCAAAACCGAAGACTTTTCTAAAAAAAATACTGAGCTTATTTTCAGTAATAAGAGGCTACAATATTTTAGTGTTGGTTTTAGCCCAATACTTAGCGTCTATTTTTATTTTTTCTGCAGAAGATGATGCTTTAAACGTACTCTTAGATGTTAATTTGTTTTGCATTGTCTTGGCTTCAGTGTGTGTAATTGCATCTGGGTATATCATCAATAATTTTTACGATAGCAAAGTAGATAGAATTAATAGACCACTAAAAACAGGAATTGATAATTACGTAAAGCAAGAAACAAAATTATCACTGTATTTTACCTTAAATTTTGTAGGTTTCGTTTTCGGATTTTTAGTATCTTGGAAAGCTGCATTATTTTTTGCGGTGTATATTTTTGGAATTTGGTTCTACTCACACAAGTTAAAAAAAATGCCCTTTATGGGCTTAATTTCTGCAACCGTACTTACTATTTTGCCTTTTTTTGCAATTTTTGTGTACTATAAAAACTTCTCAAAAATTATTTTTGTGCACGCCATTTTTTTGTTTTTAGTAATTATGGTGCGTGAATTAATTAAAGACTTAGAGAATATAAAAGGGGCATTAGCCAACAATTATCAAACCTTTACAGTTGCTTACGGAGAGCTAAAAACAAAACAATTAAGCTTACTATTACTATTTTTAACCTTATTCCCAATAGTAGTTTTATTCAGGTATCCAGAATTAAGTTATATGAAATACTACTTTTATGTAGCTTTAATTACTTTGGTATTTGTAGGCTTTTATCTTTGGAAATCTAATAAAAGAAACCAATACCGTTTTTTACATAACATTTTAAAGTTGTTGTTGTTAGTTGGGGTTTTCTGTTTGGTATTTATAGACACTTCTTTGATTTTAGAAAAAGTAATCAATAAATTGAATTAAGCCTCGATTTATTTACCTTTGCCAAAATTTTAAAAATGGAGTCAAATAAAAACTCGTCGCGAAGACGACAAGAAGGCAAAAAAAGTACGCCTCTAAACAGAAAAAAAGTAAAACCTTTAAGTAGAAAACCTGTAAAAAAGGATTACAAGAAAGCTACACCTGCAAAAAAATCAAACGATTCACAAGGAATTCGTTTAAACAAATATATCGCCAATTCTGGAATTTGCTCACGTAGAGAAGCAGATGTGTATATAGAACATGGAAGTGTTCAAGTAAACGGAAAATTAGTTACAGAAATGGGCTATAAAGTACAGCCTAATGATGTGGTTCAATTCGATGGAACTTCAATTTCCCCAGAACAAAAAAGATATATTTTACTCAATAAGCCCAAAAATTATATTACTACCATGGATGATGATAGAGGGCGAAAAACAGTTATGGAATTGATTGCAAATGCTTCTAAAGAACGCATTTATCCAGTTGGGAGATTAGACAGAAATACAACAGGTTTGTTGTTGTTTACTAATGATGGCGACTTGGCAAAAAAACTAACGCATCCAAAACATAACGTTCGTAAATTATACCATGCTTCTTTAGATAGAAAGTTAGATTTAAAAGATTTAGAAAAATTAAGAGGAGAGGTAATTATTGAAGGTAGAAAAGTGTTTATAGACGCAGTTTCATATATCAATGGCGAACCAAAATCTGAAATAGGTATCGAAATTCATTCTGGAAGAAACAGAATTGTTCGTAAAATATTTGAACACGTAGGCTATAAAGTAACTAAATTAGATCGTGTAATTTTTGCTGAATTAACGAAGAAAAATTTACCAAGAGGTAGATGGAGGGAGCTTACCAATTTAGAAGTTGCGAATCTTCAAAAATTGAAATAAATTAAAATCCAGCTATTGCTGGATTTTTTTATTGGTATCAAAAAAATCTTAATCAAATAGAAATATTTTTTTATCCTTTTATCGTATATTCATCCAATAGATTTTTAAAGAGATGAAAAAAAAATACGTAGTTGCTTTTGATCAAGGAACAACAAGCACAAGAACAATTATTTTTAATCAACAAGGAGAAATTGTTAAGCTATCTCAAAAAGAATTAACGCAATATTATCCAAAATCAGGTTGGGTAGAGCACGATCCTGAGGAGATTTTTAAGCATCAAAAAGAAACGTTTCATCAAGTTGTAGAGGATGCAAATATTCATCCTGAAGCAATTGTGGCTATTGGGATTACAAATCAACGTGAAACTACTGTAGTTTGGGATAAAAAAACAGGAAAACCCATCTATAATGCAATTGTTTGGTTAGATAAAAGAACAACTGATATTTGCAATGATTTGCAACAACAAGGTTTAGCCGATTATTGTAAAGAAAATACAGGTTTAGTATTAGATGCTTATTTTTCGGGTACAAAGCTAAAATGGATTTTAGATAATGTGGCAGGTGCAAAAGAAAAAGCAGCAGCAGGTCAATTATGTTTTGGGACTGTAGATAGTTGGTTGATTTATAAGTTTACAAATGGCAAAAACCATCTTACAGATCATACTAATGCATCTAGAACTTTACTATATAATATAAAAACATTAGATTGGGATGAAACCTTATTAAACGCTTTAAACATTCCAAAAAGCGTGCTACCTAAAGTTCAAAATTCGTCATCAGATTTTGGAGCTGTACATTATAAAGAGACAAAAATACCCATTTATGGAGTTGCAGGCGATCAGCAAGCAGCTTTATTTGGTCAAGGAGGTTTCAAATCTGGCATTGCAAAAAACACCTATGGTACAGGATGTTTTATATTACTAAATACCGGTAAAAAACAAGTAGTTTCACAAAAAGGATTACTCACTACACTAACCTGTAGTTTAGAAAACGAGCCTGTAAACTATGCACTAGAAGGTAGTGTATTTGTTGGTGGTGCAGCTGTGCAGTGGTTAAGAGACAAAATGCAATTGATAAACAAAGCATCTGATACAGAAGAAATTTGTAACAGTATTCCACCTTTAAGAGATATTTATGTTGTACCTGCTTTTGCTGGTTTAGGGGCTCCCTATTGGGATGCAAAAGCAAAAGCGAGTATTTATGGAATGACATTAGATACTGGAAGAAAAGAACTCGTAAAAGCAACTGTGGAAGCTTTAGCCTATCAAACTCGTGATGTAATTGATGCAATGATGCAAGATGCTGGTAAGGAAATGTTAGCCTTAAAGGTAGATGGTGGTGCAAGTGCGAATAATTACCTAATGCAGTTTCAGGCCGATATTTTAAATGTTACTGTAGATAGACCAAAAATGTTAGAAGTTACTGCTTTTGGAGCAGCACTTTTAGCCGGTATAAAAAGTAGTTTTTGGGTAAAAGAAAATATAGATGAATTAAGAAAAGTAGAAACGGTTTTTTATCCTGAGATGAAAAACAAACAACGCACCAAAAAAGTAAAAGGTTGGTTAAAAGCTATAGAAAAAACAAGAACATCATCAAAAAGAAAAGACCCTCAGAAATCTACTCGTTTTTCTGTTTTAGATCGCAAAAAGCAGTTGAAAAAAATGACTACCACCACTTTTGATTTAATTATTATTGGAGGAGGAGTTACTGGTGCAGGCATTGCTTTAGATGCTTCATCAAGAGGAATGAAAGTGTGTTTGATAGAAAAGAATGATTTTGCTTCAGGTACAAGCAATAAATCCACAAAACTTATTCACGGAGGTTTGCGGTATTTAAAACAATTTGAAATTGGTTTGGTACGTGAATCTGGTTCAGAAAGAGCCATTGTACACCAATTAGCACCGCATTTGGTATTGCCAGAAAAAATGTTGTTGCCTTTAACAGAAGATGGTACTTATGGAAAATTTATGACATCCATAGGTTTAAAGGTATATGATTTACTGGCGAATGTAGGAGGTGAGGATAGTAGAAAAATGCTTGATAAAAAAGAAACTTTAGCAAAAGAACCACTATTAGATAAAAACCAAGTTTTAGGAGGTGGCTATTATGCAGAATATAGAACCGATGATGCAAGATTAACCATTGAGCTGTTGAAAAAAGCATCAGAATTTGGTGCGACTGTTATCAATTATATCGAAATGGAATCTTTTGTATATGATAGTTCTGGTAAAATTGAAAGTTTGCAATGTATCGATTGCAATGATGGTAAAAAACTAAACATCTGTGCTCATAATTATGTTTCTGCAGCAGGGCCTTGGGTAGATCATATCAGAAAGAAAGACAATTCCATCAACAATAAATACCTGCATTTAACAAAAGGAGTTCATATTGTTTTACCATATCAAAAATTACCCATTCAACAATCTGTTTATTTTGATGTTGATGATGGTAGAATGGTTTTTGCGATTCCAAGAGGAAGGTGTACTTATGTGGGTACTACTGATACTAGTTATCATGGAGATTTAAATCGAGTAGTGGCAACCAAAGAAGATGCAACCTATTTAATAAAAGCCACTAATAAAGTATTTCCTAATATCAATTTAACGATAAATGATATCGAATCGAATTGGGCTGGTTTACGACCTTTAATACATGAAGAAGGTAAAGATCCATCAGAATTATCTAGAAAAGACGAAATTTTTATAGCTGATAGTGGGTTAATTTCTATTGCAGGTGGAAAGTTAACAGGATATCGAAAAATGGCACATCGCGTTATTGATAAAGTGTTAGAAACGATTCCTGAAAAAAGAAAAAAGAAATTAAAAAAATCCATTACAGCAAAATTAGCCTTAGTAGCTCCAAGTTTAACATCATCAAAAGAAGTTGAGGAATATCAACAAAAAATAGAAAAAGAACTCATAGGTAAAGGTTTTTTGCAAGAACAAGCGCATTATTATGCTTGGTACTTAACCACAACATATGGAAAAAATACAAGGCATATTCTAGATAAATTAGATTTTTTTAGTGGTACAAATTTGATAAAAAATAGTTTGAGAGCAGAACTTTGGTATACCATACATTTTGAGATGACCAATAGTGTCACAGATTTTTATGTACGTAGAACAGGTAGATTGTATTTTGATATTAATAGTGTTACTGAATACTGGGATACTATTGTTAATGACTGTAAAATGTATTTGAATTGGGATGAAATAAGAACTAAACAAGAAATTAAAAAAATGAATTTACTCGTACAAGATGCCACCACGTATTATACTCAAGAGTTTAATGCCTAAAGCGAATTCTAGTTTGTTGGCTGTTTTATTGAATGTATCTAAAATGTAAGAAACTGTAATTAATGATCCAACAAATTGAAGCTGAGAAATCTTATATTATTAGCTGTTTTTTGTCTATACTCTAAATTCTTCTAATCAATGAGGTTTTTTTATTGGTCTCCTTTGTTTAATATTTAGAAACCAACGAATCCTATGTTAATGAACAATAATTTTTTGAATTGATTTTTTACTGCCAGAATTCATTTCCACAATATAAATGCCAGAGGTTAAATTTTTAAAATTTAATTTTAACTCGTGAGTTCCCTTATTTTTATAACCAGAAAAAAGTGATGAGATTTTTGTACCATTCATGTCATATAATTTTATGGAAACATTAGAAGAATGGATTAATTCATATTTTAAAAGGCAATCAGATATAATTGGATTTGGATAAAAGCTACTAAAAATAGTATTCTCTTTAAGTTTATGTATGTTTAGGGTTTTTGCTATTTCCATGAAATCTTCAGGGATAAGTGCTTTATGGGTAACTTTTAAGGAATGAATAACACCTTTAAACCAAGACACTTTGTTAAGTCTTACGCCTAATGATGTTTGTCCAGAATTTACAACTTTATAGTCTACAGCTCCTTCTAATTCTTTTTTACCATTTACAAAATGTTGCATTTTCCCTACTTTGTAAACTAAAGCTGCATGATGCCACGTATTTAAATGATGCACAAAAGAATAATCTAGTAAAGTTTTATTTGAGTTTTCTGATTTTATAAAAGTATCTAAACTCCAATTTTCATTATTGTTGTTCCTTAACTCTATTAATATTCTATTGTCATTATCTTGCTGTATGTGAAGAAATCGTTGCTCTACACCACCATCAGTGTAGGGTTTAAAGAGAATTTCAACTGTAAATTCTAAAGCTTCTGCTAAAGGACTATTGCTAATAATTAAACCATCATTAATTCCGTTAAATTCAACAGCTTTTCCAATAGAAGTTTCTATAATTTTAGGGTTTCCAATAATTTCAACATCATAACCGCCAATTTTAGTCAGGTTATCTATAAACCAAAGATTTTCTTTTACTTGAGCTTTTGAGATGGTAACTAAATAAAATAACAGAAGTATTAAAATAGTTTTTTTCATTTCATTACCTGAGGTATTAGAATTTAGCTGTATGTTGTTTAAATTTAGTAACTTTTTCAATAAAAAATCACTGGTAACCAATGATTTCTTGGCAAATTACAAAAGAAAATTAAACTTTTAGGAATAATATAAAAAGAATAAAGCTAGACCTTATCAAATAAGCAAATCAAAAATTAATGATTCAGAGCTCAAAACTTAGATTTTAATTTCAGAATTTTTTAGTTTTAACACTGAAAATAATTTTCAAGAAAATAGTCAAAGCTACCTCTAAATAATAAAAGAAAAGTTTAAAATAAAGAATAATAAATTAGGTAAAAATATAATTTTTATGATTTGTTGTTTCTTTTCAAGAAAACTGAGGGTAATTAAGAATAAACAAAACAAGTAGATATTATTAATAGGTAATTTATAAAATCAGTTTTTCAGACCATTTTATTAATTGCTTTGGGAAAATTTTTATGATTAATAAACTTTAAATATGTTCATAAGACAAAACTCTTATAGAATTGACCGTTGGACAAATATATATATGAATAATACATGATTTTTTTAATTTTATAATCTAGTTTGTATTTTACAAGTGTAACAAACAAATAACTTTAATTTAAAAACATATATAAATGAAAAAACAATTACTATTTTTAATTTTACCAATGCTTTTTGTTACAGCAACTTACAATGCTCAAAATATCAAATATTGGGATTTTGGTGGTAAAGATTTAGGTGCTGGTTATGATAATATGATGCCAGTAGAATATCTTAATGCGTTATCTGCCAAGTTGCGTAACTTAGATTGGGTAGATTCTAATGATGCAATAGTAACCACATGGTCAGATGGTGTAGGTTATATGGCTAAAGATGGTTTTGAGCTAGAAAATGGACAAAGTAGAGAGGAGATTTACAATTCAACTTTTAACCCACTTTATGCTTCACCAAACTTCTCAATTACTGAAAATCAAGTAGGTAATTTTCAAATCGGTTCTTCAAAAGATGACGGAGGTGGAGGTGTTTATATTAGCGGTGCTAGTGTTTATACAAAACCAACAGAACTTCCAGATTTAGATGGAGATATTAATATGAGTTTTATGAAAGATAGTAACAGTGATAGGATAGTTACTGTAAATTCTCAATTAACTCGTTATGATCAACGTACACAAATGCCTGATGGAGCAGATCCAGATTTATTTCCAGGTTGTATTCAGTTTACTACTCCAGGAGAAAAAAGATGGGATAGGTCAGGTGGTCGTGGTTTTTCAATGACTTTAGGAGCAAATGAATATTTAACAGTTGTAGGCTCTGGGGAATATAGTCAGATTGATAAAGATGATCCAGGACAAGGTTTTTCAACTGGTACATTTCAATTTGCAACGTTTGGAGGTACAGGTGTTCCTGTTGATATAATAGATGATGGTACTGGTTC
Organism: Polaribacter sp.; assembly: GCA_965661915.1. Classification (GTDB taxonomy): domain Bacteria; phylum Bacteroidota; class Bacteroidia; order Flavobacteriales; family Flavobacteriaceae; genus Polaribacter. Next base: position 860 of record CBFIFR010000009.1, on the reverse strand, counting down.
TGGAAGTCCTACTGGTCCTATAGATGGGGAAGATACTGGAGATGAAAGCCTTAGAGTTATGGAGTTTCAAGCTGTAAACGCTGGTCCATACATTTTAAGAAATCGTGGTGGAAAAATTAGGATATACAGAATGTATGTGAGTTCAACTTCAATTAAAACAGAGGTTCAGGCTCAATTAGATGCAGCCTTAGGTGTTGATGACTTAACTTCGGCTGTGCAAGCTAATATTAGAGCTGCTAAAAACAGAGTATATATCTCTAACGTTACTTCTAAAACTGAAGTAAAAGTATATAGTATTACAGGAGCTTTAGTAAAAGAATTTAATACTTCTCAAGATACTAATTTCGATATGAAAGCTGGTCTTTACATTACAACTTTAAAAAATGTAGAAGGTCAAAAAACAGTTAAATTATTAGTAAACTAATTAGAAAACTAACTATTACAAATTAAAAAGACATGCATTAAATGCATGTCTTTTTTTGTTTATAATAACTTTAGAATAGAATATTTACACAATCGGTCAACGCTCAAAAATAACAGCGAATTATTCTTAAATTAATAATATTGCAAATAGCATTTTATAATGCTTTTTTTTTAAAATTAAAATATGCAAAAACGTTTTTCAGGAGTAGTTGTACCCATGGTAACACCATTAAATAAAGATCTTTCAATAGATGTTGTTTCTGTTGAGCGTGTCGTAAAATTGTTTGCAAAAAACAATATTCATCCTTTGGTTTTAGGAACAACAGGGGAGTCTAGTTCAATAAATGAATTAGAGAGTCTTAAGTTGGTAGAAGCAGCTGTAAACGCAAAAGGCATCAATCAGAACATTTATGTTGGTTTGGTTGGTAATCAAGTAG
>CBFIFR010000008.1:246-87093 GCA_965661915.1 Polaribacter sp. | reverse complement strand
AGATGGTAATTTAACAAATGAGGTGGTTTTTAAACCACCTTTTTTTATAGCCTAAAATGTTAAAATTTCTTAAAATCTAATTTTTTAATTTCATGCGTTTTTTTACTAAAAAAAGAGTAGTATTATTTTTGTTGTTTATATTCCCATTAATCTGTTTTTTAATTTTATCTACTGGAGAAAATAACTTTAAAAAACTGCCAATACTTACTCAAAATGTAATGGATATTACAGAAATAGATCCATCAAATAGTGTTGTACTTAAAGAACATGTGTCCATTGTTTGCTTTTTAGGAAACGATGTACAATCAATGGCTTCAGGTGTTTTAAACTTAAATGAAAAAATATATAAGAAGTTTTTAGATTATAAAAAGTTTCAAATTATTGCTATTTATCCTAAGGATAAAAACGAAGATGTTAAAGAACTTAAAGAAAAAATTGGTGCTTTTACAGATATGCAAAAATGGAAGTTTGTGCCAAGTACATCATCAGCAATTGAAAGTTTTTATCAGAGTTTTTCTTATAACGAACCTTTGCTTAATTTAACATCAACCAAAGCATTTTTAATAGATAAAAACCTAAATTTAAGAGGCAGGTTAAAAGACGATAAAACCAACAAAAAATTATACGGTTATAATTTAAACTCTGTTTCTGAATTAAATGGGAAACTTAAAGATGACGTAAATGTTTTGTATTACGAATATTATGCTGCCTTTAAAAATAAAAACAAGAATAAAGCAGATAGAAAAGAAGTAGGTTTATGAATAAAAAATATTCTTACGTAGGTATTGCGTTTATTATTTTGTTGTTTGGTATTTATACAGTGCCAAAAGTGGTTAATCGTTTTGCAGATAATGGTTTGGTATTTATAAAAAAAGTTAATGATGCTTCTAAAAACAGAAAAGTACCCGAATTTAGTTTTATAAATCAAGAAGGTAAAACCATTACTAATGAAACTTATTTAGGTAAAGTTTATGTTGTGGAATTTTTTTTTACAACTTGTCCATCAATTTGTCCCATAATGACAGATAAAATGTTGCTTTTACAAGATGCCTTTTTTGGTAATCCAGAATTCGGAATTGCATCGATTTCTATAACTCCAGAAATAGATTCTCCAAAGATTTTAAAAGAATACGCTAAAAATAAAGGGATAACGCATAAGAATTGGCATTTATTAACAGGCAGAACCGAGAACTTTGTTTATGACTTGGCAAAAAAAGGCTTTAGTTTATATGCAGGCAAAGGAGATGAAAATCATGGAGGTTTTGAACATTCTGGATATTTTGCTTTAGTTGATAAAAACGGCTTTTTACGATCAAGAAAAGATGATAATGGCAATCCAATAATATATTATAACGCAATTGAGGATAATAATTTTCCTGATCAAATAAAAGAATTAAAAGAAGATATTAAACTGTTGTTAAATGAGTAATACTAAGATGAATTCAGCACAAAATCTAGCACAAGAAAAAAAGTATAAAAAAATCATTACTGCATTATCTATCATCATTCCATTAGCAGTAGCTGCTCTTTTCGGAATTAACTTAAGAAAACTTGGGTTTGATGTAGAACCATTAACATTTTTACCACCTATTTATGCCACAATAAACGGATTAACAGCAGTTTTATTAGTAGCAGCTGTAATGGCAATAAAAAAGGGAAATAGAAAACTACATGAGCAATTAAATACGGCTGCAATTGCATGTTCGTTAGCATTTTTGTTGATGTATATTGCCTATCACATGACATCAGATTCCACAAAGTTTGGAGGAGAAGGAATTATTAGATATGTGTATTACTTTATCTTAATATCGCACATTGTATTATCAGTAATTGTAATTCCGTTTGTGTTATTAACGTATATGAAAGCTAAATTAACCGATTTTGAAGGGCATAAAAAGATTGCTAAAAAAACATTCCCAATTTGGTTATATGTGGCTGTAACAGGTGTTATTGTATATGTAATGATTGCCCCATATTATAGCTAGTAAGAAGTAATATAAATTTGATAAAAAATGGCTTTTTTCAAAAAAATACAAAAAACTGAATTCTGGAAAAATACCGTAAAAATTGCGCTTCCATTTTTTATTTTCGTCACTATTATTTCTTTATTGATGAATAGTTGGAGAGAAATTTTTGCTGGAGATTTCGCTAAAGTTGCAGAAGTGAATTTCAATAACGGAAAATGGATGACATTTTGGGGTTATAAAGTTTTTTTAAGTATAGTTTATGGTATCTACATGACCAATAAGAATATGAAATAAAAAAAGCGACTGAAAAGTGTTTTAAACCTGTCATTTCGACTTTATGGAGAAATCTAAATTACTGAAATTTAGTTGAATAGATTTTTTGACTCCATTACATTTCGCTCAAAATGACAAAATTTAGTACTTTTCAGACAGCCTTTTTTTATTTAATTAAATTATCATAATCAATCTAACTGAATCAAATTAATAGTGCTTTCTTTTACTTTTTGGTTCAATTCGTTTACATTTTTATCAAAGAGTACATAAAGTTTCGCCAATTCAGCATCAATATCTTTTGTAATTTCAATTTTAAAGTCAATAGCTTGTTGTGTTGGTGCATAATTGCCAATTCTAGTCAATGAATTTAAATGACCTAATTTGTTATTCAGACGAATAGGAAAATTCAATGGATCTTGTCCACTTTTCGATTTTGTTTGATATAAAGTTTCTTCGATAGTTGTCATTTCTTTAACCAAAGTATCCGCAAAATCAATTAACGCTTTATGTTTCTTTTTGTCTTTGATCGATTTCTTTAACAATACAACTTGACTGCGAACTTTCTTCACATTTTTTAAAGCTTTATGAATTTCTGTCATTTTACTATTAATGTCGTTAATAAAATCAAACTGAGCCTTCATATCACTTTCAGTAGCTTCAGACATTGGATTTCTTAAAATTGTAAAATCTTGTGATTTTTTTACATCATTTACAGCTAATTCAACTTTATAAGTGCCAGGCAAAGCCATTGGGCCAGCCAAAGAAGCCCACCATAAAATCATCCCTTTAACAGATTCAGCACCATCATACATCATATTCCAATTAAAGATATTGTTGCCATCTTTAACCTTTAAAGTGCCGTCTTTTTTATCTTTATTCGGTTTTGTAGAGAATGTTTTAATCAAATTATTATTCATATCATAAATAGAAATGGCAATGGTATCTTTTTTATCAACTTCTTTAATAAAATAGTACATGTTAACACCACCAGAATGATTGGTTCCAGCAGTTCTAGATGTTCTTCCACGTCCACCAGATAAATTATACGCATCTTTGGGTTTGTATAAAATAACATCATCTTTTTCTGATGTGTTTAATTGATGTAATGGAGTTACATCATCAATAATCCAAAGTGAGCGACCTTGAGTAGCTGCAATTAAATTATCATCTTTTATTGCCAAATCTGTAATAGGTACAATGGGTAAATTTTGTTGAAAAGATTGCCAATTTTCACCATCATCAAAAGAAATATACATGCCTTTTTCTGTACCAGCATACAGCAAACCTTTGCGTTTTGGGTCTGCTCTTAAAGCTCTTGTAAAATCTTCATCAGCAATTCCGTTTGTAATTTTCTTCCAAGATTTCCCATAATTTTCTGTTTTATAAATATAAGGTTGATAATCTCCAGATTTGTATTTTGTACCTACAATATAAGCCCCACCTTTTGTAAACGGATCAATTTCAATACAATTTATCATCATCCATTCTGGCATTTTTTTAGGAGTGATGTTATCCCAACTTGCACCATTATTTTTAGTAATGTGTACCAATCCATCATCAGAACCTGTATAAATTAATCCAGGTTCGTAAGGCGATTCTGTGGCTGCGAAAATAGTTCCATAATATTCTACACCTGTATTGTCTTTGGTAATTGGTCCTCCTGAAGGGCCTAAGGTTTTAGGATCATTTCTGGTTAAATCTGGACTAATTAATTGCCAACTCTGACCTTCATTTTCGGTTACATGCAGATGATTTGATGCAGCATACAATCGTTTTTTGTTGTTTGGCGAAAAGAAAATTGGGAAATTCCACTGAAAACGATATTTAAAATCTTCAGCTCCATGTCCCATAGGATCATCTGGCCATACATTTATTGCTCTAGTTTCATTTGTTTTATGATTTACTCTGGTTAGTAATCCACCATAACTACCACCATAAACAATATCATCATTTAAAGGGTCTACAGCAATATGTGCACTTTCTCCACCTGCTGTACCTTCCCAATCAGATTCTGTAATAAATCTTCCATCATTTCTATGGGCAATTCGCACAGTAGAATTATCTTGTTGTGCTGCTAAAATTCGATATGGAAAATGATTATCTGTGGTAACTCTATAAAATTGCGATGTTGGTTGATTCATATAAGTACTCCAATTTTCACCAGCATCAAAAGAAATTTGTGCACCACCATCATCACCAATAATCATGCGTTGATTATCTTCTGGAGCAATCCATAAATCGTGATGATCTCCATGAGGTGCATTATAAGTTTTGTAGGTTTTTCCACCATCTGTAGATTTATGATAACGCACATTCAAAACATATAAAATATCTTCATCTTGAGTATCTGCATACAAACGAGTGTAATACCAAGCTCTTTGACGTAATTTTCTTTCAGAATTGATTAGATTCCAAGTTTCACCAGCATCAGTAGACTTGTAAACGCCCCCTTTTTTATTCTCGATTAAAGCATACACAATATCAGAATTTAAAGGCGAAACTGTAACTCCTGCAATCCCCCAAATACCAGAAGGTAAACCTTTATTGGTAGAAATGTTTGTCCAAGTTTCACCTTCGTCAGTACTTTTCCAGAGTGCAGAACCATCACCACCAGATGATAAACTGTAAGGAGTTCTGCGCACATTCCAAGTAGTAGCATATAAAATTCTTGGATTATTTGGATCGATAATCAAATCAACAACTCCAGCATTTTCATTGGCAAATAAAACTTTACGCCATGTTTCACCTCCATCTGTAGTTTTATAAACGCCACGTTCTTGTGTTGGTTTGTATAAATCGCCCATAACTCCTGCAAAAACAATATCAGCATTTGTAGGATGGATTCTCATTCTAGGAATATGTCTTGAGTTTTTTAATCCCACATGTTTCCAAGTTTTTCCTCCATTTACAGATTTCCAAATTCCATCTCCAGAAGATACATTTCCACGCACGGTTTTTTCGCCCATGCCAACATACAAGACATTATTATCTGATTCAGCAACAGCAACAGCACCTACAGAACCTCCAAAAAATCCGTCCGAAATCTTTTGCCAAGTATTACCAGCATCTGTAGTTTTCCATACACCACCACCTGTAGATCCCATATAAAAAAGATTAGCTTTCCCAGAAACTCCTGTTACAGCTGCAGATCTTCCTCCTCGAAAAGGTCCAATATTTCGCCATTTTACAGCGCTAAAATATTCTTCAGAAACTTTGGTAGATTTTTTTTGTGCATTAACTTTGGCATTTGCAGAAAAGAGGATGCAAACTGCCAGAAAAAAGAATTTTTTCATGATGGTTAGTTATAAATTTGAGCATTAAAAATAAGCATTAAAATCAAGTTTTAGAATGGACATATTGTTAAATGTTTTATCGGATAAAAAAATACACCAAGAAATAACAATCTCTGGTTCTAAAAGTGAATCGAATAGATTATTGATTTTACAAAAACTTTTTCCGGAAATTACTATTAAAAATTTATCAGATTCAGATGATTCTGTACACATGCAACATGCATTATCTACAAAAGATGAATTGGTAAATATTGGTCACGCAGGTACAGCTATGCGTTTTTTAACCTCATATTTTGCAATACATGAGGCTAGAGAAACTGTACTAACAGGATCTGAAAGAATGCAAAACAGACCTATTGAAATTTTGGTGAATGCATTAAAAGATTTGGGTGCAGAAATTATATATGAAGCAAAAAAAGGATATCCTCCAATTCGTTTAAAAGGAACATCATTAACTAAAAATAAAGTACAGATTAATGGAAATGTAAGTAGCCAATATATTTCTTCGTTATTATTAATTGCTTCAAAATTAGAAAATGGTTTAGAAATTGAATTAATTGGTAAAATTACTTCTGTACCTTATATAAACATGACCTTAAGTTTGTTAACGCAGTTAGGAATTAACCATACATTTAAAGGTAATTTTATCAAGGTTTTTCCTAAAAAATCGATAGCAAAACAAACTGTTGTTGTAGAATCAGATTGGTCTTCTGCGAGTTATTTTTATTCCATTATTGCGCTTTCAGAAATTGGTTCTACCATTCAATTGTCTGCCTATAAAAAAGAAAGTTTACAAGGCGATTCTTGTTTGGCAGAAATTTACCAACATTTTGGTGTTTCTACCACCTTTGGTGATCATTTCATCACTTTAGAAAAGGAAAGAAAAACCAACGAAAACATCTTAGAAATCAATTTAAAAAATGCACCAGATATTGCACAAACCATTGCAGTAACTTGTTTTGCTGAAGGGATTGCTTGTAATTTATCAGGTTTACATACCTTAAAAATTAAAGAAACCGATCGTTTGGTGGCCTTAGATGATGAATTATCTAAATTAGGTGCATCAATTTCTGTAACTGATGAAAGCTTACATTTAAAAGTTTCATCAACCATCAACAAAAATATCGCCATAAAAACGTATAATGATCATAGAATGGCAATGGCTTTTGCACCTTTGGCATTAAAAGTACCGATTCAAATAAATAATGCAGAGGTGGTTACAAAATCATACCAGAAATTTTGGGATGATATGCAACAAATTGGTTTTGTAATTGATGAACTTTAAATATAAATAGCTAAACACTTGACAACGCCTATCTTGATATCGTATATTTGCGGTTTTTACAGCAAAATATACTTATGAAATTATCAAATTTTGATTTTGAATTACCAGAGGAACTTTTAGCATTATATCCTGCAGAACATAGAGATGAATCTCGTTTAATGGTTTTAAACAAAAAAGAGCAAACTATTGAACATAAAACGTTTAAAGACGTTATTAATTATTTCGATGAAGGAGATGTCTTGATGCTTAATAATACTAAGGTTTTCCCTGCTAGAATGTATGGAAATAAGGAAAAAACAGGGGCAAGAATCGAAGTATTTTTGTTACGTGAATTAAATTCTGAAAACAGATTATGGGATGTTTTGGTAGACCCTGCTAGAAAAATAAGAATTGGTAATAAGTTGTTTTTTGGTGAAGATGATAGTCTAGTAGCTGAAGTTATTGACAATACCACATCTAGAGGAAGAACCTTACGTTTTTTGTTTGATGGAAGTTATGAAGCTTTTAGAGAAAAGTTATTAGAATTAGGAGAAACGCCATTACCAAAAGCCATAAAAAGAGAGGTAGAGCCTTCAGACGATGAACGTTACCAAACTATTTATGCAAAACACGAAGGAGCAGTTGCAGCACCAACAGCAGGTTTACATTTTTCGAAACACTTGTTAAAGCGTTTAGAAATTAAAGGTGTAGATTTTGCAGAAATGACATTGCATGTGGGCTTAGGTACATTTAGCCCTGTAGAAGTAGAAGATTTATCGAAACATAAAATGGATTCTGAGCAAATTGTTATATCCACCAGCGCTGCTGATAAAATTAACCAAGCAAAAGAAGAAAAAAGAAGAATTTGTGCAGTAGGTACTACTGTAATGAGAACTGTAGAATCTTCAGTTTCTTCTAATCAAAAACTAAATGCTTATCAAGGTTGGACCAATAAATTTATTTTTCCTCCTTATGATTTTAGTATTGCAAATGCAATGATTACAAATTTTCACGAACCAAAATCTACTTTAATGATGCAGGCAGCAGCCTTTGCTGGGTACGATTTTTTAATGGAAGCCTATAAAATAGCCGTAAAAGAAGGGTATAAATTTTCTACTTACGGAGATGCGATGTTAATTATTTAAGTAGCTTAACATCTAGAATTTCAAGACTGGCAATGCTACATTGTCAGTCTTTTTTTTGGGGGCATTCCCTTTCAGGTCCTACTTTCCATTATATCTCTAAAATAAGTTCAGGGGATTCCATTTCAATCGCTAATGCAGGCTTACTTAAAAACAACAGGCTGCACCTCAAAATATATGTGTATTTTTGCAATTGTAATTTTTGAATAGAAAATTTTGATTAAAAAGAAAGACATAAGAGCCTTAACCAAAGAACAATTGCGCGATTTTTTTGTAGAAAATGGCGATAAAGCCTTTCGTGGAAATCAAGTGTATGAATGGCTTTGGAACAAGTCATTACATACTTTTGAGGATATGACCAACATTTCTAAACAAACTCGAGAAATGTTAGAAGACAACTTTGTCATCAATCATATCAAAGTAGATGCTATGCAAAAAAGTAATGATGGTACCATTAAAAATGGTATTAAATTGCATGATGGTTTAGTGGTAGAATCGGTTTTAATTCCTACAGAAAAAAGAACTACAGCTTGTGTTTCTAGTCAAGTTGGGTGTAGTTTAGATTGTAAATTTTGTGCAACTGCACGTTTAAAAAGAATGCGTAATTTAAATCCTGATGAAATTTACGATCAGGTTGTTGTTATAGACAAGCAAAGTAGATTATATCACAATAAAAAATTGACGAATATTGTTTTTATGGGAATGGGTGAGCCACTTATGAACTATAAAAACGTACTGAAATCTATAGAAATGATAACATCTCCTGAAGGTTTAGGAATGTCATCAAAAAGAATAACAGTTTCAACATCTGGCGTGCCAAAAATGATTAAAAAAATGGCAGATGAAGAAGTAAAATTCAACTTAGCAGTTTCTTTGCACTCAGCAATAGATGAAGTAAGAACTTCAATAATGCCTTTTAATACCACATTTCCTTTAAAAGATTTAAAAGAATCTTTAGAATATTGGTACGAAAAAACCAAACGACCAATTACTTACGAATATGTGGTTTGGGAGGGTATTAATGACAGAAAAGAAGATATAAAAGCTCTTGTTGAGTTTTGTAAGTATGTGCCATGTAAAGTAAATTTAATAGAATACAACCCAATTGATGATGGGCAATTTCAACAAGCAAGCAATGCTGCCATCAACAATTATATTTCTAATTTAGAAATGCACGATATTACTATTAATGTAAGACGCAGCAGAGGAAAAGACATTGATGCTGCTTGTGGACAGTTGGCAAACAAATCTTAACCAATATTTAAGTTTTCTTTCATTTTAAATCGATTTAGCTTGCTCTTTTATTTCGTATTTTTGCAAACCAAGTAAAGCCTGCATGAAGCCAGTAGAACTTATTAAATTACCCATCAAACAAGAGATGGAACTTTTTGAGAAAAAGTTCAGAGAGGCTATGCTTTCTAAAGTACCCTTATTAAACAGAATTACGTATTACATTATCCGTAGAAAAGGAAAACAAATGCGCCCAATGTTTGTTTTTTTAATTGCTAAAATGGTTTCTGATGGTAATTTTGATGAGAGAACCTATAGAGGAGCATCTATCATCGAATTGATTCATACTGCTACTTTGGTACATGATGATGTTGTAGATGATAGTAATAGAAGACGTGGTTTTTTCTCTATAAACGCACTTTGGAAAAACAAAATTGCAGTTTTAGTAGGTGACTATCTACTATCTAAAGGCTTATTATTATCAATTGATAATGATGATTTTGATTTGTTAAAGTTGATATCGATTGCAGTTCGTGAAATGAGCGAAGGCGAATTATTACAAATTGAAAAAGCTCGAAAATTAGATATTACAGAAGAGGTGTATTTTGATATTATTCGTCAAAAAACAGCCACTTTAATTGCAGCTTGCTGTGGAATAGGGGCTGCATCTGTAGGTGCAAAAGATGATGTGGTACAACAAATGCGTAAATTTGGCGAATATATTGGGATTGCTTTTCAAATAAAAGACGATTTGTTTGATTATGGTGATGAAAAAATAGGAAAACCAACAGGTATTGATATCAAAGAACAAAAAATGACTTTGCCGTTAATTTATACCTTAAACAATTGTTCTAAAAAAGAAAAAGCTTGGTTGATCAACGCTGTTAAAAAACACAATAAGGATAAAAAACGGGTTAAAGAAGTGATTGCTTTTGTCAAAAAAAATGGTGGCATTGAATATACCACCACAAAAATGAATTTGTATAAAAATAAAGCCATCACTATTTTAGAAGATTATCCAGATTCAGTTTATAAAAAATCATTACTCGAAATGATTGATTATGTGGTAGAACGTAAGGTTTAATTATTAAAGTTGCAATAACTCTTCAACAAAATCACGTTTGTTAGATAATCTTGGTACTTTATGCTGACCACCTAATTTGTTCTTTTTCTTAAGCCAGTCGTAAAAAAGACCTTTTCGAGCCACATGTATTTTTGGCATTGCTAAGGTCATTGAATTGTAACGTTTTGCTTCATAATCAGAGTTGATGGCTTTTAACGAATTGTCTAACATTTCTGTAAAATAACTCATGTTTTTAGGTGGATTGTTAAACTCAATAATCCATTCATGACCACCACTTTTTTTACCTTCCATAAAAATAGGGCCAACAGTATAATCAGAAATTATGGCATTTGTTTTTTCGCAAGCTAATTTTAAAGCATCTTCAACATTTTCAATATTCAATTCTTCACCAAAAACATTAATATAATGCCTGGTTCTACCTGTAATTTTAATTCTGTAAGGATTTAATGATGTAAAACGAATCGTATCACCAATTAAGTAACGCCATAAACCACTATTTGTGGTGATTATTAAAGCATAATCAATTCCTTTTTGCACTTCAGAAATTGGAATAGTTTTAGAATTTTCGCCAGCATAATCAGCCATTGGAATAAATTCATAGAAAATTCCATAATCCAACATCAATAGTAAATCTTTAGAATTGTTTTGATCTTGAATCGCAAAAAAACCTTCGGAAGCATTATAAGTTTCGTAATATTTAAAATCTGCTTTCGGAATTAGTTTTTTGTATTGTTCTCTGTAAGGATTAAAATTTACGCCTCCATGAAAATATACTTCTAAATTTGGCCAAACTTCTAAAATATTGTCTTTTCCTGTGCGTTTTAAAACGTTGTTTAAGAGCACTAACATCCAACTAGGCACACCTACCAAACTTGTAATATCTTCATGAATGGTTTCTTCAATAATGGCATCCATCTTGGTTTCCCAGTCAGCCATTAACGCTACCTCTTGGCTTGGTGCAGAACTGTAATCTGCCCAAAAGGGTAAGTTTTCTGTAATAATTGCAGACAAATCACCAAAATAAGAATTGTTGTCTTTGTAAATTTCAGAACTACCTCCCAATCGTAATCCTTTACCTGTAAAGAGTTGTGTTTCTTCGTTATTGTTAATGTATAAACACAACATATCTTTGCCTGCTTTCATGTGGCAATACTCTAAAGCTTCGCTACTAACAGGAATAAATTTGCTTTTAGCATTCGTAGTTCCACTAGATTTTGCAAACCATTTAATATGACTTGGCCAAAAGATATTTTGTTCGCCTTTTCTACAACGTTCAATTAAAGGTTCTATGGTTTCGTATTTGTGAATTGGAACCAGATTTCTAAAATCTGAATAATTTTTTATGGTAGAAAATTGATACTGCTTGCCAAATTCAGTACGTTTAGCAGTAGAAACTAATTTTAATAAGAGTTCATTTTGTACATCGTTTGGATATTTTAAAAATAATTCTATTTGATGTATCCTTTTTTTTAAAAACCAGGAAATTATAGAATTTACTAAAGGAAAGGCCATGAATTAAGTTCGATTTTTTACGTAATTTTGTGAACAGCTAAAAATACTAAAATTTGTTATGCAATATCAAAGTGTGTTAAAAAAAATGATGACTGAAAATTCTGATGAAATTCAGTACTATTTAGATATGAAAACTGATTTCCTGAATATGAATCAGTTAATCAATAAAGAAATTACGCTTTCCTTTGTTACTTATGAGTGTTTAAGTTGCGGTTTAGAAAAGAAAATTTACAGACAAGGTTTTTGTAAATCTTGTTTTTTTGATACGCCAAATGCTGGAGATTGGATTATGAGACCAGAATTAAGTAAAGCACATTTAGATATTGAAGATCGTGATATAGCTTATGAAAAACAAGTGCAATTGCAACCTCATATTGTGTATTTGGCAAACTCTAGTAATGTAAAAGTTGGGGTAACTAGAAAACAGCAAGTACCTACAAGATGGATAGATCAAGGTGCACACGAAGCCATAGAAATTGTTGAAGTGCCCAACAGGTATTTAGCTGGAATTACAGAAGTTGCTTTAAAAGAACACGTTGCAGATAAAACCAATTGGCGAAAAATGCTTAAAAATGATATTGAGGATGAAAATTTAGTGGAGTGGAGAGATAAATTAAAACAATACATACCTGAGGAAGCTAAAGAGTTTTTTATAGAGCATAATGAAGAAACGAATTTGAATTTTCCAGTAACCAAATATCCAGAAAAACCTAAAAGTTTAAACTTGATAAAAACACCAAAATACAATGGTAAATTAGTGGGTATAAAAGGTCAGTATTTAATTTTTGATGATGAAACCGTTTTTAATGTAAGAGCTAATGAAGGTTTGGTAGTGAATATTGATGTTTAAATTGATAATAACCGAATTTTAACCTAAAGTATTCTTATGAAAAACCTATTAAAAGTAGCCCTAGCACAAATTTCTCCAGTTTGGTTAAACAAAGAAAAAACGATTCAAAAAATTGAGAAATCAATTGTGGATGCAGCAAAAGAAAACTGTGAACTCATTGTTTTCGGAGAAGCTTTATTACCAGGTTATCCATTTTGGTTGGCATTAACAGGTGGTGCAGAATGGAATACTAAAACTAATAAAGAAATTCACGCTCATTATGTTCGTAATGCCATCACTATAGAAAATGGCGAATTAGACGCTATTTGTAAATTGGCAAAAGAACACAATATTGCCATTTATTTAGGGATTATGGAACGTGCTCAAAATAGAGGAGGGCATAGTATTTATGCTTCTTTGGTGTACATCAATCCAAAAGGAGAAATAAAATCTGTGCATCGTAAGTTACAACCAACTTATGATGAGCGTTTAACTTGGGCTCCTGGAGATGGAAATGGTTTGCAAGTACATCCACTAAAAGAATTTACAGTTGGTGGTTTAAATTGTTGGGAAAATTGGATGCCTTTACCAAGAACTGCTTTGTATGGTTTAGGAGAAAATTTACACATTGCTGTTTGGCCAGGATCAGACCATAACACTAAAGATATTACACGTTTTATAGCAAGAGAATCACGTTCTTTTGTGATTTCGGTTTCTGCTTTAATGCAAAAATCTGATTTTCCAGAAGATGTACCTCATTATGATAAAATTGTAAAAGATGCTCCAGATATTTTAGCAAATGGAGGTTCTTGTATTGCTGGGCCAGATGGAGAATGGATTATTGAGCCAGTCATCAACAAAGAAGGTTTACTTATAGAAACTTTAGATTTTAATCGAGTTTTAGAAGAACGACAAAATTTTGATGTTGTTGGGCATTATTCAAGACCAGATGTAACCAAATTACATATAAATAGAGAACGACAAAGTACAGTTTCTTTTGATTAAATGTTTAACATGAAAAAGGAGTTACTCATTGGACTTTTAATAATACTATTTATTTTTATTGGTGGATATTTTCTTATTTATGGATTATCAGGGTCAATTAGTGAGCAAGGTTTTGGAACAGAATGTAATAAAACAAAATCTTGGATTATTGAAGAGTATAAAATTCAAGAACTTAAGTGTATAGGTTATGCTGGGCCTCCATTTTATCAATATGATATTTATAAAAATGGAGAAATATTAGAAAGAGGACTAAATAAAGGTTCTTGTATTATAAAATTTAAAATAGATAGTTTTAATTTTCTAAAGTTCAATATTTGTGATAAATCTGTAATCAAATTAAAAGAACCTAAAAAACAATGATTTTTGAACAAAAAGAAATACAATTACAACCTTACAAAAGAGGGTTTCATTCCATTACTGAAACTGTGATAAGGGCTTTCCCAGAAATTAAAAGCATAGAAAAAGGATTCTTAAAAGTGTTTATAAAACATACCTCAGCAAGTTTAACCATAAACGAAGATGCAGACCCAAGTGTACGCGTAGATTTTGAAAGTCATTTTAACAAAATGGTTGCAGAAAATGAGCCTTACTATATCCATACTTATGAAGGCAGTGATGATATGCCAGCGCATTTAAAAGCATCTTTATTAGGAAGTACCGTAGAAATTCCGATTACAAAAGGTCGCTTAAACTTAGGAACTTGGCAAGGTATTTATGTATGCGAACATAGAAATTATGGAGGTGCTAGAAAATTAGTACTTTCTGCTTTTGGGGTTTAGCTTCTACTTTTAATTAACTGCTCTAAAATAGTTTCTACACCAAAATCGTCATTACTTTTAGTAGTGTATTTTGCAATTTTTTTGATGTCTTTGTGTGCATTTTGCATTGCAAAACTTAAACCAGCTTCTTGCATCATTTCTATATCATTATGGTAATCACCAAAAACCATAGTTTCTGCTTTGCTTACATTTAATAGTTTTTGCACTTCTCTTAATGCATTGCCTTTATTAGCTTTCTCATCAGAAATATCTAACCAATTTATTCCTGAAACTTTAAGTAGAATTTCGTTGTTTAAGTGCTTTATTTCTGGATAAATAAATTGCTCAGACGAATCAAAATGATACACTGCAATTTTAAAAACAGGAACAGTTTTAGCGATTTCCTCTAAATCATCCACTTGTTGAAAACTTGCGTAATATTCTTGAAAAAGCGTAATGAAATCGTCATCTTTACTTTCTATATAAGCAGCATCATCACAACAAAGCACAATATTTGCTCCTTGAATATTTCTTAGAATTGGAAGTAGTTTTAATACTTTTTCTGATGCTAAAAAATTAGATAAAAGCACTTTTTCTCCTTTTTTGGCAACACCACCATTTTCCGCAATTACATAAATGTTGTCTTTTATTTTTTTTAACCTTTCAACAATACTGTTGTGTTGTCTTCCACTAGCTGCGCAAAAAAGAACATTTTTTTCTTGAAGTTTTTGAAATAGCGTAAAAAAAAGCGGACTCACTTCGTGTTTAGAATTTAGCAAAGTGCCATCCATATCAGAAACTATAAGTTTTATTTTAGAAAAATCAATCATTTTTATTTTGTAGAATCTCTAATTACAATATCGGTCTTAATTACTTCTGTAGTAATATCTTTATTTTTATGCTTTAATTTGTCAATTAAAATTTGAGTCGCTTTTGCGCCTATTTGTTCTCCATGCTGACTTATAGTTGTCATTTTTGGACTTGAGTGTCTTGACAAAATTCCGTTAGAAAATGCAATTACAGAAACATCTTTTGGTATTTTTTTACCACTTTTTTTAAGGGCTTTCATTGCTGAAACAGCAACAGACTCTCCAGTTGCAATTACAGCATCTATTTCGTTAGCATGTATAAAAGGTTTTAATACATTTTTATATTTTTTGTAGTCTTTTTCAATAATATTTAAAACCAAATCTTCGTTAAACCCAAGGCCAACTTTTTCTAATCCTTTTTTATACCCTAAAAAACGCTGTTTGCCTATATATAAATCGCTCATGGTAGATACAAAAGCAATCTTTTTATGTCCTTTTTTATACAAAAACTCAACTGTATTTGCTGCTGAATTGATATTATCAGTTACCACTTTATCGCACGCAATCGATTGAGCAACTCTATCAAACATAACAACAGGTGTTCCGTTTTCTATAGATTCTTTAAAATGATTAAAGTTTTCTTTTAATTCAGTTTCTTTTGCCATAGATAATAAAAAACCATCTATGCTACCATTAGAAAGCATTTCAATAATTTCTACTTCTTTATCAAAAGATTGATTAGAGATACAGGTTATTACTTTATAACCTTGTTCTAATGCCGTTTTTTCAATGCCTTTAAATACTTGAGCAAAAAAATAATTTAACATTGTAGGCATAATAACGCCTATGGTTTTTGTACTTCTGTTTTTTAAACTTAGTGCATTAAAATTGGGTTTATAATTATGCGTTTTAGCATATTTCTGAATTTTTTCTTTTGTGGCTTCACTTATTTCATAGCTGTCGTTCAATGCTTTAGATACTGTAGAAATAGAAACATTAAACTGTTTGGCGATGTCTTTAATGGTAAGTTTTTTCATACAAAAAAATTAGCCACTAATATATAAAATTAATGGCAGTAGCAATTTAATAAATTATTAAAAATCAATTTTGTTTTTGTTATTTCTTCTAATTTCATAAATCAAATAGCTAAAAACCAAAATATATTCAATACTCACAAACCATAAATTTTCTTGCCAAGGCGTATTTGAATATGCTTGATAACTTAAAATAACAACAAAACTCCATAGAACTGGGAATTTATATTTTGTAAAAACCGATAGAATTATTGGAGTTGCCAAGTACCAAGGATGAACAGTTGTAGCTGTAAAATAGTAAAAACATAAGCCAAATAGCATAGCCGTAATTAGCTGTACCACTGAAATGTTTTTTCTAAAGAACGTTAAGATGATAAGAAATAAAATGGTTAAAATGGGCGTGATTTTGCCTATAACTGCAATCTCATTATAGCCTCTAAATAAGTAGCCTATTTCTCTAAAAATGTAATAAAAACTTGCATTAAATTCAAAATTTCTAAACCATAAACCTACAGAATTGGAATAGTTTTCTATTAAGGTTGATGAGTAAAAAGGTAGAAATAAAGAAAGAGTTGTGATTAATATAATTACATAAAATGCAATTAATTGAAATACCCCTTTAAATTGAAAATTTAATTTGTGATTATAAAAATTTTGAGACGAAGGGTTAATTGTTTTTTGTTTCACAAACCATTGAAAAAATAGTGGCAAAAACAATAAAGGAATCAGTTTTACAGATACAGAACATGCAATGAGTATTGCTGCCCAAATCCATTTTTGTTGATGTAATTTGTATATACCAAAAATTAAAAAGAACAACATTACAGGCTCAAAATGTAAACTCCCTGTCATTTCAATTATGATAAAAGGATTTAAAATGTACCAGAAAATATTTTTTATAGGTAAATTTAATCGTTCTAAAAGTTGTTTACCAAAATATAAAATTCCAAAATCGGCTAAAATAATGATCAACCTTAAAATTATGACAGATCCAAAAATACTTTTACTGTAAAAAAGTGCAGCAATTAAAAAACAAAGCTGATTTAAGGGTGGATAATTGGTGTAATGACTACCATTTAATTCTCCCATTCCTGCATACAATTCTTCTGCTTGAACAATAGGGTAGTTGTTTTGTTGTATAAACGTTTCTGGCAATGATAAATAGGGATTTAATCCTTCAAAAATCATCCTCCCATCCCAAATAAATCTGTAAAAATCTTGCGATAAATTAGGGGTTACAAATAAAAATATCAACCTAAAAATAATGGAAACACCAACTAAGTTTGTGAATGAAATTTGATTGTTTTTCATCAACATATAAAAACAAACAAAAAGCGAGAACCACAAAAAACAGAGTTTATAAAATGAGGTTCTTTCTAAAAAATAGCCAAAGAAAAAGTAGAGTAATATACTACTAATAATTAGTAAAATAGGTTGTTGTTTTTTTAATAAAGACATTGCTATGCTTTAGAGAAAATAGACTTAAAAAAAACATAAGAAAAGCCGATAAAAAGCATTAAGTGGAAAGGAAATAACCCATAATCTCCTCCCTGATCTCCAACAATTGAAGCACTATACATTCCAAAAACAAAATACCCAGCTAAGATTCCTTCTAAAATTACATGAACAGAAGGTTTCTTTTTAATGTATTTATTTGTTTTCCAACCGTCTTTAATGGTTTTAATATTAAATTTTGGTGTACGAACAAATTCGCTTTTTTTCCCAAAATGCCCCTCTAAAACTGCAATGGTATTGTGTAGTGAGAACCCCATTGCTACAGAGAAAAAAGTAAAAAAGGCACCTATATACTTAAAGAATTTAACAAAACCACCACCATAAATATTCTTGTACATGTGCCAATAGCAGACAAAAAAGATGATAGAGCTTAGTACAAAGAAACTCATTATATAAAAGTAATTTTTTAAGTGTGCATATTCGTTTTTAATAAATAGCATAGGTATACTTAAAACTGCAACCAAAAAGATGCATGTAAACATAGAGCTATTTAACAAATGCAATAAACAATGAATCTTTGTTTTAAAAGAAACTGTTTTACTAGTGACGATTTTTCGAGCCATTTTTTGAAAATTTTCAGCTCCACCTTTATTCCATCTAAATTGTTGCGATCTTGCAGCACTAATAATTACAGGTAATTCTGCAGGAGTTTCTACATGTTCTAAATACTTAAACTTCCAACTTTTAAGCTGTGCTCTATAACTTAAATCGATATCCTCTGTAAGTGTATCTCCTTGCCAATTCCCAGCATCGTAAATACATGCTTTGCGCCAAACACCTGCAGTACCGTTAAAATTTATAAAATGCCCTTTGCTGTTTCTACCCACTTGTTCTAAAGTAAAATGCGCATCTAACATAAATGCTTGAATGCGCGTTAAGGTAGAATAGTTTCTATTGATATGGCTCCATCTGGTTTGTACTACACCAATATTATCATCTTTAAAATAAGGTATAGTTTGGTACAACCAATCTTTTTTGGGAAGAAAATCTGCATCAAAAATGGCTATAAATTCTCCTTTTGCCATTTTTAGCCCTTCTTTTAATGCACCAGCTTTAAAGCCTTTTCTGTTGGTTCTACGAATGTGTTGTATATCAATTCCTTTTTCTTGAATTTTTTTAATGTGTTTCGCAGTAATTGCTACAGATTCATCAGTAGAATCATCTAAAACCTGAATTTCTAATTTATCTAAAGGATAATCTAATTTTGCAATATTTATAAGAAGTCGTTTCATTACATACAACTCATTATAAACAGGCAGTTGAATGGTTACAAACGGAATTTCATCAGGGTTGTTGAAATCGAATTTTACAGCTTTATCTTCTTTATTTTTAAAACGTAAATAGTTAAATAAAAGGTTCAATTGTGCTAATGCATACATAAAAATAAGTAGCAAACAAATTGTATATACAATAATGATGATGTATTCTAAAATCATTTATTTAAAACTGTATTTAAAAATCCAACTAAGAATCTTTACTCCTGCAAATATAGTACCTTTTACAGTACCTGAAACTTTAGAAACACCTATTCTGTTTCTATATTTTACAGGAATCTCTATGTAGCTCATTTTTTGTTTTAAAACTTTTAGTTGCATTTCTACAGTCCAACCATACGTTTTATCCTCCATTTTTAAAGCCAAAAGTTTGTCATATTTTATGGCTCTAAATGGTCCTAAATCTGTGAATTTTGCTCCAAAAAAAAGTTTCATTAAAAAAGTGGCCAACCAATTACCAAACACTTGTTGAGGTGTCATAGCGCCAATTTCTCTTAATTGTTGCACTCTTGCCCCAACTACAAAATCAATATTATTATTGATTATAGGATGAATAATTTCTGTTAGTTGCGCAGGGTAATCTGCATAATCACCATCTAAAAAAACTACAATATCGGGTTTATGTTTTTGCTTACTAATGTAATTCATACCTTTTAAGCAAGCATAACCATAGCCTTTTCTAATTTCTGATAACACAGTTGCACCCGCATTTTTAGCGTTGATTTCTGTGTTGTCTGTAGAATTGTTACTAATTACAATAACTTCGTTAACAATATTGGGTATGTCTTGAATTACATTACCAATAGAATCTTGCTCATTGTAAGCTGGGATAATGACTTTAATATTCAACTTCTTTAAAATTTTACATTTGGATTATCTCTCTTAAAACTTAAATAAGAAGTCCATTCGCCCATTTTTTTATTAGACACGTAGCGTTCAGCTTTTTGAAGACGATTATTGATATACACTAAAGAATAACCATCTTTTTTACCATTTTTAAACTGAATTTTTCTTTTTTTCTTTTTTGAATAAAAAATCCACCAATTGTTAGCCTTATTGTTTTTATAACTCCCTTCTTTAAGTAATGTGTTATCTACTGTGTAAAAGTACCAATAATCTGTTTTCTTATCATTAGTATAATGTCCTTTTTTTTTCACTGAACCATCAGGATAGTAAAAAGTCCAAAAGTCTACTTTTTGGTTATTTAATACCCATCCTTCTGAAATAAGAATCTGTTTTTCGTTATAATTTTTCACATATTCTTTTCTTGGGGTTGTTAATGATACTAATAAAACAATCATACATCTAAGAATCATATTTTTAATTTTTTAAGGTTAATAATACAATGAAGCTCTTGAAAAAAACAACTCTTTGTAATTAGTTCTATGCCTTTAATAGGCCGCAAAACATAAATAACTTTCTCTTGGTCGTTTACATCGAAACAAACTTTCATCTCTACTTTATTTATATACGTAGAAATATATTTTTTGGTTTTTTTAAAAAAAATTAAAACCACCCTTTGGTTTTTTACGTAGATAGAGTAACAGTAACCATAAAAAACTAAAATTATGACAAACAAAATGAAAACACTTGCAAGTTTATGCTTGCTATTAACGGGTCTATGTGTGGCTCAAAGTCCAGTAAATGGTTTTATGAAAAAATCTGGTGAAGGAGCTTTGGTACTTTCTTATTCTCAAGAATCTTACAATAAAGTTTTTTTAGTACCAAATGAAATTAATGGAGTACCTGCTTTTAATGATGTAACTATTAGTAGTTTGTCGTTTTTTGGAGAAATAGGTATTTCAGATAATTTTAACTTGGTATTAAATATACCACATATTAAAGCAGAAGGTAATGCTTCTGAAGCAGTTTTAACAAACAATGGCTTTGAAAATGAAAGAAAAGGAATACAAGATTTAAAAATTTATGCGAAATACAGATTCCATACCATTAATTTCGATAAAAGTACCTTAGATTTTATTGGGGCTGCAGGTTTAGAAACTCCTTTAGGCAATTATAGTGCAGATGAAGGCTTACAATCAATTATAGCCATTGGTAATGAAGCTACCTCTTTTAATGGTTTTGGAATCGCCACTTTAAAACTTAAAACGGGTCTTTTTGCTACAGGGCAAATAGGCTATAGTATTAGAAACAATGATGTGCCAAATGCCTTATTAAGTGAATTTAAACTAGGTTATGCTGCCTCTAAATTTTATGTTGATGCTTTTGTTGCTAATCAATTATCAGATGATAGTGGTGTAGATATTTTAGGAGAAGGATTTACAGGATTTTTCCCTGCAACTCGAGTAAATTATACTAGAATTGGGGTAAATGCTTTTGTACCAATTACAGAAAAATTGGGTATTACAGCAGGAACAAACGCTTATATTTCTGGTAGAAATCTTGGTAAAGCCACTGGAGCTTATGGTGGTGTTGTGTACTCATTTTAATTAAAAACCTTATAAAACTTAACAATTATGAAAAATTTATATATTTTAAAATACATGCTAATTTCTATACTAACAATTAGCTTTTTATACTCTTGTGAAACAACTTCTAGCTATGAAAATGAATTACCTTCAATTGCAAATATTGCAGTTTCAAATGCAGATTTTAGTACGCTAGAAGCAGCAGCAATTACAGGTGGAGTTGCAGGGGTTTTAAGTAACGCAAACCCTAATGATACAAATGGAGCTTATACTGTTTTTGCACCTACAAATGATGCCTTTGCAAGACTAGGTTTAAATGAACAAACTCTTGGAGTTTTACAAAAATCATTTTTAACAAATACACTATTATATCATGTTTCTAATGGAGATTTAGCAGGAAGTTCTATAAATGATGGAGTAAATTCAACCTCAGCTTTGTCAGTAAATAGACGTTTTATTTCACGTGGAGATGATACCTACATTAATGGATCAAAAATTTTGGCTACAGATGTTATGGCTAGTAATGGCACTGTGCATGTAATTGATAAAGTAATGATAGCTACTGGTGTAGATATTGTGCAATCTGCAATTGCTTTACAAAAAGCAGATGTTTTTACTACTCCTGAATTATCTTATTTAGTAGAAGCAGTTGTTTATGCAGGTTTAGTAGATGCACTTACAGCTTCAAATGGAAGCCCATCTTTTACTGTTTTTGCACCAACTGATCAGGCTTTTGTAGATTTAGGAGCAGCACTTGGTTTAACGTTTACAGAACCTTCTGATATTCGTCAGTTACCTGTAGAAACTGTAAGAACTGTACTTTTAAACCATGTAATTGCAGATGGAGGTAAATTTACTTCAGAATTAAATGCAGGTACTGTAACTCCTTTAGGAGGTGATGATTTAACATTAGGTGCCTTTACAAATGGCACGCTTACAATTACAGGTGTTGGAAATGGTGGTGAAACTGCAAATATGGGAATACCAGATGTACAAACTACAAATGGAGTAGTACATGTTATTGATAGAGTATTATTACCGAATTTATAATATTATTTGAGTGTTTAGTTAGTTGATTTTAAGCCACAGAATGGTTATTTCTGTGGCTTATTTTATGTTCAGAAATCTTGTTTAAAGCAGGACTTCTAAATCAAAAAAAATTATTTTTTATTTACCAATTGCATTAAATCAACATCATTACCTAATAATATTTCTGTAGGATTTATTCTGCCTTCTTCAGGGCCATTTTCTAATTTTAAAACTCCTCTTGGGCAAACAGCAGAACAAATTCCACAACCCACACAACTAGAACGTATAATGTTTTCTCCTTTTTGTGCATAA
The DNA here is from genome assembly GCA_965661915.1 of Polaribacter sp. GTDB lineage: Bacteria > Bacteroidota > Bacteroidia > Flavobacteriales > Flavobacteriaceae > Polaribacter. The sequence goes on along the minus strand of CBFIFR010000008.1, from coordinate 64,334 downwards.
GCTCTCACATCAATACCTTGTTCACAGTAGGTAGAACAGTTTCCACAAGAAATACATTGCCCTCCATTTGTGGTAATTCTAAATCTTGATTTAAATCGTTGAACAAAACCTAAATATGCAGCTAAGGGACAACCAAATCTACACCAAACTCTGTTACCAAAAATAGGGTAAAAGCCAGTACCAATTACGCCCGCAAACCAAGCACCAATTAAGAAACTGTACGTATCTTTTATCCATTGCGATTTTATCCCTAAAAAAGATGATGTTCCAGAAAAATAACAATACAAAGTTACTAGGGTCATCACCAAAGAAAATACCAATACAGAATGGATTAACCATCTTTCTAATTTCCAGGCATTTAAACTCTTGTTAGAATGTTGCCTGTATGGATCACCCAATGTTTCTGCTAAACCTCCACAACCACAAACCCAAGAACAATACCATCGTTTACCAAAGAAATAGACCATTACAGGTACAATGATTAAAGTTAATACAATACCCCAAACTAAAATAAATACCCCTAAACCACCACTCTCAATTAATGCCTTTATATTCCATTCCCAAAAGAAATCATAATCTAAAGGAAAAGCATTTTTAAAGTCATAACCGGGTTTTCCTAAACTAGTCATAATTTCAGGAATTAAGAAAGCAAACACTATTTGAAAGAATAGCACCGAAATTGTTCGTACAATTTGGTATTTATTATGTCTGTATTTTATAAACATTCTCACACCCATGGTAAGCATTATAGTACAGTACAAAAACCCGTATACAAACCATTGTGAGGCTTCACCACCATTTAATGCTTTACTAATTGGGTCTAAAATAAAGGTCCAGTTTACAGCATAATCTGCCATAAAATACAATACCAAATAAAAAGTAACTAAATAGATGAGAACCAACCAAGCAATCCAACCTCTGTTTGTTGCAGATTCTAGGTAAATTCCGTCGTTTTTAATACCAGGTTTTCCTTGTAAAACCAAATTTGGTATTATAAATAGCAATGCTCCCATAATTCCTAACCCAAAGGTTAAGAACCACATTAAACCAGCATTTTCTTTTACAAATCCAGAGCCAGCTTTTTTTGCAATTTCATAACTAATGGTGTGCGGTTTTCCATTAATTCTATATTGATATTGTTCGCCTTTTTTCTTCCAGTTTTTTGCTGCATTATACTTAGCGATTAAATCATTATAATGTTTGTTATTTTTTTCTACTGCATTTCTAACACGTTTAGAAAATTCAAAAATGTTTAAAGATTTGTTCGTAACAATTGCTTTTTGTAATTCTTCTTTAAAAATTTCACTTTTGTATCCTTTTTCAGAGAGAAACGTATTTAATTCTTTTTGAGTAAACGAAAAATTTCCTGTAAAAATGGATGCAGTAAAAATCGATAATCCTATTAAAAAGATTACTAAACCTGTGTATTTTATTGTTTTCATCTTTTTATGCTTTTGTAAAAATTCGTTTCCAACTTTTTTTCTTTACTTTAATGGATGCCCCTCTTTCTTGATTAAATTTTGCGACAATTTCAGCCTCATACAATTTGTAAAATTCAGGATCAAAATTGGCATCAGCTAAATATTCTAAAACATGTTCTATAGATTGTTCTTCTGTAAGCCATCTATCAAAAATTTCGTGGCGCATTCGAATTCCGAATGTATTTATCCCTAAAAATTTGTTGGTAGTTGCATCATAAGAAATAGTAATACAAATATTTTTTGTAGGGTGCTGCCATTGAAAATATTCCTCATTTTCTTTTTTACCACGTTCACTAAATACCCAACCATACGTTTGATATTCAATATCTAAAAACTTAGCAGAATTGAACCAATGACCAGGTTTATAAGCAGTTTTATTACCACAAATAGTTTGCGCAACAGTTTCGCCCATCATTCTTCCTGTATACCAAACTGCTTCAATATTTCTTCTTTGACCAATCGCTTCATGTTGCTCTGCACAATCTCCAATAGCATATACATCAGGAATATTAGTTTCTAAAAAACGGTTGACTAAAACTCCTCTTTTGGTTTTAATACCAGAGTTTTTTATAAAATCAATATTTGGTGTTACACCAGCAGTTAAACCCACAACATTACAAGGTATTTCTTCACCTGTTTCTTCAATTACAACTGATTTAACTTTACCATTTTCATCAGATTTTATTTCTTTTAAATTGGTGCTTAAACGCAAATCTATATGATGCTCTTTTATATGTTTGTTAATCATTTTAGATTCTTGGGCAGGTAAAACTCCGTTCCAAAAACTAGCTTCACGCACTAAAAATGTTACTGGAATATCTCTACTTCTTAGCATTTCTGCCAATTCAATTCCTATCAATCCACCACCAACAATTACAGCTCTTTGACAAACATCGTTATTAGGTGCAAATTTTTCTAATTTTTCTAAATCCTGTTTGTGATACATACCCATTACACCCTCTAAATCTTGACCTGGCCATCCAAATTTATTGGGTTTAGAACCTGTTGCAATAATTAGGTTATCATAAGAGAGAGAAGATTCATCAGAAAAAAGTAACGTTTTATTATCCGAGTCTATTTTACTGACCAAACCTTCTTTTAAATCGATTCGGTTTTTATCCCAAAACCAATTTTCATAAGGTTGTGTGTGTTCAAATTTCATATGACCCATGTAAATGTACATGAGTGCAGTTCTTGAAAAGAAATATTTGGTTTCTGCAGAAACTAGGGTTATTTTGTAATCCGAATTTTTTCTGATGTGTCGTGCAGCTGTAACTCCAGAAATTCCATTTCCAATAATCACAATGTGTTTCATAAGTAGTTGATTGATTCTTGACTTTATGTCGAAGCTAAAGTTAAGAACTTAATTGCTGAATCTAATTTAGAATTAATATAAATAATAAACTATAATTGAAAACTGTAAGTATTTAAAATTTCTATAGACTTATGTCGTGTTATATAATACTGGATTTAAGTTCAGAAGATAAAAAGCCAATCAACATGAAAAACAATTATTTTACAATTTTATTAGCCTTCATTTTACTTACTAATTTTACAGTAAATGCTCAAGAAAGTGAAGATGCAGATACTGAATCAAGTTCAGTGCAAGGAAGTAATATACAAACCTATACACCATCGGTTTTATTAAAAAAAGGACAATGGGATATTAAATTTTTTAATAATTTATATACAGAAACTAAAGCCACTTTTGACGGAGTTAAAGCAGATAAACCAAGAGAAAATTATTTAACATCAACCTTAGAAATTTTTACAGGTATTTCTGATAGTAGAAGGTTCAATTTGGGTGTTATTGTAGAGGTTCGTTCAAATACAATAGGCAATAAAGATGCATTTGCGGTCTTTAACTTAGGAACAGATGATTTTTCTAGAAAAGGTATTACATCAATTGCACCTTCTATAAAATGGCAACCCATATCAAGTATTGGTAAGTTTTCTGTGCAATCTTCACTAAACATCCCTTTAGTAAAAAGAGAAACTATTGATGGTATTTTTTTAGACGAGGCTGCTTGGAATTTACAAAATAGGCTTTTTTACGATTATACCTTTACAGGTGGTAATTGGCAGTTATTTTCCGAGATTAATACGCAGTATTTTTTCGGTGATAAAGAAGTTGCTACTTTTGATAGTTTGGGTAGAAAAACAACTTCAGAAGGTAGTTTTGCAACCAATACGTTTATTTTAAATCCTGGTTTATTTTTAAGTTATTTTCCATCTGATAAATCAACAGTTTTAGGTTTTGTTCAGCATACCAACAGATTTGGAGATTTTACACAAGATTTTACAGCACTGGGTATTGGAGGTAAATACCAATTAACAGATGCCTTAAATGTAGAGGTTTTGTACAGCAAATTTGTAAGGGGAAACAATACAGGTTTAGGAGAAAGTTTTAACATTGGTTTAAGAGCGTTGTTTTAGTAAAAAGAACTATTTTTAGGGGATTTATGAAAACAAAAAATCTCTTAGTACTAGGTCTTTTTCTGATACAGGTTTCCTGTAGCAGTCAAACTAAAAAATATAATGGTGTTAGTTTTGTGGCATCAAGAGATTCTATAAACATTAATCACATAAAACCTGTCTTAAAAACAAAAAGTAATTATGTAGCTTTAATGCCTTATAGTTTTATTCGAAACACAGAATTTCCTAAAGTGGAGTTCAATACCAACAGAGAATGGTTTGGCGAATCAGAAAATGGCTTGTTACAATATGCAAAAGAATTTCAAAAAGTTGATGTAAAAATTATGATTAAACCTCATTTATGGATTAGAAGAGGAGGTTTTACAGGAGATTTAAAAGCAAATTCCGAAGAAAATTGGATGATATTAGAGAATTCTTACAGAGATTACATTTTAACTTATGCTAAAGTTGCACAAAATATTAAAGCAGAAATTCTGTGTATAGGAACAGAATTAGAGAACTTTGTAATGCAAAGACCAAAATATTGGCAAAATTTAATCAAAGAAATTAAAAAACTATATTCAGGGAAACTTACTTATGCAGCCAATTGGGATGAATTTAAAAGAGTATCATTTTGGAATCAATTAGATTTTATTGGGATAGATGCTTATTTTCCTTTAAGTGATAAGAAAACACCTACAATTACCGATTTTGAAAATGGATGGAAACCTCATAAAGATGAAATTATGGATATTCAATCTAAATTTCAAAAGCCAATACTATTTACAGAGTATGGTTATAGAAGTGTAGATTATGCAGGTAAAAAACCTTGGGAAGCTAATAGGATTCAAGGCACAGTAAATTTAGAAGCCCAAGTAAATGGTTTGCAAGCTATTTACAATCAATTTTGGAAAGAAGAATGGTTTGCAGGAGGTTTTATATGGAAATGGTTTCATAAACATGATCAAGTAGGAGGTGCAGAAAATAACAGATTCACTCCACAAAATAAACCCGCTCAAAAGAGATTAGCAAAATTATATGGCAATCAAAGCCACAAATAAAATATGACAAAAGTCCTTTTTTGTTACTTATATTGATGTTAAATTTGAAAGATTGAAAAGATATATACTATATGAAAAAAATTATAATTCCTGTCGATTTTTCAAAGCACTCAGAATATGCACTCAAAGTTGCTGCATTATTTGCAAAAAAATATAAGATGACGCTTTACGCATTGCATATGTTAGATATGCAAGAGTTTTCAATTTCAGAAAATCCAAATGTAAAACAAGAAAAAGGAATTTTTTTCTTGAAACTTGCAGAAAAGAAATTTAAAAAATTTTTAGCACAAGATTTTTTAAGAGATGTAAATGTTATACCTATAATTAAACATTATAAAGTATTTAGTGAAGTAAATAAAGTAGCTGAAGAAGTAGATGCAGACTTAATTATTATGGGCTCTCATGGAGCCTCTGGCTTAAAAGAATTTTTTGTAGGCTCTAATACAGAAAAAGTAATTAGATATGCCAACACACCTGTTCTCATTGTAAAAAATGAGATTAAAGACATCAGTTTTAATAACATTGTTATGGCTACAGATTTCTCTGACGAGTCTGTACCAGCATTTAAAAAGAGTTTACAAAGCTTAGATTTTTTACAAGCCAAAAAACATATTCTTTATGTAAATTTACCAAACGAAAATTTTAAAACTACGCCAGAAATGGAAACTATGGCGAATAATTTTTTAACAAAAGTAGATGGTAATATAGATCGATTGATAAATGTTAATTTTGTGTGTGCAAGATCTATAGAAAAAGGAATTTTAAACTTTGCAAATGTTGCTGGGGCAGATTTAATTGTAACTATAACTCATGGTAGAAAAGGAATTTCGCATATTTTTGAAGGCAGCATTTCAGAAGATCTTTCAAATCATGCCACCTTACCAATTATGACGTTTAAATTATAAAATGATAAAAAAGAAGTATTTCATATTCCTAACATTTTTAGCTTTTTGCTGTTCTTGTTCAGAAGATAATGATATTACAACACCAAGAAATTTACAAGAATATATCGCAACATTTTCTAATGAAGATGTAGGCAATGTCATTGCTTGTGCAGCAAGTGCAGATGGTAATAGTAATTTAACCTACATTTTTTATTATCCTGTAGCAGGTGCAACAGATATTCGTTATTACGAAGCAGATAGTTTAAATGTAAATGCAACTGATTTTTCTAACTATCGTAAATATATTGCTTCTCCACAAGATGTTTTTGGCGGAAAGTTAGAAAGATTTTCACGTTCAAGCGCAGAGGAAAATTGGAGTGTTGTTACTTATGTGTTAGATGGTAAATTACATGTTTCTAATCCTATACGTCTAAAAAATGCTACAAATGCTACCACTTGGTCAGAAGATGTAACTATTGATAATTCAGAAAGTTTACAACCCATTTTTACATGGTCAGACTTTGGCATAACAGATAATGATATTTACTTTCAAGTGATTTCTGATGAAAATGATGCTTTTATCTCAGGCACATATACAGACAATAAATATTTTCAATATTACGATACCTCAAACGTAGTTTTAAATATAAATACAGAACAACCACAAGATTTAGTGTTGGAGAACACTTATAATTTTACATTAATGGCAGTAAGTGAAGATAATTGGGTAAATTTGGTACTACAAAAGCCATTTGTAGCACAATAATGAAATTCAAGAAGCACCTTTTTATAATCTTTTTTATTGGCATAACTACCTTTGTTTTCTCTCAAAAACAAAAGATTACTTCAATTACTATAAAAGGTGCTAAAAAAACTAAAGTATCTTTTCTTAAATCATTGTTAACTACAAAAGAAGGGCAAGTAGTAGATTCAACTGCATTAAAAAACGATATCAATTTTTTAAAAAGATTACCTGCTATCAGCCACGCTTATTTTCAAGTATTTCGTTCTCAAAATAATAATTACAATATATTTATCAATATCGAAGAGAACTATACTATTATTCCAGAAGTAAATTTATGGACAACAACTAACAATGTGTTTTCTTACAAACTCGGGTTTTATGATTATAATTTTTTAGGAAAAAATATCACCCTTGGTGCATTTTATCAATTTAATGGTTTTAATACCTATGCCGTTAATTTTAAAGCGCCAAACTTATTTTCGAATAAATGGGGTTTGGCTATAAATCATCAAAATTGGAAAAGCGAAGAACCTTTGTATTTTGAAGAGGTTTCTGCCAATTATCTTTACAATAACATTTCTTTTGAAGTTTTAGGTTTATATCAAATCAACTTAAAAAATCAACTTAATTTTGGAGTTAATTTATTTAAAGAAAAATATCAATATTTATCTGGAAATATTGATTTTACGAACTCATCTATTCCTGAAAAATTAGATCTAAACAAAGCCTTGCTAAAATTGGTATATCGTTATGATAATTTAGCGTATTATTACCAATATGTAAATGGCTTTAAAAGTATTTTGTATGCACAATATGTAATTACAGAAAACGATTTTCAAAACGAATTTTATATTTTTTGGAACGATTTCTTTTATTATAAACAATTGGGTGAAAAAGGAAACTGGGCAAACAGACTGCGTTTTGGGCTTTCCTCTAACGAAAACACCCCATTTGCCCCATTTGCATTAGATAATAATATCAATTTACGAGGTGTAGGAATTTTGGTAGATAGAGGTACAGGAAGCATTGTTTTAAATACGGAATACAGACATACAATTTACGATAAAAAAGGGTTTGCTATACAAACTAATTTATTTTCAGATTTTGGATCTTGGCGAAATCCAGGAGGAAAATTAAACGATTTTTTTCAACACGAAAACATCAAAATTTATTCAGGTTTTGGATTGCGGTTTATCAGTAAAAAAATATACAATGCCACTTTTAGGATTGATTATGGCTTTAATATTTTAAATACAAAAGCAAATTCTAAAGGTGGAATTGTATTTGGTATTGGGCAATATTTTTAGTACTATCTTATTTAAAAATCAGCTCACTTTTTAAAATAAATCTATCAGCAATTGCGTTTTCTTTTAATTTTTTAAAGAAACTTGGGGAGTTGAATTTTACGCCATATTTTGTTCTGTCTATGGCGGTTTTAAATGCTATTTTAAAATTATCATTATTTGTAATTTTAACAACAATCTCCTCTTTTCTAGTGATGTTTTTAATGGTCATGTTTCCAATTAAAACAGCTTTTCCATTTTTAATTTTTACAGGATTTAATAAATTGAAAACTGCTGTTTGATATTTTTTTACCTCAAAAAAATCTTTGTTTCTTAAATGTTTTTTTAATTTTTTGTTTTTATGGTGCAGCGATTTCATATCAATAATAACTTCTAATTTTTTGATAGAATCGTTTTCAATACTAATTTTTCCAGATTTTGCTTCTATACTACCTGTTAAAGCGTATGCATTAAGTGCAGCTTTTCCAGTCCATAAAAAAGTAGATGATTTTGTATCTAACTGTAATTTTTGCGCAAAAAAGTGAATAGATAATAAAAGGCTAAATACGGTAATTATATAATTTTTTTTCATAAGATTTAGTGTATTAAATTAGTTGTAGTGTGTATCATTTCATAGCCACAAACAGTCTCTCTAGTATTTGTTATTCCAATAAAATACCACATTGCCCAGCCACCATAAAGTTTTTTGTCTTTTCGCCAATTATTTGGCCAAGTATAGGGTTGTGCTTGTTGCAAAATTTGTTTTCTAGTACCAAAGTTTTTATTGAGATCTTTTAAAGGATAGGATTTTCTTAAATTCCATTTACCATTATAAAATAAATAGGCACCAAATTCTGTAATGGTTATTTTACTCTCTTTACAAAAAACCATAGTGTTGTGTTTCCAGTAATAAGTCTCTTTAATTTTAATAGGGTCTATTATTACAGGAAAGTTTTTTACGGTAATTTTTTTTGGTAACTTTTTAAGTTTTGCAGGAATATCTTTTTCGGTAGGCGTTTCATATTTAATTTGCGAAGTACAAGAAATACTTACAACAACAATCAAAAAAAAAGCAATTTTAAAATTCATAATTTTAGTTTTTGTTAAATAACACTGCAAATATGAAATTTATAAGTATAACAATCGTCTCTATTTGAGAATTGAGACAAATTTAATGTTTGATAAAGGTGTCAATTAAAAAAATGGAGCTTTTAAATGGTTGACTTTAAGTCTTTAGGAGATTTTCCTGTAATTTTTTTTACAGCTCGGTTAAATGAAGATTTTGAATTAAATCCAACTTCAAAGGCCAAACTTAAAAGGGTAAATCTATTATTTTCTGGATTTCTTAAAAGCTCTTGTAACGCTTTAATTCGGTAACTGTTTACAAAGTCATTAAATTTTTTCTCATAAATAATATTTAAACATTTTGTGGTAAGATAAGGTTTAACTGCTAATTTTTTAGATAATACTGTAAGACTCAAATCCGGATTTGTATAAATTTTATCCTCATTCATCAAACGTTTTAAAGCCAATGCAATTTCTTCTAATTGTTCTTTTTCTTTATCTGAAATAATGTTCTGTGTTTTTATAATAGTAGTATTCCTTCTATTAAATCCTTCTAAGCCTAACCAATAAGTAATAATGGCCATACCAATATATAATGGATAACTGTACAATTTTTGAAAAGCATAATCAAAAAAAAGTAAATCAATAAAAACTATAGCCATTAAAAATGCAGCATAATATTTTAAAACAAATAGTACTCTTTTTATCCATAGAACCTTATCTATAAAAACAAGATTTTGTTGTATTTTTTGTTCTATTAACCAATAAGATTTAGATGCATAAAATATAATTAAGAAACCAGAAATTGTAAACATTGTAGGGTAATGCATCCATATAACATACCCATAATATCCTAGCCAAGAAAGACTTTCGCGAGTACCATCCCAATAAAAATTTTGAGATTTTATAAAGTTACTCCAAATAAATTCAATAAAAACAGGTAAAAAATGAATCCAATCTTTTTTTAGTTGAAATTTAAATTTAGATGTTACACTGGCTTTAACAAAAAAGTAAATCAATGCACCGTAAATCCAATTGAATTCTATAAATAGATGGTACCAAAAGTCATAAAACCCGTAACCAAATAGTTTACAAATTTCTACTAGTAGGCGATACGAAAAGAAAAATAAAATAAATGCTAAAAACTTATTTGCTGCATTGCTTTTTACAGTTTTTTTCAATAAAATAATACCATAAATAACACCTTGGGTTGCACCAATAGCTAATAAGATAGTTAAAAGAATCTCTAAAGGTTTCATTAGAATAAAGATACATAAGTTGCAGTATTGTACAAATGTTAATTTTAAAATAACTTTTAAATGCACTTACAAATGGAAGATTTATTAATATTGTAAAAAAATATTTTAAATGAGAACTTTTGCAATTGGTGATATTCATGGAGGTTTAAAGGCATTACTTCAAGTATTAAATCAACTAGAGGTTAAAGATGATGATCTACTTGTTTTTATGGGAGATTATGTAGATGGTTGGAGTGAATCTGCCCAAGTCATTGCTTTTTTAAAGGATTTATCAAAAAAAATAGACTGTATTTTTATAAAAGGGAATCACGATGTTTGGTGCGAAAATTGGCTAAAAGATAAAAATGATGTAAACCCTTCTTGGTTTATGCACGGAGGTAAAGAAACTATAGAAAGTTATGCTAACTTTTCTGAAAAAGAAAAAAAAGAGCATTTATTTTTTTTCGAGAATATGCAAATGTATTATTTAGATGACTTAAATAGATTATTTCTACATGCTGGTTTTACTTCTATGCATGGAGTAGAAAAAGAAACTTATACGCATAAATTTTGTACAGACAGAACTTTATGGGAAATGGCTTTGGTAATGGATAAAAAAATTGATGTTGCTCACAATTCTTATCCAAAAAGGTTAAAACATTATAAAGAAATTTTTATAGGTCATACACCCACCACAAATTATGGAGAAGAAGAACCTATGAATGCCATAAATATTTGGAATGTAGATACAGGTGCTGCATTTAAAGGTAGGGTAACTGCAATGAATATAGATACAAAAGCTTTTTTTCAGAGCGATAATTTACCTAATTTATACCCAAATGAAAAAGGGAGAAATTAATTATGCTTTATAAACAAGTAAAATTACATAAGATTATTTTATATAAATCATAAATAAGACTAATTTAAAATATGACATTTTTATATTTTTTTGTTTTAATTTAGTAATGTGATAAGAAAGTGTTGGGGGACACTGAAAATCAAGACAAACTGCCTTTTATGGCAGTTTTTTTTATGAAATAAACACAAACAAAGTAGAATCCACATTTTGTGCAATTAGGGTAAGTCAAAAAATTTGTAAATTCGTGAAATGAGTTTAAAAGACAAACGACTAGCCAACAGAATATACCTAATTCTTGCAGCTCTTTTTATCGCTTCTTTGGTAACTTCTAATTTAATTTTTCAAAAATTCTTTTATTGGTATCCTTTTGATATCGTAGTTTTTAATATAAGGTTATTTGAAGTTTCTGTAGGCTTATTACCTTATCCAATTACCTTTTTAATCACAGATATTTTATCAGAAATTTATGGAAAACGTAAAGCAAACGAAGTTGTTATTGCAGGAATTTTCGCCTCATTTTTTTCACTTTTAATCATTTATGTGGCTAAAGAAGTGCCAGCTACAGCTTGGTCTCCTGTGAATGATGGAATTTTCATTGATGTTTTTGGAGCAGCACCTTTAGCAGTTTTAGCATCAATGTTAGCCTATTTGTTTGCACAGTTCATAGATATTAGGGTGTATCATTTTTGGAAAAAACTCACCAAAGGAAAACATTTGTGGTTACGTAATAATTTTTCTACATTTTCCTCACAAATTATAGATACACTTACGGTTTTGTTACTATTGTGTTCTTTCGGTATTATCGATTGGAAAAACTTTCTGGGATTACTAATAAGTGGTGTAATATTTAAAATGATGATTGCAGCACTAGACACACCTATATTATACATAGTGGTATTTGCTTTTAGAAAAAGATTCAATTTAAAAGTAAATGAAGAAATTTTAGATTAGTTTTTGTAATCAATTAAAAACGATTACGTCTAAATAGAAAGAAAATTAACAACCCATGAAAAAAATACTTTTGCTATTTGTCACCATTTTAACTTGTTCTCAAATAAACGCTCAAACTTCAATATTCAATGATTTATTACAAAAACATGTTTCAAACGATGGTTTTGTAGATTACAAATCTTTTAAAACTGATAAACCAAAACTAGAGACTTACATTGCGTATTTAGAAAAAACCACACCCGATAACTCTTGGTCAGCAAACAAACAAAAAGCATTTTGGATTAATGCATACAATGCATATACAATTAATTTAATTTTAGAAAATTATCCTTTAAAATCGATAATGGATATTAAAAAAGATGGCAAAACCGCTTGGAAAATTCCTTTTGCAAAAGTGGGTGGTAAAACCTATACGTTAGATCATATTGAACATGAAATTCTCCGAAAAAAACTATTTGACCCAAAAATTCATGTAGGTGTAAACTGTGCATCAGGTTCTTGTCCCAAATTAGGAAATGTAGCTTTTACAGAAGAAAATGTAGAAGCAGAATTAACTAAATTAATGAAAGCTTTTGTAAACGATCCAACAAGAAATAAGTTAGGTAAAAAGAAAGTTCAAATTTCTGAAATTTTCAATTGGTTTGAAGTTGATTTTACCAAAAACGGCTCAGTAATCGACTACCTAAACAAGTATTCTGAAACCGAAATAAAATCGAATGCAAAAATCAGTTATTTAAAATACGATTGGAGTTTAAATGGTAAATAACATTTAAATTTTTTAACAAAAGGTTTTTAAAAACAAATTGTATCTTTCAGTTTTTACAAATGTCATGCTGAGCTTGTCGAAGCATCTCTAAATAACAAGAAATGTCTAAAAATTATTATGACGCAGCCGATTTAAGAAAATTCGGTAAAATAACAGAATGGAGTGAAGAATTAGGAAACAAATTCTTTGATTATTATGGAAAAGTTTTTGAGGAAGGCGCTTTAACGGCTCGTGAAAAATCTTTAATTGCTTTAGCTGTTGCACACACAGAGCAATGTCCTTATTGCATAGATGCATACACCAAAGATGGCTTGCAAAGAGGTATTACCAAACCAGAAATGATGGAAGCCATTCATGTTGGTGCTGCTATAAAAAGTGGCGCAACTTTAGTTCATGGAGTACAGATGATGAACAAAGTGAATAAGCTAGAAATGTAAGCAGTGAACCAAAAACGTTTTTACGTTTTTGTGTGAATCGCTTATCCCTGTGAAAACAGGGATCTCTAATTAAAAAATTTTAGAGGTCGCTTATCCCCAAGAAATTGGAGATTCTTAAATTCACAAAAAAACCAAACCACAATTTACTTCGTATATACAATAAAAGAATATAAAACGAGTATCTTTTAACTAGGATACAAAAAAAGTTCAGCATATATATGGCTACAAAATCCTTAAAAGCAAGAAATAACGATATTGCAAATACTTCACGTCAAATGGAGATTCTTTCAAACGGAATTTTCGCAAACGGAGAATTACCCACATTTGCAGAAAAAATAAAAGAAACAGGTCATTTTCCTTTGCGCCCAAAAAAGTTAGAAATTCTACAAATTAATTTAGGCTATATGTGTAACCAAGTGTGTGAGCATTGTCACGTAGACGCTGGTCCAGATAGAAAAGAGATTATGACTGTTGAAACCATGCAACAATGTTTGGATGTGATCAAAAAAACAGAAGCACATACCTTAGATTTAACAGGTGGCGCACCAGAAATGAATCCTAATTTTAGATGGTTTGTAGAAGAAGCATCTAAAGCAGGAATTAAAGATTTTATAGTACGTTCTAACTTAACCATTATTAGAGCCAATAAAAAATATTACGATTTACCAGAATTTTTCAAAAAACACAATGTACATGTGGTTTCCTCTATGCCTCATTGGACTCGTGGAAAAACAGACAAACAAAGAGGTGATGGTGTTTTTGATAAATCCATAAAAGCATTACAAGAATTGAATGATGTTGGTTATGGAATGCCAGGTTCTGATTTAAAATTAGATTTGGTTTACAATCCTTCAGGTGCATTTTTACCCGGAGATCAAATGGAGCTAGAAGCTGATTTCAAAAAAGCTTTAAAAGCTGATTTTGATATCGATTTTCATAGTTTATTTGCGATTACCAATTTACCAATTAGTCGATTTTTAGACTATTTAATTGCTTCAGAAAATTACGAAGATTACATGCATTCTTTATTAGATGCTTACAATCCAGCAGCTGTAGAAAATGTAATGTGTACCAATACGATTTCTATTAGTTGGGATGGTTGGTTATATGATTGTGATTTTAACCAAATGCTTAACTTAAAAGTAGCCAGCAAAGTAAAACATGTTTCTGATTATAATGAAGAATTACTGCAAAACAGAAATATTATTATCAATCAACATTGTTATGGTTGTACTGCTGGTGCAGGAAGTAGTTGTCAAGGAGTTGTGGCTTAATCCCCATTGTCTTTCAGACATTCCCAAAAGCGGGAAATTGAGCAAGTTTATGAATAAATAACAACAAGGGAGCATGCTCCCTTGCCATGAATGAAAAATAATACTGCCCTTTTAGTTTTTGCCAATTCAGCTCAAAAAGATGCTGAAAGAAAGTCGTTTCTTTCTTCAGACGTTTTTAGTGCACTGAATCATCAAACCTTAAAAACAGTAAAAAAATCTGGGATTACCTACTTTCATTTTTCAGAAAAAAATCAAGTTGGAAATTCTTTTGGAGAACGTTTTACGAATGCTATTGAAGCTGTTTTTAACAAAGGATTTAGCAATGTAATTACTATTGGTAATGATACTCCTCACTTAAAATCGCATCATTTAGTTGCTGCTTTGCACCAATTACATAAAAATGATTTGGTTTTAGGACCTTCTAAAGATGGAGGTTTTTATTTAATGGGAATTAAAAAAGCACTTTTTAACAAAGAAACTTTTTTAAAATTACCTTGGCAAACCAGTCGTTTACAGAAATGTATCACATCAATTTCAGCAACCAAAAAATTACAAATTTCTTTTTTAGAACTTTTAAATGATTTAGATTCTAAAGAGGATATCAAAAGTATTATAAATAGTTGTAAAGCGATTCCAACATCAATTTTAAAGCTACTAATTCTCTTTTTCCTAATTCAGAAAAAACAGTTTATTTATAAAAAAACGAGATATACAACCGTACTTTTTTCTCAATACTTCAATAAAGGATCTCCTTTAATTTTTGCGTAATAGATCATTTATATTGATAAATAGCAATATAAAAAACAACTTTTTTTTACACAAAAATTATACTTAATGAAACACATTTTTATGTGGATTTTACTGTGTGTTACTAGCATCAGTTTTTCACAAATTACAATTTCGGGGACAATTACCGATAAAAATTCAGGTATAGGTATTCCTTCTGTAGCCATTTCGTCATCAACAGAAAATGGAACAACCTCAGATATTGATGGAAAATATACCATTACAGTTCAAGATAAAAATCAAATTTTAACGTTTTCGTATTTAGGCTATAAAACTCAAAAAGTTAAGGTGGATAGTCAAACAATTATCAATATTCAATTAGAAGAAATAGAAACCAATTTAAATGAAATTGTGGTAACTGCTTTAGGTGTAAACAGAAAAACAAAAGAATTGGGTTATGTTGTTCAAGAAATAAAAGCGAAAGATGTAACCCAAGTAAAAACAGTAAATTTTTTAGATAATCTTTCTGGTAAATTGGCAGGGGTAACTATTTCTCAAGGAGCTACAGGAGTGGGTTCATCATCTAAAATTACCATTCGTGGAGAAGCTTCTTTTTCGAATAACAATCCACTTTTTGTGGTGGATGGTACTCCTATTAATAACAATTCCGTTTTTAATTTTACAAATGAAGCTGCTGCTGGTTTTCAAGAAATTGATTTTGGAAATGGAGCTATGGAAGTAAATGCAGATGATATTGAATCTGTAACCGTTTTAAAAGGACCAAGTGCTGCTGCTCTGTATGGAACTCGTGCATCAAATGGTGTAATTGTGATAAAAACCAAAGACGGACGTGAAAAAAATGGTTTAGGGGTTAGCATCAACTCAACAATTACTTTTGATTCCGCTTTTCGTTTACCAGAATTTCAAAATGAATATGGACAAGGAAATTCAGGACAATTTGAATATGTAGATGGTTTAGGAGGTGGGACAAATGATAATATTACCTATTCTTGGGGACCTCGTTTAGATGCTGGTAATTTAATTCCACAATTCGATTCTCCTATAAGCTTACCTGATGGAACTATAGTGAGAGGTGGAGATACTTCTTTGTATTCAGGAATACCAATTACACCAACTTTGTTCAAATCGAACCCAGATAATTTAAAAGATTTTTATCAAACAGGCATTACAACCATCAATAATATTGCTATAAATGATAGTTTTGATAGAGGTTCTTATAGGTTATCAATTACAGATTTAGATAGCAAATCTATACTTCCTGGTGTAAATTTAAATAGAAAAACTGCGGCTTTAAAACTCAATTTTAATCCATCAGACAATACAAAAATAACCAGTTCCGTAAATTATGTAAATTCGAATAGTGATAATAGACCATCCAATGGTTATGGAAGTGAAAATGCGAATTACTCTTTAGTAGCTTGGGGGCCTAGATCTTTAAATATTGATAGTTTACGAGATTATTGGCAGCCTGGTTTAGAAGGTGTACAACAATATTCTTTCAACTATACTTTTTTTGATAATCCATTTTTTATTTTACACGAAAACACCAATTCATTTAATAGAGATCGTGTTTTTGGAAATATTACTATCAATCATAAATTCACAGATAAATTGAGTGTTTCTTTGCGCTCAGGAATGGATTATTCTTCAGAAATAAGACAATTTAAACGTAATTTTAGTAGCAATCGTTTTAAAAACGGAGCCTATGCAGAACACGATGTGTTTTATAGAGAAATCAATACAGATTTTTTAATCAATTATACAGATAGTTTTGGTGATTTTTCTTTTGATGCTTCTTTTGGAGGCAATCGATTAGACCAAACAGCATCCACCAAACAAACCCAAACTACCAATTTAGCGCAACCTGGTATTTTTAGTTTAAACAATGCAGCATCGCCTTTAGAGGTATTTCAATTTAAATCTAAAAAGAGAATAAACTCTTTATATGGTATTGCAAAATTTGGTTATAAAGATTATTTATTTGTAGATGTTACAGGAAGAAATGATTGGTCTAGTGCATTAGCCACTCCTTTTTCTGTGGATGGTACTTCGTTTTTCTATCCATCAATATCTACAAGTTTTATACTATCTAACTTTACAAAATTACCAGAAAATATCTCTTTTGCAAAATTAAGAGCAAGTGTTGCACAAGTGGGTAATGACACCAATCCATATCAAACTTCAGGTGCTTTTGTATCGCAAACGCCTTTTAATGGGCAACCTACTTTTAGCAATCAAAATTTTATTCCGGATGCAAACTTAAGACCAGAAATTACGACTTCTTATGAGTTTGGTGCAGATTTTCGTTTTTTTAAAGATCGATTAAACATCGATTTTACGTATTATAATAATACTACTAAAGATCAAATTATTTCTTTACCAATTCCTATTTCGTCAGGATATAATCAACAAGTAATTAATGGTGGAAAAGTGAACACCACAGGTGTAGAAATTATTTTAGGAGGTACACCAATTAGAACTGAAAACTTTATTTGGAATACTACTTTTAATTTTGCATCAAATAAATCTGTAATCAAAGATTTACCTCAAGAAGAAGGTAGATTAACATTAGCGTATAGTAGAATTTATAACAGTGCCAATCAAACAGTTTGGTTTCAGGTAGAAGAAGGAGGACAAATTGGAGACATGTATGGAACAGGTTATGAAAAAAATGCAGAAGGGCAATTTCTTTTAGATGATGATGGAAGATATATTGCGAACAATGAGTTGATTAAATTAGGAAATTACAATCCAGATTTTACCTTAGGCTGGAACAATACTTTCCAATATAAAAATTGGAATGCCAGCTTTTTGTTTGATTGGAGACAAGGAGGAGAAATTGTATCCAGAACAAGAGCTTTAGGAAATGTTGGTGGGCAATTAGCAGAAACTGCATTTAGACCAGATGCAGGTATTATTGCACAAGGTGTTAATATAAATACTGGGCAAGCCAATACAGTTGCTGTTTCTGCAGAGAGTTTTTACAGACAATTTTACGATAGAAATCATGAAGAAAATAATGTGTACGATGCTTCTTTTTTAAAATTGCGTCAGTTTTCTATTGGTTATGTTTTAGAATTGAATGAAGGTTTTTTAGGTTTAAAAGATGATTCTACAATGAACTTTTCTTTTATTGGAAATAATTTATTTGTAATTACAGAAAATCCACATTTTGATCCTGAACAATTGGCAGTTCAAGGTAATGGTTTTGTAAGTGGTGTTGAAGATATGAGTTATGCCACAAGCAGAAGCATAGGTTTTAAAGTTGGATTTAACTTTTAACGAAGTTATGCTGAACTTGTTTCAGCATCTTAAAATAAAAGATAAAGACCTTTCAGGTTTTTAAAACCTGAAAGTTCTAAAAAATAAAAAACAATGAATAAAATTATATACACTATCGCAATTTTTGCAATCACATTTACAAGTTGCACCAAAGATTTTGAAGACATCAATACCAACCCAAATGCACCAGTAGCTGTGCAACCCAGTTTATTACTAAGACAAGTTATTTACGATTTTGGAGAACAAATGAGTTACGAGGGTTTTGTCGCTGGGGATTTATTAGCACAACATAGAACGGCTTTAGACTTTAACTTATTTGATAGACACGATTTAAAAAGTCCGCAATTGGGAGGAAATCCTTGGGGTATTTTTTATACCAATTTACGTGATAATGAAATCATTTTAAAACAAAGTAGAGAAACGCCTGCTTTTGCAGTGTATGAAGGACCAGCATTAATTTTAAAAGCCTATATAGCTGCTGGTTTAACAGATTTATTTGGTGATGTTCCTTATTTTGAAGCGTTTAATGGTGTTGAAGGTACTGTAACACCAACTTACGATTTACAAGAGGATATTTATCAGAATGAAAATGGAATTTTAGATAATTTAGACAAAGGTATTGCTGCAATAAATGCATATGCTGGCTCAATTCCTTTAGAAGGTGATATTTTATATGATGGTAATTTACAATTATGGATACAGTTTGCAAATTCTTTAAAAATTAAATACTTGATGCGCATTTCTGGTAAAATTGATGTTTCAAGTCAATTACAAACCATTTTTAATGAGGATAACTACATTAAGAATAATACCGAAAATGCAGTTTTTGATTTTACAAACTCAGAACCCAACAGTTTTAGATTGGCACAATTACGAATTGGAGATTTTAATAATTTTGTCTTATCAGAAACCATGGAAGAAGTTCTAATGAATTTGAATGATGATAGAGTCAATACTTTTTTTAGACCTTTTGCGAATTCAAATTCTAACGAATTTAAGGGTTTAATTAACGGTATAAACTCGTCTACAACCTCTATTGCTTTAGCAGATTATTCACTTTCTGGAACTGCTTTTAGAGAAGATACCTCAACTTTAGATGCTAATTTTATGACAGCTTGGGAAACCTCTTTTTTCTTGGCAGAAGCTGCACAAAAAGGATTGATCTCAGGAAATGCTGAAACTTTATATAATTTAGGGGTAACACAAGCCTTTGAATATTGGAACACCACTTTACCTACAAATTATTTATTGGGGAATGCAAATTACAATACAGCAGGCACATCCCCTTTAGAACAAATCATCACACAAAAATGGATTGCTTCTGTAATCAATGGTTATGAAGGTTGGATTGAATACAGAAGAACAGGTTTCCCTGCCTTAAAAAATGTTTCAGCGAGTTTAAATAATGGATTAATTCCTGTTAGAATGCCATATCCAGCAGAAGCTGCAACTCTAAATCAAGAAAATTATAGAGTGGCAGAAAATGCCACAAATGGAAATAGTTTGGATGTAAACGTTTGGTGGAATGAGTAGAATTAGATCCTTCAGGTTTTTGAAAACCTGAAGGGTCTTATATATAAATTTATGGAAGTAATAAACTATCAATGGGGATTAATTTTAATATCAAGTTTGATATTATTTTTCTTATCACCTTTAGCAAAAACAACAGATCAGTTTTTTAAAGCTGTACACAAAAAAAAAGCACCTAATACTTTAGTATTAACAGGTAGTTTAATCATCTCTTGGATTTTTGCAAAAAGCATAACAAACGCTGCAAACCTTGGTTTAGATTTTGGTTTGGTGGGTGGTGTTGCCTATGCAGGTTATTATTTGTCTTTTGCAGTGGCAGGTGTCATTATTTATCAATTAAGAACCAAAGGAAATTTTAAAAGTATTCATGAGTTTTTGGTTTCAAAATTTGGACGAAATGCCATGGCTATTTTTTCAATTTTGATAGCTTTTAGACTTTTTAATGAAGTTTGGAGTAACACCATGGTTATAGGAAGTTACTTTGGAGAAATGGGAAGTTCGTCCTATTATTGGGCAATTATCGTTTTTACTTTATTAACACTTTCTTACGCTGTAAAAGGCGGTTTAAGCAGTTCCATTTTTACAGATGTAATTCAAATGGTATTGTTTTCTATCCTGTTAATCATTATTTTAGGCACTATTTTTTCTACCAATGATTTTTCTTCAGAACAAATAGTAGCCTCTGGAACATGGAGTTTTGAATTGGGTTTAAATCTCTTTTTTGCGGCACTTTTACAATCCTTTAGTTATCCTTTTCACGATCCTGTTTTAACAGATAGAGGCTTTATCAGTTCGCCAAAAGTGACTCGTAAAAGTTTTTTATGGGCCAGTATTTTAGGGGCAATTTGTATCATCTTTTTCAGTTTAATTGGTGTGTATGCAAAAACCCAAGGTATGCAAGGTCAAGCTGCTGTAGAAGTGGGTAAAGCCTTTGGAATTGTAATTTTATTAGTCATTAATTTTATCATGATTACCTCTGCAGCATCTACGCTAGACTCTACATTTTCATCTTTTTCTAAATTATTGGCAGTAGATTTAAACCTTGGAAATTCGGTTTCTTTTGGACGAATTTCGATGATTGCTGTGGCAATTTTAGGTACCATTCCTGTGTTTTTAAATGCAGAAATTTTATCAGCAACCACTATTTCTGGAACTATGGTTATTGGGCTAACACCCATTTTTATTTTTTGGAAATACAAAGTTCCAAAAATTAGTTTTTATTTATCCGTTATTTGTGGATTGATTTTCGGAATACTATTAGTTTTTGATGCCTTTCCAAAATCATTAATTTTTACAAAAGGAAAATATGCTGATTTGCTTTGGGTAAATCTTTGGGGAATTTTAAGTTGTATCATTTTATATTTTATTCCAAAATGGATCAAAAAATAGAGCATTTAGGCAAAATATCAGGAAAAGCACTACTTTTTGGTGGTGTATATAGCAATTTGCAAGCTTTAGAGGCCTTAAAACAAATTGCTGAAAAAGAATATATTGCTCCAGAAAACTGTATTTGTACGGGTGATATTGTTGGATACTGTGCACAACCAGAAGAAACCGTACAATTGTTTAAGTTATGGGGTGCAAAAAGTATTGTTGGCAATGTTGAAATTCAGTTGAGAGAAAACGCTTCAGATTGTGGTTGTGATTTTAGAGCAGGTTCTAGATGCGATGGTTTTTCGCAACTTTGGTATCCCTATGCACAAAGTAAATTGAGTGCTAATTCCTTAGAATTTTTAAAAACCTTACCAAACCATATCACTTTTACATATGCTAATAAATGGGCCACTGTTGTTCACGGTTCGTATGTTAATGTATCAGAATTTATTTTTAAATCTACAGATTGGAACCTCAAAAAACCAAATTTTAAAGCCACAAATAGTGATGTAATTATTGCAGGACATTGTGGATTGCCTTTTCATCATCAAGAAGAACATAAAATTTGGTTAAATCCTGGAGTTATTGGTATGCCAGCAAATGATGGAAACCCTTCAGTTTGGTACGCGATTTTAGATGATTCAAATAATAGTTTTAACTTTACGCATCAAACATTAGATTATAATTTTAAATTAACCAGTAAATTAATGCAAAATGGTGTACTACCTGAAGAATATTCTAGAACAATAATTACAGGAATTTGGGATAACACAGAAATTTTACCAGCCATAGAATCTGGTTTACAGGGTTTTGGAATTCAATTATAAAATCAATACAATGAAAAAAATATTTATACTACTTTTATTAGTCTCAGCTTCAGTTTCAGCTCAAAAAAAGCTAGACAAACTACTCAATAAATGGAACAAAAGAAATGTTCCTTACATGTCTGTAGAAACGTTAGCATTGCCTAAAACAGATGCTATTTTATTAGATGCTAGAGAAAAAAGAGAGTTTAAAGTCAGTCATATTGAAAATGCAATTTGTGTAGGTTATGATAAATTTAAGCTCAAAGAAACACTAACTCAATTACCTGAAGATAAAAGCGCTAAAATTGTTGTCTATTGTTCTTTAGGAATTCGATCTGAAACTGTAGCACATAAACTTATAGAAGCAGGGTATACAAATGTTTATAATTTGTATGGAGGAATTTTTGAATGGAAAAATGCAAATTTTCAAGTAGTGGATACTTTAGGGAAACCTACTGAAAAAGTGCATACCTTTAATAAAGATTGGAGCAAATGGCTTAAAAAAGGGAAAAAAGTGTATAAATAAATGTCATTGCGAGTTTACGAAGCAATCTCTTCAAAACTTACAGATTACATCTTTCCTTCCTCAATTGTAATGACACAATTTTAAAACAAATGCATAAAAATCTATTATTAATCTTCACAAGAAACCCAGAATTGGGCAAAGCCAAGACAAGGTTAGCAAAAACGGTTGGTGATGAAACTGCTTTAGAGATCTATAAATTTTTATTAGAGAGAACCAAACAAGTTGCATCAGCAGTTAAAAGTGCAGACAAAGCCGTGTACTATTCCGTAAAAATTAGAGAAAATGATATTTGGGATGAAAACACATTCCAAAAATACCAACAATTTGGGGTAGATTTAGGCATCAGAATGTTAAATGCTTTTAAAAATAGTTTTGATGCTGGCTATGAAAAAGTGCTAATTATTGGTAGTGATTTATACGATTTATCCTCAAAAAATATAGAAAATGCCTTTACAGCATTAGATCAGAATGATGTGGTAATTGGTCCTGCAGAAGATGGTGGATACTATTTATTAGGGATGAATTCGTTACAAGAAAAGGTATTTAAAAATAAAGAATGGGGCACTGCAACTGTTAGAAAAGATACGTTAACAGATTTAAATCATAAAAAAGTGAAATTATTAGCGTTTAAAAACGACATAGATGTATATGAAGACATTATCGATATTCCAGAGATCATGGATTCGTTCATCAATTCTAAATAATATACTATGAAAACACTTTTACTTTCTCTTTTTTTAAGTTTTACTTTTTTAAAAATTACTGCACAGTGTACAGAAAGTGCATCTAATTTTGGAAACAATACCTCAACTCCATCTTACAATGTTTCTGGAGATATTAGTGTTGTATTAAATACCAACAATACAATTACAATTAACTTTGCAAACAATTACAGCACAGCTTCAGGACCAGATGTTCGTTTGTATTTAATTAAATCAGAAGGAAAATCAATAGCAGAATTAAAACAAATAAATCCGGAAAATATTGAAAACATCTCTTTTGGATTGGTTGGTTTCTCTGGCGCACAAACCTATACAGCAACAATACCCGAAAATATAGATATCACTAAGTATGATACTGTATTTTTCTATTGTTTACAATTTAACGCGTTTTGGGATGTAGGTTCCTATAGGCCTTTTTCTTCTTCAAATTGTTCAGTTTTAAATATTGATACTTTTTCTATTGATACGATTTCCATTTATCCTAACCCTGCAAAAAACAAAATTCAATTATCTAATATTAATGGTATTTCTGCTGAAATTCGTATTTTTACTATTCTAGGAAAACAGGTTTTGCGTCAATCAAAAATTAGCGAAAAAACTATTGACATTTCTTCTTTTCACAAAGGAATCTATTTGGTAAAAATTGATGTTGAGGGAAAATCGAAAACCCAAAAATTAGTAATTCAATAAATTAGTTTTTTGTCATTTTGAGTGAAATGAAATGGAGTCGAAAAATCTCATTGTTTAAAGTGATTTATTAGATTTCTCCACAAGGTCGAAATGACAAATTAATTTGCAGATTATAAGTAAAAGCAATATGAGCAAACAAAATCAACTACAAGAAACCATTAATTTTTTAATCGAAAACGGATTTTCAAACCCAGAAATAGGTATCGTTTTAGGTACAGGTTTGGGTAAATTAGTGGATGAAATAGCCATTGAAAAACAAATTCCGTATTCAGAAATTCCACATTTTCCTGAAGCCACTGTAGAGTTTCATTCAGGTAAATTAATCTATGGTCAATTGTCAGGAAAAAAAGTAGTTGTCATGTCAGGTCGTTTTCATTTATACGAAGGTTACAATGCTTGGGAAGTTACCTACGGAGTTAGAACTATGCACGGTTTAGGCATTCAGAACTTACTCATTTCTAACGCTGCTGGTGCCATCAACCTTAACTATAAAAAAGGAGGCTTAATGCTGATTGAAGACCATATCAATTTACAAGGGCAGTCTCCTTTAGCATTTCAAGGAGCCAATGCTTTTGGAAATATTTTTGTGGATCTATTAGAACCCTATTCAAAAACGATCAACCAAAAAATAAAAGCCATTGCAATTGCCCAAAACATCCAATTACACGATGGAGTTTATGCAAGTGTTTTAGGTCCACAATTAGAAACGAGAGCAGAATATAGAATGCTGCAAATTTTAGAAACAGATGCTGTGGGTATGAGCACCGTTCCTGAAGTGATTGTTGCCAAGCAATTGAACTTACCTTGTGCCGCAATTTCTGTGCTAACAGACGAATGCGACCCAAAAAATCTACAACCTGTAAATATTGCAGAAATTATAGCTATTGCTGGTGAAGCAGAACCCAAAATGATTGCATTGTTTAAAGGGGTTATTGAGGTTTTATAATAAATTTTGAGACCCTTCAGGTTTCTAAAACCTGAAGGGTCTTGCTCATGCGTCTACTTACTAATTCGATAAATAAATATTTCAAGTCTGTTTTACTCTCAAATAATAAGAGCAATTCATGATAATTAAAAAAATCATGACATTGCTTTACAACACATTTAATAATCCTATTAATTTTGATTTATCATGTAGTTCGTTTAAAAGAGACCCTTCAGGTTTCTAAAACCTGAAGGGTCTTGCTCGTGCGACTATTTACTATTTCTACAAATATATATTTCAAATTAGTGTAATCCCAAATAACAAAAGCAGTCAACCTTAATGAAACAGGGTTTGCAATTACTTTGTCACGCTTTTAGTAATATTATTTAATAGGTAGTCAGTTTAAACAATATCCTTAGAATTTTAAAACCTGAAGGGTCTTTGTATATTTGTTTTGATATGAAAATAGAAAAAATTCAATCAGGGAATTACTATCATATATACAATAGAGGTAACAATGGTCAAGATATATTTATTTAAAAC
The DNA here is from genome assembly GCA_965661915.1 of Polaribacter sp. GTDB lineage: Bacteria > Bacteroidota > Bacteroidia > Flavobacteriales > Flavobacteriaceae > Polaribacter. Next base: position 38,730 of record CBFIFR010000008.1, on the reverse strand, counting down.
CTGAGTTATGAATACTTTATAAATTATTAAGACCTTTCAGGTTTTCAAAACCTGAAAGGTCTATTTGCTAAAAAAAATGAGATGAAAATAGAAGTAATTGAATCCGATAGTTACTACCACATTTATAACAGAGGGAATAATGGCAATCATATCTTTTATGAATATGAAAACTATGTTTATTTTTTAAGTTTACTTAAAAAGTATCTACTTCCAATTTCAGATATTTATGCCTATTGTCTTCTTAAAAATCACTTTCATATTCTTTTAAAGGTTAAAAATAATATCGAAAAACCCTCTCAATATTTTTCAAATTTATTTAATGCCTATACAAAAGCAATAAATAAAAAATATAATAGAACAGGCAGTTTGTTCGAAAAACCTTTTAAAAGAATAAAAATTACGGATGAAAATTATTTAAAGACTTTAATACTTTACATTCATTTAAATCCAGAACATCATCAAATTTGTAACGATTTTAGGCGTTATAAATACTCTTCATATAAATCCATAATCTCAATAAAAAACACAAATATTGACAGAGATAGTGTGCTAATATTCTTTGATGGTCTTCAAAATTTTATAGAAACTCATACAGAAAGAAAGATGTTTGTTACCGAAAAAAATCAGTATTTACTTTTAGAATGATGGTTTAGACCCCAGATTCTTCAGGTTTAAAAAACCTGACAGGTCTGCTAACTAAAAAAACTTTTCAATTGTTTTAGTACTCATATTAAACCTAAAAATATATTGTAACAAAAATTAAACTTCTATTTTTGGTGTAATTCATAAAAGACCCTTCAGGTTTTGAAAACCTGAAGGGTCTCATTATCTTTGGTTTTTTTGTTATGAACAACAACTTTCAATCCTTAATACTAAAAAGCACAGGTGCAACCGCTTTGCAAGAAAAAGAAATCATACAAGAGTTATGGAGTGGTTATGGTAACATTAAACGCATCACTTTAGAGGGTGCAGCCATTAAAAGCGTGGTGGTTAAAAACGTGCAGTTACCCAAAGAAAACAAGCATCCAAGAGGTTGGAATTCAGAAATTGGGCATCTAAGAAAACTAAAATCTTATCAAGTAGAAACTAATTGGTACCAAAATTACAGCAATAAAAGTGCTGCTCGTTTACCAAAATGTTATGGAGTTTCTCAAAAAGACAACGAAGTTTTGATTGTTTTAGAAGATTTAGACGCAGCAGGTTTTCCAGTTCGTAAACAAAGTATAAATTGGTCAGCAATAGAATTGTGTTTAGAATGGTTGGCAAAATTCCACGCCAGTTATTTAGGTAAAATTCCAGAAGGACTTTGGAATATAGGCACCTATTGGCATTTAGAAACACGACCTCAAGAATTAGAGGTTTTAAACGATACTGCCTTAAAAGAAGCAGCACACAAAATTGATGCTATATTAAACAATTGTACCTACAAAACCTTTGTACATGGAGATGCAAAATTGGCAAATTTTTGTTTTGCTGAAAACGAAGCAGTGGCTGGTGTCGATTTTCAATATGTAGGTGGTGGTTGTGGTATGAAAGATGTTGCCTATTTTATTGGGAGTTGTTTACATGAAAATGAATGTGAACGCTTAGAATCAAAAATATTAGATACTTATTTTACCTATTTACATAATGCTTTGGGTACTAAAAATGTAGACTTAGAAAATGAATGGCGTGCATTATACCCTGTAGCATGGGCAGATTTTCATCGGTTTTTAAAAGGATGGAGTCCTGATCATTGGAAAATAAATAGTTATAGCGAACGAATTACTAAAACAGTTATTAAAAATTTATAAAAATGGATTTACAAAACCTAACTAATATTGCCATAAAAGCTGCTAAATCAGCAGGAAAAGTTATTCAGAAATATATGAATGATGATTTTACAATTTTAGAAAAAAAGACAGGAGATTCTATAGCATCTCAAGTATTAACAGAGGTTGATTTAAAAAGTGAAAGTGTTATTTTATCACACCTTTTGCCTACTTGTAAAACTTATAATTTAGGTTTGCTAACAGAAGAACAAGAAGATGATAAAAGTAGATTTGAAAAAGATTTTTTTTGGTGTATAGATCCTATTGATGGTACGTTGGCTTTTATTAAAAAGCAAGCTGGTTTTTCGGTTTCAATTGCGCTTATTTCTAAGTCAGGTGTTCCACAAATAGGCGTAGTTTTTGATCCTACAACAGATAATTTGTATTACGCAATTAAAGGTGAAGGTGCTTATAAAAATGATAAACCTTGGCAGTTAAAAACACCAAATAATTATTTGACATATACCATTGAAAAACCCTTAGCAGAAGTACCTAGAAAGGATGAATTTATTGAGATTTTAAAGCAGGAAAAAATTAAAAGACAAGTAGATTCTTTGAAAGAGCATTTTGGATCGGGTTCTGTTTTAAATGCGATACATGTAGCAGAAAACAGACCTGGAATACTCTTAAAATTCCCCAAAAAAGAAAAGGGTGGAGGTTCCTTTTGGGATTATGCTGCTACAGCATGTATTTTTAATGAATTGGGCTTAAAGGCTACTGATTTTTATGGTAATAATTTGAAATTTAATAAAAAAGAGACTTCTTTTATGAATGAAGAAGGTATTTTATATACTTCATAAAAATGATGAGAAGTAATGAATTTTTTATTTCTTATACAATTTAAAATAAAAGCTATTTTTCTTTTAATTGCTCAATTCAATGATGGGTATAAAAACTTCAAATTTAGTATCTGTATTTAGTATTTGTATTTTTTTATCAGACAATAATTGATAACGTGTTTTTAAATTTTTTAAACCTGTGCCAAAAGATTCTGTTTTAGCAATAACTTTTGATTTTGTATTACTAATAATTAACCAACCTTTATTGATTTGAAGGATAGTTTTTATGGGGTGCACTCCATCAGATTTGTTGTGTTTTACCACATTTTCTAAAATAGTTTGCACAGCACCAGTTGGTATAAATTTATCAACTAAAGAAATATTTTTATCAATGGTAAACTCATAATCATCTCCAAAACGAGTTTGAATTAAAAAAATATAATTTTTCGAGAATTCAATTTCATCAGCCAATTCCATTACTTCAGAATCTTTTGTCTGAATTAAATATCTATAAATCATAGACAATCGATTAATATACTCTTTTGCTTTTTGGGGATTACTATCAATTAAACTATCCAAAGTATTTAAATTATTGAATAAAAAATGTGGGTCAATTTGAGCGCGCAATAATTTCAACTCATTTTCTTTTTGTTCTTCTTTTATTTTTGAAATTTGATTTTGAGATTCGTAAAACTTCTTGGTAATAATTATCCCCAATACAAGACCTACAGAATCTGAACCGTTAAAAATGGCATATAAGATTAAGTTATAAGTATCAGGAAATTTACTCCAATCGTTATTAGCTGTTGAAAAACCTACAACTCTTTCAACTACTCCAATTAAAGTTATTACTAATAACCCAAATACAGCAAAAAGTATATAATTTTTATTTTTAATCAAATACTTTGGAATGATGATATACATAAAAGCAAGTACTCCTAAAAACGAAGTAATGACGTACATTGGGATATCAACAAAATATTCTAGTAAAGTTGCTTTTTGATCTAAATAATCAAAAATATTAAGCGTAATACTTATGAGATAAAAAACAGCGAGAATGATATAGTCTGATCTGTTAAACTTTGTGTTCATGAAACAAATATATTAATTACTATCATTAATTCTGTTTTGCTCATCTCTATTGGTATTTCTACGAGTTTTTTTCTTTCCTAATTTCGATCCGAAACTATATACTAAGCGCAATTGTATATTTTGTCTAGACCCATTACTTTCCACCCAAGCAGTTCCATTTCCGTAATCAATATTACCAACAAAACCTCTGTTAAGCATTTTGTTAAAACCAAGATTTACTTTTAATTTATCATCTAAAAACTTTTTACCGAAAGAAAAATCCAATTCAGCCAACCAATCCACTTCAATTTGTCCTTCTAAAGCACCAGTTCCATAATTTCCACTCACTTCAAAATTAATATCCCAAGGCAATTGGTAACTAGCTTGAATAAACCAAATTAAGTTCCATTTGCTTAAATTTATTTTAAATGATTCGCCAATATTGTCTTTGTCTAAAATAGTAGCTGCAAAATTATTATTATTAACAATAATTCCAGTGTAACCGTCTAAACCTTTGGCAAAATTTACAGGTGCAAATAGTCTAAAATTCCAATTATACAATTCATCAATATTCGTTTCTTGTTGTCTTATTTGGGCAGATGAGTTTGTTTGACTAATTACTTCTGCAATTGCATCATCAGTTTCGCTATAACCAATTGTAAAAAATGGTTGTCCATCGTAAGTTAAATTAAATTGATAATTATTGGTAAAAGAAGGTCTTAAAGTTGGATTACCTTCGCTTGCAGAAAACGGATCTAAAAATTGTTGAAAAGAGTTTAAGCTGCTATAAGAAGGTCTTTGAATTCTGTAACTGTAAGATAAACTTGCACCTAAAACATCGGTTAATTTTCTGCTGATTGAGGCACTTGGAAATAGTTTTTGTATAGGACGTTTTTGAACCTCGGTTACCATTTCATCATCTTTCATAAAAGTTGAGGTGCCATCTGTATTGCTATCTTCATAACGTAATCCTCCAGAAAAAGACCATTTTCCCATTTTTGCATTTACTTTTCCATAAAAAGCGAGTATTGTTTCATCAATAACAAAACGACTGCTTTGAGCAATATCTTTTTCAAAAGTTAAATTTCGTTCAGAGAAAGCTTGCAAATCGTTATCTGTAATTACGTCTGCAAAACGAGTACCCGCACTTAATTTAAAATTGTCTGAAAATGTTTTGGTGTAATCTGCTCTATAGGTTTTGATGTTGTAGGTGCCATCTTGAATATACTTTCTATCTGTAAAATCAATAGTACTACCTGCAACTTTTCTCAAAGTATTGGTGTTATCATTTACAAAGTCGATATAATTAAAATCGATTAAAAGACGATCTGTATCTGTTTTGTATTCATAATAAGGGTTAATCGTAAAGTTGGTGCGTTGTCTGTCAAAACTATTTTCTGAGAATAAAGTATTGGTATTGGAATCATCAGAAATAATGGTTTTGCTTGTTGCAATTCTGTCAGAATCTCTGGTGTTCATTTGTCCTCCAATTCCTATGGTATGTTTATCATTTATATAATAATCTAAGCTACCTCCAATCCTAAAATTATCAGGGTCATAAGGTTCTCTCGTAACTTGATCATACGTTTCATCTCCTACAGTTCTTATCAAAAATAAATCGTCTCTCCAAGTTGGTTGAGAATAGCCTGTGCTTAATTGCCAGTTGAGTTTGTTTTTATAACTGGCTATTGAAAAACCAGAACCCCACTCAAAACCTTGGTCTTCACCAACCCAAGAATTTATACTACCATATGTGCCTAACTTTACATTTTTCTTTAAAATGATGTTAATTATAGCTCCAGAGCCTGATGCCTCATACTCTGCACCTGGTTGCTCTACCACTTCAACTTTGGCAATATTATCTGCAGGAAAATCTCTTAACAGCGTTTCAACATCCATATATTCTGTCGTTTTTCCATTAATTAAAATTCGTACACCTCTATTTCCTGCAATAGAAATTCCGTTATTGGTTACCAATACTCCAGGGATTTTACGCATTACATCTTGTAAATTTGTATTAATCATTTCCGATTTTTCTAAATCTACAATCAGTTTTTCAGCAGTTTGTTTTATTACAGGTCTTTTACTTTTTACAACAACTTCATTTAAGGTTTGTGTTTCTTCTTTTAAGGTAATGTTGAATTTTTTGTGGGCATTCAATACAAATTCAGGAATTTTATAGGTTTCAAACCCTAACATAGAGATTTCTATTTTGTATTTTCCTGATGCTATTTTTTCAAACGAATATTGTCCATTTTCATCAGAAACAGTTCCAGTTGTTTTTGTGGTTTCATCAATTTTTACTAATACAATATTTGCGAAAGGTAAAGAACTGTTTTGTTCATCAGTAATTTTTCCATTGATTTTATATTGAGAAAAGATTGAAATACTATTTAAAAAAATGAATAAAAAGGTGATTTTGGTTTTCATACGTTGTGTTTTACACTTCAAATTTGGTTGATAATTGGAAGATGAGAAATCAAAATCTGACGAAATGGGTTAAATTTCCGATAAACAGATATTCTTTTTCTTTAAACACAAGACGCATAAATTGTTCAAATAGTTTCCTACAAAAAAAATGCTTCGAAAACCGAAGCATTTTAAATGTTTATATTTAAGGTAAAAATGGTAAGAAACAGAGAAAATACTTAGTCTCTGCCACCTAAAACCTGCATTCCCCAATACAATAACATTGCTAAAGAACCCAAAGCAGCTACTAAATAGGTTCTTGCAGCCCATTTTAAAGCATCTTTAGAGCCTTCAAATTCTTGTTGAGAAACCATATTTTTATTTTTTAGCCATGCTAAAGCTCTATTACTAGCATCGTATTCTACAGGTAACGTAACAAAACTAAATAACGTAGCCATAGCCATCATTGCCAAACCAGCAAGTGCAATGTAAAAACCAATACCATATGCGCCAGCAGAATTTGTAGCAACACCTAAAATTAAACCACCAATTACCAACCATTGAGAAAAGTTAGAAGATATACTAACAATTGGTACTAATTGAGATCGTAAAGTTAACCATTGATATGCTTTTGCATGCTGAACTGCGTGCCCTACTTCGTGAGCAGCAACAGCAGCTGACGCTGCATTTCTTTGATTGTAAACTGCTTCACTTAAATTTACAGTTTTGTCTTTAGGGTTATAATGGTCTGTTAATTTACCAGGAGTAGAAATTACTTTTACATCATAAATGCCATGATCAGTAAGCATTTTTGTTGCTATTTCTGCACCACTCAATCCGTTTCTTAAACTTATTTGAGAATATTTTTTAAATTTTTGTTTCAATTGATTGCTCACTAACCAACTCACTAAAGAAATTGCACCAATCAAAATATAAAATTGTAACATATTTATAAGGTTTTAAATTGTATATCGTTTTTGTTTGATAAATTTACAACATAAAGTATTCCAATTCCAGTTTTATGGAATCAAATCACTTAATGACATAGTATAGTAGTTAAAAATTAATAATTTTTTAAGAATAGATGTCAAAATGACAAAAAAACCAAACATATTAATTGTGTACACAGGTGGTACAATAGGTATGATTAAGGACTATACATCAAATGCTTTAAAGGCTTTTGATTTTACTCAGATTATTAGCAAGATTCCAGAATTAGAACAATTAAATTGCACCATACAAAGTATTTCTTTTGATGAACCTATGGATTCTTCAAACATGAATACCAATCATTACAAACAAATTGCATCTACTATAGAAGAAAATTATATAAAATTTGATGGATTTGTGGTTTTAACAGGTTCAGATACCATGTCTTACATAGCATCAACCATCAGTTTTATGTTTGAGAATTTACAAAAACCAATCATTTTTACAGGGTCTCAATTACCAATAGGTGATTTACGGACAGATGCCAAAGAAAACTTAATTACTTCAATAGAAATTGCTTGCGCACAAGAAAACCAAAAACCAATTATCTCTGAAGTTTGTTTGTATTTTGAATACAAATTATACAGGGCTAATAGAACATCAAAAATAAATGCAGAACAATTTGAAGCATTTAGCTCTTTAAATTACCCACCATTAGCAGAAAGTGGGGTGCACTTAAATTTTAATCGTCATTTTATAAGCAAAGCAACTACATCCAAAAAATTAGTAGTTAGAAAGAATTTGGTAAATGATGTTGTTATTCTAAAATTATTTCCAGGGATAACTAACACAACAATACAAAGTATTTTAAATATCGAAAATTTAAAAGGAGTTGTGTTAGAAACTTTTGGAGCAGGCAATGCACCAAATGAAAAATGGTTTTTAAACCTATTAAAAACAGCTATTGATAAAGATATTAAAATAGTAAATGTAACACAATGCAAAGGAGGTAGTGTAGTACAAGGGCATTATGAAACAAGTGTTGTATTAAAACAAATTGGCGTAATTAGTGGAAAAGACATTACAACAGAATCTGCAATAGCCAAATTAATGTATTTATTAAATAAAAATTTATCAAAAGAAGACTTTACATTTTATTTTGAAAAATCTTTGAGAGGTGAGATTTCTGTTACTTAAGTTAACAAATTGTAAAGAATTATACGAATCACAATTTTTTATCAACAAAATGACTAAAAAGCAATAAATAGCTAAAAAAAAATTTTTTTATGCATTACATTTTTTGTTACTTGGCACTCTCTTAAAAGGAATAGTATAAATTCTGACCAAAAAAATCATAAATAACAATTTAATTTCTTTTTTTGGAACGAAAATTTATATCTTTAACCCGTAAATAACTATTAAAATTAATTTATAACTAAGATGAAAAAAGTAGTAAATGTCTTATCTGTAACAGGATTTATGTTTTTTGGAGCTGTACAATCCTCTTTTGCACAAGAAGCTGCAGAAACTGAACAAACCTTTCACCAAATATTAAAGCAAAACTTTATTGATGGAGGACCAGGTTTTATGGGAATTGTATTGGTAGCTTTAATTTTAGGATTAGCTATAGCCATTGAAAGAATTATTTATCTAAACATGGCTACAACTAATACAAAAAAATTATTAGCAAACGTTGATGATGCTTTGAGTTCTGGAGGTGTAGAAGCTGCAAAAGAAGTTTGTAGAAACACTAAAGGGCCAGTTGCTTCTATTTTTTATCAAGGTTTAGATAGAGTAGATGAAAGTGTAGAAGAAGCAGAAAAAGCTGTTGTTTCTTATGGAGGTGTACAAATGGGGCAATTAGAGAAAAACGTTTCTTGGATTTCTTTATTTATTGCACTTGCACCAATGCTTGGTTTCATGGGTACTGTAATTGGTATGATTGGAGCTTTTAACGATATTGCTGTAGCAAATGATATTTCTCCAGCAGTAGTTGCAGGAGGTATTAAAGTAGCCTTATTAACAACTGTATTTGGTTTAATTGTGGCTATTATTCTTCAGATTTTTTACAATTATATTGTTGCAAAAATTGACAGTATCGTAAATAATATGGAAGATGCATCTATCTCATTGGTAGATCTATTAGTAAAGTATAAAAAATAATATTCAATATGAAAAGTAATAAAATTTTAAATATTGGAATTACTTTAATTGCACTTATTGGAGGTATTCTTTTTATAAGAATCTTCTCTGAAGATGCAGAAGTAATAGAAACCAATGTTGATGTACAAAATAGTTTGGTTAGTCCGCTTATTTCATTTTCATTTTGGTTGTTTATTGCAGGTGTTGTAATTACAATATTATTGTCTCTTTGGAGTTTAATTAGAAACCCAGAGAACTTAAAGAAAACATTAGGAGGTTTAGCAGTTTTAGCGGTATTGCTATTTATTGCATACTTCTTATCAGACAGTGCAGTTGTTTATGACGCAAATGGACTAAATATTTTACCAGGTGGAGAAGAAGGCTCTTCTGTAAATAGATGGGTAGGAACTGGAATATGGTATAGCACTATATTGTTAGTTATTGCTGGCTTATTCTTTATTTGGGATTTATTAAAAGGATTAGTTAAACCAGCATAAAATATGGCAAGAAGAGAAAATCCAGAAATTAACGCAGGTTCTATGGCAGACATTGCTTTTCTGTTATTAATTTTCTTCTTAGTAACTACTACCATGAATGTAGATTCTGGGGTTTCTAAGAAGTTATCAGAAAAACCGCCACCAGATTATGTACCACCTGTAATTAAAGAGAAAAATATTTTTGAGGTAAACATTAATAGAAATAACGAGCTTCTTGTTGAAAATGAGGCAATGGAAATCAAGGATATTAAAGAAGCAGCATTAAAGTTTATTGATAATGGTGGTGGAATAGGTAAACCAGGTGAAGATGGTACTCCAGGTACACCATGTGATTATTGTCAAGGAGAAAGAAGTGATAAATCTTCAGATCACCCCAATAAAGCTATTATTTCTGTGCAAAGTGATAGAGGTACAGATTACGGAGTTTATATTGAGGTTCAGAATGAGTTATTAAGAGCTTATAGCGAATTAAGAAATAGACTTTGTAAGCAGCGATATGGAATATCTTTTGATGAGTTGGAAGAGCAATACAAGGATTCAAAGAAAAGTGCAGATACCAAAAAATTATCTAAGCAATTGAAGTTGAAGGTAGAAAATATTAAAAAAGCATACCCTCAAATTATTTCAGATGCTGAGCCAACATCTTAATTAATTAAATTTAAAACAAGAAAACATGTCTAAGTTTAGAAAAAAGAAAAAAGGAATACCTGCTGTTAATACAGCAGCCTTACCAGATATCGTTTTTATGTTACTATTTTTCTTTATGGTTACAACAACCATGAGAGAAACAAATTTAGTAATTGAAAACCCAAGGTTACCAAATGCAACTGAAATTAAAAAGTTGGAAGATAAAAGTTTGGTAAGCACTATCTATGTAGGGAAATCTAAAGATCCTAATAGAGATGGGGTAGGCTATAATAAAATTCAGTTAAATGATAAAATTTCAACTGCAGATCAAGTACCAGCTTTTATTTTAGGCAAAAGAGACAAATTAGCTGAAGCATTGCATCCTTTTATGACTACCTCTATAAAAGCGGATAAAGAGTCTAATGTGGGTACTATAATTGATATTAGGTTAAAATTAAGAGATGTTAATGCTCTTAAAATTAATTACTCTTCAACAGCACCAGCTAATGATTAATTACATGATACTATATTTTAAAAAGGTTAACTGATAAAGTTAACCTTTTTTTATTTTTGTATATTTAATACCCACAACTTATTAATGAAAAGAATTTTTAACTTTGTTTTCTTACTTTGTTTTGTATGTAATTTTTTTGCCCAAAAAAATTCTTTACAATTGGGGGCAAAGTATGCAGAAGATCAAATATATACTTCTATTTCCTATGCCCAACTTTACAATCAACCTTTGCCAATAAGCAAAAGTAGATTTTCCTATGCACTCTCTATTGGTTTTTTAAAAGATATTACTTTAAATAAACGCGGTAATATTGCCATAGCTCTAGGAGTAGGTTATGGATTCGATTTTTTTAATCACCAATTAAAAGTAGAAGAAATTAATGGTTCAACTAATTTTAGTGCAGTTCAAGGTTCAATATCTAATGTTTTTAAATCGCACAATTTTGAATTACCCTTAGAACTTAGGTGGAGAACATCAACTGCTAAAAAGTATGAGTTTTGGCGTATTTATACAGGTATTAAATTTCTGTACAACCTTACAAATAAGTTTGAGTTTGAAGAAAATTCGAATACTATTTCATCCGTTAATGTTAGCAATTATAATCAATTGCAATATGGCTTAACACTTTCTGCTGGTTTTGATGAATTTAACGTGAATCTTTTTTATAGTTTAACCCCAATATTTAACAATGCAACTATTAATGGGGAATCCATAGACTCTTCTATTTTAAAATTTGGTTTGATATTTTATATCTTATAACAAATAATTTAGAATGATAGGAGTTAGCATTCCTAAAAAAAAACCAATATATATTTCTTTTGTAGTGTGGGCTTTTAAGTGAAGTCTAGCACTTGCTAACACTCCTGATAAGAGAAAGATTACAATAACAACTAATGTATATGATTGTGAATTATTATTGCCTAAAATCATAAAAAATCCTGCAGAAATACCTAAAGAAAGTAAATGAATACTTGCTTTGATTTTTAAAAAGAATAAAGCGTAAATAAATAATAGTCCTATAGATGTAGCATAAAAAAGTAAACTTATATCTCTTAGATTTACAGCATTATTCATAGTATTACCCATCAAGTAGAATAAAATAACCATTAAGGCTATTGGTAATTTTCTTTCTTTAATGCTTTCTGTTTTATACGATTTAATAATTTTTAATCTTTTAAAAAGAATAAGAATTAATAGTGGCACTAAATATGTAAAAATAAAAACCACGCTTAAAATCATAAATTTCTGATGGCTCAAATACTGATTTGTAGTTAACAAAAAATACAGCATTATGCCAATAGTAGGAATTACAATTGGATGTAATATGGTTGATATGAATTTATGAAATCGCACTAAATTTCTTTGCGTAAACGCGCTACAGGTAAATCTAATTGTTCTCTATATTTTGCTACTGTTCTTCTGGCAATTGGATACCCTTTTTCTTTTAAAATTTGTGATAATTTCTCATCCGTTAAAGGTTTTTTCTTGTCTTCTTCAGCAATAACGGTTTCGAGTATTTTTTTTATTTCTTTGGTAGATACATCTTCACCTTGATCATTCTTCATAGATTCTGAAAAGAATTCTTTTATCAACTTTGTACCATAAGGTGTAGAAACATATTTGCTATTAGCAACCCTAGAAACTGTAGAAACATCCATATTAATTTTATCAGCAATATCTTTTAAAATCATGGGTTTTAATTTACGCTCATCACCGGTTAAAAAATAATCATACTGATAATGCATAATGGTATTCATAGTTACTAAAAGTGTCTGTTGACGCTGTTTAATAGCATCTATAAACCATTTTGCAGCATCTAATTTCTGTTTGATAAAGAATACAGCATCTTTTTGAGATTTGCTTTTTGTTTTAGATTCTTGATACCCTTTTAACATGTTATTATACTCTCTAGATACATGCAGCTCTGGAGCATTTCTAGAATTTAAGGTTAAATCTAATTCACCATCTGTAATTTTGATAGAAAAATCGGGTACAATTTGTTCCGCGAGTTTATTATTACCTGCATAAGAGCTTCCTGGTTTTGGATTCAATTTTGAAATCTCCGTATTTACAGCTTTTAATTCTTCTTCAGAAATATTAAATTTTTCTAATAACTTTTTGTAATGTTTTTTAACAAAATGATCAAAAGCTTCTTCTAAAATAGTAATTGCTAAACTTCTAATTTTAGTACTCTGTTTAGATTTTAACTGGATGATTAAACATTCCTTAAGGTTTCTTGCACCAACACCAATAGGATCTAAAATATGTACTGCTTTTTTTAATACAGCGATTACTTTTTCTTCTGTTGTAAAAATATTAGCTGTGAATGCTAAATCGTCTACTAAATCAATTATTTCTCTGCGTATGTAGCCACTATCATCAATACTACCAACTAAAAACTCTGCAATGGCACGTTCTTCATCATCTAAATTATAAGTGTTCAGTTGATTTTTTAAAGATTGATGAAAACTAGTACCTGCTGCATATGGTACGTTTTTTTCTTCGTCATCTGAGGAATAATTATTGGCTTGCGTTTTATAATTGGGTATTTCGTCATCACTCAAATACTCATCAATATTGATATCTTCAGCCTCTATTTTTTCTGTACCAGTGTCATCGTATTCATTCGATAAATCATCATCAAAAGAATCTGTTTCATCTTTACCTGTATCTAAGGCAGGGTTTTCTTCAATTTCTTGTTTTAAGCGTTCTTCAAAAGCCTGAGTAGGCAATTGAATTAACTTCATCAACTGTATTTGTTGAGGAGATAATTTTTGAAGTAATTTGTATTGTAAACTTTGCTTTAGCATATAAACAAATATAAGAAATCGCTTAAAATAAAATCGTCATTCTTAAAGGAATGACGATTTATAAATTAAGATGTATGCTTTTTTTAAAATTCAGCATTTTGTGGTGTTCGTGGAAAAGGAATTACGTCTCTAATATTACTCATTCCAGTAGCAAACTGAACTAGTCTTTCAAACCCAAGTCCAAACCCAGAATGTACTGCTGTACCAAATTTTCTTAAATCTAAATACCACCACAATTCTTCTTCAGGAATGTTTAAGGCTTTCATTTTTTCTACTAAAACTTCATAGCGTTCTTCTCTTTGAGAACCTCCAACAATTTCGCCAATTCCTGGGAAGAGCACATCCATAGCTCTAACTGTTTTTCCATCATCATTTAAACGCATATAAAATGCTTTGATATTTGCAGGGTAATCAAACAAAATTACTGGACATTTAAAATGTTTTTCTACTAAAAAGCGTTCGTGTTCAGATTGTAAATCTGCTCCCCATTCATATATTGGAAACTGGAATTTTTTCTTTTTGTTAGGTTTAGAGTTTCTTAAAATATCAATGGCTTCTGTGTAAGAAACACGTTTGAAATTGTTATCAACTACAAATTTTAATTTTTCAATCAAACTCATTTCACTTCGTTGAGCTTGTGGTTTACTTTTTTCTTCTTGAGTTAAACGTTGGTCTAAAAATGCCAAATCATCTTTACAGTTTTCTAAAATATTGTTGATGACAGACTTTATAAAATCTTCTGCCAAATCCATATTACCTGCCAAATCCATAAAAGCAACTTCGGGTTCAATCATCCAAAACTCTGCTAAATGACGTGTAGTATTTGAATTTTCGGCTCTAAAGGTTGGACCAAAAGTGTAAGCTTTACCTAAAGACATTGCAAAAGTTTCAGCTTCTAACTGACCAGAAACGGTTAAGTTAGTTTCTTTGCCAAAAAAATCTTTAGAATAATCAATCTTACCATCTTCTGTAACTGGTGCTTTATTGTCTTCAAAATTGGTAACTCTAAACATTTCTCCTGCTCCTTCAGCATCAGAACCTGTAATAATGGGTGTGTTTACATAGTTAAAGCCATTTTCTTGAAAATATTTATGCACTGCAAAAGATAGTTTAGAGCGCACACGCATTACAGCACTAAAAGTGTTGGTTCGCATACGTAAATGTGCGTTTTCTCTTAAAAACTCAAAACTATGTTTTTTAGGCTGTATAGGATATTCGTCTGGATTTGAATCTCCTAAAATTTTAATTTCAGAAACCTGAACCTCAACAGTTTGTCCTCTTCCTTGACTTTCTACAACAGTTCCTTTAATGGCTATAGCTGCCCCAGTTGTTATTCTTCTTAGTGTGTTTTCGTCTGTTTTTTCAAAATTGATAACACATTGTAAATTTTTAATAGTAGAACCATCATTTAAAGCAATAAAACGATTACTTCTAAAGGTTCTTACCCAACCTTTTAGCTCTATTTCTTGTAAAAGTGCATTAGAATTTAAAATTTCTGCAACATTTTTCTCTATCATATTTTATACTATTTGATTGATTTTTCCTTAAAAATTTACTGAAATGTAAATATAAATGTTTCAAAGAAAATAAAACTCATTAACTCAAATCTTCTCGTTAAAAAAAACCAAAATTTTAAAATATTATTTCAATTAACTAATTATAATTCCATTTTGAATTCCAAATTTAATTAATTCATTAGTATTAGAGGTATTTGTGATTTCAAATAATTCTCGTTTATGTGTTTTTAAAGCGGCTGTAGAAATATTTAAAATTGCTGAAAGATCTTTCTCTTTTTTTTCTGAATGCTGATAAAGTGCCTGTAATATTTCTAATTTACGTTCTGTAAAAACCAGATTATTGATGTTTATTTTTTTGGTTTCTGAGGTATATTCTGGCTTTTTATCTTTTAAACAATCTAGAATAACATTTTTAAAAAGTGAAAAATCGGTGTCTTTACCAACAAAACAATTTACTCCACCAGAAAGTGCTTTTCTTTTCATAAAATTGTTATTTAATGTGGTCAAAGAAATAATTTTAAATTGTGTTTTATTTTTACGGATTTCGTCTATAAAATCTAAAGAACTAACCCCATTAAAATTAACATCCAAAATTAATAAATCAAAAGTATTCATATCACAAAAGTTAATTAACTCTTTAATATGGGTACTAAAATGGATGACTTTAAATTCTTTATGACTATTTAAGCTATCTCTTAAAGCTTCACAAAAGAAGCGATTATCATCTGCGATAACAATTTTGATGAGAGTTTTATTCATTATCTGGAATTAATATAAAAATAATAGTGCCATTTTTTTTGGTAGATTCTATTTGTAAAGAACCTTTTAAAGATTTAACCCTGTTTTTTACGTTGGTTAAACCGTAAGAATTTTTATTAGTATTTTGTACTATAAAGCCTAAACCGTTATCCGAAACTTCAATTTGCACATCATTAGAAGTTGTTTTGTAAATTTTTAAATTAATTTTATTCGCCATAGAATGTTTTACAGCATTTGTAATTAATTCTGAAATAATTCTATACAAATGCACACATTTTGTAGAAGATAAATTTAATTCATCAATATCAAATTCAAAGTATATTTTACTACCTATTAATTCATTTTGTTTTGATATAAAATCTGTTAGATGTTTTGTAAGGTTAGAGGCATTAATTTTTGGGGAATATAAATTGTTTAATAAATACCTGTATTCTTTATAAAAAGAATCAATAATTTCTTGAACTTTACTAGGATCATTATTTTTTTTGAGTAGTAAACGCAATTTTAATGCCTCCAAATAACCACCAAAACTATCGTGTACATTTTCTAAAAGTTTTTGTTTTTCTGTTTCTTGCGCTTTAAATACAGAGTCATTAAAGGTACTCATCAACTTTAAATTTTCGTTTTTTAGACGAGCTGCAATCACTTCATGAGCAATAAGACTTTTTACAATAAAAAATAAGACAAAACATATTTCTAAAGATGTAGCTAAGTAGTATAGCGTATCAGAAAATAAAATTTGATTGAATGAAGTATCAAAATCAGGTCTGTCTGCAACAAAAAAGAAAAAACAGATGATTGGAATATTAAAAGCAAAAGCTAAATAATAGGGGATAGTTTTTTTAATAGCTAAGTAAATATGTAAAAAGAGTATAATAATTGCGGCTAATCTTCCAGAATACACAATAATTTCTTTCGGAAATAATATGGTATTAAAAATAAAAAAGAGATAAAAGGCAATTACAGTAGCAGCAAAGTAATACATTATAAATTTAAATGCTTTCTGTACCCATTTTGTTGCTTTGTTATATTTGTAAAACTGCATAAAAAACAAACAGGCAAAAAATATACCATGTTGTGGTAAAAATACCTGAGCAACAGATTGTAAAATAGGGAAATTTAAAATACCAAATTGATTATGAACGCCCATATGAAAAAGGTATTCTACCAAACAAAATAAAATATAAATAGAATACCAAAGTAGGCTAAGTTCTTTTCTTGCTAAAAAAATCAAGAAAATAAAAACAAACAGAATAAATAATAAAAAACTCTGTAAAAGAATTATACTATCTTCTTTTTGTAATAACCTTTGATGCTCAGTTTCATCTAATAAAAAAACATTAAGATTTGTGGTAAGGTTAAAGTCTTTTACCTTTACAAAAACATCAGAATTAGAATCATTATTGTTAAAATACCAAGTAGGTTTTCTAAGATTTCCTTTGAATTTTCCTTTTTCTAATAAAGAAAATTCTTTTTTTTCGATAACTGAGCCATCAGAAAAAACCACAAAAAGTTTACTATAATCGAGGAAGTTGTTCCAAATGGTAAATACTTTTTTATTTTTTATGTTATTTAATTTAAAATGAAGCCATGAAACACCAGAACCTTTCATTTCATAGATAATTTGATTTGGCATAGGCTTAGAAAACTCACCCCTCTTATACAAATCAATTATTCCAGTTATATCAATAGAATCATTTTTTTGATTTAATAAAGTAACTTTTTTATAAAAGTTATTTCTACTTGAATCTGATTGAGAGGTACAAGAAACAAATGCAAAAAAAACCGCTAAAAGTTTGAGGGATCTAAACATTTAAAAATAAAAAATACCATACTAAAGTATGACTTTTTAGATTGAATTTGAATGTATCTTTGAATTAAAATTAATTTTAGTTCTTACAATTACCTTAGGAAAAGAAAAAATCCCCCAACGTTTACATAATTATTACTGTTTTTGTTTTAAAAATCAGTTTTAAAGGGAAAATTGCAAAAAGAGGTGTAGAATTTTAGGAATTAGATAAAAAATCGAATAATTATATTTATTCGATTTTTTTTTTTACAAAAACCTTACATATGAAAATTTCTACAAAGAGAGTTTTAAAAGAATTAATTACTGACTTTACTGGTAAAGATTCTCACACAGGTATTACATTATCTTATGCTTGGCTTGCTAATCAGTTTGGGCATATTGCATTAGGGTTTATTCCAGCATTCCTACTCTTTAATTTTTCTAAGGCAAATGCTATAATGTGTGCTTTTCTAATTTCATCTGTATGGTTAATTTTTGAAATTGTTAATGTTATTTGGTCATTTTTCTCTCAAAAAAAATTAGAATCTAAAATTAGTTCTAAACAAAAATTAGCAAAACAAAAATTTAAACTAGGGCATGTAATTTTTGACACCTTTACTGATTTGTGTTTTTTTACATTGGGAGCATTTTTATTTTGCTTATCAATTACAACAACATCAAATTATTGGGTTCTTATATTTTTAATAATTTTAGCAGTATACCTCTTTTTTGCTTCAAAATATTGGTATAAAACTAAAATGTATCAGTTTTATGCTTGTTTTCCTTTTCAGTT
Organism: Polaribacter sp.; assembly: GCA_965661915.1. Lineage (GTDB taxonomy): Bacteria > Bacteroidota > Bacteroidia > Flavobacteriales > Flavobacteriaceae > Polaribacter. Next base: position 20,282 of record CBFIFR010000008.1, on the reverse strand, counting down.
TACACTAAGCCAATGGAATTTTGATATGAGTACAGAAAATAAAAAACACGTTAATCAATTTTTAGATGCTAAGGTATTAGGAGGAAATCATATGTTTATTTACGGGGGTTTTGGAACAGGTAAGACAAGTTTAGGAGTTGCAATTTTAAATGAGTTAAGTATACATAACAATAGTTGTTTGTATAAAAGTGCTACCAAGCTTTTTGATGCTTTTTTTAATGATGATGAAGCTACTGAAGATAAAATTTGGAACTGGAGAACTGCAAATTTCTTGATGATTGATGATATAAACCCAAGTAATTCTGTTGGTAACGAGTTAGTTTCACCACAAAAACTACTTAGTTTTATAGATACTTTTCAACCAGTAAATTTAAAAAATAGAGATACACTAAAGGATAAAAATGTAATTTGGGTGCTAGGTAAAAAATCACCTAAAAATGAAATTCATCATGATGAATGGAAACAAATGTTACTTTCTATAGGGGTAAATGAAAACAAGATTTCTGCAATAGATTTATCTGAAATTTACTAAAAAACCAAGTCGTATAATATACTTACAAAATAGAAACTTTTTTAATCTGTTTTTTCTTCGTTAGGTGGGATAATCTTAATTTTTGGCTCTTTAAAAACTTTCTTATTCGCAATTTTCTTTTCGAATGTTAATAATAAAGAAGGTAGTAGAAGTAAATTAGATACCATAGCCAATAATAATGTTATGGATACTAAACCACCTAATGCTATTGTGCCTCCAAAGCTAGACAAGGTAAAGGTTAGAAAACCAAAAAACAATACTATTGATGTGTAGAACATACTTACACCAGTTTCTCGTAAAGCTCCATATACAGAGGGTTTTATTTTCCATTTGTTAGCTATCAATTCTTGTCTGTATTTTGCTAAAAAGTGTATGGTGTCATCTACAGAAATACCAAAAGCAATACTAAATACTAAAATAGTAGAGGGTTTTATTGGAATATTAAAAAAGCCCATTAAACTAGCAGTAATTAATAAAGGAAGAATATTGGGTATTAAAGAAATAATTATCATTTGAGGCGATCTAAACATCCACGCCATAAATAAAGCTATTAAAATAATAGCAAGAGACAAAGAAAAAACCAAATTTGTAATCAAATAATTGGTGCCTTTAATAAAAACCAAAGCTTTACCAGTGATTGAAATATCATATTTTTCCGATGGAAATTCTTTAGCAATAACTGCTTTTAATCGCTCTTGAATAACTTCCATTTTATCAGTACCTATGTCTTTCATAAAGGTGGTTATTCTTGCATAACGTCCAGTAGAATCTACAAAGTTTTTTAGCATACCAGCATCGCTATTTGTATTTTTTGTATAGGAAAAAATATAACTTTGCTCTTGAGTTGAAGGGAGTTGATAATATTTTGGGTTTCCTTTGTAATAGGCTTGTTTAGAGTATTTTACTAAATTTACAACAGATACAGGTTTAGATAATTCAGGAAAAGACTCAATGGTTTCATTAATTTTATCCATCTTTTTTAGGGTAGATAATTTCATTACCCCTTTTTCCTTTTTGGTATCAATAAAAATTTCTAAAGGCATGATACCACCAAATTCTTTTTCAAAGAATTTAATATCTTTATAAAAGCCCATACTCTTAGGCATATCTTCTATAAGGGTACCAGAAACTCTAATCTTATAAACGCCAATAATACCTAAAACAATAATAATAACAGTTGCAAAATAGATGGTAATTCGTTGTTCTTTTACTGTTTTTTCCATCCAATTTACCACATTTTCAATCCATTTTCTTTCTAAATGATTTAAATGTTTCTTTTTAGGCAATGGCATAAAACTGTAAATAATAGGGATAATTAACAACGCCAGAATAAAAATACTAATGATGTTTACTGACGCTAAAATTCCGAATTCTCTCAATAAATTACTTTTTACAAAAACAAAGGTTGCAAAACCAGAAGCTGTTGTAATGTTGGTCATTAATGTAGCATTCCCGATTTTAGAAATTACACGTTGTAAAGCCTTAGCTTGCTGGCCATGTTTTTTAATTTCTTGTTGGTATTTATTGATTAGAAAAACAGCATTGGGAACACCAATTACAATAATTAATGGAGGTATTAAGGCAGATAACACTGTAATTTCATATCGAAACCAGCCAATAAAACCAAAGGCCCAAGTTACACCAATCATTACCACTAAAAGTGTAATAAATGTAGCTCTGAAAGATCTAAAGAATAAAAAGAAGATAACAGCAGTAATTAATAAGGCACCACCTACAAAAATCCCAATTTCGTTCTGAATATTTTGAGCATTTAGCGTTCTAATATAAGGCATTCCAGAAACTCTTACATCCAGATTATTATCTTTCTCAAATTTTTCAATTATGGGTATTAATGTGTTAAAAATAAAATCTCTACGAATTGAAGTATTTATAATCTCTTTTTTTATATAAATAGCGGTTTGTAATGTTTCTGTTTCTTTGTTAAAAAGTAGGTTATCGTAAAAAGGAAGTTTTTCAAAAAGCTGTTTTTTAATCGCTAAAACTTCATCACTTGTTTTTGGATTGTCTTGGTATAAAGGTTCCAAAACAAATTTTCTTTTTTTACTATCTTTTTTAAGTTTTTGAATATCTGCAATAGAAATGGTAAAATCAATTTCCTCTAAATCATCAAACTGATTTACCAAATTGTTCCAAGCGTTAAATTTTTGAGGTGTAAATACGGTAGAGTCTTTGACGCCAAGAATAACAAGATTGCCTTCTTCACCAAAAACTTCTAAAAATTTTTTATATTCTAAATTGGCTTCATGGTTTTCTGGCAGTAGGTTTGCTTCTGTATAAGAAAACTTCATATACTGCATTTGAGAAGCTAACAAACCTGTAATGATGGCAATACCTAACAAAACCAAGTAACGGTTTCTTAAAATAATACCTGCGACTTTTGTCCAGAAATCCATTGAAAAAAATTTGCGCAAAGGTACGCAATTTGAAATAGGGTGTAAAAAAAAGAGGTGTTAAAACACCTCTTTAGTAAATTATACTTAGATGGTTAAAATTTCTTTCTCTTTAACAGCTAATTTGTCATCAATAAGTTTTGTGTAATTATCTGTTAATTTTTGTACTTCGCCTTCTGCAATTTTTAACATATCTTCAGAAATATCTAATTTCTTTAATTCGTTATTAGCTTCTTTACGATCGTTTCTTACCCCAATTTTAGCTTCTTCAGCTTCAGCTTTTGCTTGCTTTGCTAAATTTTTTCTGCGTTCTTCGGTTAAAGGTGGTACGTTAATCATAATAACATCTCCATTATTCATAGGGTTAAAACCTAAATTCGCAATTTGAATCGCTTTTTCAATTTCTTGAAGCATATTTTTTTCCCAGGGCTGAATGCTTAATGTTCTTGCATCTGGCGTGTTTACATTGGCAACTTGTGCTAATGGAGTTTGCGAGCCATAATAATCAACCATTACAGTGCTTAACATTGCAGGTGTAGCTTTACCAGCTCTAATAGATTTTAATTCTTTTTCTAAATGAGCAATAGCACCATTCATAGCTTCTTTAGCAGTATCTAAAACAAATTCAACTTCTTCGTTCATTATTATAAATTTTAAAGTTTATTTATAAAACATCAATTACAGTACCAATTTTTTCTCCTGAAACCAGTTTTATAAGGTTACCAATTTTATTCATATCAAAAATAATTATCGGTAATTTATTTTCTTCACTTAATGTAAAGGCAGTCATATCCATTACCTTTAAACCTTTATTAATTACTTCTTTAAAAGTTATCGCATCAAACTTAACTGCATTTTTATCTTTTTCTGGGTCTGTATTATAAACACCATCAACTCTTGTACCTTTTAAAATAGCATCTGCCTGAATTTCAATAGCTCTTAAAACTGCAGCTGTATCTGTCGTAAAATAAGGGTTTCCTGTACCTGCACCAAAAATTACAACGCGTCCTTTTTCTAAATGGCGAATCGCTTTTCTCTTTATATACGGTTCTGCAACTTCTTTAATTTCTAAAGCTGTCTGTAAACGGGTATGTATGTCTTCATCTTCTAATGCACTTTGTAAAGCCAAACCATTTATACAGGTTGCTAACATCCCCATATGATCTCCTTGCACTCTATCCATACCATTACTAGCCCCTGCAACTCCTCTAAAAATATTTCCACCACCTATTACTATTGCAACTTCGATACCTAAATCTACAACTTGTTTTATTTCTTTAGCATATTCTGCTAAACGCTTTGGATCAATACCATATTGTCTGTCACCCATTAAGGCTTCACCACTTAATTTTAAAAGAATTCTTTTGTACTGCATTTTGTTTGGTTGTTTAAAAATTCTCATGATAGAGAATTTGAGTTGTGCAAAATTAAGTATTTTTTTTATTTATACTCAAATCACTGCTATAGTTTTAGTTTTTAATTTGTTATGCAATTTTAAAATGAAACGAAAAATACTGAAATAGAAGTGTTTAAAGCCTTGGTAAATCAATTAAATTCATTAATTTTGCACTCGATTTTTTAAGAACTAGATTAATAAGAAATGAATATTACAAAAGAAAACGTAGATGCATTAAATGCAGTTGTAAAAGTTGATATTGTTGCTGAAGACTATCAAGAAAAAGTAACAAAAGTATTAACAGATTACCGTAAAAAAGCAGATATTCCTGGGTTTAGAAAAGGGCAAGTGCCAATGGGGATGGTTAAAAAGCAATATGGAAAATCTGTAATGATTGATGAAGTAAACAAGCTTTTACAAGATTCTTTAAATAAATTTATCACAGAAGAAAAGTTAGATATTTTAGGAAATCCATTGCCAAGAATTCAAGAGGATTTTAATTGGGATGCAGAAACTTTTTCTTTTGAATTTGAATTAGGTTTGGTTCCTGAATTTGAAATCGATTTATCTGAAAAAAATAAAATAAAGCAATATAATATTGTTGCTACTGATGAATTGATTGATGAAGAATTAAAAAACATTCAAACGCGTTATGGAAAAATGAGTGCTTTAGATGAAGCTACTGAACATGCTAATGTTACTGGTACCTTTGTAAATGAAGAGAAAGAAATCAATAAAAAAGGTACTTTTTTAGTGAACGACCTAAAAGGGAAGAAGAACGAAAAGATGGTAATTGGTGCTAAAGTAGGTGATGTAATTGAATTAGAAACGAAGAAGTTATTTGAAGACGATCATAAATTACAACACCTTTTAGGAGTTTCTGCAGAAGATGCTAAAGATTTAGATATTAAAGTAACTTTTACAGTTGAAGAAATTACAAAAACAGAACCAGCTGAATTAGACAAAGAATTATTCGATAAATTATTTGCTGATGGTAGCGTTTCTACGGTAACTGAATTAAGAGAAAAAATTAAAGAAGATGCTGAAAAGCAATTCGAGCAACAAGGTGATCAACAATTATTAAACGCTGTACAAGAGTATTTAATAGAAAATACAAAGTTCGATTTACCTGCTGAGTTTCTAAAAAAATGGTTGCAAACTGCAGGAGAAAAAGAATTAACTGCTGATGAAGCTATCGCTGAATACGAAAAATCTGAAAAAGGATTGCGTTACCAATTAATTGAAGCTAAGCTTATGAAAGATAACGATATTAAAATCGATTATCCAGAATTGGTAGAGTATGCTAAAGGATTTATTAGAACACAAATGGCACAGTTTGGTAATATGAATCCAGAAGAAGAAGAGTTAAACAATATTGCTGGTAGAATTTTACAAAACCAAGAAGAAGCTCAAAAATTGCAATCGCAATTAATTAGTCAAAAATTATTGACTTTCTTTAAAGAGAATATCAACTTTAAAACAAAAGAAGTTTCTTACGAAGATTTTATAAAAGAAGTTTATAAATAATTATTTATAAATGCTGAACTTGTTTCAGCATCTCAAACTTACTTTTCTGAACTTGTCATTTGGAACGAAACAACGATAAGTTTAGAAATCTCAAAACATTAAAACCTGAATTGAAAAGTTCAGGTTTTTGCTTGTAAACTGTAACATAATATTAAGAGAAATGTTCTTATCTTTACACAACCAATTTTTTAAATGAATATAGAAATGGATTACGGAAAAGAGTTCGAAAAATACGCTACAAAACATCATGGAATTAGTAGTGCTTCTTATACAAAAATAACAAGTAGTTTAACACCATATATTATGGAAGAACGTCAAATGAACATTACACAAATGGATGTTTTTTCACGTTTAATGATGGATAGAATTATCTTTTTAGGAACAGGCATTAACGACCAAGTTGCAAATATTATACAAGCGCAATTGTTGTTTTTAGAAAGTGTAGACGCTAATAAAGATATTTCAATTTATATCAATTCTCCTGGTGGTGGCGTTTACGCTGGTTTAGGAATTTACGATACCATGCAGTTTATAAAACCAGATGTTGCAACAATTTGTACAGGTATGGCTGCTTCTATGGGCGCAGTTTTAATGTGTGCAGGTCAAAAAGGAAAACGTTCTGCTTTACCACATTCTAGAATTATGATTCACCAACCTTTAGGTGGTGCTCAAGGTCAGGCTTCTGATATCGAAATTACAGCAAGAGAAATCTTAAAGTTAAAAGACGAATTGTATGCCATAATCGCAAATCATTCTGGGCAAACTATAGAGAAAGTTCACAACGATTCTGATAGAGATTACTGGATGAAAGCAGACGAAGCCAAAGAATATGGTATGATTGACGAAATCTTAAAAAGAAAATAAAATAGTATTTAGTTTTTGGTTGATGGTTTTTGGTTTGTAACCAACAACTGCCAACTAATAACCAAAAACCAAATCAAAATGTCTAAAGAAGAAAACTTAGAATGTTCGTTTTGCGGACGTAAAAAAGCAGAAACAGATTTACTGATTGCTGGTATGGATGCTCATATTTGCGATAAGTGTATAGAACAAGCACATGGCATTGTAGAAGAAGAAATTTCTGAATCTAAATCAAGTTCACTTGCTAAAGATTTAACGCTAAAAAAACCATTAGAAATTAAGGATTTTTTAGATCAATATATTATTGGGCAAAACGAAACCAAGCGTGCAATGGCTGTTGCTGTTTACAATCATTATAAAAGATTGTTACAAGAAGATACAGATGATGATGTAGAAATCGAAAAATCAAACATTGTTTTAGTAGGTGAAACAGGTACTGGTAAAACATTGGTGGCAAGAACTATTGCCAAAATGCTAAATGTACCTTTCTCTATTGTTGATGCTACTGTTTTAACCCAAGCAGGTTATGTAGGTGAAGATGTAGAAAGTATTTTAAGTCGTCTTTTACAAGCAGCAGATTACGATTTAGAAAAAGCACAAAGAGGTATCGTTTTTATAGATGAGATAGATAAAATTGCCAGAAAAGGCGATAATCCATCCATAACAAGAGATGTTTCTGGAGAAGGTGTGCAACAAGCCTTATTAAAATTACTAGAAGGTGCTGTTGTAAATGTTGCTCCAAAAGGAGGTAGAAAGCATCCAGAACAAAAATTTATAGAAGTTAACACTAAAGATATTTTATTTATTGCTGGAGGGGCTTTTTCTGGAATTGATAGGTTGATTAGCAAACGTTTAAACAGGCAAGCTGTTGGTTTTGGAGCATCTTTAGAAGATGATAAAATAAACGAAGATAACTTGCTGCAATACATAACGCCTTTAGATTTAAAATCTTTTGGTCTTATTCCAGAAATTATTGGTCGTTTACCAGTGTTAAGTTTTATGAATCCTTTAGATGCAAAAACTTTACGCGCTATTTTAACAGAGCCAAAAAATTCAATTATTAAACAATATAAGAAGTTGTTTGGTATGGATGACGTAAATTTTACCATCGATGAAGAAGCATTAAATTACATAGTTGGTAAAGCAGTAGAGTATAAGCTAGGTGCAAGAGGTTTACGTTCTTTATGCGAGGCTATTTTTACAGATGCCATGTTCGATTTGCCAAGTTCTAATCAAAAAGAATTTAATGTAACTAAAGAATACGCAAAATCGAAATTGTCAAATTCAACATTAAAAAAATTAAGAGCCGCCTCTTAAAAAATCTAATATATCAATTTTAAAGACCTTAACTATTCTATAGAATACTTAAGGTTTTTTTTAGTGTATTTACTTTCGTAAATCTCAATACAAACATTCATTGCTGTTTTTTGCATTTTATATCATCAAAAAACTAAATTTGCAACATCAACATTATACAATATGAGCCAAGAAGTTTCCAAAAGGTATGCACAAAGAGGTGTTTCTGCATCAAAAGAAGATGTTCACAATGCTATAAAAAATATAGATAAAGGATTATTTCCAAAAGCATTTTGTAAAATAGTACCCGATTATTTAACTAATGATGATGCGTATTGCTTGATAATGCATGCAGATGGTGCAGGTACAAAATCGTCTTTGGCATATATGTACTGGAAAGAAACTGGTGATGTTTCTGTATGGAAAGGCATTGCACAAGATGCCTTAATTATGAATATTGATGATTTATTGTGCGTTGGTGCAACTGATAATATCATGTTATCATCAACCATTGGTCGTAATAAAAGTAAAATTCCTGGGGAAGTTTTATCAGCAATTATAAACGGTACAGAAGAATTAATTGCGGACTTAAAAAAATTCGGAGTAACCATACATTCAACAGGAGGTGAAACTGCGGATGTTGGAGATTTAGTACGTACAATTATCGTAGATTCTACAGTAACTGCAAGAATGAAGCGTGCTGAGGTTATTGATAATGCCAACATAAAAGCTGGTGATGTAATTGTTGGTTTAGAATCTTTTGGACAAGCAACTTACGAAACCGAATATAATGGAGGCATGGGTTCTAATGGATTAACCTCTGCAAGACACGATGTTTTTCATAAATATTTAGCAGAAAAATACCCAGAAAGTTTTGATGCTGCTGTACCCAATGATTTAGTGTATTCAGGAAACACAAAACTGACAGATCAAGTAGAGAATTCTCCTATTGATGCTGGTAAATTGGTTTTATCACCAACAAGAACGTATGCCCCAATCATCAAAGAAATTTTAAATAATTTTTCTTCTGATAAAGTGCATGGAATGATTCATTGTTCTGGAGGTGCACAAACTAAAATTTTACATTTTGTAGATAATTTACATATTGTTAAAGACAATATGTTTCCAATTCCGCCTTTATTTAAATTGATACAAGAACAATCCAAAACCGATTGGAAAGAAATGTATCAAGTGTTTAATTGCGGCCATAGAATGGAAGTATATGTTTCTCCAGAAATTGCTGAAGACATTATTAAAATTTCTAAATCATTTAATGTTGATGCTAAAATTATAGGTAGGGTAGAAGGTTTAGATTCTGATATGCATCAGAACAAGAAACTCACTATCAAAAGTGAGTTTGGAACATTCAAGTATTAAGAAAGTTCTCCAATTAAAAAATAAATTACTTGTTAACTTTTGGCTGTTGATAAGTATTTAAATAATTGATATAAAGTGTTTTATGTGTTTTTGTATCATGTCTTATGATATTTATCATCTTTTAAGTTTAATGTTTTAGTGAACTTCACATCACTTTTAAATCAACTTAAAACACTTTTTTTATCATGAATTCCAAAGCCCTACTCACACCAAAAACAAAGGTGACTAGGGAAGAAGCCTTACAAGCTTCTCTCTCTTATTTCAATAATGACGAACTTGCTGCAACTGTTTGGATTAACAAATACGCTTTAAAAGATTCTGATGGGAACTTATACGAAAGTTCACCAAATGATATGCATCAAAGAATTGCAAAAGAAATTGCAAGAATAGAACAGAAATATAAAAATCCGTTAACAGAAAAAGAAATTTTCGAAGTCATTAAAGACTTCAAATACATTGTACCACAAGGAAGCCCAATGGCTGGAATTGGGAATCCGTTTCAAATTGCATCTTTATCCAATTGTTTTGTAATTGGTAATAATGGCGAATCAGATTCTTATGGAGGAATTCTAAAAATAGACCAAGAACAAGTGCAGTTAATGAAACGAAGAGGTGGAGTAGGTCATGATTTGTCTCACATTCGTCCAAAAGGTTCGCCAGTAAAAAACTCAGCATTAACATCAACAGGAATTGTTCCTTTTATGGAGCGTTATTCTAACTCAACCAGAGAAGTTGCGCAAGATGGTAGAAGAGGCGCTTTAATGTTGTCGGTTTCTATCAATCATCCAGATGCAGAAGATTTTATAGACACCAAATTAGAGCAAGGTAAAGTTACAGGCGCAAATGTATCAGTAAGAATAGACGATGCTTTTATGAAAGCTGTAAAAGCAGATGAAAAATACACACAATTATATCCTACGTTTAGTAAAAACCCTTTGTACACAAAAGAGATTGAAGCGACTAAAATTTGGAAAAAAATTGTACACAATGCTTGGAAATCCGCAGAACCAGGAATTTTATTTTGGGATACTATAATCAACGAATCTGTACCTGATTGTTATGCAGATTTGGGCTACAAAACAGTTTCTACAAATCCTTGTGGAGAAATCCCTTTATGTCCTTACGATTCTTGTAGATTATTAGCAATAAACTTGTTTTCTTATGTAGAAAATCCGTTTACAGATAAAGCAGAATTCAATTTTGAATTATTCAAAAAACATATTGTTATTGCCCAAAGAATGATGGACGATATCATTGATTTAGAACTTGAGAAAATCGATAGGATTTTAGCTAAAATAGATGCAGATCCAGAAACAGATAACGTAAAAGCAACAGAAAGAAATCTTTGGTTAAACATCAGAAAAAAAGCCTACGAAGGTAGAAGAACAGGAATAGGAATTACTGCAGAAGGAGATATGTTAGCAGCCTTAGGAATTCGTTATGGAAGTGATAAAGGAAACGATTTTTCTACTAAAGTTCATAAAATATTGGGTGTAGAAACCTATAGAGCATCAGTAAATTTAGCAAAAAAAAGAGGTGCGTTTTCAATTTTTGATTCTGATAGAGAAAAAGACAATCCGTTTATTTTAAGATTAAAAGAAGCAGATAGCAAATTGTATTACGAGATGCTAGAATATGGGCGTAGAAATATTGCTTTATTAACCATTGCACCAACAGGAACAACAAGTTTAATGACCCAAACTTCCTCAGGAATTGAGCCTGTTTTTATGCCAGTTTATAAGCGTAGAAAAAAGGTAAATCCTAATGATAAAGGAGTTGGTGTAGATTTTGTTGATGAAGTTGGTGATTCTTGGGAAGAGTATGTTGTTTTTCATCATCGTTTTAAACAATGGATGCAAATAAATAATATAGATACTACTAAAAATTTTACGCAAAAAGAGATTGATGAATTGGTAAAAAAATCGCCTTATTACAAAGCAACATCTAACGATATTAATTGGGTAAGTAAGGTAACTATGCAAGGCGAAATTCAAAAATGGGTAGATCATTCCATAAGTGTAACTGTAAATTTACCAAATGATGTTACAGAAGATTTGGTGGGTGAATTGTATTTAAAAGCTTGGGAAGTAGGTTGTAAAGGTGTGACTGTGTATAGAGATGGTTCGCGTTCTGGAGTTTTAATTGCTGCGGATGACAAAAGTGACGAAAAAACAATAAACTCAGGATTTCCTAAAAAACGCCCTATAGAATTAGAAGCAGATGTGGTTCGTTTTCAAAATAAAAAAGAAAAATGGATTGCTTTTGTGGGCATTTTTGATAACAAACCTTACGAAATTTTTACTGGTTTGGTAGACGATGAAGATGGTATTTTAATTCCACGGTCTATAGAAAAAGGGTTAATCATTAAAAGCAGAAACGAAGACGGTTCATCTCGTTACGATTTTCAATATAAAAATAAACGGGGCTATAAGACTACCATAGAAGGTTTGTCGCATAAATTTAACCCAGAATTTTGGAATTATGCAAAACTAATTTCGGGTACTTTGCGTCATGGAATGCCAATTGATAAAGTTATTGAGTTGATACAAAGTTTACAGTTAGATTCAGAATCTATAAATACTTGGAAAAACGGAGTGCAAAGAGCTTTAAAACGTTATGTAAAAGATGGTACAAAAGCTAAAGGCCAAACTTGCGATAATTGTAATTCTACAGATTTAATTTATCAAGAAGGATGTTTAACCTGCCAAGAATGCGGTTCTTCAAAATGTGGGTAATGTGGTTATAATCTAAGTGTTTTTTTGGTGATTTAAAAGTTCTTCTAAAAAGCTGTATATTTAATGCATTGTTTCTATACAACAGCACAACTACATTTTACAAACAATAAAGCTAATTTGATGAACAAGGATAAATCTCCTCAAATCGAAAAAGATAAAATTAATAATTATCAACTACGTTTTCAAAAATTACTTATTAGTATTTCTACACAATATATTAATGCAGATTTATCAAACATTGATAGTTTAGTGCAAAGTTCTTTAAGAAATATAGGGGAGTTTGTTGGTGCAGATAGAAGTTATATTTTTTCATATGATTTTCAACAAAAAGCATGCTCAAACACTTATGAGTGGTGTAATGAGGGTATTGAGCCAGAAATTCAGAATTTACAGAATATACCTCTTGAATATTTAAATGATTGGGTAGAAGCTCATCAAAAAGGAAAAGCTTTGTATATAGAAGATGTTAGCCTTTTACCAAGTCAAGGCAATTTAGGTTTGTATGATATTTTAGCTCCACAAGGCATTAAAAGCTTAATTACCATTCCAAAAATTAAAAATAATGAGCTTATTGGTTTTGTAGGTTTTGATTATGTTAAAAAAATAAACAAGTATTCAGAAAACGAAAAAGATATTCTTTTTGTTTATGCTAATATGTTGGTCAATGTAATTCAAAGAAAAGAGCAAGAAGAATTAATTCAAAAACAAGAAGAAAAAAAAGAGGAACTATTAAAATATTTATCGATTCAAAACGAGCAGTTAAATGATTATGCGCAAATGGTGTCGCACGATTTAAAAGCGCCGTTAATTAATATGCATACATTGCTAACTTGGTTTATAAGTGATAATAAGCATGTAATTGACGAAAAAGCAGTACAATCTTTAAATGAAGTATTGTTTAATATTGAGAAAATGGATCTTCTTATAAAAGGAATCTTAGACTACTCTAAAGTAAATCGATTAGAAGCTAAAAACAGAAATATTGATTTAAATATAATACTGCAAGAGGTTATTAAATATACTTTAGTACCTAAACATATTAAAATTAAGGTTCAAAAAAACTTACCTACTTTGTATGGAAATACCTGGAGATTTAGCCAATTATTCCAAAACTTAATCCAGAATGCCATTAATTATAATGACAAAGAAAACGGAGTTATTGAAGTTGGCTTTACAGAAAAAGAAAAGTACTTCGAGTTTTTTGTAAAAGATAATGGAGTTGGAATCAAATCAAAGTATTTCAATAAAATATTTAAGGTATTTACCAAACTAGAAAATTTAAGTTCATCTTCTGGGATAGGTTTATCAACAGTTAAAAAAATAGTTGAGTATTATAATGGTGAAATTTGGGTTGAAAGTGAAGAGAATATCGGAACAACTTTTTTCTTTTTACTTCCCAAAAAACGTAATTAATGTAGCTTATCAAAAACAAAGTCTATTCTAAAATCATCATTAGCAACTATAGCTTTTAATTGTTTGCCATCTTTTATGTAAGTGATTTTTTTTGGGAACTCATTCTTAGGATTTTCACAAACAAAAGAAGTATCTGTTTGATTGGTGAACTTAAATAAAGTCGGTTTTTCATTTACACCTTTTACTTCTAAATGTAACGTATCATTAATTTTTACAATACTCAAAATTTCTTGAAAAGACCTTTTTGTACCTTTTATTGTATAACCCATACCAACTAAATTGGTGTTCCACATTTCATAAGTTTGGCTACCTGGCTTATCGTTTAATCGTTTCCATTCGCCAATTAAAAAAGTAGGTTTTTGTATTTTTTGAGTATTCTTTTTACAAGAAAATAGTAACAAAAAAGCACATAACAGCAGTAGTTTTTTCATAAAAACATAGAGGTTTTCCCAAATATAGGTATAAAAATTGTAAATTCGCAATCCAAGTAAAGAGCAGAAGATGTTAGATAAATTAAGAATTGTAAAACAACGTTATGATGAGGTTTCTGATTTAATTATTCAGCCAGAAATCATTATGGATCAGAAGCGTTATGCGCAATTAATGAAGGAGTATAAAGATTTAGGAAGCGTTGTTAAAAAAGGAGATGAATACCAAACGTTAACCAATAACATAGAAGAGGCAAAAGAAATTATTGCTGATGGTTCTGATGCAGAAATGGTAGAAATGGCTAAAATGGAAATGGATGAAGCCAACACTAGAATTCCTGAATTAGAAGACGAAATAAAATTCTTGTTAATACCTAAAGATCCTGAAGATTCTAAAAATGCAGTGGTTGAATTACGTGCAGGAACTGGTGGAGATGAAGCCAGTATTTTTGCTGGTGATTTGTTTAGAATGTACACCAAATATTGCGAAAGCAAAGGTTGGAAAGTGTCTACTGTAGATTATTCTGAAGGTACAAATGGTGGTTTTAAAGAAATTCAGTTCGAAGTTAATGGAGATGATGTTTACGGAACCTTAAAGTTTGAAGCGGGTGTGCATCGTGTGCAAAGAGTGCCACAAACAGAAACGCAGGGTCGTGTGCATACCTCTGCAGCTACGTGTATGGTTTTTCCAGAAGCAGAAGAGTTTGATGTAGAAATCAATCCAAAAGATGTACGAATCGATTTTTTCTGTTCATCAGGTCCTGGAGGTCAATCTGTAAATACAACCTATTCTGCTGTACGTTTAACACACATTCCAACAGGTTTGGTTGCACAATGTCAAGATCAAAAAAGTCAGCATAAAAATAAAGAAAAAGCCTTCAAAGTTTTACGTTCTCGTTTGTACGATTTAGAGTTGGCAAAAAAACAAGCAGAAGATGCTTTAAAACGAGGTTCTATGGTTTCTTCTGGTGATAGAAGTGCTAAAATTAGAACGTATAATTATCCTCAAGGACGTGTTACAGATCATAGAATAAATCTAACTTTATATGATTTATCCAACATTGTAAATGGGGATATTCAAAAAATTATTGATGAACTAATGCTTGCCGAAAATACCGAAAAATTAAAGGAATTAGGGGATGGAATTTAAAACACTTATTCTATAAAACAATAAACCTCGAAAATCAAGTTTTTGAGGTTTTTTTATGGAATGTATTTAGGTTAATTTACGAATATTCAGAGGTCAATTCATCTACAATTAAACCATCTTCTAAAGTTTGTATTACACCAATGGCTGCTCTTTCTCCAGAAATCATTGCAGCGTTTAAAGAACCATTTAACAATTGATCTCCTGCTAAAAATACAGTCGGTTTTAATTTGGTTTCTGTACTCGAAATTTCATATTGCAAGTTGTCTAATTTTGGCAATGCTCTTTTAATATGATAATGTTTTAAGAGATTTACAGCGTCTATACTACAGTATCTTTTTAAATCTTCAGTAACTTTTAAAATTAAATCTAATTTTGATAAGTTGTGTTCTTTAACAACAGTTACAGAGAGTAATTCTTTATCTCCTTTTGTTGAAGTGGCTAAGCTTGTATGATAAAAAATATTGTTAATCAATGCATTTTTATCAGCAATTAACCCAATTAAGGGTTTGTTAATTACTTTATTTCGGGTTTCAAAATAAAAAGTATCACAGCTTTTCCATTCAGTTTCTTGATTTTTAAGATTAGAAATCAATTGACTTGCTTCAGCAGCAATAATGGTCATATCACTTTGAAGCACTTCATCATTTTTTAAAATAATTTTAGTGTCTTTTACTTCTTTTACAATAGTATCAAATAAAAACGTTGTGTTTTTTAATTTCGATTTTAACTGATTTGGTATTTCTTGAATACCTCCTTTTGGTAAAACCGCTAATCCATCACCAAACATTTTATACACAAACTCAAACATTCTGCTCGAGGTTTCTAAATTAGGTTCTAAGAAAATTCCACTAAAAAAAGGTTTGAAAAAATCGTTAATCATAGCTTCAGAAAAACCAAAATCTTGTAAATATTGCAAGGTTGATTTTTCTTCTGTTCTAAATATCTCAACTACTTTTTTCTTTTTTAAAAGTGCATTGAGTTTTAAGATTTTTGTTTTATCAGAAAAATGACCAACAGATGCAAAAAGTGTTGGGAATAATAAAGATAAATTGCGCAAAGGATCTCCAATAGTTTGCTGTTTGCCTTCTTTAAAAACAGTAGCACCAGGTAAAAACGCTTGCAAATCTAAATCAGTATAATTCAAGTAATGTTTTGCAGCAGGATAAGAAGTTAATAATACCTGAAAACCGTGATCTAAAATGTAATTTTCTATTAAATCCGATTTTACTCGGCCACCAACAGTACTCGAAGCTTCAATAATTGTAGGGTGATAGCCATGATTTTCTAAAACTTGAGCCGCAATTAAACCACTTACGCCTGCACCAATAATATGAATGTTGTAATCAGATTTTTTCATAAAAATAATAACGATTATAAGTATAAAGATACTACTTCTATGTTTTATGATAAAGTCTTTCAGTATACAAATAAATTTCAATTTAAACCATGACGAAAATCATGGTTTAATTACTGTTTATTTGCAAAATTTGAAGTATGAATTAAACTTTATCAGATGAAAAAAATCACACCAGTTTCCGAAATAATGAGTACTAATTTAATAACATTAGGTGTTTTTGATAGTTTAGAAACGGCTGAAAAATTATTTAAAAAACATAAAATAAGACATATTCCTGTTGTAAATGATAGCGAAATTGTAGGCATGTTAAGTTATTCTGATTTGTTAAGAATTAGTTTTGCAGATGTAACAAATAATGAAGATAACGTAGATACTTTTGTATATAATATGTTTACTGTACAGCAATTAATGGCAAAAAATTTAACCGTAGTTAGTCCAGAGGTAACTATAAAAGATGTAGCACAAATATTTGCTGAAAGAGAATTTCACGCTTTGCCAGTAGTTGATGAAGATGTTTTAAAAGGCATTATTACCACCACAGATTTAAGTATGTATTTACTAAATCATTTGAATTAATTAAAAAATACGGTATTTAAGTAAGTGGAATTTTGAGTTTGTCGGAATAAAATAAATTGTGACCCCTTCAATGAATTTCGACAAACTCAATTTTTTTACATCATTTATTTTTGCAGTTTCTTGCACAAACTTTCTAGAAAAATTAGGTGTTTTTTTTAAAACTACAGTTTTAACAGGTCTTCTTTTTTCTTTAGGTAGCTCGTTAAAATTCGTTGAATATCTTTATTGTCTTTTTGAGGTTGTAGGTAAAATTGATAATCTTCAGGGTTGCTAAAACTAGCTGCAATAGTTTTATCGATAAAACCAAAACCTTGGTAGCTTCCTCCTAAAATTAACGCAAAACCAATTTCGTTTTTGGTTCTTCCTTGTTCTTTAATTACTCTATTTTCTAAGGATAAACCAATAGAGTTAATAGCTTTTTGTACACGAATATTGTAGTTTTTTACAGATTCTTTATCGCAACAAACTCCCTTACATGCTTTTAATTGATGATGAAAACAAGCTTTAACATTAGTTTGTAAATGACAATATTTAGGGCATAATGTAAATTCTTCACAGAGTTTTTCTAAGAAATTTCTACAGGCTGCTACAGAATAGAAATTCATCATAGAATTCGGAACTAATTTTAGCTTATTAAACGCCAAATGAATTATTCCTTTTTGATCTTCATAAGAAAACAAACCAATAGCTGCAGCATTGTTTTTTTGAGAACGATTGTATTTTGGATATTTTGTTTTTATTTCTGAGGATTCTAGTAAAAGCGCTAAAATTTCGCTGCCAGTTTCTGTGAAAGAAATATGGGCAGTTTCCATACACAATTCTCGTTCTTTTTTCTTTTTGTCGTAAAAATGACTAATAACTCTTTGTTTGATGTTATTGGCTTTCCCAACGTAAATAATTTCTTTGGCAGTGTTTTTAAAATAATACACACCAAAAGTTTCGGGTAAATTATCCACTACTTTTTTTTCTAAAAGTGGTGGTAAAGTAGCTTGTCTTGAACGTGGATTTAAAAACGAATTAATGATAAATTGATCATCTCTTTCTATCAGTCTTCTAAATAATTCTGTTGTAGCCTCTGCATCTCCTTTTGCTCTATGTCTACCATTTATAGGGATATTTTCATCTGCGCAGATATTACCTAAACTATAAGAACGTAAGCCAGGCATTATCTTTCTTGTTAAACGAACAGTACAGAGTTTTTTACGATTAAAATCGAAGCCTAAATTTTTGAATTCATCTTTAATAATGTTGTAATCAAAATTTACATTATGGGCCACAAAAATAGTGTCTTTGGTAATTTCTGCTACCTTTTTAGCAATCTCATAAAACTTGGGTGCATAACGAACCATTGCATTGGTAATGCCTGTTAAATTGGTAATAAAAGGAGGGATGTTTTGCTCAGGATTTACTAAAGATGTAAACGCATCAACTACAGTTTTTCCATCAAAAATAAAAATAGATATTTCAGTTATTTTCTGGCCTTTATATCCATTTCCTGTGGTTTCTATGTCTACAACCGCATACAAATTAACCTATAATAGCTTTTAAATCTGCAATAGTTGCTGTAGGTTCATCACTTTTAAAAACAAAACTACCAGCTACCAAAACATTAGCACCAGCTTCTATCAAAGCATTTGCATTTTTGTTGGTTACACCACCATCAATTTCTATTTGACAGTTAGATTCAGTAAACTCAATTAAGTGTTTTAACTGATTAATTTTTTTATAGGTATTTTCAATAAAAGATTGTCCACCAAAACCTGGGTTTACACTCATTAAACACACCAAATCTAAATCTGCAATAATATCTTCTAAAACAGCAATTGGTGTGTGCGGATTTAACGCAACACCTGCTTTCATTCCTGCTGCTTTAATAGCTTGTACAGTTCTATGTAAATGTGTACAAGCTTCATAATGAACCGTTAAAATATCTGCGCCTAAATCTGCAAAAGTTTGTATGTATTGATCTGGATTTACAATCATTAAGTGCACATCAATTGTTTTTTTTGCATGTTGGCTAATCGCCTTTAAAACAGGCATTCCAAACGAAATATTGGGTACAAAAACACCATCCATAATATCAATATGAAACCAATCAGCTTCACTGTTATTTACCATTTCTATATCTCTTTGTAAATTGGCAAAATCTGCCGCTAAAATTGAAGGTGCAATTAAATTACTCATTTGTTTCGTTATGTTTGTGCAAAGATAATTAAATCGTTTTTGTGGTTGTATACTATTTTTAAGTTGATGCAATGGTTGGTGTTTTAAAACCGGAAAGCTTTGTCACTTTAATCTTAAGAGAAATTACATAAAAACTATCACAAATCTTAGCAATTTTACTTGCTTAAAAATGATGATATTAAGCATAAAAAAAAACAATCGTTTCAACTTCTAACTTCTTAATCCATCAAAAAAAACTATTTTTACAATACAATTAAACAATGAATTGCTTTTTTAAAAACATTCTTTATGTACTTAATATTCGATACAGAAACTACAGGTTTACCTAAAAGTTGGAATGCACCCATTACAGATACAGACAACTGGCCAAGGTGTATTCAAATTGCATGGCAATTGCATGACGAAATGGGTAATGTATTAGAACATAACGATTTTTTAATTCAGCCAGAAGGTTTTAACATTCCATATGATGCTGAAAGAATTCACGGAATTTCTACAGAATTAGCAGCAGAACAAGGAATTGGTCTAGATGAAGGTTTAGAATTGTTTAACGAAGCTCTTAAAAAAACCAAGTTTATAGTTGGGCAAAATGTTGGTTTCGATATTAATATTATGGGATGTGAATTTCATAGATTAGGTGTAGAAAATAACTTAACAAAACTGCCCCTTTTAGATACTTGTACAGAAAAAACGGCACAAATGTGTCAAATTCCTGGTGGTAGAGGAGGTAAATTTAAATTACCAACGTTAACAGAATTACACAATCATTTATTTGGTGTTGGTTTTGGTGAAG
>CBFIFR010000008.1:0-236 GCA_965661915.1 Polaribacter sp. | reverse complement strand
CCACAATGCAACTGCAGATGTTGAGGCAACTACACGTTGTTTTTTAGAATTAATTCGATTAAGAGAGTTTACCAAAGAAGAATTAGATGTAGATGCAGATTATTTTAAAAACTTTTCTGAAGCAAATCCGAAACCTATTCAGGTTATTGGCTTAAAGCACATCAACCTAAAAAAAGAAAGTGATAAGATTCGTAAACGTCTCGAAAAATTAAAAGACGTTAAAGAAACCAAATCTA
>CBFIFR010000007.1:0-91224 GCA_965661915.1 Polaribacter sp. | reverse complement strand
AAAAGAAAAAAATCAAACTTGCTGAAAGAAAAGCTCTGGAAACTTTTTTTTCGAATACTTACTTAATTGACGTTTTTTTGGAGAATGAATTACTGAATTTTGATAAATCTGAAAACTCTAATTGGGAATATGCAAGTTTAGTAAAAAATTTAGGGTATTCAAAAAATACGGAAGAACTCCATGATTTTTCTGAATGGCTAAAAGAATTTACTAAAACAAAAACATTTTACGATTTTGCTAATAAATTCATTACAATTGAAACGAAATTAAAAAATGAACCTATTGGAGAGAAAAGATCAAAGCTGGTTAATGAAAAATACCAACTACTTGAAAATTTAAAATAAAAAACTAAAATTTATCCAACACATGTTGATTGCCAGTTTTGGATATTTTAATGATAAATCAATTTACTAATAGTATTTAAAAAGCCATATTTTTGTAAATTGCGTTAGTAGTCTAAAATACTTCTATTACAACAATTTATTTTATATAAATTATTAAAATGACAGTACAAGAAAAAATATTAAATAAGGTTTCTGAAAAAAGAAAAGAGGATTTGATACGCTCACAAATTAACAATGCAAAAAGTATACTTAAAAGGGATAATTTGGAATTAGCATCATATATACTTGATGTTATTTCTATTAATGAAATATTACCATCACAATTTAACGAAGATTATGAAAATGAATCTTCAAAATATGATGTAGGTGTTTTTCTAGGAGTAATAAAAGGAACAGTAGACATTAATGCTCTTAGACTAGAAACATTTAGACCAATAGCTGTTAATAAAAGTACTATGGAAATTATAGATGGTAATCATCGTCATTTTGCATTAAAAACAGCAGGTGAAACAAAGGCTTATGTTCTTTTATGTCAAACACAAAATATTAAGAATCATAAAACATTATTATGACAGATAAAACAGCAAAACCATTTTTGAAATGGGCTGGTGGAAAAACTCAACTAATTCAACAAATTGAAAACCAATTACCTGAAAATATAATTGAGAATAATTTCACTTTCATCGAACCATTTGTAGGAAGTGGAGCAATTTTATTTTGGATGCTTGAACAGTTTCCAAATATGGAAAGAGCAATTATTAATGACATAAATACAGACTTAACAAATTGCTATATTTCAATAAAAGAAGATGTAGAAAGTTTGATAAGTATACTTTCAGAATGGCAAAACGAATATTATCTTTTATCTCAAAATGACACAGAAAAAAAAGAATATTATTATGCTAAAAGAATACTTTTCAATTCAAGAATATCAAATCAAACAACACAAAGTGCTTTATTTATTTTCTTAAACAGAACTTGTTTTAATGGCCTTTTTCGAGTTAATCGTAAAAACGAATTTAATGTTCCAATTGGAAGTTATAAAAAACCATTAATATGCAATAAGGAAAATTTAAGAGCAGTTTCAGAAGTTTTACAAAGAGTTGAAATTCTAAATGGAGATTATTCAGAAGTTTTAAATTTTGCAACAGAAAATACTTTTTTCTATTTTGATCCACCATACAAACCTTTAAGCGAAACTTCCAGTTTCAATTCTTACGCTAAAGATGAGTTTAACGATTTAGAACAAATACGTCTAAAAGATTTTTGCACAAAGTTAGACAACTTAAACCATAAATGGATTTTAAGCAATTCCGATGTTAAAGGAAAAAACCCAAATGATAATTTCTTTGATGATTTATATTCAAACTTTGATATCCACAGAGTAAATGCTCGTAGAAGTATTAACGCAAATCCAAGTAAACGCGGTAAATTGACTGAACTATTAATTTCTAATTAATTATGGCTAAAAATTTTCAATTATTTCTTGAGCAACTAAGTGAAACAAATGCAACACTTGATTATTTTGTTGACTTTAATAAGGTTAATAATAATATTGAAAAGTTAAAAATAAAACTAAATCAACTAAATTACCTTATTGGTCAAGAGGATTTAAAAGGTGCAATAAATAAGCTTTATAAGGAAAACAAAAAGGTTTTTACAGTGTTAAATATTCTTATTGCAATTAGGAAAAAAGATAAAAAGAAAACATTTAAAAATTCAGATGAAATCGTTTTAGTTGATACGTTTTTTGAAACCCCAGAATTAATCTTTGATTTTATAGTTCAAACTGGACTTGCAGAAGTTTTTAAAAATAAAAACATTACAAACCTTGTTGATTATGTTTTTGGTATTGAAGTTGGACTTGACACAAATGCAAGAAAAAACAGAGGTGGAACTCAAATGGAAAATGCTATTGCAAAGGTTTTTAAAGATAAAAATATTACATTTGAAAGAGAAATTAAACATACAGCATTTCCTGAATTAATAAGTTTAGGAGAAGATGTTAAAAGGTTTGATTTTGTAATTAAATCAGGTTCTAAAACTTACCTTATTGAAACGAATTATTACAATAGTGGTGGCTCAAAACTTAATGAGGTTGCTAGATCATATTCTGATATCGCACCTAAAATAAATCAATACGAAAATTATGAATTTGTATGGATTACAGATGGACAAGGTTGGTTTACAGCTAAAAATAAGCTCGAAGAAGCATATAACAATATACCAAAAGTATATAATCTGACTTCAATTCAAGAGTTTATCAAAATCATTAAATAAAATTAATAAAAATATGGCTTGTAAAAAAATACATGTAGATACAGATACTTTAGTTAAACCCTTACCAATTGATCAAGGTAAAGTTGGGAGACATAAATGTGCATCTTGTGCATATGAAATTGGATTTGAGCACGGTTTAAAAAGAGAAGAACACATCAATTTAAATTCCGTCTTAAATGCAATTGAAGATAGTCAAAAAGGAGATAGAAGACATAGAAGTCCACATGCAGCATATTCCCTAGGATATTATAATGGGGTAATTGAAAGTTATAAATAAAATATGGCAAGTTCTCAACCGCATATGATTTCAAAAGGTGAAAAACCTTTAGAAATTTTTCAAGTAAATAGTTCTTATATATTAGGTGTTTATCAAGGAAATTTATCAAAATTTGACCTTTTACTTAAATTTAGACAAAAGGATAAAACAAAGAAAAGTGGTTGGTCAAATATTAGATCACCTAAGCATATACATTGGGCAGTTGATGTATTAATAAAAATGAATTTAGAAAAAGGTAAAACAAAAGATTTATTAACTTTTCTAATAGAATATTGGGATAATGATGTTAAACCATTAAAAAGCAAAATAGAACAGAATAATCTCTTAAAAAGACAAATTCTTAATGAAGTAAATATTGACGCTAAGAATTATATTGAACTCTCTAATAAAGGAGAGTATAGTATTAAGTTTTTAATTCTAATTGCCAAACTTTTAATGTATCAAGAAAAAACGAATTACCCTAAAGCATACATGTTTAGGAATTTACTTGTTTCACTTGAAAATGGCGAAGATATTTTTAAAATTGTATCAACAGCAACTCATAGATAAATCAATATGAACTTATCAGTTGTTTCCAAAATGGAAATACCTGATTTTTTTTGAACTGCTCGAATTATTCGAACAGTTCAAAAATCCATTAATTCAGAAAGTGAAATATTAAAAGTATTAGCAATAATTTCTAAATTTTTGAGTGAAGGATTTCTTTCTCCTCTTTCAATCATGCCAATATAATTTGTATGTAATCCACTTTTTAAAGCAAATTCTTTTTGCGTTAAACTTTCTTTTTGCCTTATTATTTTTAAGTGCTTTCCGAATTTTGTTAAAATATTTTTAGACATAAAAACACTTATTGTGTGTATTTTTAAAATAAATTAATTATATTTATAAATATAAAATTAAAAAAAATGAATTTAGCTAAATTTAAAAAAGAAATTACAAAAGACAATTCAATATATTTTGAACTTCCTAGTGAAAAAATAAGTATTTTGGTAAATGCTCTAAGACTTGTAACAAAAGATGAAGAAATAAAAAGTAAAACGCTTTATATTCCAGAAGATTGCGAAAAATTTGGTTTTGTGGAAGGCAATCATAATCTTAGCAAATTGTTATATTTTTTAGCTGATATGTTAGAAGAATGATTAAACCTTACTTCAAATCAAATGACAAAAAATTCTATCTTCTTAAAGGAGATACAATGGGTTTGTTGCCAAAAATTGACCATAAATTCGATATGGTTTTTGCAGATCCACCTTATTTTTTATCAAATAATGGTTTGTCAATTCAAAGTGGTAAAATTGTTTCAGTTAATAAAGGGAAATGGGATAAATCACTTGGCACAGAACATATAAACAAATTTAATAGACAATGGCTTTCATTAGTTAGAGAAAAAATGAAAGAAGATGCTACAATTTGGATAAGTGGAACAATGCACAATATATTTAGTGTTGGACAAATCCTTACAGAGTTAGACTTCAAAATATTAAATATAGTTACTTGGCAAAAATCAAATCCACCACCAAATTTTTCTTGTCGATATTTCACACATTCTACAGAACAAATTATTTGGGCAAGAAAAAAAGAGAAAACACCTCATTATTTTAACTACGAACTAATGAAACAATTAAATGGCGACAAGCAGATGAAAGATGTTTGGAAACTTCCTGCAATTGCACCTTGGGAAAAAAGTTGTACAAAACATCCAACTCAAAAACCTTTGTCAGTTTTAACTCGTTTAATTTTAGCATCTACAAAACCTAATGCTTGGATTTTAGATCCTTTTGCTGGAAGTAGTACAACAGGTATTGCAGCTAATTTAGCAAACAGACGTTTTTTGGGAATAGACCAAGAAAGTGAGTATTTGGAAATTAGTAAAAATCGAAAATTGGAAATTGAAGATCCGAAAATTGCTTCGAAATACAGACAAAAAATACAAGGATTTAATAATCAGAAAGAATTGGATTTGTTTTTAGCAAAAGAGCCAGAAGCTGAATACGTAAATGAATTAATCCTATAAAATACCAACGCCTAAAAACATAAAAATTCGCAATTCGCTTCAGCCAAAGCACAAGTCCAAAATTACAGATAACTTATTTCTTCTCACCCCACATTAAAACCAAATACCAAACACAAAAAAAAACTTTAAGGAAACCAAAAAAACAATAAATTAGAGCAAACAAACCATAAGAAATAAAAAAACAATTGCCTTAATAAGCAGTTTAGAAACAGCAAGAGCCACGTATGTACGAGAAAAAGGAGAAAGCCAAGATGCAACAAAAGAAAAAGACAAAGCTTTTGCAGCAATAGACGACTGGATGAGCGAATTTTATGCAGTGGCAAAAATAGCGTTAGAAGACAATCCACAACTTCTAAAATCAATTGGCAAATTAGTCCGTAGTTAATCTTTATAGTAAACATAAGCCTCAAAAAATTGAGGTGTTTTTTGTTGTATTACAGTTAAAATAAGTACTTTTATTTTTATGGAATTAAAAAAGGCTTTATACAAAGTTGTAGAAGACAAAACCATTACTTGGTTTAAAAATAGTAATGAATATGTAGTATTAGAAAATACAACAGCAGATATTTTAAAAAGATTAGATAAAAATATCCCCATTAAAGAAATTGCGAAAGGATTATCTAAAAAAATAAATGTTCCTCTAGAAAAAGCTGAAGACTTTATCATTCATCTAAAAAAAGAAGTGTACGATCTTAAAAACACACCTAAAGAAAAAAAACATGGTGATTATAAAGATATTCAAAAACCAAAAACCTACGAGTTTATAAAGTTTTATAAGGTAAACAACATCATCTTTAAAGTATCTTTTTTAGGAGAAAAAGAGTTGTATCACATACACCCCAAGTTTGATCACTTAACTGTTGATGCTATTGAAGCATATCAACATGAATTTGATGTTTTTATCCATAACAATTATATATTCTTATATGTAAATAACAAGTACATTGGTTCTTGGAGTAGTTTTGATTTACATTATTTTCAAGGAAAATTTTCAATGGAATTCATTCAAAAAATTCATCAAAAAACAGAGGAAGAATGGATGGGTGTTTTTCATGCTTCTGCTATTAGTAATGGCAAAAAGTCAATGTTGTTTTTAGGGGATTCTGGTAATGGAAAAAGTACATCTTTAGCACTTTTACAAGCCAATGGCTTTACATGTTTAGCAGACGATTTTGTACCCATGGATGTCGAAAAAAAAGAAGTATATAGTTTTCCTGCAGCAATTTCTATAAAAAAAAATAGCCTAGAAACTTTATTACCTTTTTATCCTGAATTGGAAACCAGTGCAGAGTTCCATTTTAAAAGACTCAATAAAATAGTACGTTATTTACAACCCAATAACACCAATTATTTGCAACATTTACCCTGTAATGATCTTGTATTTATAAAATATCAAAAAGATAGTGACCTTAGTTGCAAAAAAATATCAAAACTTGATGCTTTTCAACAACTAATACCAGATTCTTGGTTATCACCAAAAACAGAAAATGCACAACTATTTTTAGATTGGTTTAGTAGGGTAAATTGTTATCAACTCACCTACTCGAACAATGACAAAATGATAAAAACTGTTTCTGAAATTTTTGATAATGACGAGTAAAGAAACTTTATTTTTTATAGCAAAATGTTTAACTGTAAATCACGAAAAACGCAATAAAGAAATTGTTGAAAGTTACTTACAAACCAATACTATTGATTGGGATGCTGTTGTAAAAACAAGCACAAGCCATTTTGTATTTCCTGCTTTATATTGTAATTTAAAAAAAGCCAAATTTTTAAATTACCTTCCTGCTGATTTGGTAGAATATATGAAGCATATTACTGATTTAAATAGAACTAGAAATCAGCAAATTATAATACAAGCTAAAAAAATTAACGAGTTATTATCATCTCATCATATTACTCCTATTTTTTTAAAAGGAACAGGTAATTTACTAGAAGGTTTATATGATGATATTGCTGAAAGAATGGTTGGTGATATCGATTTTATAATTTCAAAAAATGAGTATCCAAAAACTATTGAAATTTTACAAAACTTTGGATATGAGAAAGTACATGATACCATCTATGATTTTCCACAGTTTAAACATTACCCTAGATTAACCAAAAAGGATAACATTGCTGCTGTAGAAATTCACAAAGAACTTTTAACAGAAAAATATGCGAAAGAATTTAATTATGCTATTGTTTCTAAAAACACGCTAAGCATAAGCAATATCCATTTTTTAAGTTACGAGAATCAATTGGCATTAAGCATTTTTGCAAAACAAATTAACGACCATGGGTTTTATCATAAAAACATGGCATTAAGAAACGCTTATGATGTTTTTTTACTATCTAAAAAAACAGTTGCAAAAAATATTGGTTATCAATTTAAGACGTTACAGTTACCTTTAAATTGTTTTTTAGCGGTTTGCTCTGAAATCTTTCATCACCCTACATCATTAAGTTATCCTAAAAATAAAAAAACAGCAGCTTACTTAAGCGATTTCAATAAAATACTTACAGACAGTAATTTTAAAGACAAACATTTTAAAAAAGCATCGAAAAAAATTAGTAGAAACCATAAGTTAAAGATGATTTATAAATCAATTTTTAATAAAGAACATCGGGTTTGGTTTTTACATGTAATTCAAGATAAGAAATGGGTGAACAGAAAAATGATAGAATTTGGTTTAAAAAAAGCTAAATCAAACCCTTAACCTCATCAAAATCTAATCCTCCATAATTACCAGAACTCATCAAAACAACAGCTGTTTTATCTAAATTCTGACTAAATAAAAACTCTTTAAATTCAATAGGATTTGTGTAAATAATTAAATCTTCTCGTTGAAAAGCAGTAGCAATTTGCGCTTTTGTAACATCGTTTAATTGTTTAATTTTTACGGCATGTGGCGAATAAAAAACCACAGCTTTATCTGCTGCATCTAAAGCCCCTTTATATTCTGATAAAAACTCTGCATTTAAACTAGAATAGGTATGCAATTCCAAACAAGCCAAAACCGTTCTTTCTTTATACTGTTGTTTCACTGCTTTTGTAGTTGCAGACACCTTACTTGGTGAATGTGCAAAATCTTTAAAAATTACAGAAGTACTATTCTCGGCTATTTTCTCTAAACGTTTACTGGCTCCAGAAAAACTAGCAATGGCTTCATAAAAATCGTCTTCATCAATACCCATATGTTGGCAAATCCATTTTGCACCTGCTAAGTTTTGCAAATTATGTTTCCCAAAAACCTCTAAAGGTAAATCGCCTTCAGCAGTTTCTAAATAGGTAATACCCTCTTCAATAAAATGAGTAGGAGTTTCATAAGGGTATTTTTTAATGTGATTTTCAGACGATTCAACAACATCTTTTACATGTTCATCTTCCATATTATACACCATACTTCCTCCATTAATCATAGAATCTGTAAAGATTTTAAATTGTTCTTTATACTTATCAAAAGTTGGAAACACATTAATATGATCCCAAGCAATGCCACTTAAAAGTGCAATATTGGGCTTGTACAAATGAAATTTAGGACGCATATCAATAGGTGAACTCAAATACTCATCACCCTCTAAAACCATAAAATCATTATCAGTAGTTAAATGCACCATGGTTTCAAAACCTTCTAGTTGCGCACCAACCATATAATCTACTTCTCTTTCATGATAATTCAACACATGTAAAATCATAGAAGTAATAGTTGTTTTCCCATGAGAACCACCAATTACTACTCGTGTTTTGTCTTTAGATTGTTCGTACAAAAACTCTGGATACGAATAAATTTTCAAACCCAATTCTTGGGCTTTTAACAACTCAGGATTATCTTTTTTGGCATGCATCCCTAAAATGATAACATCCAATTCTGTTGTAATTTTCTCTGGAAACCAACCAAATTCTTTTGGTAATAAGCCATATTTTTCTAATCTAGATTTTGATGGATCATGTATGGTATCATCACTACCAAAAACTTGGTATCCTTTTTGGTGTAAAGCAATTGCCAAATTGTGCATTGCACTACCACCTATGGCTATAAAATGGATATTCATATCAAAAAAATTTAAAAAGGTAAAAATACAAAAGCTTTCTACAATATGAATTATCTTTAGAATGAAACTCAACTAAATAGTAAGTTTACGAAGTTATAAGACCTGTTTACTAATTCTAAGTTGTTTTTTAAGCTAAATTGATGGTTCTTTATGCTATAAATTCTTAAAATAAAAACGAAATAAGTTTAAAAACTTCTCTAATTTATTGATTATGAAAAAAAACATCACCTTAATACTAGTTACATTTCTTTTTACAACTCAAATAATTGCCCAAAAAAAGTTTGATAAACTTTGGACAAAAGTTGAACAATTTGAAGTAGATGGTTTACCAAAATCGGCAAGGCAAATTGTAGAAGATATTTATATAAAAGCCGAGAAAAACAATAACAACCCTCAACTTATAAAATCGCTTCTTTACAAAAGTAAATTTGCCTTAACTTTAGAAGAAGATGCGCAATTAACCATAATTGATAATTTTAAAAATCATATTGCTAAAACCACATTACCTACTAAAAATATTTTACAAAATATTTTAGCGAACATGTATTGGCAGTATTTTAAACAGAATAGATATAGAATTTATAGACGTACAAAAACCGAAAACAAAGTAAATGCAAGCGACTTTAGAACTTGGGATTTAAACACTTTATTTGAAGAAATTCACTTTAATTTCAAAGAATCTTTACGAAATGAAAAAAATCTTCAAAGCATAAATATTCATAAATTCTCTAAAATTCTTCAACTTCAAAAAACCGCTAAAACCTATACACCTTCACTATTTGATTTTTTAGCAAATAATACTTTAGAGTTTTACAAATCTTCAGAAACCACTATAACAAGACCATCTTACAAATTTATAATTGATGACTCTAAGTTTTTAGAAGATGCTTACAATTTCTCAAACCTTCCAGTAAAATCTAATGACAGTTTATCTCTACAGTTAAATGCATTAAAAATATATCAAAAACTCAGTGATTTACATATTGAAAAAAATACAAATGCCTTAGCTAATATTGATATTGAGCGACTAAATTTTGTACATAAACACGCAACTATTCACAATAAAGATTCAATTTTTATACAAACACTACAAAAATCAAAAGAGAAAATTAAAACTCATGAGGCAAGTGCTTTATACAGTTTTGAAATTGCTAAAATGTATAAAAACTTAAATCGAAACAAAGAAGCACTTGCAATTTGCAATACAGTTGTAAAGAATTTTACTGAAAGTTTGGGAGCAAAAAAATGCAAGATTCTAAAAAAACAAATTGAGCACAAAACACTTGCAATTCAAGCTGAAAAAAACATTCCTATTGATAAACATTCACGTCTTTTCATCACCTATAAAAATATTGATTCGTTATATTTTACTGCTTACAAAATCAATCAAAAACAAAGAGAAAAGCTCGATAACACCTACAGCTTCAAAGAGAAAAAGGCTTTTATACAAACCTTAACAAAAACGAAAACTTGGCAAAATCAATTAAGAAACCAAGGTGATTATTTGCAACATTCTACAGAAATCATTGCCCCAAAATTTAATAATGGAATCTATTTAATAGTTGCTACTGAAGCTAAAAGTTTAGATGAAAACTCCATTTACGGAACAACTTTTATTCAAGTTACAAACTTAACTTTAATAGAAAACATATATCAAGGAAAATACATCTATCAAGTTGTACATAGAAATCATGGTAAGCCTATAAAAAAGGCAAAAATTCATATTAAAAATAATAGCAATCATGAAGACCATTACATCAACAAAAAATTAACTACCGATGAAAATGGATTTGCTTCATTTAAAAGTAGAGGTAATTATAGTAATGTAAATATTACCATAAAAACCAAAAAAGAGGTTGCTAATTTTGGGAACTATTACCTGTATGATTATAAGCGAAAAGTTGATAAAAAAGAGGATGAAGATATTGATATAAGACCATTTATTTTTACAGATAGAAGTATATATAGGCCAGGACAAACAGTTTATTTTAAAGGAATAGTGGTAAAAAAACAAGGAGATACAAGTGCTATTTTAACAGACAAATATGTTGTAGTTTATTTAGAAGATGTGAATGGACAAGAAATTAAAAAAATGGAATTGAAATTAAATGAATTTGGATCTATTGCTGGCGAATTTCAACTTCCAAATACGGGTTTAACTGGCGAATTTTCAATTTACATTGATGAAAGTGAACAACACAATATTTCGTTTTATGATGATGTATACTTTAATGAAAGTTCTGTAGATTTTGCTGTAGAAGAATACAAAAGACCAAAATTTAAAAGTGAATTTAAACCTATTACTGCTGTTTATAAAGTAAACGATTCAATTACCGTTCATGGATTTTCGAAAGCTTTTTCTGGCGCAAATATTACAGATGCTAACGTAACGTATCAAGTACTTAGAAAAGTAACGTATCCTAAATGGTTTTCCTGGCGAAGACCAAATTTAAATACTAGTGCACAACAAATAACAGAGGGTAAAACCACTACAAATGAAAAAGGGGAATTTACAATTCACTTTAAAGCCATTCCAAATGAAACTGTTGCTAAAAAAGGGCTACCCATTTTTACCTACGAAATTAATGCCGATGTTACAGATCTAAATGGAGAAACACGTTCAGTTTCTACAATTGTAAAAGTAGGATATCATGCCTTAATTGCTTCTATAGATATGGATACTACCCTCGATAAATCTCTACAAGAAATCAATTTAAATATCGATACAAAAAATTTAAATGATGAATTTGTGCCAGCAAAAGGAAAGCTAAAAGTTTTTAAACTACTGGCTCCTAAAAATCCTTTAAGAAAAAGACCTTGGCCTGCACCAGATTATCAAGATATTCCTGAAAATAAATTTCGTATATTATTTCCAAATGACCCTTACACCAATAACGAAACCAATGTAAGAAACTGGAAAAAGGGTAATCTTGTTTTTACATCAAATTTTGATACAGAAACTTCAAAAGAAATACAACTGCATAAGTATAGCAACTGGGCTTCTGGCAAATATGTTGTAGTGATGGAAAGTAAAGATAAATTCGGACAAAAAGTTACAACCGAAAAGAGGTTTACCCTTTTTTCTAGCAAGCAGGCAGAAGTGGCAGACTCAGAATTGTTTAGCATATATTCTGATAAACCAAACTATAAAATTGGAGATACTATAGCTTTAACTGTTGCCTCTGCCTCAAAAGACATTACTGTAGTTTTGCAAATTGAAAAGAACTTTAAAATTGTTGATACAAAATTAATCTCATTAAACAATGAAGCAAAAACAATTCAAATTCCGGTTACAAAAGAAGATCTAGGTGGCTTTGCAATAAAACATCACTTTGTAAATTTTAATTATTTTAAAAGTGGAAACATGATTGTAAATGTTTCTAAAAAACAAGAAAGTATTGCCATTGAAACCAATATCTTTAGAGATAAATTACAACCAGGACAAGATGAAACCTGGAGCTTTACCATTAAAAATGATAAAAACAACGCAGTTACTGCAGAAGTTTTAGCGGCTATGTATGATGCTTCTCTAGATGAGTTTAAAGAGCATTCTTGGAGTTTTAATCCAATTCCGCCAAAAAGGAGGTATTACTCCTACCAAAAAAGCAATGCAAATAAAAGTTTTGGCACTACTCGTTTTTCAATGAGAAATTTAAAAAGAACTTATTACAATTTTCCTTCGATTCCAAAGGTTTCCTATAACTATTTTGGATTTAGTTTTGGAAATAGTAAATGGACAAACAGAAACTATTTGCAAAAAATTTCTCGAAAAATTAGAGCAAGAAATCAAAAATCTACCTACAAAACATATGGTAATTTTACAGGCACAATAAATGGTATTGTTAAAGATACTGATGGTATTGCTTTACCTGGAGTTAGTATTTTAGTTAAAGGATCTACAATTGGAACCGCAACTGATTTTGATGGAAAATTTTCTATAAATACTAAAAAAGGAAATACCTTAGTTATTTCATATTTAGGTTTTAAAACAGAAGAAATTAAAGTCAAAAACTTTTCTTATGCAAACATTTATTTAGCAGAAGAATATAACAACTTAGATGAAGTTGTTGTCATTGGTTATGGAACTTCAAAAAGAAAATCTAGCGTTTCTGCTGCTGTTTCAAGTATTGAATCTTTACAAGGTACTCTTCCAGGTGTAACAGCCATACAAGGTAGTGGAACTCCAGGCAGAAATGATATGCAAATTTTTGTTCGTGGTCAAGCTTCATGGAATGGAACAGGAAATCCTTTGGTTATCGTAGATGGAGTTAAAAGTACTATTGAAAATATTGATTTTAATGATATTGAAAATATGACTGTCTTAAAAGATGCTTCAGCAACCGCAATTTACGGTGCAAGTGGAGCTAATGGGGTAATGCTTATTTCTACAAAATCTGGTCAAGAAAAAATAGCGCAAGAATTGTTAAAAGTACAAACACGTAAAAACTTTAAAGAAACTGCTTTCTTTTATCCACAGCTAAGAACAGATAAAAACGGAAAAGTGAGTTTCAGTTTTACAATGCCAGAAGCCTTAACTAGGTGGAAATTGGAACTTTTAGCACACACTAAAGAACTAAAATATACAAGTAAAACATTGCAAACCATTACTCAAAAAGAATTGATGGTGACTCCAAATGCCCCTCGTTTTTTAAGAGAAAAAGACACAATAACGTTACGTGCAAAAATCACCAACTTAACAAATAACCCATTGAGTGGTTTTGCTAAACTAATGTTAACTGATGCTATTTCTGGAAAAGAAATTGATTCAGAATTACAAAACGCAAATGCTAACAAAAATTTTGTAGTTGATAAAGATGGCAATACAAATGTTTCTTGGAATTTAGCAATACCAGAAAACATAAAAGCTATACAATACAAAATTGTAGCCAAAGCTGGCGATTTTTCTGATGGAGAGCAAAATGTGTTGCCAGTTTTAACCAATAGAATGTTGGTTACAGAAACAATGCCTATGTGGGTTCGCTCTAATCAAACCAAAACATTTACTTTAAATAAATTAAAGAATTCAACTTCATCAACATTACAAAATCATAAGCTAACTTTAGAAATGACGTCTAACCCTGTTTGGTATGCTATTCAATCTTTGCCTTATTTAATGGAGTATCCTTATGAATGTGCAGAACAAACGTTCTCTAGATATTATGCAAATACATTAGCGAGTTTTGTGGCGAATTCAAATCCAAATATTCAAAAAGTGTTTAATGCTTGGAAGTCTTCTGATGCGCTTTTATCAAATTTAGAAAAAAATCAGGAGTTAAAATCAATGATCATTCAAGAAACACCTTGGTTAAGAGATGCTCAATCTGAAACCGAGCAAAAGAAACGTATTGCTTTGTTATTCGATTTAAATAAAATGAAAGATGCACAAGAAAAAGCCATCCATAAATTACAAGATATTCAAATGAATTCTGGAGGATTTCCATGGTTTAAAGGAGGTAGGTATCCAAGTACATTTATTACACAACATATTGCAACTGGTTTTGGGCACTTGCAAAAATTAGGAGTTTCAAGTTTTGAGAAATCAACCCAAAAAATGATTGAAAAAGCTGTAAAATATTTAGACAACGAGCTATTAGAACAATATGAGAGATTATTAGAAAACGCAGAAAAAAGAAAAGAAAAATATAAAACCGAAAAGAAAGGAGAAAAAACCTACAAAGATTATTTAGCCAAAAATAACTTGAATTATTTTACCATTCAGTACTTATATATGAGAAGTTTTTACAGGGATATTTCTTTGAATGATAAAACAAAAGTAGCAGTTGAATATTATCAAAATCAATCTATAAAATATTGGAATGAATACAACTTATATGCAAAAGGTCAGATTGCCTTGACTTTATTTAGAGACTACAAAAAAGCAATGGCTAGCAAAATTCTAAAATCGTTAAAAGAAAACGCTATTACTTCTGATGAATTGGGGATGTATTGGAAAGAAAATAAAGCTGGCTATTTTTATTATCAAGCTCCTATAGAAACACAAGCTTTGATGATTGAATCGTTTTCTGAAATTGAAAACGATACTACCACGATTGACAACCTTAAAATCTGGTTGCTAAAAAATAAACAAACTAATAGTTGGAAAACTACAAAAGCAACTACAGAAGCTGTTTACGCATTATTATTAAATGGAAGTGAATGGATTTCAATTGATGAAACAGTTGCTGTTACAATTGGGAATCAGCAAATAAATCCCTCAAAAATGGAAGAAGTAAAAGTAGAAGCTGGTACAGGTTATTTTAAAACTTCTTGGAATTCTGAAGAAATAAAACCAGAAATGGCAACAGTTACCATCAACAAAAAAGAAAATGGAATTGCTTGGGGTGGTTTATACTGGCAATATTTTGAAGATTTGGATAAAATAACTTCAGCAAAATCTCCATTAAAAATAAATAAAAAATTGTTTGTAAAAGTGAATTCAGCGACTGGAAAAACCCTGAAAGAAATCAACAATAAAACCCAAATAAAAATTGGAGATTTAATTACAGTACGTATCGAATTATATACTGATAGAGATATGGAATTCATTCATCTAAAAGACATGAGAGCTTCTGGAGTAGAACCTACTAATGTAATTTCTAAATACAAATGGCAAGATAATTTAGGCTATTACCAAAGTACAAAAGATGCTAGTACCAATTTCTTTTTTGACAAATTACCAAAAGGTGTTTATGTTTTTGAATATGATGTAAGAGTAAATAACGCTGGTAATTTTAGCAACGGAATTTCAACGATACAAAGTATGTATGCTCCAGAATTTAGTAGTCATTCAGAAGGTATTCGAATAAATATTGAAAAATAATTTTTCTAATAGACTAAAATATATTCTGATTGAGCTCAATGAAAAGCTCTAATTATAATAAATTTGTTTAGTACTAATTTAAAAATTAAATAACAATTATGAAAAAAATATTTTTATCATTAACATTTATTATTGGAGCTATTTCTTTACACGCACAAAGTATTTCTGATAATGCCATTGGTTTACGTTTTGGAGGTGGAAATGGTGTTGGTGGAGAAATTTCTTACCAAAAAGCTTTAGGGAGTAACAATAGACTAGAAATTGATTTAGGCTTGGCAAACGAATTCACCAATTTTAAAGCAACTGGATTATATCAATGGGTTTGGAATTTAGAAGAACAATTTAACTGGTATGCAGGTTTTGGTGGTGGTATTGTTTCTGCAAATGGCACAGGAATTTATGGTTCAGGAGTTATTGGTATAGAATATAATTTTAACGCACCAATTTTATTATCAATAGACTATAGACCAGAAATTGGTATTGCAGGTGGCTTAAGTGGTGTTAATTCTGATGCTGCTTTATCTGTTAGATATCAGTTTTAAATTTTAAAAATTAAGAATTAAAAAAATCCTCATCAATGTAATATGATGAGGATTTTTTGGTAGCAAGTATTTTAGACTATCCTAAAAATGGATATTTATAATCTTGTGGTGACACAAATGTTTCTTTTATCAAACGAACAGAGGCCCATCTTAATAAATTTTGAGCAGAACCAGCTTTATCGTTGGTTCCTGATGCTCTAGCACCTCCAAAAGGTTGCTGCCCAACAACTGCTCCTGTTGGTTTATCATTAATATAAAAATTACCAGCAGCATTTTCTAAAGCTTTAGAGGCTTTCTCAACAATATATCTATCTGTAGAAAAAATAGCGCCTGTTAAAGCATATTCAGTAGATTCATCAACTAATTTTAATGATTCATCAATTTGGTCGTCTTCATAAATATAAATGGTAATTACGGGTCCAAATAATTCAGTTGTCATGGTTGCATACGTTGGCGATTTTGCTAAGATAACTGTTGGTTGAATAAAATATCCTTTAGACTTATCGTGATTACCACCAATAATTACTTCTGCATCAGCATCTGCTTTAGCAGCATCAACGTATTTTGCAATTTTATCAAAAGAACCTTCATGAATAACTGCATTGATAAAATTATCTGGATTTTCAGGAGAACCCATTTTTAATTCTGACGTTTGTTTTTCTAGGTGTTTTCTTACATCAGCCCAAATTGAAGCTGGTATATAAGCGCGTGAAGCTGCAGAACATTTTTGACCTTGATATTCAAAAGCTCCTCTTGTAATTGCTGTAGCAACTTGCAAAGGATTTGCAGAATTGTGTGCCCAAATAAAGTCTTTTCCACCAGTTTCACCAACAATTCTTGGATAGGTTTTATAATTATGGATGTTGTTACCAATCTGTTTCCATAAGTTTTTAAATACAGTAGTAGAACCTGTAAAATGCAAGCCAGAAAAATCTGGTGATGACAAACAAGTTTCAGAAATCATAACTGGATCTCCATACACTACATTTATAACTCCATCAGGTAAACCAGCTTCTTTAAATAAATCTACAATTACTTGAGCAGAATATATTTGATGATCAGATGGTTTCCAAACCACAACATTACCCATTAATGCAGCTGCAGCAGGTAAATTTGCTGCAATTGCTGTAAAGTTAAAAGGAGTAATTGCATAAACAAAACCTTCTAAAGGTCTATACTCAACTCTATTCCAAATTCCAGGTGCAGATGCTGGCTGATCTTTAAAAATATCAGTCATATATTGTACATTAAATTTAAAGAAATCTACCATTTCGCAAGCGGAATCAATTTCTGCTTGATGTACGTTTTTAGATTGTGCAATCATAGTTGCAGCGTTCATTTTTGCTCTGTAAGGGCCTGCTAATAGTTCTGCAGCTTTTAAAAAAATCGATGCTCTTTCCATCCAAGATACAGAAGACCAAGCTTGTCTTGCTGCTAAAGCTGTGGTAATTGCTTCATCTACATGACTCTTTTCTGCTGTATGATATTGTCCTACAATATGTTGATGATCATGAGGAGGTGTAATGTTTTTAGTGTTTCCGGTTCTAACTT
Source organism: Polaribacter sp. (assembly GCA_965661915.1). Classification (GTDB taxonomy): domain Bacteria; phylum Bacteroidota; class Bacteroidia; order Flavobacteriales; family Flavobacteriaceae; genus Polaribacter. The sequence continues at coordinate 73,358 of CBFIFR010000007.1, read as the reverse complement.
CTTTACCATTAATATACATTGGCACATCCACAGAGCTATTAAACATTGTTTTATACGTTGTTAATAATTCTTCTCTTTCAGGAGATCCTGGTACATAACTTTTTACAGGTTCATTCACTGCTGTTGGAACATTAAAAAATCCTCTTGTCATATTGTATGTTTTTAAATTTGTTTCGACTAACTTTGAAAGTAACAAAGTTACAATTTTTGTTTCAATAAATTTTAGTACTATTTAATGTCTTTTGTTATCATAAATTCAACGATAACATCAAATTTTAAACTTTATGATAAATTAATTAACCGAGAATTTAAATGTGTACAGTAACCTACTTACCATTAGAAAATGGTGATTTTATAGTAACCTCAAATAGAGATGAAACCCCTTTAAGAAAAACAATTGCCCCTAAAACATATATAGAAAATGGTACTGAACTTATGTACCCAAAAGATGTTATTGCTGGTGGAACTTGGATTGGTACTAGTGATAAAAAGAGATTAGTATGTTTGTTAAATGGTGGATTTGAAAAGCATATAAGAAAATTGCCTTATAAAATGAGTAGAGGCATTATTGTAAAGAATATACTTTCTTCAGAAGATGCTATAAAACATATTAAAGAATTTGATTTTTTAAACATAGAGCCATTTACCTTAATTTTAGTAGATTGGAAAACCAATTTAGAAACCTATGAGTTAGTTTGGGATGGGAATCAAAAACATTTTACTAAACTGAATCAAGAGCCCAAAATTTGGTCTTCATCTACATTATATACTAAAAAGATGAAGCAATTTAGAAAAAAATGGTTTCAAGATTGGTTGGTTAAAAATAAAAACTTTTCTCAAAAAAATATTTTAGAATTTCATAATAATGATCAGTTAGGAACTCCTGAAACTTCGCCAAAAATGAAACGAAATTTTGTAGAAACAGTGAGTATTACTTCGATTAAAAAACAAAACGACAACATAAAATTTACTTATTTAAATTTTTTAAGTTGATACCTATAAGTTGATGCTCGATTATATTTTCAAACTGTTTTTTTACCTAAAACATGGCAAAAGAAATTAAAAACACAAATATAACACCAATAATACCAACCATAAAGTAACTAAAATTAAGAAGTAGAAATTTTAGAAAGGTTTTCAGGTAACTTTGTTCGTAAAATTTTTTCATTGCAATTATTAAATACAATAAAAAAAGAAATATAAATAAACCAAGACTAGGGTTTGTTTCAAATAATTGCAACACTACAAAAATTGAAAAGAGCATAAAAAATACAGTCTGGGTATGGAATACAAATATCAAATGATCTACATAAGTAAATTTTCTTCTGATATAAAAAAACCGTAAAAAGAGTGTAAAAAATGGCAAAAACACAAATAAAGCAACTGAACCATAAGATAATACCTCACTAAAAAACGCATCTCTGCTTTCCTTACTTTTTGTTACGGAATTTAATCGTTTTGCTTTGGTAAACAAGAACCTATTGGTGAAGTTTTTTTCAAAACCTAGAGAATCTAGAGCAACATCCATTTTAGCATCTGGATACTTTTCTACATATTTTGCAAAATCATCTAACCTTGTACCACCAAAATTAATATTGTTACCACCATTGTTTAGAGCCACAGTGTCTTTAGCACTTTTTTCTACCTCTTCTAAAATCTTTTTTCTAGCAATTACAGGAACAAAAGATTTTTTTAAATCTTTATCTAATTTTTCTTTAATAGAGTCAATTTTAGCTTGAGTTAAGACTTCTTTGGTTTCTTTAATAGTATCTTTTTCCTCTACTTTTGCAATTTCTTGTCCTGCTTCTGTGGTAAGTGCTTCGTATTTATCGATTGTTTTTGATAGTCCTATTAAAAGGAAAAAAATAATGGAAACCGTTAAATAAAAACGAAATGGATTGGAATAACGTTGTCTTTTTCCATCAATATAATCTCGAGAAACTTTACCAGGTTTTATTAAAAGCGGTATGATTGTTGTCCAAAACTTAGCCTCAAAATTAAATAAGCCGTTAAAAACCTCATGTACAAAACTCCAAAAAGTAATTTTGTTTCCTTTATTGGCTTGCCCACAATCTGGACAAAATTTTTCAGCGCCAAAAAAAGGATGCCCACAGTTTAAACAAGATGGGTCTTTAATTTTAGCAACTTTATTTTTCTTTTTTATTAGTTTGATAAGGTTGGAGTTGAGAGTTGAAAGGTTGGTATAAAAACGTTGAAGGTCTCTAAGGTCGTCATATTTTTCATCGTATAAAAACCTTTCATTGCTCCAATGGTTGATTCTAGAAAACAACCTGAACTATAAGAATAAGTATCATTTGGTTTTAGTACAGGTGTTTGCCCAACTACTCCCTCACCTTCTACAATTTCTGTTTTATTAAGCGAATCAAAAATTTTCCAAAAGCGGTCTGTTAGTTTTACAGTTTGCATGGAATGATTTTCAATGGTGATAAAATAAGCAAAAACATAATACAACCTGTTATTTCTATAACTGGTCCCATTATATTTTGTTTTTACAGAAATACGTATTCCTTTAGTAATTTGTTCTACCATTGCTGGTAAATGTAGTTTTTTTGATTAAAAAACGCAAATCAAAAATTAATTATCTGTTTTGGTCAAAAAAAGTAGTTCCAACACCTATTACTCTATCATACAAACCGCCAAAAGGTTTAAAATAAGTAATGACTGTATATTGATTTTCTGTCTGAAAAAAAGTGCCAGTAACATCATTTGTAGTTACGTTTCCATAATTATCTCTAGTTGCAAATGTATAATTGTAAAAACCTTGTTTAAACAAAATAGCAGTTTTATAACTATTATCCTCAAAATCATATTCCATTCGGGTTTCATTACCCACAAAAAAATTGTTGAAAGCCCCATAAACATACACCTCTTTATCTACAAAAGGTTTATCTGCATATAAAGTGAAGTGCATCATTGCATAATCTGCTTCAGTATTGGGATCTGCGCCTTCTAAGGTTCTAATTACAAACTGCCCATTGATATCTGGATTAAATCGATACGTTAAAAACGGATTATAGGTATATGGATATAAATAATGGTGAAAAATATCTTTCATTTCAATTCTAACCACATTTAAACTTTTATTTCTAATAGACTTGCTATCAAAATTCAAATATTCATTGCCTCCCCAAAAATTAGTTTTATTTGTGTAGGTATATTTTAATTGATTTGGCTTAAAAAAAGTGGGCTGCAAATCCGTTATTTTTTCATTCCAATTTTCATTTTTAAGCAGTACCACGTTTACTTCTTGTGATGGATTATTAATACGCAAATTAGGATGATTAACAGTAAATTCAACTGTTTGTTGCGTATTTACCGTTTTTGCATTTCTACTTCTAGATACTTGCACACCTATTGTTGCTGCATTTTCATACAACACAAATTTTCTAGTAAACAAAACGTCATCATCATCATTTAAAACAGATAATAAATAATTTCCACTTTTGGTAATGATGGTATTTACATTAGGAATTCGAACTGAATAATGCGTATAACTTTGAAAAGTGTTAAAAGAATTGGTGACATTAATTATGGTATTTTCATCAAAACCATCTATAAATTGACTGGATAGCAACCTGCTTTTTTTCCAATCATGCGTCATGTGTTCAATTCTGTAGGCATAATCTTTACTATCAGCATCTAAATCATCAAAAGACAATTCTAACACAGTACCTAATGGTACAATTGTAGAAAAATTATTCTCTTGTAAAGGTCTTAACTGAATGGATTTTATATTTTGGGCATTGATATTTATACCAAGTAGAAAAATAAGAAATAAAATTGTTTTATACATTTCACAAAAATAAGCATTGATTTTTAATGATAATCAAAATTTAAGCCAAAAACAAACAACTATGAGGTTTTACTAATTTCTGTTTATTTATAATGATTATAAATAAGATTTTTTAAGAAACATATAAGAAGTTTTATGTCAGAAATATTTGCTAAAAGCCGTAAATTTGCTTGATTTTTTTAGATAACTAAAATTCCGAATTTACTATGTCAAAAGACATTCGTATTAAAAAAGGCTTAGATATTAAGCTTGTTGGTATTGCCGAAAAAACCACTACCTCTAGTACTTTGAGTAGTGTTTATGCAATTAAACCAGAAGACTTTCACGGAATTACACCAAAACTTGTAGCCAAAGAAGGTACAGAAGTAAAAGCTGGAGAAACACTTTTTTATTCAAAGAGTGATGAACGCATTTTATTTCCTAGTCCTGTTGCTGGTAAAGTTACTGAGGTTGTACGTGGAGCAAGAAGAAAAATATTAGCAATAAAAATTACTGCTGATTCAAAACAAACCTACGCTGATTTTGATAAAAAAGATGCCGCAAAAATGTCTGCTGAAGAAGTGAAAAATCACTTGTTTAGTTCTGGTTGTTGGCCTTTTATCAAGCAACGCCCTTTCGATGTTGTTGCAAATCCAAATCAAACACCTAAAGCAATTTTTGTATCTGGTTATGCAAGTGCACCTTTAGCTGCTGATTTAGATTATACTTTAGCTGGTAAAGAAGCTGAATTACAAGCTGCAATAACAGCCGTTTCTAAATTAACTGAGGGCAAAGTTCATGTTTCTCTTGGTAAAGCTAGTAATTCACCTTTAGCTAATTTAACAGGTGTAGAAATTCATCATGTTTCTGGGCCACATCCTTCTGGTAATGTAGGCACTCAAATTGCAAACATCGATCCCATTAATAAAGGTGAAGTAGTTTGGGTTGTAACACCACAGGATTTGGTTATTATTGGCGAATTATTATTGACTGGTAAATTTAATGCAGAACGAATTGTAGCTTTAACAGGTTCTCAATTAAACAAACCACAATATATTACTGCTATTGCTGGTGCAAATATTGCTGAGTTAACAAAAGGGAATTTAAACAACGATAATACAAGAATTATTAGCGGTAACGTATTGTCTGGAACTCAAGTTAAAGAAGATGGTTTCTTAGGGTATTATGACAACCAAATTACTGCAATTCCAGAGGGTGATGATTATGAATTCTTTGGTTGGAACAAGCCTGTTTTCAATAAAATTTCAACTTCAAGAGCTTTAACATTTTCTTGGTTAAACCCAAAGAAAAAATATGATCTTAACACCAATACTAATGGCGAGCATAGAGCATTCGTAGTTACAGGTTCTTATGAAGATGTTTTTCCTTTAGATATTTATCCAATGCAATTATTAAAAGCATTTATGTATAAAGATTTAGATGAAATGGAAGCTTTGGGAGGTTACGAAGTAGCCCCAGAAGATTTTGCACTAACAGAATTTATTTGTGTATCTAAACAACCACATCAAAAAATTATTCGTGAAGGTTTAGATTTAATGAGAGAAGAATTAGGATAAGATTATGAGCTTAAAACAAAACTTACACAATTTAAAAGAAAAGTATAAAGGAACAAAAATGGCACCTGCGTTTAACGCAATCCACACCTTTTTATACTTGCCCAATGAAGTTACTCATGGAGGAACTCATATAAAAGCAGCAGACGATTTAAAACGTACCATGAATACAGTAATTATGTCTTTAATTCCTGTATTAATTTTCGGTATGTTTAATGCTGGTTATCAGCATTATGCAGCAATCGACCCTAGCTTAAGAACAGATGTAATCGCAAACTTTTTTACATGGGATAATTTATGGATTGGTATCATAAAAGTACTACCCTTAGTAATTATTTCTTATGGAGTTGGTTTAGCTGTAGAATTTGTATTTGCAGTAATTAAAGGTCACGAAGTAGAAGAAGGGTATTTGGTTACAGGAATGTTGGTTCCGTTAATAGTTCCTGTAGATACTCCACTTTGGATGTTATCTGTTGCTGTTATTTTTGGAGTTATTATTGGTAAAGAAGTATTTGGAGGTACAGGTATGAATATCTTAAACCCTGCTTTAACCATTAGAGCTTTCTTGTTTTTTGCTTATCCTACTTGGATGTCTGGAGATAAAGTATGGGTTCATGATGCTGTAAACAGAGCTGGAACTGCAGACGCAATTTCTGGAGAAACAATTTTAGGTAGTTACGCACAAAACCAAGAAGTTATTTATTCTACTTGGGATAAATTTATGGGATTCATTCCTGGTTCAGTTGGTGAAACATCAACTTTATTAATATTATTAGGTGCTGCATTTCTAATCTTTACCAAAATTGGAAGTTGGAGAATTATAGTATCTACTTTTATAGGTGCTGCAGCCATGGGATTAATTTTTAACTGGGTAGCAAGTTCAGGTGTTATTTCTGATACTAGCAAATTTTACGGTTTAATGAGTGCTCCTTTTTGGGAACATTTAATTATTGGTGGTTTAGCATTTGGTGCTGTTTATATGGCAACTGATCCAGTAACCGCGTCACAAACAAATAAAGGGAAATGGATTTACGGTTTCTTAATTGGTTTTATATCTATTATGATTCGTGTATTTAATCCTGCATACCCAGAAGGAGTCTTCTTAGCAATTTTATTAATGAATGTGTTTGCTCCTACAATTGATCACTATGTGGTTCAAGGAAATGTTAAAAAAAGAATGAAACGTGCTAAACTTAAAACTGCTTAGTTATGAGTAAGAAAACAGATAGTAATGGTTATACAATGATTTTCGCTGTAATAATGGTGTTAATTGTTGGTTCTTTATTAGCTTTTATGGCTTCGTCTTTAAAACCTAATATCAAAGAGAATCAAAGAATAGAAAAGCAACAAAACATTTTGTATGCTATGGGTGTAAATGAAAATGATGAATCAAGTGCAAATTTTGTATCTACAGATGTTGCTGGTGAGGAATTTAAAAAATACATCACAAAACAAATTGTTATTGAAGGCAATTCTATTTCTGAAAGTGATGATGCATATCTTATAGATATTAAAAAGCAAAAAGCAAATGCTAAAGCAGGTAAAACAAGAAAGTTACCTCTATTTATTGGCCAAAAAGAAGGTGAAAAATATTATGTAGCTCCTATTTATGGTAAAGGTTTATGGGATGCTATTTGGGGGTATATTTCTATGGATGAAAATATGGTAGTTCAAGGAGCTTATTTTGACCATAAAGGAGAAACTCCTGGTTTGGGTGCCAATATAAAGCAACGTTATTTTATGGATGATTTTTACGGAGAACATTTATTAACTGAAAACGGAACTTTTAAAGGTATAACTGTTGCTAAAGGAAATAACGATCCAAAAAATGAAGATAAAACAGATTACGAAGTAGATGCAATTGCTGGTGCAACAATTACTGGTGATGGTGTTTCTGCAATGATAAAAACTGATTTATCATTGTATGTGCCTTACTTTAAATCATTAAAAAAATAATTTATGGGAATCTTATCAAAAAAAGATGCAGGTTTAATTAAAGACCCCTTATTCGACAATAATCCAATTACAATACAAGTATTGGGTATTTGTTCAGCATTAGCAATTACAGCAGAATTAAAAGCGTCAATAGTAATGGCTCTTTCTGTAATGTTTGTGTTAGGTTTAGGAAATGTGGTTATCTCTTTAATGAGAAATATTATTCCATCAAAAATTAGAATTATTGTACAACTAATTGTAGTGGCTACATTAGTTATTATTGTAGACTTAGTTTTAAAAGCTTTTGCTTACGAACTTAGTAAAACATTATCCGTTTTTGTAGGATTAATCATTACTAACTGTATTATTATGGGACGTTTTGAAGCATTCGCGCTAGGAAATACTCCTTGGAAATCTTTCTTAGACGGAATTGGAAATGCTTTAGGGTATGGAGTTATTTTAGTAATCGTAGGCTTCTTTAGAGAATTGTTGGGTTCTGGTACTTTATTAGGATTCAAAGTTTTAGGAGACCCAATTGAAAAAACAGGTTTATACGCTATTGGGTATGAAAATAACGGGTTTATGTTATTATCACCAATGGCATTAATTGTAGTTGGAATCATCATTTGGGTACAGAGGTCTAAAAACAAAGCATTAATCGAAGAAGCATAGAAATTATGGAACATATAGAATTATTTTTTAAGTCGATTTTTATAGATAACATGGTATTTGCCACATTCTTAGGGATGTGTTCTTACCTTGCCATTTCTAAAAAAGTATCTACATCTGTAGGTATGGGTGCTGCAGTTATCTTTGTTTTAACAGTTACAGTTCCTTTAAACTGGTTGTTAGATCAATATATTTTACAAGAAGGCGCTTTGTCTTGGTTAGGTGAAGAATACGCGAGTTACGATTTAAGCTTCTTATCTTTTATTATGTTTATTGCTACAATTGCTACAATGGTGCAGTTAGTAGAAATTATAGTTGAGAAGTTTTCTCCATCATTATACAATTCATTAGGTATATTTTTACCATTAATTGCAGTAAACTGTGCTATTTTAGGTGGTAGTTTATTTATGCAATCTCGTGAAATACCAACATTTGGTTTGGCTGTAACTTACGGAGTTGGTTCTGGAATTGGATGGTTTTTAGCCATTTTAGCTATTGCAGCTATTCGAGAAAAAATTAGATATTCTGCAGTGCCTCCAGCATTAAGAGGACTGGGAATTACATTTATCATTACAGGTTTAATGGCAATTGGTTTTATGAGTTTTGGTGGGATGTTAACTGGTGGTGATGAAGAAAAAGAAGAAGCACCTGCAACCGAGGCTAAAATTGAAGTTAAAAAAGAGTTAGAAAAAGAAAAAAATGCTAAAGTTGTAGCAGAAAATACAAATTTAAATAATTAGGCAAATGATATTAGTAGCAGGTACAACAGGTACAGTAATAGCAACAGTAGCAGCTTTTTTATTAATAACGCTGATATTAGTTACATTACTATTATTCGTAAAACAAAAACTATCTCCTTCTGGTCCTGTAAAAATTACCATTAATGGAGAAAAAGAAATAGAAGTTGGTTCTGGTAGTACACTTTTAACCACTTTAGGAAATGAAAAAATATTTTTACCATCTGCTTGTGGTGGTGGTGGATCTTGTATTCAGTGTGAATGTCACGTTCTAGAAGGTGGTGGTGAAGCATTACCAACAGAAGTACCTCACTTTACAAAAAAAGAATTAAAATCAGGTGCACGTTTAGCTTGTCAAGTTAAAGTGAAACAAGACATGAACATTACAATTCCAGAAGAAGTATTCGGAATTAAAAAATGGGATGCTGTTGTTGTAAGAAATTATAATGTAGCTTCATTCATCAAAGAATTTGTTGTAGAAATTCCGGAAGATATGGGCTATAAAGCTGGAGGCTACATTCAAATAGAAATTCCTCCATGTGAAGTAAAATTCTCGGAAATGGATATTACTGCACATCCAGAGGAGCATGAAACTCCAGATAAGTTTCAAGCTGAATGGGATAAATTTGGTTTATGGCCATTAGTAATGAAAAATGATGAATTAGTAGAACGTGCTTACTCTATGGCTTCTTATCCTGCAGAAGGTAGAGAAATTATGTTGAATGTGCGTATTGCTACTCCACCTTGGGATAGAGCTAAAAACGGTTGGATGGATGTAAATCCTGGTGTGGCTTCATCTTATATTTTTAATTTAAAAAAAGGTGATAAATGTGTGATTTCTGGGCCTTATGGAGAATTCTTCATTAACGAGTCTGACTCAGAAATGCTATATGTTGGTGGTGGTGCAGGTATGGCTCCAATGCGTTCTCATTTATATCACTTATTTAGAACTTTAAAAACGGGCAGAAAAGTTACCTATTGGTATGGTGGACGATCAAAAAGAGAATTATTCTACTTAGATCATTTCTATAAATTAGAAAAAGACTTTCCTAACTTTAAGTTTTACCTAGCATTATCTGAACCAATGGAAGAAGATAACTGGAAAGTTAAAAAAGATATTGATGACGAAGGTGATGGATTTGTAGGTTTTATTCACAATTGTGTAATCGAAAACTATTTGAATCATCATGATGCTCCAGAGGATATTGAATTGTATTTCTGTGGACCTCCATTAATGAACAAAGCCGTTCAGAAAATGGGAGAAGATTTTGGTATTCCAGATGAGAACATACGTTTTGACGACTTTGGAGGATAAATTACAAACATTCTGAATTGATTTCAGAAAACAAATACTCATTAAAAAAACCGATTCAATTTATAAATTGAATCGGTTTTTTTAAATTACAAGTGATAATAAAAGAGAAATCATTTACGCCAAAAATGTTTCAATATGATAAACTGGTGTTCCATTTTCTTGCTCAAAAAGTTTAGAATAATCCATAACATTATCAATATTATCAAACTGGCATAAAACATCTACTACAGCAGACAGTCCATTAAATAATACATCATTTGATGTTGGAGTATTTGGCTTTTGATTATAGTGGCACAAAGGTGTTTTAAATCCACATGCCTCTAAAAAAACTTTTTCAATATGTAATAATTCCTTTGGTGTATACCCATTAAACCTTCTACCTAAATTTTGATGGACTCTACCAACGTAACTTAATTCTAAAGATCCATGCTGATCTGATAAATGTTTCCAACTATCATAATTGTCTAAAATATTACCAACTGCACAAGCTGTACAGTCCTCTGGATTTAATCTATTCGTATGGTATGCATTATATAATTTTATTAACGCCTGTTCTAGTCTTTTTGTGGTTTTCATCATCAATTCATTTAAATTCAATCTAAAAATAATCAATTTTAATGATTTTATCAAATGAAAAAATGAATAGCATCATTTTAGAATTAAAACAAATAAGATATCACTTCGTTTTTTTCTAAAATATTAAATTGTATTTTTGAGGTTTAGATGAGTAGATGATGAAAAGTATTGGTAAAAAACTTAAGAAAAAGAAATACGTTAAAATAAAGCTTAAAAAAATTGTTACAAATCATTTAGAGTTAAAGGGTAAAATTAATGGTGTAAAGGGCCGTTTTATATTAGATACTGGAGCTTCTAACTCGTGCGTTGGTTTAGATTCTATTTCTTATTTTAAATTAGATGCAAAAGATAGTGAAACCAAAGCAGCTGGAGCTGGTGCTATGGATATGGAAACTCAGCAATCTGAGAAGAATTTCTTGAAAATTAATGATTGGAAAACTAAAGATTTTAATCTTGTTTTGTTTGATTTATCGCATGTAAATACAGCTTTAATTCAACACGATGCAAAAAAAGTACATGGTATTATTGGAGCCGATATTTTACAAAAAGGAAAAGCTTTTATAGACTACAAAAATAAAATACTCTATTTAAAAAAAACCAAAAAATAATACATTAAAATTAATTCAATGAGTTTGCAAAAAGAAGTAATGGACAAAATGAAAGAAGCGATGAAAGCAAAAGATACTGTTGCTTTACAAGCTTTAAGAGCTGTAAAATCTGCTTTTTTATTGGCAAAAACAGAAACTGGTAGTCAAGTAGAATTGACAGTTGATCAAGAAATGAAAATCATTCAAAAACAGGTAAAACAAAGAAAAGATAGTGCAGCTGTTTTTATACAACAAGGCAGACAAGATTTGGCTGATCCTGAATTGGCAGAAATCAAAGTACTAGAACAATTTTTACCTGAAGCGTTATCCGAAGAAAAAATTGAAGAAGTTGTTAAGAATACTATTCAAAAAATAGGTGCATCTGGTATGAAAGATATGGGGAAAGTTATGGGTATTGTATCTAAAGAACTGTCTGGGCAAGCTGATGGCAAAACCATATCAACTTTAGTGAAAAAAAACTTAATGGTTTAAAAGCGATTATTTATAAAGTAAAAATTTAACAGGCTCCATAGTTCAACTGAATAGAATATCAGATTTCGGCTCTGAGGGTTGCAGGTTTGAATCCTGCTGGAGTCACGCAAAACTTACCTAAATTATTTGGGTAAGTTTTTTTATGGATTTAATAATAATTAAAAGGCAAATTATTCTTTCCAAATAAGGGATTAAAGCTAAATAAACTAACATAGATACTAAGCAATAAAAAAGAGGATGTCTGAAAAGAAAATTTAGCTATCATTTCTACTTTATGGAGAAATTTTTTTCTATTGATAATCAATTATATAGATTTTTCAACTGCACTCAAAATGACTTCTCAAAAGACTTTTCAGACAGCCTTATTAATTTAAATATTGTTTTAAGGCTATTCTATGTTCGGGTTTACTTTTATCATAGTTTTCTACAAGTAATTCTAGTATTTCTGGTGATTTTATCCCAATTTCTTTTTTGTTTACATATTTAGAAACATAAAGATTAAAAGCTTCTGAATATTTTTCAAAAATTAAAAAATGTGTAGCATTCAATTCAGAAAAGGCAATTTCATTACCCGAAAATGCGTTTGATTTATCTACAAAAAAATCAGAAAACTCATAATACTTTAAAATATTTTCCATAGGTTAAACCAATTCAGCAGATAAACCTAGTTGCAATAATTTAGAACATCTTGGCTCTAAATCTTTGTACTCACCAGATTTTACAGTACATTTTCCTTTGTAATGCACCAAGATTGTACATTGTTCTGCTTGCTCTAGAGTATGATCGCATACACTAATTAGAGATTCAATTACAAAATCGAAAGTATTAACCTCATCATTATGTAACACAATTTCATGTTGATTGGTTTCTTGCTCTAAAACATCAACTTCTTCTTGTATTTTTTCTTTTGTGCTCATAGTACAAAATTACAACTTATTGTATTTCAATGCAACCCAATTGTTTCTTTCTATATGGTTTTGAAGTGTTAAATTATACTTAATAACCTCATTGTCAATTATAGGTATGTCTTCTTTATAAAAACCACTTAATAACAACACACCATTTTCATTTAAACAGTTGGTGTATGTTTTCATATCCATCAATAAAATATTTCTATTGATGTTAGCAATAATAACATCGTACTTTTTATCATTTAAAAGTGAGGCATCACCTTCATAAACAGAAATGTGATTACAATTATTACGTTGCACATTTTCTAGAGAATTTTCATAGCACCAGTTATCAATATCAATTGCATCAATAGGTTTGGCGTTTTTCATTTCAGCAAAAATGGCTAAAATACCAGTACCACAACCCATATCTAAAACAGATTTTTCTTCTAAATTTAAGTGTAATAAATGCTGAATCATCATGTGTGTAGTTTCATGATGCCCTGTGCCAAAACTCATTTTTGGTTCTATTACAATATCGTATTTTAAATTTGGATTTTCATGAAATGGAGCTCTTACACTCACTAATTCATCCACCTGAATAGGTGTAAAATTCTTTTCCCACTCTGCATTCCAGTTGGTTTGTGCAACTTCTTTCTTTTGATAATCTATAGCAAATTCATCCGAATTTAAAACAAAAATATGTTCTAAAATATCTGCAAAATATGCTTCTTTTTGAATGTAAGCTGTTAGTCCGTTTTCGTTTTCTACAAAACTTTCAAAACCCACATTACCCAACTCAGCAATTAAAATTTCGGTTGCAGGTTCTTTAGGCGATATTGTAAAATTATATTCTATATATATATTATCCATCATAAAAAAAGCGTCAAGAATTAAATCTTGACGCAAATTTATTAGTTTTAAATTTAAGTTCTTTTAAATTGCTTTTATAATTGCAGAAAAATCTTCTGCTTTTAAAGCTGCACCACCAATTAAGCCCCCATCTACATCTGGTTTTGAGAAAATTTCTTCTGCATTTGCAGGTTTTACACTACCACCATATAAAATAGAAACAGCTTCTGCTACTTTTGTATTGTATTTTTCACCAACAATACTTCTAATAAAAGCGTGCATTTCTTGTGCTTGTTCTGCACTTGCAGTTTCTCCTGTACCAATTGCCCAAACAGGCTCGTAAGCTAAAACAATACTTGCCCAATCTTTAGCTTCTAAATGAAATAAAGCATTTTTTAACTGACTTTCTACAACCTTAAAATGGTTGTCAGATTTTCTATCTTCTAATAACTCACCAAAACAAAAAATTGTTTCTAAATCATTCTCTAAAACTGTATTTACTTTCTCTGCAAGCAACTCATCAGTTTCACCAAAATAAGTTCTTCTTTCAGAATGCCCTAAAATAACAGATTTAATACTGATAGATTTTAACATATCTGCAGAAACCTCACCTGTATAAGCACCATTTTTAGCTTGATGCATATTTTGTGCAACAACCTCTATACTAGAACCTTCAGCCTGATTTACTGCAGATTCTAAATTTACAAATGAAGGTGCAACAATAACTCTTGTATTATCTAAAGATAAATTTTCAATTTCAGTTTTTACACCATCAATTAAAGATTTTGTTTCTTCTTTATTATTGTTCATTTTCCAATTTCCAGCTACTATCTTTTGTCTCATAATTATTGATTTATTTACCTGTAAATTTAAGAAATGTTCTATAAATAAAAGTCAGAAAAAAAAATAGTTACTAAAACGTTTTACTTACTCTTTTTGTAATGCTTTTCTAATGTTTTTATCTGATGCTTTAGTAGCTTTAAATAGTGTTATCTTTCCATTTTCATCAATAACCATATACCTCGGAATCCAACCTAAGTTTATAAAATCTACAAAATCGCCATCATTCATACCTTTAGGTAAATTGTAATGTTCGCCTTTTAAATTGTATTTTTTTATTGCTTTTTTCCAAGAAGGATTACTTCTATCTACGGATAAAAATAAAAAAACAACCTCAGGAAATTCATTTTGCAGGGCTTTTAAATTCGGAAAACCTACAATACAATCTTTACACCAAGAAGCCCAAACATCAATCACAATTTTTTTTCCTTTATGTTGATATAAAACCTCTCTTAAAGTAATTTTAGAATTATCTAAACCAATTAGCATTTCTAAGTTCGCTTCTTCAGAAAACTGCGTTGGATTTTCTGAGCAACTTAGAAATAGAAAAACAGTAATTGCAATTAAGATTTTTTTCATAATAAATTTGTTCGTTAAAAAATAGCTTTCTTACAAACCTTAAAAGTTTAAAATAGTATTTTTACAAACTGATAAACAAAAATAATGACAACTGCACAACTTGTATCACAAATAAATCTAAAAAAATCATTTTTATGCATTGGTTTAGATGTCGATTTAGATAAAATTCCAACTCATTTATTAGATTTAGAAGATCCTATTTTTGAATTTAACAAAGCTATTATTGATGCTACCCATCATTTATGTGTTGCCTATAAACCAAATACTGCTTTTTACGAAGCTTATGGCATTAAAGGTTGGCAAGCTTTAGCAAAAACAATAAATTACATAAATAAAAATCATCCAGAAATTTTTACTATCGCTGATGCAAAACGTGGTGATATTGGAAACACATCTACCATGTATGCAAAAGCTTTTTTTAACGATTTAGCTTTTGATTCTGTAACAGTGGCACCATATATGGGTAAAGATTCTCTTGAACCTTTTTTAGCTTTTAAAAACAAACACACCATTATGTTAGCATTAACTTCTAACGAAGGTGCATTTGATTTTCAGACTAAAAAAGTTGATGATAAAGAATTATATAAACGCGTTTTAGAAACTTCTAAAAACTGGAAAAATTCTGAAAACTTGATGTATGTTGTGGGTGCTACAAAAGCTGAATATTTTAAGGAAATTAGAAAAATTGTACCCCATTCTTTTCTCTTAGTTCCTGGTGTTGGTGCTCAAGGTGGTAATTTACAAGATGTTTGTAAATATGGATTATCCGAAAATATTGGTTTATTAATTAATTCTTCAAGAGGTATTATTTATGCTTCTAACACAGAGAATTTTGCATCTGCTGCAGCTGAAAAAGCAAAAGAATTACAATTACAAATGGAAAATTTGTTGCAATAAAATCAATTAAAATAAGTGCCAAACAAATTAATAAGTTGATAAATCGTAAAATTACTTCTGTAGGTGCCCAATCACTCAAAGTAATACAAAAATAATATACCACTTTAATGCTTAAACTTACATAAAAAGCACCTTATAGAACTATCTATTATCTTGTAAGGCAAAAACTTTTTGCAACAATGCTGTATTTCTAAGGCCTACTTTTTCTCTAATTCCTTTTTCCTCAACTTCAATCATCGTAAAAACACCTTGTAAAGCTTGTTCAGTAACATAGGATGTTAAATCTGGATTTACATTTTTTGTAAACGGAATTGCGTTATACCTTGTAATTAAGTTGCTCCAAATTTTATCTGCTCCAACTTTAGAAAAAGAATTGTTAATTACAGGACTAAAACTTTGGTATAATTTGTCATTGGTTTTAGCTTTTAAATAGCTAGTAGCCGCATTTTGTTCACCTAATAAAATATTTTTAGCATCATTAAAAGTGATTTCTTTTACGGCATCAACAAATATTGGAGTTGCCGTTTTTACAGCATCTTCTGCTGCTCTATTTAAAACTTTTATGCCTTCATCTGCTACATTACCCAAGCCAATTTTGCGTAAACCTTTATCTACTGCTTGTAATTCTTCTGGAAGCATTATTTTAACCAATTCGTTTCTGTAAAATCCGTCTTTAGAAGTTAATTTTGTTACTTGGTTTTGAATACCATTATCTAAAGCCTGTCGTAATCCATTACCTATTTGTTCTTGTGTTAAAACACCTCCTGCCCCATTTGGTAGTTGACTTGCAATTTTTTGTAATTCTGCACAACCCGTAAATTGCACTACCATTAACAATACTAAAACTCTTTTTATCATTTTTATTGATTTGTTTATTACTTTTTATGACCCTAAAATACGCAAAAGTCACTATTTAAAACTGTCTGTTTTTTTATCATAACCATAGGCGCAGTGTTTACAGCCACTTTTACAGCAATACCCTCTTTTTAAATGATATTTTTCTGTAAAAACTTTGTAGCCTTGTTCATTTATATAAAAATCATCTGGCTCTAATTCTATTCTCGGTTTAAACATAAAGCAAAAATAGTTGATTTATTGAGAACCTGTATTGAATTTTTTTACACGTTTATACTGCATTGCTTTAATCATCCAATTTGGTAGTGGTTTTTTAGGGTTTCTCTTCGTTAAATTTATATTTAGCCCTATTTTTTTTATCAATGGTACTTTATTGGTTTGTACAAATTCTATTAAAGTTCCATCTGCATCTTCTATGTATCCCCAATGCCCATTTGCTTTTCCCATATCAAAAGAAGGTGTGCTCATCACTTGAAAAGGAAGCTCTATTTCTTCACATTCTTTAGCCAATTGTGTAAGATTTTTAACATCAAAACAAAGGTGAATATATCCTAAATCTCCCCAAAATCGATTTTCAAATATTTTATTTGGTTTATTTTCTATGGTTTGAATTAACTCTATTTCACTTTCTCCAAATAAATTTGCAAAGCCACCAACTCTTTTTTTAGAGTGTGTAAGTAAAATTCTTCTAAACTTATTTGATCCATTTTTTAACTTGGATAAATCTTTGAAAACACCAGTTTTGTCATAAATAATTTTATCATAACCTAAAACAGTAGCATATAATTTTAAGGAAATATCGATATTAGAAACTCCAATTACAGCACCAGATATACCAGCTAAATTTCCTTTTTTTGCATAAAAATTTTCTGATTCTTTAATTTTTAAAATATTGTTAAATGGATCTTTTACGTAAAACGATTTCTTTGTATCAGGTTCAATTATAATTTCAGATATAATATGCTCATTAGCATCTTTTAAAAAAGCATAGGTTTTTTGAATATTTTTTGTTTTAATTATTGGAAAATGAATTCCTAAATCACCTAATTTAAATTCGTTTATAGGGGCTGCTGGTGTTCTATCTTTGTATTGCCATATTTCATAACCTCCACCACCTTTTAAATTTAAAGCCAACAGCGCTCTCTTATTTCTAGGTTTTCCACCCATATATTTTGCCATATAGGTGGCTTCGTTACTATCATCAAAAATTAAAGCATCTGCACCTAATTTTGTTGCATACCATTTAAAAGCCTTG
Organism: Polaribacter sp.; assembly: GCA_965661915.1. Lineage (GTDB taxonomy): Bacteria > Bacteroidota > Bacteroidia > Flavobacteriales > Flavobacteriaceae > Polaribacter. The sequence continues at coordinate 55,512 of CBFIFR010000007.1, read as the reverse complement.
TTGGCATTTTTAACTCCAATACCTATTTGCTGAATGCCATAAATTAATTTCTCTTTCATTAAGATTTAATTTTTTTGTTTCAATTCTCTTCGCCTCATTGGCATTCCATCTATAATTGTAAATAATTTTTCTGTAGTGAGCACCTTGTTTTGTTTCAGTTTTATACCACCATCTAATCCAATTAAAATAACTTTAAAACTTTCTGATTCTTTTTTATAGTTTTGGTTTTTTAAAGTTTTTGAAGACCAATTCGTCTTAAAATCAGTTGTAAATTCATCTTTTACAAACTGATAAATTTTTAACTTCCTTTCAATAAGACCCTTTTTATCTTTTGATAAATTGATGATTTGTTGTTGCAATTTTTCATCAACTTTATCATCAGAAAAAATTAAAAGTATTCTATTTTTCCATTGATGTTTTTCCAAATCTTGACTATTTGTATTTATAACAAAAAAAGAAAAGCATAATAATAAAAAAGTGGGTTTAATCATGCATAAATTATACTAATCAATTGCTTGTTGAAGTGCTGCTGTACCACCAACAATAGGAATTGTAATTGTTGTACTTTCCAAATCTACTGTTAATTCAGTTCCTGGTTCTGGTAACAAGGTGTAGTTATTATCAGAAGAAAAAATCATCAATCCTATTTGTTGCCCTTTTTTGATGATTTGATCATCTGGCTGCAAATCGAATGTCATTTTATAAAATTTACCTGATTCTAAAGGTTTACTTGCTGTTAGTGATTTGTAATTTTGTAAATCTGCCCAACCACGAGTAATGATGTTATCGGTTATTTTTGCTCTTCTACCTTTGTTCCAAGGTAATGAAACCAAATACACCGATAAATTTACCGCCTTTTTTGAACTTGCTGCTTTTATGGTAATTGAAGGTACTCCAGAAATGTGTACATCTTCTTTTAAAATTGGTGAAACATACAATAAACGATGGTTTGTATATTCGGCTTTTGCTAAAGCTTCTGAAGAAAACGAATAATTATCCACCAAGGTTTCTGTACCTTTTGAAGCTGAATTCTGAAATGACAAACTACCAGCTTTTGGTGCACCTCCTTTTAAATATAGAGTTACCTCTTTAGCTGCTGGATTTGGATAGTTTTTATAAGCTGTTGGTTCGCTTCTTTTATCGTTTTCTCTTACAATCCAAGCTTTTGGATCATTTTCTACTCCATTGTCAATACCGTGTAAAAAATGAGTAAACCAACGATTTATTATTTTCATTGGTGGTGGACCTCCATGACCATTTTGGTGATAATAAATTTGTGTTTTCAAGCCCATTTCTGATGCTTTTTTGTAAATTCGATAACTATGTTCTGGCATTACATTCCAATCATTAAAACCATGAGACATTAATAAAGCAGCTTTCATTGGTTTCATATCATTCAAATAATCTCTCCCTGCCCAAAAATCATTATAATCACCAGAAATACGATCCATACCATTTAGCATTTCAGTATCGCGAATAATTTTATTATTTCTTGCTCTGTTTTCTTCTTTTCCACTATGTATAAAATCATACAAAACATCAATATCTTCTCCTAAATAACCTCCAGGAGAACGTACCAAACCATTTGATCTGTAATAATGATAATATGATGTATTTGGGGCAACAGGAATTATAGCTTCTAAGCCATCTACGCCTGTAGTTGCTGCTGCTAAGGGAATTGTACCATTATAAGAAGTACCTGTCATACCCACTTTTCCTGTAGACCAAAATGCTTTTACTTCTTCAGTTCCTGTTCTAGAACTAAAACCTTTTGCTCTACCATTTAACCAGTCTATCACTGCTTTTGGTGCTAAAGATTCATTATCTCCACCAACAGTTGGAACACCATCAGACAAACCAGTACCTGGTGATGATGAATGTACTACAATATAACCTCTAGGCACCCAAGTTTTAATTTGTGAATTGGAAATAATGGGACGTTTTCCTCTTCGTTTTACCTCAGCGTGATTTCTTGGTTTTGGTTTTTCACCAAGTTCGTGCTTTACATCCCAAAAAATAGGTGCATTACCTGCAGTACCTGCATAATAAGGGCTCGATTCATAAACTACTGGCAATTGTAAACCATTTTCGGTTTGTGCTGGTCTTGTAACATCTACATGCATTCTATCCATTTTTCCATCTCCATCTGAATCAAAAGTAGTTTCTACCCATAAATCATGTCGAATCCATGTACTCTGATTATCAAATGCTTTTACAATTTGTGCTTCACCATCTTTAAAAACGGGTTTTGCATCTTGTGCATTTAGTTGAAAAACAAATGCTGAAACTAAAAATATTATAAAATTTTTCATTTTTATTTATTTTAATACTGAAAATTCTATGCTAGAATCTGTGAAAACTGTGTGTGTTTGTGTTTTAAAATCATTTTCATTTGCCTTATAAATATTAGCTACGTAGGTTTGTGGATTCAAGTCAATTAAAGGAAACCAAGTACTTTGTACCTGAATTTGCAATTTGTGCCCTTTCTTGAACGTGTGAAAAACATCTTGTAATTTGATATTTACATCGGTTTTTTTGTTTGGTGTAAAAGGTTCTGGTGTTGAAAAACTATTTCTAAATCTTCCTCGTAAAACCTCACTTCTAACCATTAAATGATAATTGCTCATTTTTAAATGATCTTGTAAACCTTCGTTATCTTCTTTAATATCAGAAGGATGCACATCAATAACTTTTACAATCCAATCTGCTGCAGTACCTGTTGTTGCCACTTTAAGTTTTGCTAAAATATCGCCTGCTAAAGTAAAATCTTCTGATAAAACATCAGTTTCAAAAACCAAAACATCTGGTCTTCTTGCTGCAAAACGCTGATCGTCTGTCATATATTTACGTGGTGTAAAAACGGTTTTAATATCTTCTGAATATGGAACAGGTCGTTTGACATCACTTATAAATTTGATTGGTTTAATAGATTTTTTATCCGAAGTTAATTCTTGATTTTCTGATAAAAACCAATCTTGTTTTACCACATTTTTTGGTGGCCAAGCATCATAACTTTTCCATTCTTTTCTACCAGAATCAAAAACATAAGCTTCTGGTAGTCCTGAATTTTTATCACCTTTACCTTTTAAAAAATGATTAAAGAATTTTGTTTCAATTTCTGATTGGAATTTTAGTGAAATAGAATCACCAAAATAATAATTACCCACAGTATTTTTTACTGCATTTCTTGCCCATTTTCCATGATCCCAAGGTCCAAAAACTAGAGTATTATAGTTCTCTTTTCCGTTTTTTTCGATTCCTTTATAGGTTTCTAATGGCCCATATAAATCTTCTGCATCAAACCAACCCCCAACAATCATAGTAGCTACAGAGCTTGGTACTTTATCCATATACTGAATAATGCCTTTACTTTGCCACAAAGAATCGTAATTTGGGTGTTCTACAATTTCTTTCCAGAAAAAATCATCAATTTTGTCTTTTGATGCTGTTAAATTTACGTCTAGTTTATCATATTGAAAATATTCATTTAAGTTTTTTAAAGGGCCTTTGTCTAAGAAAAATTGATATTGATCTTGAGAATTCATTTTTGGAAAAGAGTACCATGCTGAATCTGTAGGTGTATCTTTATACGTCCCGAAAAGTGAAATTGCTCTAAAATAACTCAATAAAAACGCTCCATTATGATGAAAATCATCAAAGAAAAAATCGCCAATACAAGCTTGTGGAGAAGCCGCTTTTAAGGCTGGATGCGCATCAATAGCAGAAACTGTTGCATAATGCCCTGGATAAGAAATACCCCAAGTACCCACATTTCCGTTATTATTTTCTACGTTTTTTACTAACCAATCAATAGTATCGTAAGTATCTGAAACTTCATCGGATTCATTTTCTTTTTTATTGGGAATGTATGCACGCATATTATCATACACACCTTCACTCATCCATCTACCTCTAACATCTTGATAAACAATAATATTACCTTCTTTCATTAAATGTACATTTGGCCCTATCCTGCTTCTCATACCTTCTCCATAAGGTCTAGAACTGTATGGTGTTCTTTGCATTAAGATTGGATATTCTTTTGAAGTATCTTTAGGAGAGTAAATTGTGGTGTGGAGTTTTTTGCCATCTCGCATTTCAATGTCTACTTCTTTTTTTGTATAGTTATCTACTACAAAAGTGTCTTTTTTTACTTCTTTTTCTTCGGATGAATTACAGGAAATAAAAATAAAAATGCTTACTAAAAATACAATAAATTTTATTTTCATAATGGTGTTTGATTTGTTGTTATAAACTTACGAAACAATAAGAGTTTGTAAAAGAAACCTTTGTTAAAATAATTTGTAGTTACTTTAATTATTTCAGCACTATTATACAGTATTTTTTCTACCTAGATTCTTGGCATTCTTTTTGTTAAAGAAGTGTTAATTAAACCAACTACCTAAACTTTTAAAATCTTTTGATGTTTTATCAAAAGAAAACATGCTATAATTTTTTAAAACTAGGTATTATGAGTAGAAAGGAATCTCCAGAAATTAATGCAGGCTCAATGGCTGATATTGCATTTTTATTATTAATCTTTTTTTTAGTAACTACAACAATGAATGTAGATGCTGGAATTAATCGAAAAATCCCCAAGAAAGAACAAAATTCATCAAGATTAACCATAAAAGACAAAAATATTTTATAGGTAAACATCAACCTTAAAAATGAAATTTTTGTTGATGGTAAAATTGTAAAACCAATAGAACTAAAAGAAATTGCCATCGATTTTATAGACAATGCTGGTGGTTTAGACATCCATCAAAAACCTTGTGATTGGTGTAATGGAAATCAATTATCAACTTCTTCAGATCACCCAACAAAAGCATTTATATCAGTAAAAACAGATAGAAACACCAATTATGAAACCTATATTTTAACGCTAGATAATCTGAACTCAGCTTATACGCATTTAAGAAATAAGTTGGCCGTAAAATTGTATGGTAAAAATTATGTAAGCTTACTTGAAGATTACAAAAAGACAAATCATTTAGATAAATCTCTTGAAGCAAAAATTAAATTAATTCGTGAAAAATATCCATTATTATTATCTGATGCAGATATAAAAAACTGATATTGTACTCACAGAATTTATTAGTACTTTTACTTAAAATCATAAGCTATTTTTATGTTAGATTTTGTGCCTTTTTCTATTTTAGATGTGCTAGATATTTTACTGGTAGCCATATTACTATACTATATTTATAAACTACTAAAAGGCACAGTTGCCATTAACATTTTTATTGGTATTGCACTTATTTTTTTAATTTGGAAAGTTACTCAGGCTTTAAAAATGGAAATGTTAAGTGGGATTTTAGGATACTTGCTTTCTGGTGGTGTTATTGCTTTAATTATTGTTTTTCAGCAAGAAATCAGAAAGTTTTTATTGATGATTGGTACCACAAACTTTTCTAATAAACGAAGTTTTTTAAAGCAATTAAAGTTTCTACAAAATGAAATTGGTTCTGAAATTGAAGCCGAAAAAATAGTAAAAGCCTGTAGTAATATGTCTAAAACCAAAACTGGTGCTTTAATTGTTATTGAACGTACCAATAGTTTAGATTTTTTAATTAATACTGGCGACCAAATGAATGCTTCAGTTAACGAAGTAATTTTAGAAAGTATCTTCTTTAAAAACAGTCCTTTACACGATGGTGCTACAATTATAAGAGATAATTATGTTGTTGCAACAAGAGTGGTTTTACCAATTTCTGATAGTACAAAAATACCTGCACGTTTTGGTTTAAGACACAGAGCTGCAATTGGTATTAGTGAAAAAACAGATGCAATTTGCTTATTAGTATCTGAAGAAACTGGCGAAATTTCTTATATTAAAGATGGTGAATTTGTGTTATATACAACACAAGATGAATTGATAGAAAAAATAAAAAAAGATAGTGTTTAACAAAAAAAGCACTCTAAATTAGAGCGCTTTTGTATTCAAAATTTAACAAATTGATATAGATTACTCTTCGATATCATCTTTAATTTCTTTTACGGTTTTATTTATTTTAGCTAAAGTTGCTTTGTAAGATGCTTTTGCTTCAGCTCCTAAATTTTCCATAAACTTGTCGCTTTCATCAGCAAATTCTTTGCTTTCTTTTGCAAACTCTGAATTTTTTATACTTTCTGCACCTTTATCCATTTGTGTTTTAACATAAGCTGCATAAGATTTTAAGTGTGCTTCTGCTTCTTCATCATCAAATTCTGGAATTGTAATATCATCTAAGGCAGCTGTTACATCTTCGCCAAATTTATTGATCTCTTTTCCTGCTTTCTTTAAACCTTCATTGATTTCAGTACCAATTTCAGTAGTTTCTTCTTTCACCTCTTTTTTTGTCTCGTTTTTACAAGAGGTTGCTATTAAAGTCGTTATTAGTACTATAAATAATCCAAGTTTTTTCATAATTTCTATTTTTATTAGTTTGTAATTTGTTGTGTTACAAAAATAGATTTATGTTAGCTTGTTTTGTATCTCTAAAAATTGTTTTCTTAACTCTTTTACTAAGTTAGTTTTTAAGATATTTAAAACGAGTTAAGAAGCGACATCTAAGCTAAATTGCTTGTCATATAAGTTTTTATAATAGCCACTTTGTTTTTCTAACAATTCTAAATGAGAGCCTTTCTCTACAATCAACCCTTTGTCCATCACAATAATTTGATCGGCTTTTTGTATCGTAGCTAATCTGTGTGCTATTACAATTGATGTTCTATCTTTTGTAATCGTGTCTGTAGCATATTGCATCATTTGTTCTGCATGAGCATCTACTGAAGATGTAGCTTCATCTAAAATTAAAATACTTGGTTTGCTTACATACGCTCTTAAAAAGGCAATTAATTGTCTCTGTCCAGATGACAACATTGCTCCTCTTTCTTTTACGTTATACTGGTATCCATTAGGAAGTGACATTATAAAATCATGGATACCAATTTGTTTCGCTGCTTTTTCTACCTCTTCTAAAGTGATATTTTCATTTTTTAGGGTGATGTTATTTAGGATAGAATCTGAAAATAAAAATACATCTTGCAAGACTATGGCTACTTGATTACGTAAACTCTCTAAAGTATATTCATCAACTGAAATCCCATCAATGGCAATAGTACCTGAATCAATTTCGTAAAAACGATTAATTAAATTGATAATGGTTGATTTTCCTGCACCAGTTGCACCAACAATGGCAATGGTTTGACCAGATTTTACATCTAAAGAAACTCCTTTTAAAACCTCTTCATCTTTAATATAACTAAATCTCACATCTTTTAACTTGATATTTCCCTTAAGATTCTCGGCTTTTATCGTTCCGTTTTTTGCGATACTGCTATTAGTATCTATCACTTTAAAAACACGTTCGCCAGCCACAATACCCATTTGCAACTGGTTGAATTTATCTGCAATTTGACGCAAAGGACGAAACAACATTTGTGCAAATTGAATGAACCCCATTATCATACCAATGGAAATTCCTGAATCTTGAATTACTTGTCCACCACCAAACCAAACAATTAAACCGATACCAATTGAAGATAAAATCTCTGCAATAGGGAAGAAAATTGAAAAATACCAAATGGTTTTAATATTTGCCTTTTTATGCTTGTCATTAATTTCTTTAAAGTTTTCGTATTCAATATTCTCACGATTAAAGAGCTGTACAATTTTCATACCTGTAACTCTTTCTTGTACAAAACCATTTAAATTGGCTACTTGATTTCTTACTTCTTGAAAAGTTGCTTTTATGGCTACTTGGAATAATTTTGTGGCATAAATTAAAATCGGTAAAATTGCTAAAGTTATTAGCGCTAACTTCCAGTTTAATATTAGCATTACTACTGTAACAGCAATCATTTTTAGTATATCACTCAAAATAGTAAATACACCATTGCTAAAAAAAGCTGCAATTGTTTCGATGTCAGAAACAACTCTTGTAACAAGTTTCCCTACAGAATTATTGTCAAAATAAGTCATTTTAAACTGTAAAATATGTCTAAATATCTTAGCTCTTATATCTCTAATAATGTGTTGCCCCACCCAATTTGCAAAATATATAAACGTAAATTGTAGCAAAACTTCTACCAATAAAATTCCTAACATTAGCAAGGTATAATTTAATAAGCCTTGTTTATCGTTTGATAAAATATAATCGTTTACGGTATTAATAAGTACTAATGGAGATAATACCGAAAACATTGCCAAAAGTATGGTTGATGTAGATGCAATAAAAAAGTACAAGCGATAGCGTTTTGCAAAAGACATGAGTCTTTTAAAAATTTGCATATCAAAGGCATTTCCTGTTTTTTCTGCCAAAATTTAGTATTTTATGTTTGTTAAAAATAAGCCTTTTGCAGGAACTGACAATCCTGCATTACTTCTACTCTTGCTTTCAATAATTTCTCTAAAATCATCTACAGATAATTTACCTAAACCCACATCTACCAAAGTACCAACTATAGCTCTTACCATATTTCTTAAAAAACGGTTTGCTGAAATATGAAATGTTAACTCATTTTCTTTTTGTACCCAATAAGCTTCAGTAACCTCGCAATTAAAGGTATATACTTCTGTTTTTACTTTAGAGAAAGTTTGAAAGTTGGTGTACTCTAATAACAATTTAGCTGCTTCATTCATTAAATTTACATTTGGTTTTTGTGAGTGAATTTGCCAAGAAACATCTAATGAAAAAGGATTTCTACCCAACCAAATTTTGTACTCATAACTTCTAGAAATAGCACTAAACCTTGCATGCTTTTCATCATTCACTAAAAAAACGTCTTGCACAGCAATATCATGTGGCAAAATGGAATTTAGTTTGTAAGCTATATTATGACCGAGGTTTTTATCGATATCAAAATGAGCGAACATTTGTGTTGCATGCACTCCTGTATCTGTTCTTCCAGCACCTACAACTTGAATTTCTTCTTGAAAAATTGTACTAATTGCATGATTTAATTTTTCTTGTACAGAAACTGCATCAGGTTGAATTTGCCAACCGTGATAATTTTTTCCATGATAAGAAAGTTCTATAAAATATCTCAAGAAAATTCATTTTTTTTTAAGCTTTCAAAATTACATAATTTATTTTGTTATCATTACTTTTGATGCAAATTGAGACGTTAAATTTTTCTTATTCTTTACTATGAAGAAAATCTTATTATTATCTGATACGCATAGTTATATAGATGATCAAATTTTAAAGTTTGTAAAACAAGCTGATGAAGTTTGGCATGCAGGTGATATTGGCCATTTAAAAGTTACAGATACTATAAAAAAATTAAAACCTTTACGTGCTGTTTATGGTAATATTGATGATGCAGCTGCTAGATCAGAATTTCCATTAGACAATAAATTCGCTATTGAAGATGTCTCTGTTTGGATTACACATATTGGTGGTTATCCAAATAAATACAATCAAAGAATTCGTGAGGATATAACTAAAAATACTCCCAAAATATTTATATCTGGACATTCTCATATTTTAAAGGTGCAATATGATAAAAAATTAAATTTATTGCATTTAAATCCAGGAGCTGCAGGAAAACATGGTTTTCATAAAATAAGAACCATGCTTCGACTACAGATAAATAAAGGGGAAATAAAAAATTTAGAGATTATAGAATTGGCTAAACGAGGTTGAGTTCTTCTATTTCTAAGACGGGTATTTCAACGGATATCGTAGTTCCGTTATTTTTTGAAGATTTGATGTGAAATTTACCTTTCATCATTTGTATTCTTGCATCTATTTGGTTTATTCCTAAGCCGTCTTTTGTATTAATTTTTGTTTTATCAAAACCTACGCCATCATCAGAAATAGTGATAAAAATAATTTTATCTACTTCTTTTAATTGTATAAGTGCATTATTTGCTTTACTATGTTTTATAATATTATTTACAAGCTCTAGTATAATATTATGTACCTTAATTTCAAAGTTTTGAGAATATCTTCTAATTTCATTAATTTCTGTATCTATAACTAATTCTGAATTAGAGAATTTTTCTGCAAGATCTCTAATCGCAAAATTTAACCCAAACTTTAATAAAACAGATGAAACTAAGTTGTGAGATAAACCTCTAACTTTATGCGATGCTTCTTCAATAATTTGTTGTGTTTTTTTTATTTCTACTGGTGTATTTCCATTAAACTGTTTTTTGGTAGCTTGCAGGTGCATATTTGCAGAAGATAATAAAGCACTTACACTATCATGTAAAGTTTCTGCAATTTGTTTTCTTTCTGACTCTTTACCATCTATAGTAGCATTTAAAATTATTGCTTGCGATTCCGATTTTATTTTCTCGATTTCTTGTTTTTTCAATAATTCAGTTTTTGATAATTTAAGTGCTAAATTTTTCTGCTTTAGTTTATGTAAATTTATAAGATATACTAATGAAATAATAATTAATAAAGCTATTACCCCCAAAAACCAAAAGGCTCGTTGTTGTTTTAAACGTTTATTTTCTTCTTTCTCTAATAAAATTTCTTTTTTTGAATCGAAATCATATTTCTGAGCTAATTCTTCAACAATTACCCTAAATTCTTTATCCCTCATGGCATCTTGAATTTCATAAGATTTTTCTTGATAATCATAAGCCTTAAATTCTTTTAAGTTTCTCATAGCCCATGCTAAATTAAAATACAAATTCGCCTTAGTTCTAGTTGCTATTGATCCCTTGTCGTTTTTTATTAATTTAAGGGCATCTAAATAAATGTCTTTTGATTTTTGATATTTTTTTTGTGATAAATAAATATTACCTAAATTATTAAGAGATTTTGCTGTACTTAAATTGTTATTATTTTTTTTATGAATTGTTATCGCTTTATCAATATACTCTTTAGCCATAACATAGTTAGAGTCCCTTTCATAAATAGTTGAAATATTATTAAATGCAGTAGCCTTTAAGTTTTCAACTTCTATATTAAGATTTGGAAAATTTTCTATTTTATTATAATAAAATTTTGTTTTCTCTAAATAGAGTTTACTTTTATTTGACAATTTAATACTATCAGAATATGAATCATTTTTAGTAATTTCTATAGATTCGTATAAATTATGAAAAGAAGTACCAACTCTCATTAAGGACTTGGCTAAATCTAAAGAAATATAAGTCTTAGTATTATCTTCTTTAGAGATAGAACTTATAAGGTCTAAAGCTTCTTGATGCATCTTTAGAGATTTTTCTAACTTATTTGTTCGTTTATATATTTCAGCAATTAAAAAAGTAAATTTATAAGCCCAAAAATGGTTTTTATTTTTTTTACTCTCCTCAAGTAAAGCTAAACATTGTGTTAAAGCTTCTACGAACTTGTCTTTGGATTTGAGTTTTGATATTTTATCAAATTTTAATTTCAATAAGGAATCATTTTTAAACAACAATTCAGAAGAAAAGCCATCATTAATCAAGGTTTCCTTCTGAATAAAACTGTTTAAAGCCTTTGTGTTTGAAACAATAAAGCAAATAAAAATAATATATATATATTTCAACTACAATATTTTATTATACTAATTAATTTGCAGCAAAATCATCATCAATAATAACCTTAGGCTTTCTAATCATTTCAAATCCAGCTGATTTTGCATTCGGATTATTCACGTGATTTACAAAATCTATTTTTAAAGGCGCTCCAGATTCTTTTTCAAATGTTCTAGAAAAACTTATCTGTGAACCTACCCCTTTTTCTAAATGAACCTCATAGGTATTGATTTCTTCATTATATACAAATGAAACATCTACTTTATTTTTTACATCAAAAACTAAACTATAGGTACCATCTTCATTCTCTTGTATACTATATGATGATAATTTACTATTACCTGCTTTTCTTTGGATTGAAATATTATCATCAAAAACCGAAATACTTGATTTTTTATCTAAATTAACGTCAACAAAACTGATTTCTAATTTAGAGTTATCTATTAATAATTCGTCAGAAGTTTTACTATCAGACTTACTTTCTGATGAAGATAAAATATATTCATTTATGTTAGTTTCTACATCTTTTACTTTATCAATTTTTGTATTATCAATCACATCAAAATCTATAGAGTAAGCTCCTGTGGCATCTCTTTTAATTTGATAAGATTTTAATAAACTAGTTTGGTTATCCTCTAATGTATTTTCTTCGTTAGAACAAGAAGAAAATATTAGCGCAGCTGCTGTTGCTAATGCGAATACATTAATTTTTTTCATAATTTTACTTTTTAATAATAATTGGATTTGTATTGGATTTAATAAAAGTAGGTCTCGCAGTGTATACAATTAAAAACAAATAATATTGGGGAAAACTTATCAAACCTTTTAGGGATTAACTAAAATGATAGTCAAAGTTTTGAATTAATAATTTAGACGATTTTGTGTTTTAGTGCATACATTGCTAAACCTACTGAGTTTTTTACTTTTAATTTTTTTAATAAACCTTTTCTGTATGAGTCTATTGTTCTATTACCAAGATTAAGCAAATCTGCTATTTCTGTGGTACTATACTGTTTTGTTATTAACTTTAAGACTTCTAATTCTCTATCAGTTAAACTTTCTATCAAAAATTTATCTGGCAAATCACCAACTGCATTTTTTTGTCCTGATAAAGCTTTAATTAATTCCTTTTGAATATTTGGAGTAAAAAATTGTTCTCCTCTAATTACTGCTTTTATTGCATCAATTATATATTCTCCAGCATTATTCTTTGTGATGTAACCATTGCAACCAAGATTTATCATTTCTTGAACAATTTTAATATCATCATAACTAGAAACAATAATAACCTTTTGTTTGATTTTATTTTTCTTAAAATATTCTAACACTGCAATACCATCAATTATTGGCATTGTAATATCTAGTATCAAAACATCAGCTTTATTTTCTGGATTATCGAACCAATCTAAAACTTGTTTACCCGTTAAAGAATATCCATTAACTTCTATGTCTTTATCAGTATTTAATACAGCTTCGATGCCATCTATAACTATTTTATGATCATCAGCTACGTGAACGTAAATCTTTTCTTTCATTGTTACATTACAAATTTAGACTACTTATTTAAATTACACAATCCGTATTTATAGGGAAATTTTTCTCTCCGTATAAATACGGAGTCTTCTCCGTATTTATACGGAGAGCGCCCTTCTAAAAACCTAACTACCAGCACTTTAAAAATACCTAAAAATTACATTATTTTGTGCTTTTTATAAAATTTTTAAAATGCCTATTTTAAAAAACGCAAAAAACCGAGAAAATTTCTCGGTTTTTTTCGCACTAAATATACTATTTGTTAGTTTTATCGCAATCTGTCTACAGATTTTACAAGATCTTCATCCTTCTTAATAGCTTTATTTGCCAAAACAATAAGCAAAATAACTACAATTGGTAAAAACATCCCAATACCTTTCTCTGAAACTGTGGTTTCTCCAGATATGTTTAGAGACAAATACATCAATAATCCTAATAAAAAAAGGTTTATCAAAATAATAATACGCCCAAGAACAAATTGTAACTTTCTATTTTTAAACAAAAAAATTGATACAATTGATAAAATAGCGGACATAAAGAACATTAAAGGGATTACTTTTAAAGTAAATACCTCTTTGGAAAACAAATTTACAACAAATATTTTTTCTTTAACTGTATTCCATAAATTAAATACAAAAATTAGACCTCCAGAAACTATGGAAGCTAAAAATAAATAAACCGTTTGTATTCTTTGAATCATAAATATGTTTTGTGAAACAAAAGTAGAATTTCTTTTTCAAAAAAAGAAAAGTTAAAAGTGAAAAAAAAAGTATATATTTGTCAAATAATAACCGCACAACAATATTGTATAGTACTATATACAATACTATAAATTCAAAACAAACAATTTTTAAACAATTTAATAGTTTAAGATTTATTATAACTTAATTAATATATAAATGTTCGAAATTTCTGAACTAAAAGCAAAAAAACTTACTGATTTACAGGTAATTGCAAAATCTATTGGCCTTACTAAAATAAGTCAATTAAAAAAATTAGATTTAGTGTACCAAATACTAGACAAGCAAGCTTCTGACCCTTCAGCTGCAAATAAAACAGCTACAACTGAAGAGAAAACCAAGGTAGAAAAGCCTAAAAGAAAGCGAGTGGTAAAAAAAGTGTCTGCTAATACAACTAAACCTGTTAAAGAAACTGTACCCAAAGAAACTACAACTGTAAAGAAACCTGTAGTTAAAAAAACACCTAAAAAGGAAGTTGTAACAGAGGCCAAAGCTGAAACTCAAAAAAATATTGAAGTTAAAAAGGAAGCTAAAGAACAAAAGCCTGCTCATAACAACAATCAACAGCGTACTAATACTAGTAAGAATCAGCCACGAAACAATAGTCAACAGAAAAATAAAAATCAACAAAATAAAAACAACAATAATAGAAGTCATAACAAATCTAATAACAGGTATAAAGACCCTGATTTTGAGTTTGATGGTATTATTGAAAGTGAAGGTGTTTTAGAAATGATGCCTGATGGATATGGTTTTTTACGTTCTTCTGATTATAATTATTTATCATCACCTGATGATATTTATGTTTCTCAATCGCAAATAAAATTATTTGGATTAAAAACTGGAGATACTGTTAGAGGTAATGTTCGTCCTCCAAAAGAAGGCGAAAAATATTTTCCATTGATTCGAGTATCTAAAATAAACGGATTAAATCCTAATATTGTTAGAGATCGTGTTTCTTTTGAGCATTTAACACCTTTGTTTCCGCAAGAAAAATTTGATTTGGCTGAAAGAGGCAGTTCTTTATCAACAAGAATTATCGATTTATTTTCTCCAATTGGTAAAGGACAAAGAGGTATGATTGTTGCCCAACCAAAAACGGGTAAAACCATGCTTTTAAAGGATGTTGCCAACGCTATTGCAAAAAATCATCCAGAAGTTTATCAAATTGTTTTATTGATTGATGAACGTCCTGAAGAAGTTACAGATATGCAAAGAAGTGTTCGTGGAGAAGTTGTTGCTTCAACTTTTGATGAACCTGCAGATAAACACGTTCGCGTTGCTAACATTGTTTTAGAAAAAGCAAAACGTTTGGTAGAATGTGGGCATGATGTAGTAATTTTATTAGATTCCATTACACGTTTGGCAAGGGCATACAATACTGTTGCACCTGCTTCTGGTAAAATACTTTCAGGTGGTATAGATGCAAACGCTTTACACAAACCTAAACGATTTTTTGGTGCTGCCAGAAATATTGAAGGTGGGGGTTCTTTAACCATTATTGCAACTGCACTTACAGAAACTGGTTCTAAAATGGACGAAGTAATCTTTGAAGAATTTAAAGGTACTGGTAATATGGAGCTTCAGTTAGATCGTAATATTTCTAACAGACGTATTTACCCTGCCATCGATTTAATTAAATCTTCTACAAGACGTGATGATTTATTATTAGATGACAAAACCGTACAAAGAATGTGGGTATTGCGAAAATATTTAGCAGATATGAACCCTATAGAAGCAATGGAATTTATTAACGATAGAATTAAATTCTCTAAAAATAATCAGGAGTTTTTAATTTCTATGAATGGATAACATATAATTATAAATTGTAAAAAGCCTTTTTGAAATTCAAAGAGGCTTTTATTTTTATGTATTGTATCGAATTAAATAAACCAATTCCATACCAACCCAAAACGTACTGTAAAATCTCTGTAAGGGTAATTTGGTGCTGAGAAGTAATTCTTTTTAGAAAACGAAGACGTTACATTATCTACCTTAAGATATATTCTTGTTCTACGAACTCTGGCATTAAAAAATACATCAAATGTTGTAAAACCAATTTCTTCTGTATTTTGTATTGTAAACTCACCCAATAAAGGGTTGTATGCATTTGCAAAGTATTTTGTAAAATATTTAAACGTAACCCCAATATTTACCAACATGGGTTTGCCTTCAAACCAATCATCAGCATAATAAAATGTATTTCTTGTTACCAATTCTGGAACTCTAAAAACAGAGCTTCCACTGCTAACATTTTGATACATAACAGTATTGTCTAAAGCTAATTTCCAAAACTTAAATTCTCGATTTACTTTTGCCTTTACGTACACTATTTGGTCTTCAAATTGTTCTGGTGCATTGTTTGCATTAAAAAAAGTAAAATTATCGATATTGGTAAAATTAACGTCTGCATTTATCCATCTAGAGGTTAAAGAAAAACCTAAATCTCTAGTATTTACATTACTAAACGCATCATTTAGCCAATTGTAATTATCGTAACCACTTTGGTGTAAAAGTGTATTAAAATTGGGTGATGTAGAACTAATTAATACACTACCTTTTAAAGCAAAAACACTGTCTTTTTCATACACTGCCTCTCCTTTTAAATAATTACCAGACAATCTGCCTAAACCTGGAGTTATAGAAGCGTCAGCATTTAACTGAAAGTTTTTAATTTTGGCATTCCAATCTGCACCAAAAGAAATGGCATTTCCTTCTAATTTTAATTTATCAATTTTTTCGCTACTATTTAAAATTGTATCATATCCATAAGTGTAACTAGTGATGTTTGCTTTGGCTTTAAACTGCCCTAATACATATTTGGAGTTGAATTCTAAATTTAACTCGTTATTAGTAATTGTACTTTTAGCAGTTCTATCTGCATCACTTATAGCATTAGAGGCACCAAAAATTGAAGTTGTTACTGTAGATTGATCAAAACGATAACTTTTGTTTTCATTAGTAAAAACATGACCTACTTTTAAGTTGCTAAAATCTTTATCGTTAATGGTGTCTTTACTTGCAATTAACTTATAACTATGTTCTAGATATATTCGATTACTATCAAACTGACTTTCTGCGTCTGTTAAGTTTACATCAAACCTACCTCTTTGTTCAAAATTTTCATCTTCATTAATAAAATTTTCTAACATTTCTGGAGTTAACCCCCCACTTTCTTGATGAAAAAAATCTTGAGATGCATAATGCCCCCTAACTTCATATTGATTGTTTTCTGTTTTATAATTAAACGTTCCTCTAAAATTACCATTACTCACTAAGGCTCTTCTGTAAGCTCCTAAAGATCGTAATCCTTTATATGACATAGAAAAATTTAATCTTCTCGAAAAATTTACGGTAAAAATGGCATCTACCACTTGCCCTTGCTGCAAACCTGTTCTGTATAAAATTTCTGTGGTTGGTGTGGGTACTTTAAAATATTTAATATCATCAACCTCAAAATAACTTACTTGTTTTGCAGTATACCCAATATCAGGTAAACTACTTAAATCATTAAAAGTATAGCCTAATTTGTTGTGTGTTTGCCCTTGATTATGAAATTCTAGAAACTCAAAATTATCTTTTCTTAAGTAATTAAATTTATAATCTTTTTGTAAAGTAAGTGTAGTATCTATGTAAGTGGTGTCTCTTTTATGAGAAATAATCTTATAATCTGTGTACTTTGTTTTACCAGATAAAATCACTTTAGTTTCTAAAGAAAGCGTATCATTTTTTTTACCTGAAGAAAAACCACCACCTCTAGCACCTCTTATTTGCTGAGAAAACAAAGTATTATTTGCAACAATAAGTATTAAAAAAAATAAAAAATAATGTTTTAACATAGTAAAAATCTGCCCAGCAAATGTAAAATAATAAAACGAAAAGATTCGTTAATAAAAGGAATGAAATCTGTTAATTCTTCTGCAGAAATATCATCAAAAAAAACAAACCTAAACAAAACTTTCTTTTCTTTGTAAGATGTTACAACTCAATTTTAGCGGATTTACCCTAGAAGCAGGTACAGACGAAGCAGGTAGAGGCTGTTTGGCTGGGCCAGTTGTAGCTGCTGCTGTAATTTTGCCAAGTGAATTTTCACATCCTTTTTTAAATGACTCCAAACAAATCTCTGAAAAAAAGCGAAAGGAATTAAAACCTTTTATAGAAAATAATGCACTTGCCTTTGGAGTTTCTTTTGTTTGGCAACAAGAAGTGGATGAAATTAATGTTTTACAAGCATCAATAACTGCAATGCATAGAGCTATTAATGCCTTAAAAATTACACCCGAATTTATTATTGTTGATGGTAATAAGTTTAGAAATTACAAAAACATTCCTTATAAAACCATTGTTAAAGGCGATGCAAAATTTCAAAGTATTGCTGCAGCTTCTGTTTTAGCAAAGACCTATAGAGATGCATATATGGCTAAAATTCATGAAGAGTACCCAATGTATAACTGGCAAAAAAACAAAGCTTACCCAACCAAAGAGCATAGAGATGCCATTCGTAAATTTGGTGCTACCAAATACCATAGAAAAACCTTTAAACTTTTACCTGAGCAATTAAAATTAAAGTTGTAATTCTTTTAGAAGCTATTTCCTGCTTTTCGCACTCGCTTTTTTATTCCGAAAAAGAATAAAAAGAGCTCAAACAAATGCTACAATCAGGGCTAAACTTTTTTATAAACTTTTAGATTAATAGCCGCAAACTTTTTCTATTTTTACGCATCAAATTTATAAGCAATGATAAAAAAAACGAGAGCGGAAATCACCAAATGCATATTGCACAAAGTAGCTAATAAATTTAATAGTGGTCAAAATGTGTTATCTGAAGATTTAATTCGTTTTGACCAAGAAAGTTACGATTTAATGAAAGGGTTTTTATTAAAACCATTTGGCAGTTTAACACAGAGTTATCGATTTTCGCATCATGCAGATGTTCGTTTAAATGAACTAAACAATTATGCTTCTGAAGTTTTTAAAGATGAAAATACGTTTGTAGAATATTCTAAAAACATTGTAAATCATTTGTATGAACAATCGAACTCTGCACAGATAAAAACTGGAGATGTAATTGTTGTTTTTATTGAAGGTCTTGAATACAAAGATGTATTAACAGAAGCAGTTGGTGTTTTTAAAATCGAAAATAAAGTCGATTTTTTCCAGACGTATTTAGATGATAACGAAAGTTTTGATGTAGTGGTTCAAAAAGGAATATCAACCAAAAGAATTGATAAGGGTTGCTTGATTTTAAATACTGCAGATACTGAAGGCACTATTGTTTTTTCTATAGATAATAACAATTATGATGCCCAATATTGGATTAAAAATTTCTTATCTGTAAAATTAGCAGACGATTACAATTCGCATACCCAAAACTATTTAGAGCTTTGTAAAGAGTTTTCTGAGGAAGTGATAAAACCTGAATTTGGTAAACACGAACAAGGTAATTTTTTAGCAAACACTGTAGACTATTTTAAGGAAAACGAAGCTGTAGATTACCACGATTTTAAAGATGAAATTTTCGAGGAAGACAAACACAAAAATTTATTTGAAGATTATAAAAAACACTACGAAGATTTAAACAATGTGTTAATCAGAAATAATTTTGATGTTTCTGGAGTAGTTTTAAAAAAAGAAAAAAGCAAGCTAAAAACAGAAATAAAGTTAGATACTAACATCAGCATAAAATTAGATGTAGATGCACCTGATGCTGCTTCAGAATATTTAGAAAGAGGTTATGATGAGGAAAAGAAAATGAAGTTTTACAAAGTGTATTTTAATGAGGAGAAATAGGGTTGTTGCTTGTTAGTTTTTGGTTGTTGGTTGTTGGTTGTTGGTTGTTATTATACCGTAAATTATATGTTCCACAAACCATTAACCACTAACCACTAACCATAAACCATAAACCATAAACCATAAACCATAAACCAAATTAACCAATTACAAACTCATCAACCTCAAAAAGGGTTTTAAAGTGCTTTAAAATTTTAGTTTTCACTTCTTTTAAATCAACTTTTTTTCCCAATTCAGCTTCCATAGAAGTTACTGCTTTACCTCGTATTCCACAAGGAATGATATTATCAAAATAACCCAAATTTACATTTGCGTTTAGCGCAAAACCATGCATGGTTACCCAGCGTGAAGAACGAATACCCATAGCACAAATTTTACGAGCAAAAGGCGTTCCAACATCCAACCAAACCCCTGTTTCTCCTTCGCTTCTGCTACCTTTTATACCATATTCAGCAAGGGTTAAAATTATGGTTTCTTCTAAAAACCGTAAATACTTATGAATATCTGTAAAGAAATTTTCTAAGTCTAAAATTGGGTAACCCACAATTTGTCCAGGGCCATGATAAGTAATATCTCCACCCCTATTTATTTTATAAAAAGTTGCTCCTTTTTCTTTTAGCTGATTTTCATTTAACAATAAATTATCTAAATCTCCACTTTTACCTAAAGTATATACATGAGGATGCTCAACAAATAAAAAGTGATTTTTGGTAGTTTCTTGTAAATTATTTCTTCTGTTAGAAATTTTAACAGCTACAATTTCTTGTAAAAGATCTGTTTGATAATCCCAAGTTTCTTTATAATCTTTAAAAGATAAGTCTTTTAGCAGTATATTTCTATTCATCATTATTTATACAAAGGTAAATATTTCATTATATTTGAAACTACAATGTATGTTAAATACAATTTTATGAAAAATAAATTGCCCCTTTTTCTTTTTTTTGGATTCGTTTTTTTTGGCCAGCAAGTTTTGTTTGCACAAAAATCGTGGACTAAACAGAATAAAACTAATTTTACGCTTTCAAAGAAAGAAATTTATCACAAAGAAAAATTTCCTAATGAATATGTATTGTTAAGTTTAAATCAAGAGGTTTTTAAGAACAATATCCTTGGTAAATCATCTAAAGAAAAATTTATAACATTACCAGATGCTCATGGTAATTTATCTCGTTTTAGAATTAAAGAACACTCAAATTTTAGCCTAGGTTTACAAAAAAAGTATCCTAATATTAAATCATATGCTGCACAAAGTATAACTGATGCGAATACCGTGGCTAAAATTAGTTTGGGTACAGATGGTTTTCATGCAGTTTTATTTTACAAAAATAAACCAAACGTTTATATAGATCCTTACACAAAAGACAATCAAAATTATATTGTTTACCAAAAAACAAGTTTACCGAAAGCTGATGAAGATTTTAAGTGCCTTGTTGAATCTACTGGTAAAATGGAATTTTCTTCAGCCCTTCAGCAAAAATCAAATGATGGCAAACTTAGAACTTTTAGAATGGCATTAGCCTGTACAGGAGAATATGCACAATTTCATTTAGGACCAAATCAACAAAATATAGCAGATTCTGCTACAGATGAAGAAAAAAAAGCGGCAATTTTATCTGCAATGAATACCTCTATGACAAGAATTAATGGCATTTTAGAAAAGGAAATAGCCATAAAACTAGAGTTAGTAGATAATAATGATGCAATTATTTTCTTAGATGGTGATACAGATGAAATGACTGATGGTAATACAGGTACACTTATTAACGAAATACAAGCTATCATAGATACAAATATTGGTGCTGCTAATTATGATGTTGGCCATGTGTTTAGCACTGCTGGTGGTGGTTTAGATGGTGCAGCAATTTTAGGTAGCGCTTGTATCACTAACCAAAAAGCAAGAGGTGTAACAGGCTTAGGCTCGCCTGTTGGAGATCCTTACGATATAGATTTAGTAATACACGAATTAGGGCATCAATTTGGTGCCACTCATACACAAAATAACGATTGTAACAGAACAGATGCTACAGCAGTAGAACCTGGTAGTGGTTCTACGATTATGGGATATGCAGGAATTTGTTCTCCCAATGTAAAATCTGGAAATTCAAATGGAAATAGTGATGATTATTTTCATGCAGTAAGTATAGCACAAATTTTAAACCTTTTAAATACTTCCGCAAATTGTGCAGTAGTAACAGCTACTAACAATACAGCTCCTACAGCAGATGCTGGTAGCGATTTTTCAATTCCAAAATCTACCCCATTTAAATTAACAGGTACTGCAACAGATATAGATGGTATGAGTTCTTTAACCTATAATTGGGAACAGTTAGATAATGAAACTGCTACAATGCCACCAGTGTCCACAAGTACCATTGGCCCACTTTTTAGATCTTTACCCTCTAAAAATGTTCCTACAAGATATTTTCCAGATTTAGCTACTATTATTGCAGGTGAAACATTTACAACTTGGGAAGTATTGCCTTCTGTTGCTAGAGAACTTGATTTTGCGTTTACAGTTAGAGATAATGATACTAGAGGTGGAAGCACTGCTAGAGATGATCTAAAAATTAACGTTATTGATACTACACCTTTTTCGGTTACTGCCCCAACTTCAGCTGTAACTTGGAATACAGGTTCTACTCAAACCATTACTTGGAATAAAGGTGAAACTGAAACAGCACCTATAAATTGTTCGCTAATTAATATTAAATTATCTGTAGATGGGGGATTAACATTTCCAATCACTTTAAAATCTAATACACCAAACGATGGTACAGAAGAGGTATTTATACCAGATAATGCTACAGATAAAGCAAGAATTATGGTAGAAGCAGCAGATAATATTTTTTACAATGTTAATGCAATAAATTTTACAATACAATCTAGTGCTGCCACATTTATAATGAATAATACTAGTGGAATTCAAACTGCCTGTAATTCTGGAAACCAAAGTGTTACTTATAACTTAAATTTCGATTTTATTAATGGTTTTTCTGAAACAGTTACACTTGCTGCCTCTGGCCAACCTGAAGGAGCTGAGGTAACCTTTAGTGAAACTACAGTGAATACTGATGGTAATATAACCATGACAATCTCTAATCTAGACGAAAAAACAGTTGGAGATTATGAAATAAACGTTGTTGGCACATCAACAACAGTTACACAACCTTTAGGTGTTAATTTTAAGTTGATTTCTAGTGATTTCAATACGTTAACACTTACCTCGCCTTCTAATGGATCTACGAATACAGAATTAACAGAAACTTTACTATGGAATTTAGACAATAACGCCACTTCTTATGATGTTGAAGTTGCAACAGACGATTCTTTTTCCACAATTATTTCCGCTGCAAACGTAAGCACAAATTCCTATATCCCTGATAATATTTCAAGTATTACTCAATATTTTTGGAGAGTTAAACCAAAAAACAAATGTGGTGAGGGTACTTTTTCTGATGTGTTTAACTTTACTACAAAGCAGGGCGTATACTGTTCATCTACGTTTACAGATGAAGAAGGTGGCTCTGAATACATATCAAATGTAACTTTTGGCAGTATAAATAATAACTCTGGTAATGATACAGAAGATGGTTATCAAGATTTTACATCCATAAACACAGTACTTGTTCAAGGGCAAGATCAACAAATTAGCGTTACTTTTGATACTGCTGGTTTTCAAGACCACTGCTATGTTTTTATAGATTGGAATCAAGATTTTGAATTTAACAATGAAACTGAACGCTACGATTTAGGTACCAGAACTGAAGATATAGCTACAACTACTTTTAATATAAGTACACCAAGTAATGCTAGACCAGGTAAAACAAGAATGAGGGTTGTTTTAGAATATGATGACCCAAATGATGGTTTTGGTGAGGGTGCATGTGATGCAGACCATTTAACAGAATGGGGAGAAACTGAAGATTATTCAATAACTATATTACCAGTAATTGGTGATAATAATTTTATAATTGAAACAACTTCTGAATCTTGTCAAGACAAAAATGATGGAACAATTACCGTAAATATTATTGAAGCTACCTTATCCTACACCTTAAAAATTACTGGAACTAACACAAATTTAGAACAAAACATCACTAGCTCAGGTTATGAACTTACAGATTTGCCTCCAGGCATTTATAATCTCTGTATAGAAACAGTAGCATTGAACTTAATACATTGTTATGAAGTTGTAATTGAAGAAGCCCAACAAATAAATTTAAAAATAGCAGCTAAAAACAACTCAAACACCTATTCTTTTGAAATTCTAGCAGGTACACCACCATTTGAAGTTTTTTTAAATAACGAATTAATTGGTGTTTCTAGTAACGAAAATTTTGATTTGAATATTAATACATCTGGATTATTAACCGTTAAAACAGCAAAAGAATGTGAAGGTATTTTTGAGAAAAATATCAATGATTTATTATCTGCAAATCATCTAAATCAAAAAATTACGGTTATTAAAAATCCTGTAAAAGATTTCATAGAACTTAGATTATCTTCTACCATAAATAATGAAACACTAAAAGCCACAATTTTTGATATTACTGGTAAACTTGTTTACGAGCAAAATCATAAAATAACATCCGAAACCTTAACAATACCATTTAGTAATTTTACAAAAGGAATTTATATTTTAAAATTATCTGTTAATGCTACACCAATTAAAATTTTAAAACAATGAAGCAATTAAAAAACACTTTACTTTTAAGTTGCCTTTGTTTATTAGCATTTCAATGTTCAAAGAAAGAAAGCAACCAAGCACCAACTGCTGTATCACTCATTTACCCTAGTGAAAATTTATTATGTATTGATACTAACATTAGTTTTAATTGGAGTACCGCTATTGACCCTGAAAATGATGACGTAGAATATAGCATCACTATAGCAAAAGATAGAGCCTTAACTAATATTATTGAAAATAGAACAATTTCTAACACTCAGGTTACTATCAACTTAGAAGCAGAAACTGCTTATTATTGGAAAGTTGATGCTTTAGATGTAAACAATAATCAAGGCACAGCTTCTGAAACCTATGCTTTTTTAACACAAGGTAACAGTGTTGCAAACTACATACCCTTTACCTCTGCTTTATTAACACCCGAAAATAACAGTTCAATAAATGCCAATACTGTAAATTTAACTTGGGATGCTGCTGATGCCAATTTTGAAGACACATTAACGTATGAGGTTTACTTTGGTGAAGTAAATAATAGTACTCTACAAGATGATAACGTTGCTACAAAATCATATTCGGTTTCAGTTGAATCTGGTAAAACCTATTCTTGGAGAGTGGATGTAAAAGATCAACATGGAGCAAAATCGGTTGGTCATGTCTGGACTTTTAGTGTAAACTAAATATAAGCAACTTTGTATTTTTTCTTAGGATGAAAAGTAGTGTAAATCATAGTAATCTTTAGACTATTTACGCCAGATTTATATACGCTATATTTATAGTTTTGGTGGGTATTTACTTACTATTTTATGAATAATATCGTAAAAATGAGCTTCTTTTATTTCAGGTTTTCTGTTTACTCTTATTATAGAATTTAAAACTCCTTCCCATATAATTTCATTGGTTTTTGCATTCACAAATTCAATGATAAATTTCTCCTGTATTTTTTCACCTCCAATGGGTATTCCACCAGAAATATTAAAACCTCCATTATTGTTACCTGAACCAATACCAATACCAATAGTATTGTTTTGAGTTTTTGTATGTTCAGAGATTACATTAATATAAAAATCAGGATTTTCACTTTCAATAAAGCCTTTTTCTTGCAATTCAAAGTTTAAAGATTTTATAACTCTTTTTACATCAAACTCATTTAATCCTTTACCAATATCACTATAAAAATTATAGGTTGTAAATTGTGTAAAGTTACTTTTAGCATCATAATCTGTAATTACTTTTGATGTTGTACAACTCATTAAAAGTAATAAGAAAATGTATGGTAACTGTTTCACTTTTTTTATTTTTTTTGCTGATCAATTAGTACTCTAGTTGGTGTATCTATACCATCAATAATACTTTTTGTGCCTTTAGCCACTGCTTGTATGGTTTGTGTTACCACAGTCATATTTAACGTTTCTACTTCATCAGAAACTTTATGATAATCTTTATCAACATCAATAGGTGTTGTAGAAAACGTATGCGAAGGTACACCTAAACGTGCTAAAGATGCATTATCTGATCTAAAAAATAAATTGAACTTTTTATACGGATCAGGAAATAATTGATAACCAGAACCCTCTAAATTCTTCTGAACAATTTTACCAAAATCAGAACGTTCAAAACCTGTTAACCAAGCTGTATTTGGGCCAAAACTTGGTATTTTACCAATCATTTCTAAATTAATACCAGCAACAAACTTATCTGCATCAATTCCTTTTCCGAAATAAGTTGAACCAATCAACCCCATTTCTTCAGCTGTAAACGCTGCAAAAACAATGGTTCTTTCATTTCCAATTTTTTTAAAGTATTCTGCTAAAGCCAAAACACCTGTTACACCAGAAGCATCATCATTTGCACCATTGTAAATTTTATCTTCTCCTTTACCTTGGTTTCCTAAATGATCGTAATGTGCAGAAATAATTACATATTCATCTTTTTTACTTTTACCCTCTAAAACACCAATAATATTGGCAGAAGTAATTTCTTCTTTGCCTCTTCTTGGTGTAAAATTAAACGTTTGTCTATACGAATCTAAATTTTCGAATGTAGTTAAACCAATTCTTTGAAACTCACTTTCAATATATTTTGCTGCTTTTTCAATTCCTGGAGTTCCAGATTTTCTACCTTCCATATCATCAGCAGCTAGCGTGTACAAATGCTTTCTTACTGTTGTAGAATCAATAAAAAAAGAAGGCGCAACTATTTTTGAGTTGGTTATTTTTTTTGATGATATTCCTGCTACCCTATCTTTCCCTTCAGTTCCTTTTTGTGCAATTTTACAACTGGTTAATACAAATACTATTGATAATGTAAATATGCTTAATGATTTCATACTGGTTTTATATTTTTTCTGCCCTAAATATACTTAATTAAAAGGGTTTAAATTAATTTCATCAACTTAAAAAATCGTGATGTCTTTCTCGTTCAATTTTTCTGTATTTTTGTGTAAATTTTTATCAAATGATGTTATCTGAAATTCCGAATATAAAACGTACCAACGCTAATAATTTCTTTTTGCTTTGCGGACCTTGTGCTATTGAAGGCGAAGACATGGCAATGAGAATTGCTGAGAAAGTAATTACAATTACTGATAAATTACAAATTCCGTATATTTTTAAAGGCAGTTTTAAAAAAGCAAACAGAAGTAGAATTGACAGTTTTACAGGTATTGGAGATGAAAAAGCATTGAAAATTTTACGCAAAGTTTCTGAAACTTTTCAGGTACCAACTGTTACAGATATTCATGAAGTTTCTGATGCTGCAAAGGCTGCAGCATATGTAGATGTTTTACAGATTCCTGCTTTTTTAGTTCGCCAAACAGATTTGGTGGTTGCTGCAGCAAAAACAGGTAAAGTTGTCAACTTAAAAAAAGGACAATTTATGAGTCCTGCTGCTATGAAACACGCAGTACAAAAAGTAAAAGATGCAGGCTCTAACAAAGCTTGGATTACAGATAGAGGTACAATGTTTGGCTACCAAGATATGATTGTAGATTTTAGAGGGATTCCAGAAATGCGCGAATTTGCACCAACTATTTTAGATGTTACACATTCTTTGCAACAACCCAATCAAACAGTTGGAGTTACAGGTGGACGACCAGAAATGATTGAAACCATTGCAAGAGCTGGAGTTGTAAATAATGTTGATGGTTTATTTATAGAAACCCATTTTGACCCTGCCAATGCAAAATCTGATGGAGCAAATATGCTGCATTTAGATAAGCTAGAAAGTCTTTTAAGTAATTTGGTTGCCATTCGAAAAACGATTAATAATTTATAAATACAATTTATTTTAAAATAGTTTTTGGGCGTTTTAACAGGCTTTCGCTACTCGCTTTTTTTCTGAAAAAGAAAAAAGAGCTCAAACAAACCGCTCAATCCTTAACGCGCTCACTCAACTCTATAAAACTGAACATTTATCCTGCAAGGTTTCTAAAACCTTGTAGGTATTTATTCTTAAAAACAGAAAAACTAGAACCTTAAAAAGCAACCTTGCAGAAAAGGCACAATATTTGGGTTATAAAATTGTTTACTACTTTATTATGAAACAACTTTTGTTTTTTTTGTTGATGTCTGTAGCTACTTTTTCTCAAAACTATGAAAAAGTAGATGCTAAAGTTTCTCAATACCCACGTTTTTCAAAAGTAGAAAACTTAGCAAAACAAATTGAAAAAGATTTTTCTTCGGATGTTGAAAAAACAAGAGCTGCCTTTTTTTGGTTAGCTAAAAATATACGTTATAATCTTAGGGAATATTACAATCCTAGGCAACGCTATTATAGTTTTCGATACTCATCTGAAGCTGAAAAAGCACAAAAACTACAGGCTATAAAAGATAAATTAATCGATGCTACATTTAAAAACAAAACTGGTGTTTGTGAAGAATATTCGCAATCTTTCAAAAAAATATGCGATTTATTAGGTATTGAAGCGCAAGTTATTAAAGGTTATGTTAGAAATACTGCTAGAGAAATTGGCAAAGTACCCAACACTACAAATCACGCTTGGAATGCAGTTAAACTTAATGAAAACTGGTTGATTTTAGACGCAACCTGGGCTGCAGGATTTGAGAGAAATGGCAAATGGATTCGCCAATTCAATAACTATTTTTTTGATATGTCAAAAAGCAATATCTTTAAAACACACTTTCCTGAAGACAGCATTTGGGTGTTGCGTTTTGGCAGAATGACGCTTCAAGAATTTTACAATCAACCAATTTATGACGATTCTTTTTTACAGCTAAACACAGAACTCATTTATCCTAAATCTGGAATTATCAACCTAAAATCATCTGAAAATATAGTATTGAAATTTAAAAACTTAGATACTTCTAACATCATATTTTACACCCTTAAAGGCAATCGCTATTCGCAAAAACCCATCATAACCACTAAAAATGGTATTGCTTCTTTAATCATAAAAAATCCGAATAGAAATTCAGATTTAACTTTGTACATCAATAAAGAAAGTGCTTTACGTTTTAAGATTAAGACGCAATAATCTTATAATATATTACTATTTACTAAACAGCAATTTTCAGGTTTAAAAACCTTGAAGGTCTGAATATATTGGTTTTTATCAACTCTTTTAACCCACATATTATCTATTTCTTTTTATAAAACCCTTTATCTTTCAATTGATGTGCCTCTTCTAAAACTGTCAATAAAATTTCCTCATCAATATCTTCTAGTTTAAAATAGCGCAAAGATTTTACTACTTTTCTATTTTCAGAAATTAAGTATTCGTTGTATTTTGTTAAATGAGCAGACACCCAAAAAGCTACATCTACATAGCCTTTCTTTTTAGACGGATTCAAGTAACAAAAAGGTTTATCATTTAAATAATAAAAAGGAATTTTCCATTTAAACTGCAAATCTACTTCAGTAAATGTGCCTTCTATTAAAATTTGAAGATGTAATAAAATAGACTTGAAAGGCTCTGGTTGCTTTAAAATGTATGCTTCAGCAGGTTTCATTTTTTGTATATTTGTAAAAGTTACACAATATATGAATAAAGAAGATAATGTAGAAATCAATTTTTCCTTAAAAGGCAACGCAAGCATTCAAATTGGTATTTATTTTTTAATGGCTGCGTATAGTATTAAAAATATTCTCGATGGTTTTTTGATTGAAAATAACCTCTTTGAAACTTCATCAACTGAACTTACCGAGGTTTTTGTGATTGTTATTACCTTTTTTACCTTTTTACTTTCTGGTTTAGCCTTATATTTTAAAGGTAAACGAAAGGCAAAAAAAATGGATTATAAACTATGGAACATCAAAACAAAAAAATTATTTTGGTTAATGTTTTTAAGTTTTACGGGTATTTTTATCTTGCTTTTAGTGCTCTTTAATTTAGGTTTTATAGATATCCTTACTCCTACTTTTTTACTTTTATAT
Source organism: Polaribacter sp. (assembly GCA_965661915.1). GTDB lineage: Bacteria > Bacteroidota > Bacteroidia > Flavobacteriales > Flavobacteriaceae > Polaribacter. Next base: position 25,910 of record CBFIFR010000007.1, on the reverse strand, counting down.
GGACTTTTAATATTCCTGAATAAAAATAAAAAACGCAAAGATTTATTGGTTTTAACAGGGGTTTGTTTGCTTTTAGGTATTTTAACAATACTAATACCCAGCTATTGGTATTCATCTCTTTTTATTTTAGGCATTGCACATATTACTTATGGCATAACCATCAGGTAAATTTTGAAGTTATATTATGTACTTTTTTTTAAGCATTAATCTTTAACAGGGATAACTAAAATTGGTGTTTTAGAGTTTTTTACGATTTGAGCAGCAATATTCCCCATTAATACATCTTCTAATAAGCTGTGACTATGCGTACCAACTACCAAAAGATCTACATTATACTCTTCAACAAAATTTAGAATTTGATTTTCTGGATTTCCATTTAAAACCTTTATTTCTGTTGATGGTTCGCCTAAAAAATTTGCTGTAGATTCAAGGAATTTTTTTGCTTCTTTTTCTAAACTCTCTACAATTTCAATATTTTTATTTATTAAAAAACCGTTATAATTCATAATTGGATTATAACTATTTACATAAACACCAACATGATTCACAACATGTATCAGTACAACTTCTGCTTGTAGCATTTTTGCATAATTAAATCCTATTTTTGCTACTTTTTCTGCAGATGGACTGGTATCTAAGGCAATACATATTTTTTTCATTTTTCTTTTTTTTAGATGAATAATTAATACTTTTTATATACAACATTTGAACAAAATATAATAATTAAATTTTAAAATTCAAAACAAACCCCACCTTTTTTATCCTTAATAATCACAAAATGAGATTTTTATTTTTTTTATAATTTTATTTGTAAGATTGAAAAATAAACATTTACTTTGTATTTCAAAGTTCTTTAAAAATGAGTTCAGAAGATTATTTAAAAGACCTATCAGAAATTAAAACACTAATGAGTAAATCATCTCGATTTATATCTTTAAGTGGCTTATCTGGTATTTTAGCAGGTATTTATGCATTAATTGGTGCTGCTGTAGCATATTGGTTATTTTCTTTAAAAGGAGATGAATATATTGTTATAGATAGTAAGATTTTTAGGTTTGTAATTTTAGATTTACTCATTGTAGGTATGTTAAGTATTGGAACTGGCATTTTTTTAACCACAAAAAAAGCCAAAAAAAATGATGAAAAAATATGGGATGCATTAACTAAAAGGTTATTGTTTAGTTTTGCTATGCCTTTAGTTGCTGGCGGAATTTATATGCTTATCATTTTAAGTCAACAAAAATATGGGCAAACTGGTGCTTTAATGTTATTGTTTTATGGTTTAGCACTTTTAAATGCATCAAAATATACTTTGGGAGATATTAAGTATTTAGGCTATACTCAAATTATCTTAGGCCTAATTTGTGCATTATATCCTGCTTATGGGTTTTGGTTTTGGGTACTTGGTTTTGGAGTAATGCACATTATCTATGGTACTGCCATGTACTATAAATATGATAGAAAATAGGTGTAAATTCGTAACCTAATAGCACGTTTTTGAAAAACATTATACTAAATATTAATAAGGCTTTTGATCATAGAATTCGACTGGGAATTATGTCGGTTTTAATGGTTAATGAATATGCAGATTTTAATACCTTAAAAGACTTGTTAGGTGCAACTGATGGTAATTTAGCAAGCCATACCAAAGCTTTAGAAAAAGTAGATTTTATAAAAGTAGAAAAACAATTTATTGGGAGAAAACCAAATACAAAATATATGGCAACAGCATTAGGAAAAAAAGAATTTAAAAAACATATTGAGGCTCTAGAAAAATTAATAAAAAACAAATAAAATATTTTTTTATCCATTTACTTTGTATTTCAAAGTACTTTATCTATTTAAAATGAGAAAGAAATTTATTTACTGGCTATTTGAACATTCACAAAAAATGTACATCAAATTTAAAAATAAGAAACCTTGGGGTATAACTTCTGATGAACTTCTTTGCTATTCAAAAGTTAGTTTTGGCTATCATTTAGGGATGTTGCTACAAACTAATGGTTTTGAATTATTACCTAAAGTAGAAAGACACGATTGTTATCATTTATTAACAGGTTATGGAACTTCTGTTGAAGATGAAATCGCTTTGCAATTTGTTTGTTTTGGAAACGGAAAACGAAGTCCATACTTATTAGGTGTGCTCATCATTGGGTCAATTTTACTACCTGAATATTACAAATATTACATTTCATCTTACAGATTAGGAAGAAACTGCAATCAGTTTCATCATTTTAAATATGAGAATCTTTTGCAATTTCCTTTTCAAGAAATTAGAGAAAGCATTTTTACAAAACAACAACTACTAGAAATTCAATAATTATGGACATGAACTATATGCATCAAGAAAAATTCGAAAAATGGAAAAACTTTATCATCATTATTCCATCTTTATTATTTAGCCTTCTATTTTATCAACAAAATACTGGAGGTAACTTTTTACTATTTTCTATAATTACCATTACTCTTTTAGCATTCAATAATTATAAATCATTTTTTAAAAGTGATATATTATTAAAAAGTGTTGCATTTTTAATTTCTGGAGTTGCCATATTTTTATATAATTCTCCTTTAACAATCATCACAAATATACTAGTGTTTTTTACTTTAGTAGGTAGCTTTTACGAACAAAAATCGTCTATATACATCAATTGGATAAATGGAATGTATACCACACTTGTAGCTGCATTTACGCTGTATTTTGAGAAACTACATACCGAAACTAACAATATTAAAAAGAAAAAAACAAACTATTTCTATTGGATAAAAACTATTGGCATTCCAGCAATTATCGTCTTTATTTTTATGAATTTGTATAAAACTGGAAATCCTAAATTTGATGCATTACTATCACAAATAAATTTTAGTTTTATCAACTTTCAATGTTTGGTTTTTACAAGTTTAGGGTATTATTTATTTTACAATATTACACATCCTGTAAGTATAGAACCTGCAACAACTTTAGACATTGACACTAAAAATGAGTTAGAAAAAGCAAGTTTAAAAACTACAAACATTAAAAAAATAAAAAGTGAAATTCATTTAGGTGTTGTTCTTCTAGTTGCTCTAAATATTTTAATTGTTTTGTTTTTAGTAACAGATGTTTTGTATATCTCAGAAATTCATCAAATGAGTGCGCCTCAACTATCACAACAAGTGCATACAGGCATCAATGCTTTAATTATATCTAATGTGTTTGCTATTGTTATTATTCTATATTTTTTTAGAGGAAATATCAACTTTAGTAAAAAAAATACTCTTCTTAAAAAATTGACATTTATTTGGATTTTCTTAAACCTATTGATGATATGTATAACTGCCATAAAAAATATTGAATACATAAATTCGTTTGGTTTAACCTACAAAAGAATTGGTGTTTTATTCTTTTTACTATTTACAGCAATTGGCTTGATAACCACTTACATTAAAGTTATTAAGATAAAAAACTTATGGTTTCTGTTTAGAAAAAATTTACAAATTGCGTTTATAGTTTTAGTTATTTCATCAACCTTAAATTGGGATAAAATAGTAACCTTTTACAATATTAATTACGCTGAACAATTAGATTTAAATTACCTGATAAATTTATCTGAAAACAATACTTTTTTATTGAAAGATTATGTTGAAAAAAATAAATTTACAGGAAAACAAGCTGAAAAAATCAATATAAAACATAAAAATTACCTTAAAGATTTAAAGAACAATTCTTGGCAAGAATTTGTATTTGATAATTATAAAATTAGGTAATGGAAAATTCTAATAATTTTGGAGTTACTGTTGTTAAATTAACACTATCAACTACTTTAATTCTATGGTTTTGTATCATTTATGATGGATTTCATACAAGAATGATTCAATATATCTTTTTATCAATAATTGTAATCTTAATCTTATGGTCTTTTATAATTCTATGTACAATTATGCCTTTCTTTTGGTTTGGAGAGACAAAAGGAGATAAAAGACTAATTTTTAAACGATATTTCCCTTTTTATGCTATTGCCGTATTTCTATTTTTTTTAGCGATAATCATAGCTTCTGATTTTGAAACAATCACGTTTTTGTTCTTTATACCTATGTTTTTTGCACTAATGCAATCTTGGATTTGGTTATGTAAACCTGATAAAATTAATAATACATAAAGAGTTAGTTAGTAGTTGGTTAATTAGAGTAAAACCTCCAGCTCACTTTATTGAGGTTTTGCTCTTTTAATAAATTAAAAATGAAGACACAATTCAATTTAATATATTTTATAGTTTTTCTGATACTATTACTATCAGAAATTGTTATTGCTAAATACGCAACAGGTTTTACAAGACATACTTTTGGAGATTATTTATGCGTAATTGTAATCTATAGTTTTATCAAAAGTATTCTAAAAGTCGATAAGATAAGAGTGGCACTATTTGTATTACTATTATCGTATACCATAGAATTTTTACAACTAACAAATCTACAAGATTGGTATCCTTTAGCGTATAAAAATCTATTACAACTGATTTTAGGAACTTCTTTTAGCATTGCTGACTTAGTTGCTTATACATTGGGCATAATCACAACGCTAATTATTGAAAAGAAACTCAATACAAATGAAAAATAAATTTAATACACTAAGCAGCTACCTTTTACTTTTAACGTTTTTTGGTGTGTTATTATTGATTTTAAGAATTAAAATAACAAATTCATTATTTATGGTGTTTTTAATTTGGAATTTATTTTTAGCCTATATTCCATATTTAATTTCTTCAATTCTAAACAAACAAATTCAAAAAATTTCAACGTTTAAACTGATAATGACAATTTTTTTCTGGCTCTTATTTTTACCAAATGCGCCATATATCGTTACAGATTTTATTCATTTACATCATTCTAAAGGAAACCTATTTTGGTTAGATCTTTTGATACTTTTCTCATTTTCTTTAACAGGAATGTTTTTAGCAACTACTTCACTATTAGATATTCATAAAATCATAAAACAAAAATGGAATTTAAAATTCGCAAATTTATTTTCAATATTAGCTACCTATTTGTGTGGCTTTGGCATATACCTTGGCAGATTTTTAAGGCTAAATTCTTGGGATGTTTTTTCCTCTCCTTTAAAAGTGATACAACAAAGTTTATTAAGCATGAATGATGTAAAAATTTGGTTTATTACCTTTAGTTTTGGGTCACTTTTATATATGCTCTTTTTAGCCCATAAACATTTAGAAGTCAAAAAATAGCTAACCTACTGTTTTAAAATCAAAATTAATTTTGATACTATATTAGATTAAAAGTAAGTCTATATGTTTTTTAGAAAGTCATTGATTTATAAATAATCTTTTTGAATTCTCTTTACAATATCTTCTAATCCGTTTAATTTTAATTCGTAAACCAACTCCATTTGTTTTCCTAATTTCCCATTAGGAAATCCTTTGTTTTTATACCAAACAATATAATGTTCTGGTAAGTCTATTAAAAACCTACCTTTAAATTTACCAAAAGGCATTTTTGCTTTGGCTAAGTCTACTAAAAATTTATGATTATTTTGCACCAACACTAACAACTAACAACTAACAAACCTATTCTTTTCCATCTAAATAATCTTGTAAATAAGTAAAACGCTGAGTTAGTTTTCCGTTTTCTGTCATTTTTGCTCTGGCTAAAACTCCATCTTTGTCATTGTTAAAAAAAGCAGGAATTACATTTTCTAAAAATAATTCTCCAAAACCTTCACTGGCATCTTTTGGTAATTCGCAAGGTAAATTATCTACAGCCATAACAGTAATAGCATTTTCATTTTTGTAATTAACTTCAGATTCTGTTATTGGATGATATCCATAAATAGGATCTGCAATAGTTGAAGGACGTATTGTTGATGCTACAGGACCATCAATATCACAAGAAATATCTGCAACAAATTTAATTTGAAAAGCGGTTTTTTTTGCATCCTCTCTAGTAAATAAATAAGAGGAACCATCTCCAAAAAAATGCCCTGCAATAAAAAAATCAGTTACTTTAGCAAATCTAAAAAAATTAGATTCGTATTGTTGAGGATTATTATAAAAGTCAAAATTATCTAAAACTTGTCCATCCTTACGTTTATTATAATCTAAAACATCAGCTAAACAATAAACTACCTCATCAATTTTTTTTGAAATATATTCATCTACAGAAACTTGTTTGATGTTCATTGCATCTAACATTTCTTTTGCACCATAAGCTACTTTACCATTACCTGTTAATAAAATTTTAAAGCCTTTTGGTAAAGAAATTTTCTTTAATTCTTCAATCAATTCTTGTTGCCCATCTAACGTTTCTGCTTTGGGCAATTTAAAAGTTTCGTTTTTTAAACCAATAGCTCTAAACCCATTATAAGCGCCAACAATACCTGCATAACGTCCAAAACCAATTAAACGCATTCCGTTTTCTTTAGTAATTGTTTCGTGGTCATACAATTCAATATTTTTGGCTAAAATGGCTTTTAACAAATCTCTGTTATAAGGTTGCTTTTTGATGGTATGACTAAAAAAAAAGTATTTTTTATTCGATATTAAAGCATCAATTGGCACTTCTTTAACGCCAAATAATACATCACAATCTGCCATATTTTCAGTAACTTCTAGTCCTGAATTTTTATATTCGTTATCTGAAAAAACTCTAATATCTGAAGATTCTACTTTTATAGAAGCACTAGAAAACTGATTTTTAAACTCTTGCAATTTTGATGGTGAAAAAACAACCCTTCTGTCTGGTGGATTTTTACGTTCTTTAATGATTCCGAATTTCATTTTTTAATATTTTTTAAGGTACAGAAATACTGAAAATAGACTCAGTATAAACAAGTTGAGTACAAGGAGTATAATATTTGCTCGAAGATATTAGAATTTAAAGACATTAACAAGTGTATTTTTTTATACTTTTGCTAACTGTGTTTTAAGATGTAAACGTTCGTCAAACTCAAGATAAATTTTCTGTTTTTAGTTTTTTTATCTAGTAAAAAACGAGTAGTGAAAGCTCAACTTTATTGCCAAATACTTTTGGCAAAAAGAAACGCACAAATTGGTATTATTTTTGATATAATACTAATGTTCTTTGAAAAAATATGATGAAATAGAATTGAATTGCACAAATTAAAATTATTAAATTTTAATTTATACTGAAATAAGTTTAGGTTCAATTCGATTACGCAAATTTAAATTTGCAATTTCATTAAGGGGACGACTGGTTTTGACAGCAAGGTCAGAGAATTTGTAAGCATATCAAGGAATGAAATTATTCTTGTAAAACTTATTTCAACTTTATAAACGGCGAAGATAACTACGCTTTAGCTGCATAATCTGAATTACAGTAAGATTAGCCTCGGCTCACAAGGTGGGTAAGCTTTATGTCCACGAAAAGCCTTGGTTTATGGCGTTTCATTTTTGGACATCGTAAAAATAAACATAGGAAATGTATTGCTTCGTTATATTTCCGAAACTAAAGAAGCTAAGTGTTTAGTGGATTGTTCTTAATCAGCTTTACATCGAAAACTAAAAAAGAACTAAATATGTAGAAAGCCAATTTGCTGCTTGTTTGGACCCGAGTTCGATTCTCGGCGTCTCCACAATTAACCCTGTAAATAATTAATTTACAGGGTTTTATAATTTAGGGCTTTAATTTAGGAGTCAATCTAATACGTTATAAAAAAAACTATTCTGCTAATTGTTAAGAACACAAAATCCTTCAAAAATTCAAAAAAAAAGACTGCCTTTTAAGACAGTCTTTAAGTTGTTTGTTTTAAACTTTCTATTTTAAGGCATATCTTTCAATTTCGCCTTCTAAATTAATAACTTCTAAAAACAAAGGTCTTCCACTTCCAAAATCACTATCATCTATCATACTTTTTGCTTCTGCAGCAGTTAGTACTGGTTTTTTATTGACTTGGGTAATGATATATCCTTTTTCAACACCATAGTAACTTAAATTTCGATTTGCATTTTCAATAATTTTTGCACCACCTTTTAAATTATATTTTTTCTTTTCTTTATCTGATAAATCTTTTAAAGAAACCCCTAATACTCTAGATATAAACGTATCTCTTTTATTAAGCACAATTTTTTTATTGATTAATTCACCATCTCTTTCAATAAGAACATCTACATAATCTCCAGGTCTTTTTGCTGTTAATTGCCCTTTTAATTCAGAGAATTTAGAGATTTTTACATTATTAATTTTTTTGATGATATCACCTTTTTTTAATTGTGCATTATTTGCTCCTTCATCATAATAAACTTCGCCAATTCTTACACCTTCATCATCATATTCCCTGTCTATACCAACTCCTAAAATAGCCTCTTGTACAGCCCCAAATTCTAATAAATCGTCTACAATTTTTTTGGCTATGTTAGATGGTACTGCAAAAGAATACCCAATAAAAGAGCCTGTTTTAGAGGTAATTGCAGTGTTAATTCCAACCAATTCTCCTCTAGTATTTACTAAAGCACCACCACTATTTCCTGGATTTACAGCTGCATCAGTTTGAATAAAAGATTCAATATTTCTGTTACCTTCTAAATCTCTTCCTTTTGCACTTACAATACCTGCAGTAACTGTTGATGTTAAGTTATAAGGATTACCAACTGCTAAAACCCATTCTCCTATTTTGATAGTATCTGAATTTGCAAATGGTGTATATGGCAAATCAATATCAGCATCAATTTTTAACAAAGCAATATCATTATTTTTATCAGTTCCAATAATTTCTGCTTCATACTTTTTTTTGTTGTTTAAGGTAATTTCAATAGAAGTTGCATTATTAATCACATGATTATTAGTTACAATGTAACCATCTGCTGAAATAATAACGCCACTTCCTGTCCCAACTTGCTCAAATTTCCTTTCACTATTTCCACTTCCAAAAATAATAGCAAAAGGATTGCTCTGAGTTCTAATTGAAGTATTTTTAACATGTACTACAGAGTGCACTGTTCTTTCTGCTGCTAGGGTAAAATCAATAGAAGCAGCATCAACTGCAGTAGATTTTGTATCTAACGTGGCTGTGTAATTTGTTTGTATTATTCCTGTGGTATCTGGTGTTTTATTATTTACCACAACAGTTTCATTAAAAAGCAATTTATAGCCTCCTAAGGTAAGAGCTCCTCCTAAAACTGCCATTCCTACTAAACCAAAAAATTTCTTCATAATTCTAATTTTTATTTAATCAAATATACAATTTTAACATTTTTAAAAAATCTGTTTAACTCGGTTTTAACGGTTTTTAACCACGTTTTAACAGACCCTTTTTATCACACAAATCGTTACCTTTGTTAAATGGATTTAATGTTTTATAAATATCAAGGTACTGGAAACGATTTTGTTATGATTGATAACAGAACAAAAACCTTTCCAAAAGAAAAAACTGACATTTTTTCACAAATTTCTGACAGACATTTTGGTGTTGGTGCAGATGGAATCATTTTAATTGAGGATGATAAAAACTTTGATTTTAAAATGATTTACTATAATGCTGATGGTAGCCAAACATTTTGTGGCAATGGTGCAAGATGTGCTGTGGCTTTTGCTAAATACCTGGGTATTATTACAAAAAAAACAAATTTTATTGCTGTAGATGGACCTCACTTTGCAGAAATAAATGATGGTATTATTTCTTTACAAATGATAGATGTTGATGAAATAAAAGTGAATGAAAATTCAGTTTTTGCTTATACAGGCACACAACATCATGTAGAATTAGTAGACGAACTGAGTAATTATCCAGTTTTTAAGAATGGTAAAAAAATTAGATATTCTTATGAAAACCCTGGTGCGAATGTAAATTTTGTACAACAAATAAACGACTCTACTTATAGAGTAAGAACTTACGAAAAAGGTGTAGAAGACGAAACATTAGCCTGTGGTACAGGCGTTACTGCTGTAGCGATTGCTATGCATAAAATCAATAAAACAAAAAGCAACTCTATTTCACTACCTGTTGAAGGTGGAAATTTAGAAGTTTCATTTAGCGAAGAAAATGGGGTTTATACAAATGTGTTTTTAAAAGGACCTGCTCAACTTGTATTTAATGGTAATATTATTGTTTAGGTGAACCTTAAAATACAATATGATTAAATTACACTTTAATCCTTTAAAAACCATTCAATATCATCATGTATTAATAACACATTAATATATTGTTTGAAATATTGTTTTTAATATCTTTGCACCCTTAAAATAGTTATCTATAAATGATTCATATTACTTTACCAGATGGAAGCGTTAAGGAATTTGCTGAAAACAGCACTCCTATTGATGTTGCTAAAAGCATTAGTGAAGGCTTAGCCAGAAATGTAATTTCTGCAAATTTTAATGGCACCACCATTGAAACCAAAACACCTTTAAATACGGATGGCTCTTTAGTTTTACATACATTTAATGATGCTGCTGGTAAAAAGGCGTTTTGGCATTCATCTGCTCACGTTTTAGCAGAAGCTATTTTGAGTTTTCACCCAAATGCAAAATTAACCATTGGCCCTGCTATTGATAATGGTTTTTATTACGATTTAGATTTGGGTGATGAAACCATTTCTGAAAAAGATTTTGCCAATATTGAAAAAAAGTTTTTAGAAATTGCTAGAGGAAAACACGAATTTAACATGCGTGAAGTTTCTAAAGCAGACGCTTTAGCTAAATATAAAAACGAAAACAACCAGTACAAAGTTGAGTTAATAGAAAACTTAACTGATGGTGATATTACATTTTGTGACCATAGTAATTTTACAGATTTATGTAGAGGAGGACATGTTCCTAACACAGGAATCATAAAAGCTGTAAAAATAATGAATGTTGCTGGTGCGTATTGGAGAGGTGATGAAAAGAACAACCAGTTAACACGTGTTTACGGTATTTCTTTTCCAAAACAAAAAATGCTTAAAGAGTATTTAGAACTTTTAGAAGAAGCTAAAAAACGTGATCATAGAAAGTTAGGGAAAGAGCTAGAACTTTTTACATTCTCACAAAAAGTAGGTCAAGGTTTGCCTTTATGGTTGCCAAAAGGTGCTGCTTTACGTTCTCGTTTAGAAGATTTCTTAAAAGCTGCTCAGAAAAAAGCAGGTTACGAAATGGTAATGACACCTCATATTGGTCAGAAAGAATTGTATGTTACTTCTGGGCATTATGAAAAATATGGAGAAGATAGTTTCCAGGCCATAAAAACGCCTAAAATGGATGAAGAGTTTTTATTAAAACCCATGAATTGTCCTCATCACTGCGAAGTTTATAATTTTAAACCTTATTCTTACAAAGATTTACCTGTACGTTTTGCTGAATTTGGAACCGTTTATAGATATGAACAAAGTGGAGAATTACATGGATTAACGCGTGTTAGAGGTTTTACACAGGATGATGCACATATTTTTTGTACTCCAGAACAATTAGATCAAGAGTTTAAAAATGTTATTGATTTAGTTTTATACGTTTTTGGTTCTTTAGGTTTTGAAGATTTTACAGCACAAGTATCTATAAGAGATAAAAGTAACCCTGATAAATATATAGGTGATGTTGAAACTTGGGAAATTGCTGAAAATGCAATCATTTCTGCTGCAAAAGATAAAGGATTAGATTTTGTAATTGAAGAAGGTGAAGCAGCTTTTTACGGACCAAAATTAGACTTTATGGTAAAAGATGCTTTAGGCAGAAGCTGGCAACTAGGTACCATTCAAGTAGATTATAACTTACCTAAACGTTTTGATTTAAGTTATACAGGTTCTGACAACCAATCTCATAGACCTGTTATGATTCATAGAGCACCATTTGGTTCTATGGAACGTTTTATTGCAGTATTATTAGAACATACAGGAGGAAATTTCCCTCTTTGGCTTACTCCAGAACAAGTTATTATACTGCCAATCAGTGAGAAATATCAAAAATATACCGAAAAAGTTTTAGAATCGTTAGAAAATTCCGAAATTCGCGCCCTCGTAGATGATAGAAGCGAGAAAACAGGACGTAAAATTCGTGATGCAGAAGTGAGTAAAATTCCATTTATGGTGATTGTTGGTGAAAAAGAAGAAGAAAACGGAACAGTTTCTGTTAGAAAACATGGAGAGGGAGATATGGGAACTTTTACTATAGAAGAATTTAAATCTTTAATAAAAGTTGAAGAAAGTAAAACATTACAAAAATTTTAATTATATTAGAGTTATAAAAAGTATAGATAAAAAACATTAAGTTAAATTTAAAATTCATTAGTCATAGCAATTAGAAGAAGTAGGTCTAGAAGACCATTAAGAGTAATCAAAGAAGATCAACACAGAATTAACGACAAAATAAAGTATGTTGATGAAGTTCGTGTAGTTGGCGATAACGTAGAAGTTGGTGTTTATCCTTTAGCGAAAGCTAAACAAATGGCCAAAGAACAAGAGTTAGATTTGGTGGAAATTTCACCGAAAGCCAAACCTCCTGTTTGTAAAATTATTGATTACAAGAAATTCTTGTATGAGCAGAAAAAACGTGAAAAAGCATTAAAAGCAAAAGCAACGAAAGTTACGATTAAAGAAATTCGTTTTGGACCTCAAACTGATGAGCATGATTATGAATTTAAAAAGAAACATGCCATTAAGTTTTTACAAGATGGTGCTAAATTAAAAGCATTTGTATTCTTTAAAGGACGTTCTATTATTTTTAAAGAACAAGGACAAATTTTATTATTAAGATTAGCCCAAGAATTAGAAGAGTATGGTAAAGTTGAGCAATTACCAAAGCTAGAAGGTAAACGTATGATTATGTTTATAGCTCCAAAAAAATCAAAATAAATAAAAGTTTTTAAAGTTAAATAGTTCATAAAGTTGTTAAAGTTTGGTGTACACTCAACTTTTAAACTTTATAAACTTCTTACTTTTTTAACAAAACATATTAAGCAAGTTAAAACGAAGGAGAGATGCCTAAATTAAAAACAAAATCTAGTGCTAAAAAACGATTTAAAGTTACTGGTACTGGTAAATTAAAAAGAAAACACGCGTTTAAAAGTCACATTTTAACAAAAAAGTCTAAAAAACGTAAGTTAAAGTTAACTCATCATACTTTAGTACACAAGTCTGATGAAGCTAGCATTAAGCAACAATTAAACTTAAAATAAGTTTAATTAAGGGAATTTAATTATTAACCATGGAGTTAGGCAAAAAAGAATGAACAATTATCAATGAACAATTACGAATTAATATTATTAAAAATTTGTAATTCAAAATTTATAATTAAGTAATCGCCTACTACAAAAAACAATTTGAATTATGCCAAGATCAGTAAATTCAGTAGCTTCAAGAAATAGAAGAAAAAAAATCTTGAAGGCAGCAAAAGGTTACTTCGGACGTAGAAAAAACGTTTACACAGTAGCAAAAAATGCGGTTGAAAAAGGTATGCTATATGCATACAGAGACCGAAAAAACAATAAGAGAAACTTCCGTTCTTTATGGATTACGCGTATTAACGCTGCAGCTCGTTTAAACGGAATGTCTTACTCTCAGTTTATGGGTAAAGTTAAAGCTAACAATATCGAATTAAACCGTAAGGTTTTAGCAGATTTAGCTGTAAACAACCCAGAAGCTTTTAAGGCAGTTGTAGAGAAAATAAAATAAATATTAATACTTGCTTATATTTTTAAAACCCAAACTTTTCGTTTGGGTTTTTTTCTTAAATTTACATAACAAAATTTATTAAAATGAAAATTAAATTCTTATTCATTCTTTTTATATCTCTTAATTTTTCTGCTTTGGCACAAGAAACTGAAGAGGTTGAAGATAACACTTCAATTGAAGGACAATTTGATGAAATTTATAGAATATCAACTACCTATCAAGTATATAAGGTTATTAGTAAAGATAAATATCAAGCTTTAAAGAGAAATGTACTAGATTCTATAAAAAACCTTAAAACCCAAATTTCTGAAAAAGAAAATTTATTAAAATCAGAAAGAGAGAAAATAAAGAATACCAATAAACTATTATCTAAAACCCAAGCAGATTTAGTTGCATCAAACAAAAAAGAGAATTCAATTTCTTTATTTGGCATTCAGTTGAGTAAAATAAAGTACAATCTTTTACTTTGGAGTATAATTATCATATCACTTCTATTACTTTTCTACTTTATTTTTAAGTTTTTTAGAAGCAATACCCTTACTAAAGAAGCACAAAATAATTTGTTAGATGTTGAGCAAGAATTTGAACAACACAGAAAGAAATCATTAGAAAGAGAACAAAAGTTAAGAAGACAATTACAAGACGAGATTAATAAATCAAGAAACAGTTAGTTTTTGTATCTATAGTTAATATATTCATTACGTATTATAAATTTAGATGATAATTTTATAATAAAAAATTGAATACAAGTTTAATATTATCAGTTTCATAAATTTTATACTTAAGAAATAAATAATCTTTATTTTCTAAACTTTCAATAGGATTTTCTTATCTTTTAGTGCTCAAAAAAAACAATAAACTAAACGTTAAAATTTTATGAAAGCCCTATTTTATACGAGAGAATTTCCACCCTATGTTTACGGTGGTGCAGGCGTTCACGTAGAATATCTAGCAGATGAATTATCTAAATTAATTGACATTGATGTTCGTTGTTTTGGAGATCAAGATTCAAAACAAGACAACTTAAGTGTAAAAGGTTTTCCTTATGAAAATCCAATTTTTGATAATGCTGATGATAAATTAAAAGCTGTCTTTAAAACACTCAGCACAGGGCTTCATATGAATGCTGATGCAATTGATGCTGATGTTGTACATTGCCATACTTGGTATGCACACTTTGCTGGCATTATTGCTAAGTTATGTTATGGTATTCCTTTAGTAATTACAACACATTCGTTAGAACCTTTAAGACCCTGGAAAAGAGAACAGTTAGGACGTGGTTATGATGCCTCTTCTTGGATTGAAAAAACGGCTATTGAAATGGCAGATGCTTTAATTGCAGTATCAGAAGAAACCAAAGAAGACGTTTTAAAACATTTTAATGTTGATGAAAATAAGGTGCAAGTTATTTACAATGGCATAAACCTTCAACAATATATTACCACCACAAAAACCGATACTTTAGATGAATATGGTGTAGATAAAAACAAACCTTATGTACTTTTTGTAGGGAGAATTACCAGACAAAAAGGAATCATTCATTTGGTAAATGCCATAAAATACATAGATTCAGAAACGCAAATTGTACTTTGTGCTGGTGCTCCAGATACCGAAGAAATTGGTTTAGAAATGGAGGAAGCTGTTACCGAAGTTCAAAAAACACGTAAAAATGTTATATGGATTGATAAAATGGTTACAAAAAAAGAAATTATTCAGTTGTATTCTCATGCAGATGTATTTTGTTGTCCATCAATTTACGAACCTTTTGGCATTATCAATATAGAAGCTATGGCTTGTGATACTGCAGTTGTTGCCAGTGCTGTTGGTGGTATTAAAGAAGTGGTTGTAGACGGAGAAACAGGAATCTTAATACCAGTTGAACAGCAAAAAACAGCACCTTTTGAACCTGTTGATCCTGATAAATTTGCAAAAGATTTGGCAAACGGAGTAAATAAATTAATCAGTAAACCCGATTTAAAAAATAAAATGGCAAAAAATGGTAGAAAAAGAGTAGAAGAATATTTCGACTGGATTTCTATCGCAAAACAAACAAAAGAATTATACGAATCACTAATAAAGTAAAAATGATAAATAACAAAGTACTAGGAATAATTTTAGGAGGAGGCCAAGGATCTAGATTATACCCATTAACTAAAGACAGATCAAAACCTGCAGTACCTATTGCTGGCAAGTATAGATTAGTAGATATTCCTATATCCAATTGTATCAATTCCGATATTAAAAGAATGTATGTTTTAACACAATTTAATTCTGCCTCTTTGAATGCACATATAAAAAACACATATCATTTTAGTTTTTTTAGTTCTGCTTTTGTTGATGTTTTAGCTGCTGAGCAAACCATTCATAGTGATAAATGGTTTCAAGGAACTGCAGATGCTGTAAGGCAAAGCATGCATCACTTTTTGCAAAATGATTTTGAATATGCCTTAATACTTTCTGGTGATCAATTGTATCAAATGGATTTTAATGACATGATTCAAAAACACGAAGAAAGTGGGGCTGAAATATCTATAGCTACCTATCCTGTTAACGCAAAAGATGCTACCTCTTTTGGCTTATTAAAAACTGATAATGAAAACACGATAACATCTTTTATAGAAAAACCCGGAGCAGAATTGTTACCAGATTGGACCTCTGATGTTGGTGAAGAAATGAAATCTCAAAACAGAAACTATTTAGCCTCAATGGGTATTTATATTTTCAATAGAGATTTATTGAAAAAGTTGATGGAAAATCCAGATACAAACGACTTTGGTGGAGAAATTATACCTCAAGCTATTGAAAATCACAAAACTTTAAGCTATCAATATGAAGGTTACTGGGAAGATATTGGAAATATAGATTCTTTTTTTGAAGCTAATTTAGGTTTAACAGATGATGTACCTCAATTTGATTTATACAATGAAAAAGGCGTATATACTAGAGCACGTATATTACCAACATCAAAAATATCGGGTTCCATTTTAAACAAAGCTGTTATTGGTGATGGTTGTATCATTCAAGCAGAAAAAATTGAACGTTCTGTAATTGGTATTCGTTCTAGAATTGGTAAAAATTCATTAATCTCTAATACTTATATGATGGGTAATGATTTCTATGAAACTTTAGAACAAGTAGCAAATGAAAACATAGAAATTATGATGGGTATTGGAGATAGGTGCTATATTCATAATTGTATTGTAGATAAAAACTGTAGAATTGGTGACGATGTTAGAATTAATGGAGGTAGACATATACAAGATACAGAAACAGATACGTATATGGTTAAAGATGGTATTGTAGTGATTAAAAAAGATGCAACCATTACAAACGGAACCAACATAGGATAAAACTAAATCACAAATTTTCAAATAAAAATCAATGCTAAACCAAAGTAGAATTGTTGTAGAAAATGTAGCTCCTCAAATTAATTGTGGTAGTGTATTTATTAAAAGGGTTGTTGATGAAATTGTAAATATAACTGCAGATGTTTTAATTGACGGACATGATGTGCTTCAGGCTGCTGTTCTTTACAAACATGAAAATACTAACGATTGGTCAGAATTAAGAATGTCTCCTACTTTTAATGATGAATACACAGCCAGTTTTCAAGTAACAAAACAAGGTTTTTATTCATACAAAGTAGAAGGTTGGGTAGATTATGCTTTAAATTGGCAACATGGAATTGAACGTAAAATTGATGATTATCAGCACGTAAATTCTGAACTTTTAGAAGGTGCAGAAATAATCCAAACTATTATAAAAAGTGTTTCTAAAGAAGACAAAGACTACTTATTGCATTTAATATATATTTTTAAAAACTCAGAAACCTATAACGAAGCTATTAAAGAAGCTGTTTCAGAGAGATTAACTACTATTTTTAAAAATAATCCTAAGAAAATTTTATCTACCTTTTCTAAAGAATATCAGGTTTATGTAGATCGTAAAAAAGCCAGATTTTCTACCTGGTATGAGTTTTTCCCAAGATCTGCATCAGAGGAAGAAGGTAAACACGGTACTTTTAATGACTGTCATCGCTTATTACCTAGAATCTCTAAAATGGGCTTTGACACGTTGTACTTCCCTCCTATTCATCCTATTGGAGAAGTAAACAGAAAAGGAAAAAACAACACTACTGTAGCACAAGATGGAGATGTTGGTTCTACTTGGGGAATTGGTTCTAAACATGGAGGTCATAAAGATATTCATCCTCAATTAGGTAGTGTAGACGATTTTAAAAACTTAATCTCTGAAGCAAAAAAACAAGGCATTGAAGTTGCTATGGATTATGCGTTGCAAGCTGCACCAGATCATCCATGGGTTACAGAACATCCAGATTGGTTTAAATGGAGACCTGATGGAACAGTACAATATGCAGAAAATCCACCAAAAAAATACCAAGATATTTTACCAATCTATTGGGAATCGAAAGATTACAAAAATCTTTGGCAAGAATGTTTAGACACTTTATTGTATTGGATTGACCTAGGAATTAACGTTTTTAGAGTAGATAATCCGCATACAAAACCTTATTATTTCTGGAACTGGATAATTACAGAAGTAAAAAAACAACATCCAGATATTATCTTTTTAGCTGAAGCCTTTACAAAACCTAAAGTAATGCAGCAATTGGCAAAACAAGGGTACACACAATCGTATACTTATTTTACTTGGAGAGATTCTAAACACGAGTTGATTGAGTATATGAACGATTTAACTCAGACATCACAAAAAGAATACATGCAACCAAATTTCTGGCCAAATACTCCAGATATTAATCCTTTTCATTTACAAGGCGCTCCAGAAAGCAAGTATTTGCAACGTTATGCTTTAGCGGCTACCTTAAGTTCTAGTATAGGTATTTACGGTCCTGTTTTCGAACAAATGATAAGCGAGCCAATTCCTGGAAAAGAAGAATATTACATGTCCGAGAAATTTCAGATTTGCCATTATGATTGGTTCAAAGAAAATAAAGTAACCACTTTAATATCTAAAATTAATCAGATTAGAAAGGAAAACGAATCATTTCAACAAACCAACAATATTAAATTTATTGAAACTGGTAACGACCAATTGATTGCATTTTACAAATGGAATAACAACAAAACGAATGAGACCTTAACAATTATAAGCCTAGACGCTTGGAACTCTCAGACTGGTTCTGTCCAAGTACCTTTATATGATTTAGGTATAAATCATGGTCATAAAATTGAAGTTGTTGATTTAGTAACCAGAAATAGCTACAATTGGTATCATGAGTGGAATTATGTAGAACTACATGCAACATTACCATTTCACATTTTTAAAATTAATAAATAACATTTAATGACCCAAAAGACGAAAACAAAATCTAATTCATCACTATTTTCTTCGGAAAGTAAATGGGAAGAATTAATAGAAAATAAAGATTTTGTAAACGTTTTTTTGTCTGATGTTTTAGAAGAATATATTTTAAAACAACGTTGGTATGGAGGAAAATCTAGCAAACTAAAATATGTAGAACTCAGCGAATACTTTAGAATTCAACAGGCAGGAGAAGTATATTTTGGGTTGATTCTAGAAGTCGATTTTGTCGAAGCTTTTTATCATCATTATTTTTTACCAATAGCTTTTGTAGCTGATGTAGCGTATGCAAAAGAAGGTCGAATTTTACCTGTTAAATTAAAAAACCAAGAAGGTTTTATTATTGATGCAATGCACCTAGAAGCTTTTAGAAAAGTAGTATATGACAGAATAAGTTCTGCCTTACCAGTTGATAAAACTCCTGTGCAATATCATAAAACAGAAGGCTTTAATTTCCCAGAATACGAATCATCAAAATTTATGGGTGTTGAACAAAGCAACACATCAATCATTTACAATGATGCTTTTATTTTAAAGTTTTTCAGAAGAATTTATGCAGATAAAAATCCAGATTATGAAATGAGTCGTTTTTTATCTGATAAAAAAGATTTTAAAAATACACCTCCATATTTAGGAAGCATGAATATTATTGATTCTGAAAACACCAACATTACCATTGGTTTAATGCAAAAATTAGTTCCTAATAATGGTGATGCTTGGGAGTACTTTTTAAAAGAACTGAATGTTATTTTTACATCAATAGATAGCAAAAAAATAGAATTCAAAGAATTACCAGATATTGAAATATTTAAAAGAAAAAAAATAGCTGAACTTCCTCCTCAAATTGTAGATTGGATTGGACTAAATCTCTTGAATAAAATTCAACTTTTAGCGAAACGAACTGCTGAAATGCATATCGCTTTAGGATCTGAGTTCGAAGAAACTGCTTTTACACCCACTAGTTTTAATGGTGATTATACAGTTTGGCTGAAAAACAGATTAACCTATCAATTCCAAAATAGATTAAATCTTACAGAAAATAACCTTCATAAATTAAACGGAAATTCTTTGCAGTTGGCTCATGAGTTTTTAGAAAATAAAAATGAAATCAGAAAACGTTTGGTAAATTTTGACTGGACAAAACTAAAAGGTGAACGCATTAGAATCCATGGTGATTATCATTTAGGGCAAATTTTAGTGCAAGATGATGATTTCTGTATTTTGGATTTTGAAGGGGAACCAGAAAGCACCATTAGAGATCGTAAAGTAAAACAACCTCCTTTAAAAGATGTGGCAGGTTTATTCAGGTCTTTTCATTATGCTATTTATTCTATTATTTTTAAACATCAAGAAAACTACTCTAAATCTCAAGAAGATCTTTTTGAATATGGAGAATTACTCTACAAATACATGATTTCTGTATTTTTAGAGACCTATAGAGAAATAACGCAACAAGAAAATTTATCTATTGGTTACACAAACGAAAGAATTTATTTATTAAAATATTGCTTATTAGAAAAAGCAATTTACGAGTTAGGCTACGAACTTAACTCAAGACCCAAATGGACAATTATTCCATTAAAGGGTATTGCAAACATTTTGAACTCATAAAATTATGGCACAAACAAAAGTACACAGTCTATTTACAGAATTCGACATCAACCTTTTTCAAGCAGGTAAACACTATCGCCTTTATGAAAAATTTGGTTCTCATATAATTACTGTAGATGGTGAAGAAGGAACTTATTTCGCAGTTTGGGCACCAAGTGCAAAAATGGTTTCTGTAGTAGGAGATTTTAATTTTTGGTTAGAAGGAGAACATCAATTAAACGTTCGTTGGGATGGGAGTGGAATTTGGGAAGGTTTTATCCCTGGAATTAGCAAAGGAGCAACGTATAAATATAAAATACAAAGTGCTAATAACGATATTAGAACCGAAAAAGCAGATCCTTTTGCAAGAAGATGTGAGCATCCACCCAGAACTGCCTCTGAAGTTTGGGATGATAATTACGAGTGGCAGGATAAAAAATGGATGAAAAACAGAAAGAAAAATAATGCCTTAGACGCTCCTTTTTCTGTGTACGAAGTTCATTTAGGTTCTTGGAAAAAACAAATTGAAGAGAATCGTTTTTTAAGTTACAGAGAATTAGCAGATGAATTGGTTGATTATGTTAATGAGATGAATTTTACGCATGTAGAATTTATGCCCATTATGGAATATCCATATGACCCAAGTTGGGGTTATCAATTAACAGGATATTTTGCACCCACATCTCGTTTTGGTTATCCTGATGAATTCAAATACTTGGTAGACAAGTTTCACGAAAAAGGAATTGGAGTTTTATTAGATTGGGTACCATCTCATTTCCCTTCTGATGACCATGGATTGGGTTTCTTTGATGGGTCTCATTTATATGAACATCCAGATAGAAGAAAAGGATACCATCAAGACTGGAAAAGTTTAATTTTTAATTATGGTAGAAACGAAATTAAATCGTTCTTAATCAGTAATGCTATTTTTTGGTTAGACAAATATCATGCTGATGGTTTACGTGTAGATGCTGTAGCTTCAATGTTGTTCTTAGACTACTCAAGAGAAGAAGGTCAATGGGAACCAAATGAATTTGGAGGAAGAGAAAATTTAGAAGCTATCAGTTTTATCAAAGAAATGAATGCCGCAGTTTATGAAAGCTTCCCTGATGTACAGACAATTGCAGAAGAATCTACTTCCTTTCCACAAGTTTCTAGGCCGATTTATACAGGTGGTTTAGGCTTTGGTATGAAATGGATGATGGGTTGGATGCATGATGCTTTAGAGTATTTCTCTAAAGAACCTATTTACAGAAAACATCATCAAAATGATTTGACTTTTAGTTTAAATTATGCCTTTACAGAAAATTTTATGCTACCACTTTCACATGATGAAGTAGTGTATGGTAAAAAAGCTATTGTAGAAAAAATGCCAGGTGATGAATGGCAAAAATTTGGAAACTTAAGATTATTATATAGCTTTATGTATACTCATCCTGGAGCAAAATTGTTATTTCAAGGTGGCGAATTCGGACAAACAAGCGAGTGGAATTTTCAAACTAGTTTAGATTGGCATTTATTAAATTATGATGTTCATAAGGGAGCTCAAACACTTGTAAAAGATTTGAATAAATTATATAAGAAAGAACCAGCTTTACATCAAAAACAATTTTCTCATGAAGGTTTTGAATGGATAGATCATGGAGATCATCAAAACTCTGTACTATCTTTTATTAGAAAAGGCGAGGATGAAAAAGATAATGTTATTGTTATTTTAAACTTAACTCCTGAACCTAGAGAAAATTACAGAGTAGGTTTACCAAAAACAGGAACTTTAAAAGAAGTTTTTAATAGTGATGCAAAAAAATACAATGGTACTGACAACTACAAAAACATCAAATTAAATTCTGACAAGAAAGAATGGAATAGTAGAGAAAATTCTATCGAATTAAATTTACCACCATTGGGTATGATTGCCCTTAAATTTAAATAATCATTTTATAAGTCTTCTTTTTCTATATACTATATATTTTACTATCATAATAATAAAAAAGAAGACTTATTTTTTTACACTTCATAAAAATATAAGTCTATTTTAAGACTTCATAAATTTTTATAAAACAATTTTCAATTCACTAATTATTAAATAAATAAGCAATATTTTTGACTTTAAATAAGACGAATAGGTTATCGTAAAAAAAGAGTTTAAAAGTTTACACTTTCATAAAGATTTACGATTTTTACCGGTCAAATAAACAACCAAATCAATGATTGTTAATACAGAATTAGAACAAAAAGGAAATTTATTTCCATCAGAAATTATCGACTACAGAAAAGATGTAGATACACTTTACTTTACTACCAAGAATAACGTTATTTTACAACTTACTGTAGTAAGAGACAGTGTTATAAGGTTTAGATATGCCACCACAGGGAAATTTGAAAATGATTTTTCATACGGAGTAACTATTCATGCTTCTAGAGGATATAACTTTTTAGAAGTTTCAGAAGATGATATACACTATATTATTACCACATCAAAACTAATTTGTAAAGTAGAAAAACTTAGTTTACAAGTACGCTTGTATGATGCACTTGATATGGTTTTGATTAATGAAGACGAAATTGGTTTTCATTGGGAAGAAAGTTATGAGTTTGGTGGTGATATTGTAAAAATGAGTAAGGTTTCTCAAAAAGCTGAGAGTTATTATGGTTTAGGAGATAAGCCTGTAGATGTAAATTTAAAAGGCAAGCGTTTTGAAAACTGGGTAACAGACTCTTATGCGTTTGGTAAAAATACAGACCCTATTTATAAAGCTGTTCCTTTTTACACCTCGATACATAATAACAAATCTTATGGTATTTTCTTTGACAATACTTTTAAAACACATTTCGATTTTGCACAAGAAAGAAGAAATGTAACAAGTTTTTGGGCACAAGGTGGGGAAATGAATTACTACTTTATTTACGGACCAAAAATGAGCGATGTTGTTGCAAACTACACAGATTTAACTGGTAAACCGCATGCACTACCTCCTTTATGGGCATTAGGATTCCACCAATGTAAATGGAGTTATTACCCTGAAAGCAATGTAAAAGAAGTCACAAAAACATTTAGAGATTTACAAATTCCTTGTGATGCCATTTATTTAGATATTGATTATATGGATGGATTCCGTTGTTTTACTTGGGATAAAAATTATTTCCCAGATCCAAAAAGGATGGTAAAAGAATTAGAAGATGATGGTTTTAAAACCGTTGTTATAATTGATCCTGGGATTAAAATCGACTTAAAATACGATGTTTTTAAAGAAGCTTTAGATAAAGATTACTTTTGTAAACGTGCAGATGGACCTTACATGAAAGGTAAAGTTTGGCCTGGAGAATGTTATTTTCCAGATTACACAAGACCAGAAGTTAGAGAATGGTGGTCTGGTCTATTCCAAGAATTAATAGAAGATATAGGTGTAAAAGGTGTTTGGAATGACATGAACGAACCTGCAGTAATGGATGTCCCTAACAAGTCTTTTCCAAATGATGTGCGTCATAATTATGATGGTAATCATTGCTCACACAGAAAAGCGCACAATGTTTACGGAATGCAAATGGCGCGTGCAACATATCATGGATTAAAGAAATATTCTTATCCAAAGCGTCCATTTGTAATTACAAGAGCTGCGTATTCAGGTACACAAAGATATACCTCAACTTGGATGGGAGATAATGTAGCAACTTGGGAACATTTAGCAATAGCAAACAATCAAGCACAAAGAATGGCAATGTCTGGTTTCTCTTTTGCAGGATCTGATATTGGTGGATTTGCAGAACAACCTCAAGGCGAATTATTTGCAAGATGGATTCAATTAGGAATTTTTCATGTTTTCTGTCGAGTTCACTCTTCTGGTGATCATGGAGATCAAGAACCTTGGGTATTTGGTAAAGAAATAACAGATATCGTCAGAAAGTTTGTAGAAATTAGATATCAATTATTACCTTATTTATACACAGCTTTTTGGAATCATATCAAAAACGGAACTCCAATTTTAAAATCTTTAGTATTATTTGATCAAGAAGATCAACAAACCCATTATAGAAGTGATGAGTTTGTTTATGGCGAACATATTTTAGTTTGTCCTATTCAAGAGCCTAATTCTAAAGGAAGAAGAATGTATATCCCTAGAGGTAAATGGTATAACTTTTGGACAAACGAATTGATAGAAGGTGGAAAAGAAACTTGGGTAGATGCAGATTTAGACAGTATGCCAATTTTTATTAAAGAAGGTGCTGTAATACCAAAGTATCCTGTACAACAATATGTTGGAGAAAAAGATTTTGATGAAATTACTTTAGATGTATATTACAAAAAAGGTAAAGAGCGATCTAAACTTTATGATGATGCACATGATGGATACGATTACAAAAAAGGAAGATATAGTTTACGTACTTTTAAAGTAACAGGAAAAAAGACAGAATTTATCTTACAACAACACAAAGAAGGTACTTTTGATGCTAGCTATACTAAGTTTAATGTTGTTTTACATAACTTGCCTTTTACAATCACATCAGTTCAAATAGATAATGTAGAAATATCTATAGAAAGCTCAGAAAGTTTTGGTTCACAAACTATTATACTAGATAAAGAGTTTACAGAACTTCACTTATTTGGAGAATAGCAAATAGTACTAAATTTTGATAATGCTGCTTAAACAAAAATGGT
Organism: Polaribacter sp.; assembly: GCA_965661915.1. Classification (GTDB taxonomy): domain Bacteria; phylum Bacteroidota; class Bacteroidia; order Flavobacteriales; family Flavobacteriaceae; genus Polaribacter. Next base: position 734 of record CBFIFR010000007.1, on the reverse strand, counting down.
TAGTTAACTTTCTTGCCAATAATAATTATATAAGAGCATTAATCTTATAAAGACATAGTTGGATCAACTTATTAGCTACAAGAATATTATACAGAAATGAAAGGACTTTTTACGAAGTCCTTTTTTTTTAGTACCCACAAGTATATGTTTTAAAAGTATAAATACTATTTGATTGCTGTATTGGGTTCAGCATAAAAAACCGATAAAATTGTGATAATTTTAAAGTTGCATCTCTATAAAGAATTAAACAAATTCTATAAACCATCAATTAGCAAATTATTTTTTTTTGATAGATAAACTTCCAGAAGTCAAACAAATTTTTTTTTATTTTTTTTTCATCCTACAAAAAAATTGGAAACCAGTTTTAGTAAACTTTAATAAAAGGGTAATGTGGTCAAAAATAGTTGGTAATTTTCAGGAAACTTATCATTATATTGGATTTGTTAATTTGAAAAAGACATAAGCTCTGCTGAGGAGCAACTTATTAGCGATAAAATTAACCTTATACAGTAAAAGAAGAGATTGAGATTTATTTCAGTCTCTTTTTTCTTTTACTGGTAAGTTTATGGCTTAAAAAACCTTATTTTTTATTTTTAAAAAATAGATACCACATTAAATATTGCTTTCTGTGTTTATAAGATAAGCCTCTATGAATGTTCAAATGATTTTTCATATGTCCAAAAAAAGATTCAATAGAATTGGTAGATTTAGGTATTCTAGGATTGTCTAAATAA
>CBFIFR010000006.1:0-95001 GCA_965661915.1 Polaribacter sp. | reverse complement strand
GTAGTAGTTTCTTTTTTTGTTGTTTTACCTCCACAAGCAAATAATAACATTGCTGCTGGTAAGATGTAAGTTGATTTTTTAAGTAGCCATTTCATTTTTAGTAAGTTTTAGTAATCTACGTATTAATACTTATTTTTTTACAAATATATAAGTAGTGTTGAATCTATTATATGGAAAAACCCATACTAAAACCTCTTTTTAAAACATGTTAAAAACTGCTAAAAAACATGTTTCTCATATAAATAACTCATTTTATGATTATTACTAAATAATAAAATTACTTACTTATATTTTTGTAATACTTATTTTTTCTAAAAAAGAAAAGCCTTTCGAGTTTTTTTAAACTAAAAAGGCTTTTAAAATCAATTCAAATAGCACTATGTTAAGAATCTAAAAAGTAATTATGTTCGCTAATTTCATTTTTAAGTGATTGGATATTGTTGATAGCAATTTTTTTTCCTTTTGTAGTAATTAATCCTTCTTTTTTAAGCGCAGAAAACATTCTGATAACTTGCTCTTCTGTAGTACCTGCATAATCTGCATATTCTTTTCTGCTTAAAGGTAAGTTTAGATATCCTCTTAAATTCCCAAATTTTCTATGAATGTATAATAAGGTGTCTATGACACGTTCTCGAACTGTCATTTGAGAAATGGACTTTACTTTAGATTCGCTTCTATTAAGTTCGTTGGCGTAGAACAACATCATGTCATAAGTAAAATTCGGATTTTCTATTAAAATTTTTTGCAGGTATTCTTTAGAAAAATAATACAAATCTGTATCTTGAATTGCAATTGCACCAATAGAATAGTATTCTTGCGTTCCAAAACCACGATGTCCAATAATTTCACAATCTTTGGCAAAACGAACAATTTGTTCACGTCCATTAATACCAGTTCTAAAAACTTTTACAGTTCCTTTTTTTATGAAAAACAAACCATTTACTGGAGCTCCTTCAATAATAAACTGTTGTCCTTTTTTGCATTTAATAATGGTATTTTGTGTGGTTTTATCTCCTAAAAGATTCTTAGAATAGTTGTAGATTAAACAACTTTCACTGTTACAAATATCACAGGTTCCTGCATTGTATTTATTGTGTGATAAATTAATATGTGAAGTAGCTGCTATCATTTATATTTTATTTTCTAAAATTCTTTTTTCAAAATTACTTTTTGGTGCTTCACAAAGCGAACATTTATAACTATCTGGAAGCTTATTAAAACTAGTTTTTGGTAAAATATCTTGCGTTTTATCTCCAAAAGTTTGATCGTAAATTGTTAAACAATCTTTACATTGATACACCTCTAATTTTATAGCTTGTTTTTTAGTTTGTACTTCTTTTTCTGCTTCTTTTTCTATACCTAAATCATCAAAATATAGTTGACTTAATTCCATCAATAACCCTGGTAATTCTACCTTATCTATATCTTGAACATGAGTAATGTATTCTCTAGTATTTGGATCAAAATTTTTGGCATACAACAAATTGTAGGTATCTCTTGTTTGAAAATTACCAATTAACTCTGGTTGCTTATTTTTTTGAATAACAATAGAGGTAAAAAAATAAGAGGTTTTGCCATAATTTGTTATTGCAAATGTTAAGCCGTAAGTACTAATATCATTTTGATCAAAGTTAGCAACTAAGTATTTTTTTAAATTCAACGCCTCTTTATTGGCAACTGGCAAATGCCAGTTCAACTCTAACATAGAATGACGAACATTGATACCTCTTTTACCTAAAAACTTTTCCCAGATTAATTTAGATTCTCTTGGAATACCTTTAACAATAAAAGATTTCCAAGGGGTAATGGAAATTTTACCAATTTTATTTTCAAAGCACAACTCGCACATATCCTTTAGAAAAGAAATATTATATTTATTATTTCTCCAATACAAACCCAACCAATATTTATCCATTCCTATTTTGTTCATTCCTTCAAAATAAGGAAAAGGGTAAAAAGGAACTTCTAGGGGTTTATCTACAGTTCTGTTATTGGTATCTACAGCATCTGTAACCAACTCAAAAATAGTTTCTATATCCTCTGGTTCTTCTTTTAGAAGGTTTTCTATTGCAGTTTCAATTTTAAACAAATCCCAACTATAAATTAAAGCAGGATACATTTTTGTAGTTTTCCACTCTGGCAATCTGATGTACAAATACCAGTAATCTTCATGCTCTGAAGCGATAAAATTAATATGCCCAGTAAACAAAGGAACCAGTCTTTGTTTTGGGTCTGTAATGTTAATTTTTAGGGTTGATTTCGCTTTAAATTGCTCTAAAATATATAAATACTTATCTCCTGTTAACCAAGAAGTAGAAGACAAAATATCTGCACAAACATAAGAAGAAACTACATTTTCTATCCCAACTTCATCAAACTCTGCAACTTGAAGATTGTCAAATTCTTTTAAATCTTCTGATTTTACTTTTTTAGGCAATAAAATATCTTGCCTAGAGCCAAAAGAAATCGTTTTACAGCCCAAGCTTTCTGCAGATTCGCAAATGTACTTTAGTTCTCCTGGAGATAATACCCCTCCTTTTACAATAACTCTATTTAATTGTTTCATACCCCTACTTTTGCACTATTTAAGATCTCTCTTACTTCTGTTTTGCAACTTCCGCAACCTAAACCTGCTCCTGTTTTATTACATAATTCTGTAAAATTTGTACAACCTTTTGCTATCGCATCTTCAATATTTCCAGAACCCACTTGGCTGCAAGAACACACCAATTCACCTAACATTGGTTCAGTGTTTGAGGAACCTCTTAATAGTGTATCACGTTTATCAGACATTTCGATTTTGCTTTCAATCATTGTTTTGAACTCAGCAAACTCTTTTTTATCTCCCATTAAAACTGCACCTATCAACAAATCATCTTTTACAATACATTTCTTGTAGTAACGTTTAGAAATATCTGTAAAAATAATTTCTTCGTAACTATTATCATTTTCTGGAACTTCTATTTCACCAATACTACACAAGTTTAAATCGTTGAATTTCAATATATTCATTAATACAGAGCCTTTATACGATTCGCTAATATCTCCTGCAATAAAATTGGCTAAAATTCCGGCTTGTTCTTCTGCTGCTGATGTAATTCCGAATAATTTATTTTCGAATTCTGCAATTTCCCCAATGGCAAAAATCTCTGGTTGCGAAGATTGTAAATGTTGATTTACTTTTACACCTCTTCCACAGACAATTCCACTATTTTTAGCCATTTCTATATTTGGTCTTGTACCAATTGCATAGACAATTGCATTGGCTGTAATGTATTTTCCAGATTTTAGGTTGATGGTTAATTCACCTGTATCTTCATCATCAAAAACAGTACTTACTTCGTTATCAAAATAAATTTGAATTCCTCTTTCTTGAACATCTAAAGACAATAATTTACTCGAAATTTTATCCAATTGACGCTCCATTAATCTTGATGCTCTTTGAATGATGGTAATCTTCACATTCTTATGCTTCATAGCAGCTGCCAATTCTAAACCTAACAAACCACCACCAACAATAACAACGTGTTGTTCTTCTGGAGGCAAACCTGTATTGTCTAAGTATTTTTTGAAACTATCTGCATCACTTTTGTTACGCATTGTAAAACGACCAGGCAAATCGATCTGCACATCTCTTGGTATAAATGCTCTACTTCCAGTGGCTAAAATTAATTTATCAAAAGAGTGAACTTCACCTTTAGAATCCCTTACTTTTTTATTTTCTTTATCAATTTTATCAATAATCGTTTCTGGATGAATTTGAATATTTAAACTGCTTAATTCCGCATTTTTAATCTTCAATAACTGTTGCCAAGTTAATTCTTCCGTAATATATTCTGGCAATAAAACACGGTTGTAAAACAAGTTAGACTCTTTTGAGAAAACATGAATTTCATCAGTCTCATTATAATCTCTATAATTCTGTAAAAAACGAAAAGCGGCAGCACCAGCACCTGCAATTATAATTTTCTCTTTTGGTTTTTTATACTTAGAAACGGAAACTGTTGTAAATTTAAAATCTGGTTCTTTAGATACAGGATCTACATGCGTATTGGTTAAATTATTTGCTCTATTTAAGTTACTTTGCAAAACTTTACCCCAATGCATAGGTAAAAAAACTACGCCTTCTTTAATGGCATCCGTAACTTTTGCACGCACTCTAACTGTTCCATTTACACTTTTAATTTCTGTAATATCTCCATCTTTGATATTATTTAGATATGCATCAATGGGATTAATTTCTAAAACAGGTTTGGGATAATGTGTTTTTAAACGTGATACTTTTCCTGTTTTGGTCATGGTGTGCCATTGATCTCGAATACGACCAGTGGTTAAAATTAATGGAAACTCATCTGAAGTTGGAACTGCTGTATTTTCTATGGATGAAGGAATGTTAAAAATGGCTTTTTGTGATGGTGTATAGAATTTTTTATCTTCAAAAAGACGCGATGTTCCTTTACTTCTATACTCATTTACTGGCCATTGAAAAGTACCCTCTGCTTTTAATCGATCGTAATTTAAAAAAGAAACATCAATATTAGTGCCTTTGGTCATAGAAGCATATTCATCATAAATTTCTTCTGTACTATTATAGTTAAATCCTCTAAAACCCATTCTTTGTGCGAAATCGCAGAAAATTTCTACATCTGGTCTAGCTTCTCCAGGCGCATCAATCTCTTTTGGTAAGTGCGAAATTCTACGTTCAGAATTTGTCATAGTTCCTTCTTTCTCTAACCAAGCTGCTGCTGGTAAAACCAAATCTGCATATTTTACAGTATCAGATTTATGAGAAATTTCTTGCACTACCACAAACTTAGAATTTGCCATTGCTTTTTCTATTTGATGTGAATTTGGCAAACTCACTAACGGATTTGTACAGGCAATCCATACTGCCTTTAATTTTCCGCTTTCTAGGGCGTCAAACATTTCTGTAGCAGTTAACCCTGGTTTTGGTGATATTTTATCCACACCCCAAAATTGCGCAACTTCTCTTCTGTGTTCTGGGTTTTGTAAGTCTTTGTGAACTGCCAATAAATTTGCCATTCCACCAACTTCACGACCACCCATTGCATTAGGTTGACCTGTTAATGAAAAAGGTCCAGAACCAGGTTTACCAACCTGACCTGTAATTAATGATAAGTTTAAGAGTGATACATTTTTGTCTGTACCCACAACACTTTGGTTTAGACCCATTGCCCACATGCTAATAAAGCCTTTAGAAAGCCCAATCATTTCTGCAGCTTTTTCTATATCATTTTCTGAAACTCCAGTTATCTTCGAAGCCTTTTTAAGATTTGTTCCTAAAATTATTTTCTTATAATTCTCAAAACCTTGGGTATGTTTTTTGATAAAGTTTTCATCAATTAAACCTTTCTTATAGAGACGTCTACCAATTGCATTGTATAAAACTACATCTGTTCCTGGAGTAAGTTGTAAATGTAAATCTGCAAAATTGGCGGAATCTGTTTTACGCGGATCAATGACAATTATTTTTACATTCTGGTTTTTCTCTTTATGTTGTTCTATCCTTCTAAATAAAATGGGATGACACCAAGCAGGATTTGCGCCTGTAATTAAAAAAGTATCTGCTAATTCTATATCTGCATACGAAATAGGAACACTATCTTCTCCAAAAGTTTTTTTGTAGCCCACAACTGCAGAACTCATACATAATCTTGAATTCGTATCAATATTATTTGTTCCTAAAAACCCCTTTGTAAGTTTATTGGCAATGTAATATTCTTCTGTTAAACTTTGTCCTGATACGTAAAAAGCTACTGAATCTGGACCGTATTTTTTAATAATAGATTTAAAAACATTTGCTGCTCTATTTAAAGCAGTATCCCAAGAAACTCTTTCTCGAGGATGAGATCGAGACCAGCGCATTTCTGGATATAAAATTCTATCTGAAGTATCATTAGCAACATAATGTAAATTCATCCCTTTAGAACACAACATTCCTCTATTTACAGGATGGTCTTTATCACCTTCAACAAAAACCTTGTTGTTACAATCTTTTTTTACGATAATTCCACAACCTACTCCACAATAAGAACAGGTAGTTTTTACTTCATTTTTTATCATTTTGAACTAAGGTTTTAGATAAAATTTTGTTTTTGTGATATTCATCGACAAACAAAACTAAGTATAAATACTTAATTTAAAGTAAAAAATTACGTATATTTTAATTATTAGTAAAATGACAATTACTAAATAATCATTTTATGGATTTATCAAAAATCATCATAAAATATGATTGTTTTGAAAAACAATGTTGAAAGAAATTAAATTAATTGGTACTCTTTTGCTTTATTGGTTAATTCCATTAGGTTTTTGACTTCTAATTTCTTCATTAAATTAAAGCGATGTACTTCTGCTGTTCTTTTGCTGATTTGAAGTTCTTCAGCAATATCTTTATTATTTTTTAATTCTAGAACCAAGTCTAAAATTTGTCTTTCTCGTTTTGTAAGTTTAAAAGGAAGCGCTTTAATCTCAACTTTTCCTATACTTTGTTTGTTTACATTTCCGTTCACAAAGTTGCTCATAATAATTGCAGAAACATCACCTGTAAAATACTTTTCTCCTGATGCTACTTTATGAACCGCTTTTAAGAACTCTTCTTTACTTGAACCTTTTAGCAAGTATCCGTCTGCACCAGCTTGTATAGATTGCACCACATATTCTTCTGAATCGTGCATAGAAAGCATCAATGTTTTTACATCTTTATGACTTTTAGTAATCTCAGTAACCACTTCTATACCATTCATTTCTGGCATACGAATGTCAACAATTAAAACATCTGGTTTGTTTTTCGATATTACTTCTAACGCTTCTTTTCCGTTTGAAGCTTCGTCTATGACAGCAATATCTGATTGATCTTCTAAAAGTGCCTTAATACCATCTCTTACCAAAACATGGTCGTCTGCTAAAACTACATCTATCATAATTCAACTAATTTGTATATACAAAAATAAGGATTTTAAGTAAAACTACGTATTTATTGGGTACTCTTTGACATTTCGACCTTTTGGGAGAAATCTCATAAAGAATGTCTCTATTGTATTGGCACTGTTATGAGACTTCTCCTGACGTCGAAGTGACAAACGTTGTGGTTTTGTGTGACTCTTTTTGTGAGGCTTCTCCTAAAGTGGTAATGACAAGTGTTGTAAAAAAGTAAACACTCAATTTTATCCTCAACCAGTTTTGTCTCCATCCAGTTTTGTCATTTCGCCCTTTTGGGAGAAATCTCATAAAGAAACACACGCAAACTTTATCATTGTTATGAGACTTCTCCTGACGTCGAAGTGACAAGCGTTGTGGTTTTGTATCTTCTTTTCTTTTATTAAAGAAATTATAATTAAGTTATTAACCCTTTTTTCTTACCTTTAAAAGAAAATGCTAAACCCACAAAAAAGATTTCATAGTTATTATGTTTATATAATCTCAAATAAATATCGCTCAACATTTTACATTGGAGTAACTAATAACTTAAAAGAAAGATTATTACAGCATCACACAAACATACTTGAGAAAAAGAAAACATTTGCAGCTAAATATAATATTGAATTTTTAGTGTATTATGAAAAATATACTTGGATACAATTGGCAATTGCACGTGAAAAAGAAATAAAAAAATGGAGGCGAGATAAAAAACAGGCTCTTGTTAGAGAAGTGAATCCTTCTTTCTCCTTTTTGAATAGTTAGTTTGAATAATTGTTTTTTACCAATTTTCTCCTTATTACATGTCATTTCGAACGATAGTGAGAAATCTCATAAAGTATTACAGGTTTGTGTTATCACTTTTATGTGACTTCTCATTACTTCGAAGTGACAAAACTGGGTGGATTCATTTTCTTAAATAGGAATATTCAAAGTAACTCTGGTCCCTTTTCCTAATTCTGATGTTAAAAACAATCTTCCTTCAATATATTTAATACGCTCTTTCATAAAGGTCATTCCCATCCCACCATCTCCATTTTTCACTTTTTTTACTTTTGATGGCTCAAAACCTTTTCCATCATCATCTATAACAATACTTAACAATTTTTTACTATGAGAGAGAGTTACCAAAATATGTGAAGACCCTGCATATTTTATAGCATTATTGATAGCTTCTTGAGTAATTCTGTAAATATTAACCTCTACCAAAGAATCTAGACGTTTGTTAAAGTCTGATTTGTTAAACAGTACAATCTCTTTTCCTGTTAATTTTGCTAATTCTTGAGTAAGCTTGGTTAATGCTGGCACAATTCCGTGATCTGATAATTCTGGTGGAGTTAAATTAAAAGTAGCGGTTCTTACCCCTTTAATAATATTTGTGGTGAGTACTTTTAGGTGCTCAATTTTTTCTTTTGATTTCTCTAAATTGTCTAAATTGATACTTTCTAAATTAAATTTTAACCCTGTTAACATTTGACCAATTCCATCGTGAACATCTTTGGCAATTCTATTTTGTTCATTTTCTTGGTTCTCTATAATTTTACTAGAAATTATTTTTTGTTGACTCATTTTCTCTTCGAAACTAGCTTCTGTAAGTCGTTCTATTTCGATTTGTGCCTCTTTTCTTTCAGTAATTTCTGATGCAATAATTAATAATTCTGACCTATCTTCTGTGGGTCTATATGGAATGATGGACATTTCTAACCAAATAGCAATATTATCTTTAGTTGTTGCTTTTACCTCTCCTTGCCAACCTGTTTTTTTATTTTTATTGATTAACGCTTCTATCTTAAGTTCTTCATTTTTATCTTTACTTAAAAATTTCCAAAATAAAACATCTTGCTTAAATCTTGATGTCTTAAACAACCGTGAAAACTTGTTTCCTATATGAATAATTGTACCTGATTGAGAAATACGAGCAAACAGTAAGGTTTCATCCATTGCATGACTTAATGCGCGTAATTCTTTAATTGATTTTTCTTTTGCAGCACTCAACATGTCAGCATCAAAAGCCATTTTTTTAGCTTTTTTTTCTGCTGATAACAATTCTGACAATGTTGCTTTTACAGATTTTGCTGTTGGCCAGAAAATAAATAAAAACTCAGCCAACAGAATTAGCAAGGTTAAAACCATTAGCGAGAACTCCAATTTTCTTAACCAAACTACTTTTGCATCAGCTTCTTTTTCATATTGGTTTACAATATCATCCATCATCAATAAAAAAGTACTTTCGTTTTTAGTTACTTTTTCAATATCAGCACTCAAATCTTCTTGAGTAATTAAAGGATTATGCTCTATTTTTTGAACAATTGATGTAGATGCATTTAGAATTTTATTAAAAACAGGATTTATCTTAGAAAATTTTTTATCAATTTTTTCACTTTTTTTAGCAGGAAGCCCCAAAGAGTCATCCCCTTTTTGCAATGCTTTATGAGATAATTGCCACAAAGACAAGGTTTTTTTGATCTTATTTTTTAGTTGATTTCGATTATTCTCATCAGAATAAACCGTAAGAGAAACAATTTCTTTGGTTAATTTTTGACTCAACATTCTTTGTCTACCAGCAACGTTAATTACAGTAGAATCACTTTGTTGTGTTTTTAAATGATTACGAACAAAAATTTGACTTACTACAACAGAAAGTGCTATTGTACTTAAAGCTATAATATACAATCGGCTTAATTTAGAAAACGTACGTTGATCTAAAGAATTACCATTTTTTGTCATTGCACTAATTTATGAAATAGCTTGTTTTACGAGTGCTAAACCTTTTTCAGAAAATGGCAATTCTAAAGCAGCTTTATGCCCTTTATCCGACATTTTTACCCAGGTTTTTTGGAGAATATCAATCACTTTTTCATCAGAATGTTTTGCTGCAAATTCATCAAAATAATAGTCTAAAAACACCAAACAAATTACATCTTCTAACGCTTGAGATTCTTCGTTCTTTTTGATGCGTTTTTTTAGGATGATTTTTTGAACCCTATCTACAAATTGGTCATCAAAACCAACTTGTTGTAAAATTTCACCCGTAGTTTTTGCGTGCATTTTTTTGAGTGTTTCACGCCATTTTAAATATCCAACCCTATCCATAGGAAACTCTTTTCTTGCAATTTCCCATCTACAGATATGTTGTGCTCTAGCTGCTATTTGCAGCGCTTTAGCTGCATTAGGTTCAAATTGCAACAATTTTCTTGTCATTCTTTGCGAATACAATAGTTCTTTAGGGTATTCAAATCCAGCAACTTGATATGTATTTGGATCTTCTTCATTTTTTTTATCAATTAAGGCTATGGCTGTTTCGAATCTTGTAGGTTTCATTAATGTAAATTAGAAATTTAGCTTGTGTTTATAAGATTTCTCGACTGTGCTAAAAATGACATTCTAAGCTTTTCCGAAAAACTTTTATTCTAAAAAGCCAATATACACATTTTCTCTTTCAATCTTAACAGGATAGGTAGCAATAGCGTCTAAATCGCCATTTAAATTCTCTCCATTTTCTAAGGAAAATGTTTTTTTATGCAAAGGACAAGCTACTTTGGGCAAGCCTTTATCATCACCAATCATACCCCTACTTAGCACCATTTCCATTTTATGCGGACATAAATTTTGGCACGCATACCATTTATTGAGTCTTGTAAAGTTGAAAACAGCAATTTGCTTGTTTTTGTATTTTACACAAGCACCTCCATCTATTGGAAAATCTTTTACTGACGCTGCTTTAAACCAAACTTTAACTTCTTCTTTTTTAATTGTTGTATATTTTTCTAGTATTGATTCCATAATTATGTGATTAAAAACCTCCTTACTATCTCTGAATGCAAGAAATAATTACTACTGGAGAAATTGTATTTTTATTCTGTTGAGACCTTTCAGGTTTTTACTATTAAATTAGTCTTAAAATTGTATCTATTAAATTAATTTCTTCTTAATTCTATTCATTGGCTTTTGCGTTAGGGATTGAAGCATTTGTTTGAGCTCTTTTTTCTTTTTCAGAAAAAAAGCGAGTGCGTAAAGCCCGTTAAAACGCCCAAATAAATTTACTTTTTTAATGCCTACCATGTTTTTGAAACCTTACAAGAGTTTTATTTCACTGAAAACTACAAACTATATTACATCCATTTTTCTGGCATTTTTTGCTCTCTTAACGGAACAAAAACGATGTTATCATCCTCTTCTTCGCTATTTACAAAATGATTAAAACGTTTCATCACTTCTGGATCATTTACTGCTTGGGTCCATTCGCACTCAAATCTATTTACTAAGGTTTGCATTTCGTTTTCTAAATCTGCAGCAATTCCTAATTTATCATCAATAATTACTTCTTTTAAATAGTCTAAACCACCTTCTAAACGCTCTTGCCATGCAGCAGTTCTTTGCAAAGGTTTTGCTGTTCGCATGTAAAACATTAAGTATCGATCTAAGTATTTTATAACAGTTTCATTATCGATTTGTTCTGCAAAGAGTTCTGCATGTCTTGGATTTGCACCACCATTTCCACCAAGATATAAGTTCCAACCACCTTCTACAGCAATTAAACCAAAATCTTTTCCACGCGCTTCTGCACACTCTCTAATACAACCTGAAACGCCACCTTTAATTTTGTGTGGTGCACGAATTCCTCTATATCTATTTTCTAATTCGATTCCAAAACTGACACTTTCATCCATTCCATATCTACACCAAGTTGAGCCTACACAGGTTTTTACGGTTCTGAGTGATTTACCATAAGCGTGTCCACTTTCAAATCCGTGCGCAATTAATTCTTTCCAAATTAAGGGTAGTTGATTTAGAGTTGCACCAAACAAATCGATTCGAACACCACCTGTTACTTTGGTATATAAATCGTATTTTTTTGCAATTTGACCCAAAGCGATTAATTTATCTGGTGTAATTTCTCCACCTGGAACTCTAGGCACTACAGAGTAGGTTCCATTTCTTTGAATGTTTGCCAAGAAGCGATCATTAGAATCTTGAATTGCATATTCTTTGTTCGCAGTATCAGCATGAATTGTTGCCATTAATGATGCTACTAATGGTTTACACAATTCACATCCATGACCACCATTTCCATGATTATCTAGAACTTCGTTAAAAGTTTTGTAACCTTTAACTTCTATAATTTTATATAAATCTTGTCTGTTAAAATCAAAATGCTCACAAACAGAATCTTTTACTTCAATACCTAATGATTTTAAGGTAGCTGTGGTTAAATCTGCCACCATTGGTTTACAGCCACCACAACCAGTACCTGCTTTTGTACACGAAACTACATCTCCTAAATCTTTCGCCTCACCACTTTCTATCACGCCACAAATCTGACCTTTGGTTACACTCTCACAAGAACAAACTTGAGCTTCATCTGGCAGATCCATAACATCACCAAACGCTGCTTGACCATCGCTTGCTGGTAAAATTAACTGAGATGGATCCTCTGGAATTTTCATTCCATTCAAATAAATTTGATGCAGCATGCTATAATCTGATGCATCACCTACTAAGATACCTCCTAATAGTTTTTTACCATCGTGACTAACATTAATTCTTTTATATAAGTGTTGTGTTTTGTTTTCAAAAATAATGGAATGTCCTTTAGTTGCAGGCATAAAAGGCTCTCCGAAACTTGCTACATCAACTCCAATTAGTTTTAATTTGGTAGACATGTCTATATCTGCAGGCATAACACTTTCTGGTTTACCTAGAATTTGATCCACTGCAATTGCTGCCATATCGTAACCTGGAGCTACCAAACCATAAATCATTTGGTTGTACAATGCAACTTCTCCAATTGCATAGATAGTTGAATCTGAGGTTTGCATTTTATTATTGACTACAATTCCTCCACGAACGCCCATTTCTAAACCACAAGTTTTACCTAATTCATCTCTTGGACGAATTCCTGCAGAAACCACTAACATGTCTACATCTAAAACATCATCTTCGCCAAACTCCATACCAACTATAGCACCATTTCCTAAAATCTGATTAGTCGCTTTACTTAAATGAATATTTAATCCAATAGATTCTAATTTCAATTGCAACACTTGACTACTTCTAGAATCTAATTGTCTTGGCATTAATTTAGGTGCAAACTCTACAATATGAGGTTCTAGTCCCATATCCATCACAGCTTTTCCTGCCTCTAAACCCAACAAACCACCACCTAAAACTGCCGCTTTTGCGTTTGGTTTTTCTGCTTTTAATTTTGCTGCATAACCTAACATACCTTCTAAATCTTCTATTGTTCTGTATACAAAAACACCTTCTTTTTCCACTCCCTTAATTGGAGGGACAAATGCAGAAGAACCTGTTGCTAAAACCAAGTAATCGTAAGTAAATGTCCTGTTTTTTGCTGTAATTATTGTTTTGGTATTTCTTTGGATGTCAGAAACACGCTCATCTACAATTAAATCAATTTTGTTTTCTTTGTACCATTCTGCAGGAGCCATTTCTAAAGCTTTAGCATCTTGATTTTCAAAAAATTCACTTAAATGAACTCTATCATAAGCAGGCCTTGGTTCTTCACCAAATACTATAATTTTAAAATCTTTATTTTGAGATTGCGCTACAAATTTTTCACAAAATTTATAACCTACCATTCCGTTTCCTACAACAATAATTGTTTTCATAATTACGTATTTAAAAAACAAAACTAAGTATTTATACTTATTTTATATCGATATTTAATACTTATTTTAATCAGGAATACGTATTATTATGAATAAAACAATAATATGAGTATAAATTTTTTATTATATTTTTAAAAGTGTTAAAAAATTATCAGTCATAAAATCATACTATATATTGAAATGAATACTTTAAGAAATTCGTTCAAAAAAAAGCATTGTAATACACTATTAAAATGAAATCACATAAAACGTTTTTAAAATAATTAATCAATTAGGTTAATTCTTTATGAATAAAAAACCTGAAAAATTTATCTAATGATTAGCGAATGTATTTGGAAAAGATATGTACTTGTTTTTTAATTTTCTTTTTTGTTTCAATTAGTAATTTTAAAAATGACATAAAAAAAAAGCTATATTAAAAATACAACTTTTTAATATAGCTTTAAACAGCAAATAACTAATTATATGACAGTAAATTATACTATAACAAATAATCTGTACTAATAAAATTAGAGGCTTTTTTATCTAATAATTCTTCTAAAATTGCTTTGTTATATTCGGTGTCTTTAGATGCTACAAAAGTTCTAATAGAAAAGGAACGCAAAGCATCGTGTACGCTTAATGTACCCACAGCAGAATCTTTTCTACCTGTAAAAGGGTATACATCTGGTCCTCTTTGTGCTGCACTATTTAAGTTTACCCTACACACTAAATTTACTAAAGTATCGATTAATGGCGCTAAGGTTTTTACTTCGCTACCAAAAACACTTACTTGTTGTCCGTAATTAGACTCAGCCATATCATCTAAAGGTTCTTGAATATTTTTAAAAGAAACCACAGGAATTACGGGTCCAAATTGCTCTTCTTGATACACTCGCATATCTTTAGAAACAGGGTATAAAACTGCAGGAAAAATATAGTTTTCAGTAGTTTTTCCTCCATTTTTGTTTGTAATTTCTGCCCCTTTTTCTTTGGCATCATCAATTAATTCTTGAATGTATGCTGGTTTGCCTGGTTCTGGTAAAGGTGTTAATTTTACGCCATCCTCCCATGGATTTCCAAATTTTAGAGCATCTAATCTTTCTGCAAATCGTTTATTAAATTTATCTACTATATGTTCATGCACATATAATATTTTTAAAGCTGTACAACGCTGTCCGTTAAACGAAGTTGTTCCTGTAATACATTCGTTAATTGCCAAATCTAAATCAGCATCTGGCAAGACAATTCCAGGGTTTTTAGCTTCTAGGCCTAAAACCAAACGTAATCTATTTTTATAAGGATGATTGGCTTGTATTGCATTCGCTGATTTACTATTTCCAATCAATGCTAACACATCAACTTTGCCAGTTTTCATAATTGGTGTTGCCAATACTCTACCTCTACCATAAATGATATTTACCACACCTTCTGGAAAAGAATTCTTGAATGCTTCCATTAGTGGAGACAATAATAAAACCCCATGTTTAGCAGGTTTAAAAATAGCTGTATTCCCCATAATTAAAGCAGGAATTAGCAATGCAAAGGTTTCATTTAAAGGGTAATTATAAGGCCCCAAACATAATACAACTCCTAAAGGACCACGTCTTACATGCGCATAAACACCACTATTTTTTTGAAACTTTGCAGAATTTCTGTCCATCTGCTTGTAATCCTCAATAGTATCGTAAATATATTCTACGGTTCTATCGAACTCTTTTTCAGAATCTGGTAAAGATTTTCCAATTTCCCACATCAATAATTTTACGACCTCATCTCGTTTGGTTTTCATTTGCTCTGCAAACTCTTGCATACATTCAATTCTGTCTGCTACTCGCATTGTTGGCCACAACCCTTGCCCTTTATCGTAAGCTCTGTAAGCTGAGTTTAAAGCTTCAATAGCTTCGTACCCTGTTAAATTAGGTACAGAACCTAACAAAGTTGGTTGGTACTCTTTAGTTGATGAAATTGAAGAATACACCTCTGCCATTTCTCCTTTCCATTCTTTTAATTCCCCTCCTATTAAATAGTTGGTTTGGTGTTTTAATTTGGTGATTTTATACTGATCTGGAATTTCTACAAACTTTGCTTTCATAAATTATTATTAATCAATTCTTTTATTAAGAATAAAAATTATTTGTTCAAATAAACAAAAAATTAGAGGTTTTTTACTAAAATCTTATAATTAATCACGAAAAGCATTGCGTTAGTTTTTCGCTTTGCTGTCTAAAAATTTGTGATTTACACCAAAAACTGAAACAAATCGGGTTTATCATTTAAGTAATCCCCAAAGAAATTATTTGCTTTCATTCTTTTGATTAGAGGCTCTAAATCTTTAGATGATGTTAGCTCTAAACCCACAACTGCTGACCCATTAGCTCTATTATTTTTCTTGGTATATTGAAAATGGGTAATATCATCATTAGGCCCTAAAATTTCAGCAACAAACTCTTTTAAAGCTCCTGCTCTTTGTGGGAATTTTACAATAAAATAGTGTTTCAAATTGGCATATAATAAGGCGCGTTCTTTAATTTCTGCAGTTCTTGTGATATCGTTATTACTACCACTAACTATACAAACCACATTTTTACCTTTTATGTCATCAGCAAAAAAATCTAAAGCAGCAATACTTAACGCTCCTGCAGGTTCAACCACAATAGCATCTTTATTATATAAATCTAAAATGGTTTGGCATACTTTACCTTCTGGAACTGTAATAACTTCGTGCAAATTTTGTTGACAAATGGTAAAATTTAAGTCACCCACTTTTTTTACTGCAGCACCATCTACAAAAGGGTCTATAGTAGATAAAGCTGTATTTTTATTGTTTTTTATTGATGTTAACATGGATGGAGCACCTTCTGGCTCCACACCAATTATTTTTGTTTCTGGAGATATTTTTTTAAAAACACTACACAAACCAGAGGATAAACCTCCACCACCAATGGCAACAAAAAGATAATCTATTGATTTTTCTGTTTGCTCTAAAATTTCTAAACCAACAGTTGCCTGCCCTTCTATAACTTTTTTATCATCAAAAGGATGAATGAACGTTTTCTTTTTTAAGTTGCATTCTAATTTTGCAGCATTTGATGCGTCATCAAAAGTATCGCCTTCAATTATTATTTCTACAAAGTTTTCTCCAAACATTTTAACCTGATTAATTTTCTGGTTGGGTGTTGGTGATGGCATAAAGATAGTGCCATTTATTTTTAGCAATTTACAAGACAAAGCAACACCTTGTGCATGGTTTCCTGCACTTGCACAAACAATTCCTCGTAGTTTTTCATCATCCTTTAAAGAAGACATCTTATTGTAAGCACCTCTAATTTTATAAGAACGTACTACTTGTAAATCTTCTCTTTTAAAAAAAATATTGGCATTCAATTCTTTAGAAAGATTACTATTTTGATTGAGTGGCGTTTGATAAGCAACCCCCTCTAAATTTTTAGCAGCAGCCTTAACGTTTTCTAAAGTTGGAAAATAGGTTTGTTTGTTTTGCATCCTTCGAATATAAAGAGAAAACCTGTCAGATTTTGATTGCTGACAGGTTTTGTAAATTTTAAAATCTTTAATTAATTATGCAGATTTTATTACTTTCATTGCTGTCATAGAAGCTCTTAATTGCTCTCCTACAATTTCTACAGGATGATTTCTGATAATTTTATTGATTTTAATTAATTCTTGGTTATCAACTCCGTTTTCTGAGCTAAACGATTTACCAATTACATTAGTTGAAACTGTTTTCATAAAATCAGCTAATAACGGTTTACAAGCATGGTCAAATAAATAACAACCATATTCTGCTGTATCAGAAATTACACGATTCATTTCAAATAATTTTTTACGTGCAATTGTGTTTGCAATTAAAGGTGTTTCGTGTAATGATTCATAATATGCAGATGCATCTATAATTCCTGATTCTATCATTGACTCAAAAGCCAATTCTACACCCGCTCTTACAAAAGCTACCAATAAAGTTCCATGATCAAAATACTCTTGTTCTGAAATTTCATCTGAAGTGATTTCTTGTTTTTCAAAAGCAGTTTCTCCTGTTGCAGCTCTCCAAGTTAATAGGTTTTTATCGTCATTTGCCCAGTCTTCCATCATTGTTTTAGAGAAGTGACCTGTCATGATATCATCCATATGTTTTTGAAATAATGGACGCATAATGTCTTTTAATTCTTCTGATAAACGAAACGCTTCTATTTTTGCAGGATTAGACAATCTGTCCATCATGTTTGTAATTCCTCCATGCTTTAAAGCCTCTGTTGTCGTTTCCCAACCATATTGAATTAATTTTGCTGCATAACCAGCATCAATTCCTTCTTCTACCATTTTATCGAAAGATAAAATTGCACCTGTTTGTAACAAACCACATAAAATAGTTTGCTCTCCCATTAAATCAGACTTCACTTCAGCAACAAAAGAAGATGCTAAAACTCCTGCAGTATGGCCTCCAGTTGCAACTGCATAGGCTTTTGCTTGTGCCCAACCTTTATTTTCTGGGTCATTCTCTGGATGCACTGCTATTAATGTTGGTACACCAAACCCTCTTTTAAATTCCTCACGAACTTCAGATCCAGGGGATTTAGGTGCCACCATAATTACTGTTAAATCTTTACGAATTTGCATGCCTTCTTCTACAATATTAAAACCGTGAGAATACGATAAAGTTGCCCCCTTTTTCATTAAAGGCATCACTGCATTTACAACATTTGTGTGCTGTTTATCTGGCGTTAAATTGATTACTAAATCTGCAGTTGGTAACATATCTTCATAAGTACCCACAGCAAAATTGTTTGAAGTAGCATTAATATAAGATTGTCTTTTTTGATCTATTGCTGCTTGTCTTAAGGTATAAGAGATGTCTAAACCAGAATCTCTCATGTTTAAACCTTGGTTTAAACCTTGTGCTCCACAGCCCACAATAACAATTTTCTTTCCTTTTAATGCGTTTACACCGTCTTCAAATTCTGAAGCGTCCATAAAACGACATTTTCCTAATTGTTCTAATTTTTCTCTTAATGTTAATGTGTTAAAATAATTTGACATTTTTTCTGTTTTTAATTTTTGATTAGAAGAAAGAAAAAAGAGTAAAGAAAAAAGAATTACATTATTTTTTCAATAGTCTAAATTCTCTTATCTATTTTAGTTGTTGTATGTTTTTAATAATGTTGATATTTTCATTTCTTCTTTGGTTACTGCAATTAAACCAGAACGTGTGTACTGCATAATACCAAAAGGTGCCAATTGGTTGTATAACTCAACTATTTCCTCTTTTTTTCCTGATTTTTCTAGCACAAAAAACTCTCTGTTTACAGTTACAATTCTGGAATTACTTTCTTTAATGATGTTTTGAATCTGACGTTCTTCAAATAATAATTCTGATTTAATTTTAAACAAGCCCGCAATTTGATAAATAATTCCATCAAGATTATGATAGTATGCTTTAATAACCTCTACTTGCTTTTCTATCTGACCAATAATTTTCTTAATATTTACCTCATTCATATTTACAACAATAGTAAATTTAGAAACCCCTTCTATTTCTGAAGGAGAGGTATTTATACTCTCTATATTAATATGTCTTCTCTGAAAAATTGCTGAAATTCTATTCAACAATCCGATATTATTTTCAGTGTAAATAGATACTGTATATAATTGTTTTTCTTCTGTACTCATAATTAAGTTCAAAGTTTAAAAGTTAAAAGTTAAAAGTTTCCTCTCTTCTTTTTACTCTTTGTTCTTTATTCTATTTTCTTATTTATTACTCCAATCTGATATCAGAAACACTTGCCCCAGAAGGAATCATAGGAAATACATTATCTTCTTTTTCTACACAAACTTCTAAGAAATATGCTTCTTTGCTCTCCATCATTTCTTTAACTGCTAGCGCTAATTCTTCTCGTTTGGTAACCTTTTTTGCTTTAATGTAATACCCTTCTGCAATTTTTACAAAATTAGGATTAATCATCTCAGTGGACGCATATCGTTTGTCAAAAAATAACTGTTGCCATTGACGAACCATCCCTAAGAAATCATTATTTAACACCACCACTTTTACAGCTGCTTTTTGTTGAAAAATAGTACCCAATTCTTGAATGGTCATTTGATAACCTCCATCACCAGAAATAGAAACTACTTCACGCTCTGGAGCTGCCATTTTTGCACCAATAGCTGCTGGTAAGCCAAAACCCATAGTACCTAATCCACCAGAAGTAATATTACTTTTAGACACATTAAAATCTGCATATCTACAAGCTACCATTTGATGCTGACCTACATCTGTTACAATTGCTGCTTTTCCTTCACTTTGAATGTTGATTTCCTTCAACACCTCAGCCATGGTTAAACCTTCTTTTG
Source organism: Polaribacter sp. (assembly GCA_965661915.1). Taxonomy (GTDB): domain Bacteria; phylum Bacteroidota; class Bacteroidia; order Flavobacteriales; family Flavobacteriaceae; genus Polaribacter. The sequence continues at coordinate 75,088 of CBFIFR010000006.1, read as the reverse complement.
TTGGATACAAATCGTTTTTAATGACTTTATTGTATTCAATTTCGTATAGATCTTTAAATTTTTGATGCCAATCTGTATGTATATTTTCATTTAATAATGGTAACAACATTTCTAAACTCACTTTAGCATCACCTAAAACAGCAACGTCTGTTTTTACATTTTTATCTACCTCTGCAGGATCAATTTCAAAATGTATCACTTTTGCTTGTTTGGCATAAGTATCTAAACTACCAGTTACACGATCGTCAAAACGCATTCCAATGGCAATTAAAACATCGCACTCATTGGTTAACATATTTGGTGCATAATTACCATGCATACCCACCATACCTACATTTAATGGATGAGAAGTTGGAATGGCTGAAGCCCCTAAAATGGTCCAAGCTGCAGGAATTCCTGCTTTTTCAACAACAGCTTTCAACTGTTCTTCTGCTTTACTTAAAATTACTCCTTGCCCCCAAACAATTAAAGGCTTTTTTGCTGTATTGATAATATTGGCAGCGTCTTTAACCTCATCAATATTTGTTTTTGGAATAGGATTATAACTTCTTATTTGTGTACATTTTTCATAAGAAAAATCAAATTCGTTGAATTGGGCATCTTTGGTAATATCAACCAAAACAGGACCTGGTCTTCCACTTTTTGCAATGTAAAATGCTTTTGCTATAGCTTCAGGAATATCTTCTGCTTTAGTAACTTGACAATTCCATTTAGTCACAGGTGTAGAAATACCAACAATATCGGTTTCTTGAAAAGCATCACTACCTAACAAATGTGATGCAACTTGACCTGTAATACACACCATTGGTGTTGAATCTATTTGTGCATCTGCAATACCCGTTATTAAATTAGTTGCTCCTGGACCAGAAGTAGCCATGGCTACACCTACTTTTCCAGAAATTCTAGCATAACCTTGAGCAGCATGTGTTGCTCCTTGTTCATGACGCGTTAAAACATGATGAATCTTACCTTGATATTTATATAATTCGTCATACACAGGCATAATTGCTCCTCCAGGATATCCGTAAAGAATATCAACTCCTTCTTCAATCAAACATCGAACAATTGCCTCACTACCAGAAATACGTTCTGTAGTTTTGGTTTGTTTTTTTTGTGATTTTATGGTTTGTGTTTCCATAGTTTTTGTATTAGAGAGAAAAAGAATAGAGAAGAAAGAATAAAGACAAATATTATCTATATCAATTTATTTTTTACCCCTTTTTCTTGTCTCTTTCATCTATTATCTTTTTTCTAAAATTACAAATCAGTAACACATCCTTTAGATGCTGATGCTACTGTTTTTGCGTATTTATATAATATTCCTTTTTTGTGTTTTGGCTCTGGAGCAACCCATTTTGCTCTTCTTTCTGCCATTTCTTCATCAGAAATTAATACATTTATGGTGTTGTCTTCTGCACTAATTCTAATTTTATCTCCTGTTTCAATCAATCCTATTGCACCTCCGTTTATTGCTTCTGGTGTAATATGACCTACCACAAAACCGTGCGTTCCTCCAGAAAAACGACCGTCTGTAATTAATGCTACAGATTTTCCTAAACCTGCTCCCATAATTAAAGAAGTTGGTTTTAGCATTTCTGGCATTCCAGGACCTCCTTTTGGGCCAACATATCTAATGACGACTACATCTCCTCTTTCTACTTCTCCATTGGAAATTCCTGTATTTGCAGCTTGTTCACCATCATATACCACTGCTTTCCCTTCAAATAATAAACCTTCGTTTCCAGAAATTTTTGCTACTGCACCTTCTTCAGCAAGATTGCCATATAATATTTGTAAATTTCCAGATTTTTTTAAGGCATTTTCTTTTTGATAAACGATATCTTGTTCTTCAAATTCTATGGCTTCTACATCAGCCAAATTTTGGGCTAATGTTTTACCTGTAACCGTCATACAATCTCCATGTAAATAACCGTTTTCCAGTAAATATTTCATAATTGCAGGAATACCTCCAATACCATGAACGTCTTCCATTAAATATTTTCCAGAAGGCTTTAAATCACCAATTAAAGGTGTTCTATCACTTACTCTTTGAAAATCTTCTAAGGTAAAATCGATATCTGCAGCATGTGCAATTGCTAAAAAGTGTAATACTGCATTTGTAGAACCTCCTAGTGCATTTACTAAAGTAATTGCGTTTTCTATAGATTTTTTAGAAATGATGTCTAAAGGTTTTAAATCTAACTCTAATAAGTTTTTTACCGCTCTTGCAGTTCTTTCTGCTTCCGATAATTTATTTGGGTTTTCTGCAGGAATAGATGAATTATAAGGCAATGCAAACCCCATACATTCTATTGCTGAAGCCATTGTGTTTGCGGTATACATTCCACCACAAGCACCTGCTCCAGGAATAGAACGCTTAATAATTTCTTTGTATTCTGCTTCGTCTATTTCTCCTGCAACTTTTTGTCCTAAGGCTTCAAAAGCAGAAACAATATTTAATTTTTTGCCTTTGTATTCTCCTGATGCTGTTGATCCTCCATACATCATTATAGCTGGGCGATTTAAGCGTAACATTGCCATAATTGCTCCAGGCATATTTTTATCACAACCAACAATAGCAACTAAAGCATCATAGCTTTGTGCATTCATTACAGTTTCCATAGAATCTGCAATAATATCTCTAGAAACTAAAGAGTAATTCATACCAGAAGTTCCCATAGAAATTCCATCAGAAACACCAATTGTGTTGAATCCTAAACCGACCATATCAGCAATATTACACTCTACTTTGACCTCATCTTTCAATCGGTTTAAGTGCATATTACAAGGATTACCATCATAACCGGTACTTGCAATACCTATTTGTGCTTTTTGCATATCTTCATCTGATAAACCTGCAGCATACAACATGGCTTGTGATGCTGGTTGAGATTCGTCTTGGGTTAATCTGCTACTGTGTTTGTTTAGTTTCATTTAATGATTTCTTCGTTTTGTTTACTAAATTATTCTATTTCTCTTTTTTCGTTACATTAAATTCAATTGAATACTTGAATTTCAGTTGTTTAAATTAACATTAATCTTACTGATTTACAGTTTCTTAACCCCACATAATTATGATACTCAATTATTGAAATAAATGCAATAAAAAACCTTCCATTTTAAAAGGAAGGTTAAATTTTATTTTCATATTACAAATCCCACTTCCTGATCAATTCGTAATAATTACGATGACGTTTAAGACAGAAATAATATTTAAAATTTGTTTTTTCATTGGTGATTCAAATATTTGAAATTTTAATTTAAAAACCCTAATGTAGATAGCATTATTATTAAATAATAGTACTCTGCCCCATATGAATATTTTGAAAATTCATATTGCTATCATCTTGATTTGTAATATAATCCGCAATAAAATCACCTACTTTTGAGGTTGTTGTAGATTTTTGCGTTTTACGTTTGATATCTTTTGTTGTAATCCCTAAAGCAATAGATTTTTCTACAGCTCTTTCAATGGCATCTGCTTCTTCATTCAACCCTAAATGATATAACAACATTGCTGCAGATAAAATTGATGCTAATGGATTTGCAATATTTTTACCTTTTGCCTCATAATAAGTTCCATGAATCGGTTCGAATAACGCATTTTTTTCTCCTATTGAAGAGGATGCTAACAGCCCAATTGAGCCAGAAATCACACTTGCTTCATCAGAAATAATATCACCAAAAAGATTCTCTGTTAAAATTATGTCGAACTGTTTTGGATTTAAAATTAATTGCATTGTTGCATTATCGATAAATAAATATTCTAAGGTAACGTCTTTATATTCCTCTGCAATTTTCGCTACGGTTTTACGCCACAAACGAGAAGTTTCCATAACATTGGCTTTATCTACTAATGTTACTTTTTTATTTCTATTCTGCGCCGCTTTAAATGCTAAATGAGCAGTTCTGGAAATTTCTTCGACAGAATAAACACAGGTATCAAAAGCATGTTTTTCATCGTTACTTAACTCTTTATTACCAAAATATATTCCACCACTTAACTCTCTAAAAATCATAAAGTCGGTTCCTTTAACCACTTCTCTTTTTAAAGGTGAATTGTAAATTAAATTGTCATAAGCTTTTACTGGCTTAACATTACAGTACAAATCCAATTCTTTTCTTAAACGCAGTAAACCTTGTTCTGGTCGTATTTTAGCACTTGGATCTTTATCGTATTTAATATCACCTACAGCACCAAATAAAATAGCATCCGCATTTTCACAAATTTCTAAAGTTTCTTTTGGTAAAGGATCTCCAGTTGCTTCTATTGCACAAGCTCCGATTTTGGCTTCTTTGTATAAGAAAATATGGTCGTATGCTTCAGCAACAGCATCCAATGCTTTTTTTGCTTGAGCAACTACTTCAGGACCTATTCCATCTCCAGATATTACTGCAATTGTGTGTTTCATAACTAACTTTGCTTTTATGCCATTTCAATTTTAGAAATTTTATTAACCTCTTTCATAATGGCATGAATATCATTATCTTTTATTTCTTTTTGCAGATCTGCCATATCTAAAAATGAGTTATAAGCTGCATCTAATTGTAATTTAGTTAATTCGTAACCAATTTTTTTAGCCCTATATGCCAAAGCAGCTCTACCACTTCTAGCTGTTAAAACGATAGCACTTTCTGTTACGCCTACATCTTCAGGATCCATAATTTCGTAGGTTTCCCTATTTTTTATAACTCCATCTTGATGAATTCCAGAGCTATGTGCAAAAGCATTAGCACCAACAATAGCTTTATTTGGTTGTACAGGCATTCCCATACTATCACGAACCATGATCGAAGTGTCGTACAATAATTTTGTATTGATACTCGTTTCTAAATTTAAATATGGATGTTGCCTTAGCACCATTACTACTTCCTCTAAAGCAGTGTTACCTGCGCGTTCACCAATTCCATTAATAGTACACTCAATTTGACGTGCGCCATTAATTACCCCAGCAATAGAATTTGCAGTTGCCATACCCAAATCGTTATGACAATGGCAAGATAAAATTACATTTTCAATCCCTTTTACATTTTCTCTTAAATACTTCATTTTTGCACCATATTCTTCTGGCAAACAATATCCTGTAGTATCTGGAATGTTTAAAACAGTAGCTCCTGCTTTTATCACTTCTTCACAAACCCTTGCTAAATAATCATTATCTGTTCTACCTGCATCTTCTGCATAAAACTCTATATCGTCTACAAAAGATTTTGCAAAAGAAACTGCTTTTACAGCTCTTTCAATAACCTTTTCTCTAGATGATTTAAATTTAAATTTTATATGAGAATCACTTGTACCAATACCAGTATGAATTCTTGGATACTTTGCAAATTTTAAAGCTTCTGCTGCTACTTTTATATCATTTTCAACAGCTCTTGTTAATCCACAAACTGTTGCATTTTTTACAATCTTTGCTATTTCTGAAACTGAATTAAAATCTCCAGGACTAGAAACAGGAAAACCTGCCTCAATAACATTTACACCCAGCAAATCTAATCTTTCAGCAATCACTAATTTTTGTTTAGTATCCAACTTACATCCAGGCACTTGCTCTCCATCTCTTAGGGTAGTATCAAAAATTTGAACTTTATTATCTTGCATAATTTGTAAAGATTAACTTTATATTTAATCAAATGTATGTAATAGAGGAACAAAAAAATGGTTATTTTTACAGTCTTGTACGATTTCTAATACACCTCAGTAAATCATAAGTATTTTATTATCAATAATTTATGAGTAAAAATACTACATCAGTCAATAATCAAAACGATGCTCTTTTTATGCTAATTAAGTCTTTAACCAAGTCTGAAAAGCGACAATTTAACCTTTATGTTGGTAGGTTAGGTGGTAATATTGATGCTAAATTTTTTTCACTTTTTAAATTTTTAGAGAAGTTAAAAGCCTATGATGAAAAAGTGATTATTAATAGTGGTATTGTTTCTAAACAACAATTATCGAATTTAAAAGCACATTTATATAAACAGATTTTGATAAGTTTACGATTGAATCCTGCACATAAAAACATCAGAATTCAAGTTAGGGAACAATTAGATTTTGCCACAGTTTTGTATCAAAAAGGCTTATACAAACAAAGTTTAAAATTATTAGATAAAGCCAAAAATTTAGCGCTAGAAAACGAAGAAAAAAATATTGCCTACGAAATTGTTGAACTTGAAAAAGTAATTGAAACTCAATATATTACCCGAAGTTTAAGCAATAGAGCAGACCAACTTTCTATACAAGCAAAAACCTTGAGCCAGCAAAATGTAATTGCCAGTAAACTATCTAACTTATCTTTACAATTGTATAGCCATTTACTACAAAATGGCTATGTTAAAAACAACGAGGAATTAGAGTTTATTAATCAATATTTTCATAAAAGGTTACCAAAATACAATTTCGAAGATTTGGGTTTTAGAGAAAAATTATGGCTCTACAAATCACATTTATGGTATAGTTTTTTAACCCAAGATTTTTTGCAGAGTTACAAATATGCTCGAAAATGGGTAGATTTATTCAAAGAAGATAAAAAACATGTAATACAACATCCCGTTTTTTATTTAAAGGGCATTAACTACCTCTTAGAAGCTTCTTTTTTTGTAAAGAAAACTTCTACCTTTAAAAAGGAGTTAATTGCTTTTGAAAATGAAATAGAACAGAAAATAATTCCTTCAAATGCAAATACAGAACTCTTAATTTTTGAGTATTTGTATGCGAATAAACTCCATTTACATTTTTTGGAAGCCACTTTTTCTGAAGGTGAATATTTAGTTGAAATCATTAACCAAAAAATAGAAGCGTATAAAAACAGATTAGATAATCATTACATTGTAATGCTATATTACAAGATTGCTTGCTTGTATTTTGGAATGGGGAAAAACAAACTTTGTATTGCCTATTTACAACAAATTATTCGTTCCAAAAATCTAAGTTCAGCAGAAGATTTACAGTGTTTTGCAAGAATTTTAAATTTGATTGCACACTATGAATGTGGCTTAGATTATGACTTAGAAAGACAGTTTTTAGACACCTATAAGTTTCTTTTAAAAATGGAGAATTTACAAGAAGTACAGAAAATATTCTTAACTTCCATTCGAGATTTGAGTGATGTTTTTCCGCATGAAATTAAGAATGAATTCAAAAAAATACATGCCAAATTAAAACAGTTTGAAGATCACCCTTATGAAAAAAGAGCTTTTTTATACCTAGACATCCTATCTTGGTTAGAAAGTAAAATACAAAACAAGCCAATTGCTTTAATTATTAAAGAAAAATCAAGGAATATAGTTAAATAATAAATTATTTTAATTTTTTTAATTTTTTTTTAAGAATTTCATATTAATTGAATATTTGTTCAAAATAATTAGCATCTAAACCCATCAAAATAAATAATACTTCTATTTTTGTGGAGTGAATTTACTTAAATTAAATACAATTTCTTCTAAAACTACGTTTGTGGTATGTATTTCTATGAATACTATAATTCGCACAACTACTACCCTTTAGGGGTTCTGCTATATTCATATCATCAAGGTTAATTATTGTTTCGTACAAAACGAAATATCATCATAAAAAAATTACAAACTATTTATCATTTAAGAGATGAAAGTATTAAAATTCGGAGGCTCATCAGTAGCCAATTCAGAAAACATAAAACAAGTTTTACATATTATTGCTAAAGCATCAAAAGAGGATAAAGTTGCAGTTATAGTTTCTGCATTTGGTAAAACTACAGATCAATTATTAGCAGGTGCAAATGTTGCATTACAAGATATCAACGAGGCAAAAGAAATTTTAAAAGGTATTCATGAGCTTCATTTTCAAGTAATCAATGATTTAATTACCACCAATACAAAAGAAGTTTCTGAAGAAGTAACTTTACTTTTTAATAGGTTACAATCTATTTACGAAGGTGTTTTTTTATTACAAGAATTATCAGACAAAACCCTTGCAAAAGTTTGTAGTTTTGGTGAAAGATTATCGTCTTACATTATTGCCAATGCTGCAAAACAAACTTTAGATGCTATACACAAAGAAAGTAGAGATTTAATTGTTACCAACAACGATTACTTGAATGCACAAGTTAATTTTAAAAGTACCAACAAAAATATTACTGACTTTTTTAAAGAAAACAAACACCAAATTACCCTTTTAGGAGGATTTATTTCATCTAATTTCAGTGAAGAAACTACAACTTTAGGAAGAGGTGGCTCTGATTTTTCTGCTGCTATTTATGCAGCAGCTTTAAATGCTCATGAATTACAAATTTGGACTGATGTTTCTGGAATGTATACTGCAAACCCAAGAGTGGTAAAACAAGCTTTTCCTATATCCGAAATTTCGTACGAAGAAGCTATGGAGTTGTCTCATTTTGGAGCCAAAGTGTTATATCCACCAACAATTCAACCTGCTTTACGCAAAAACATTCCTATCAGAATTAAAAATACTTTTGACCCTGAAAATTCAGGAACTTTAATTTCTAACGATCCTGAAAATGAACACGAAGTAAAAGGAATTTCTCATATAGATGATATTAGTTTAATTACCTTAGAAGGTGGTGGAATGATTGGAATTCCAGGATTCTCCAAACGTTTGTTTGAAACCCTTTCTAGTGCAAAAATTAATGTAGTTTTTATTACTCAAGCTTCATCAGAACACTCTATTTGTGTGGGTATTTATGAAAATGATGCAAAAAAAGCAAAAACGCTTTTAGATGATACTTTTAATGCAGAAATAGCCCGTAAAAAAATTAAACCTATTATCATAGAAAGTGATTTGGCAATTATTGCTGTGATTGGAGAAAGCATGAAAAACTACCAAGGTTTAAGTGGACAAATGTTTAGTGCTTTAGGTAAAAACAATGTAAATGTAAGAGCCATTGCACAAGGTTCATCAGAAAAAAATATATCTGCTGTTATTAATAAAAGTGATGCAAAAAAAGCCCTTAACACCCTACACGAACAATTTTTTGAAGAAAAAACAAAACAATTGAATCTTTTTGTAACGGGTGTTGGTAATGTTGGAGAACGGTTTTTGGCGCAAATTCATCAACAAAAGAAATTTTTAAAAGAAAATTTAAAATTAAATATTAGGGTAATCGGAATTTCAAATTCTAGAAAAATGTTTTTTGATAATTCTGGCATCAACTTAAAAAAATGGAGAGAACTTTTAGACAATGGAGAACCAACAAGCTTAGATAATTTTCACAAAAAAGTAAAAGAAAGCAACCAAAGAAATAGTGTTTTTATCGATAACACTGCAAATCAACAAGTTTCTGAGGTTTACGAAAAATATTTAAGAGATAGTATTTCTGTAGTAACTTGCAATAAAATTGCGTGTGCTTCTAAATTTGATAATTATAAAAAGTTAAAAGAAATCTCAAAAAAATACAATGCTTCATTTTTATTTGAAACCAATGTTGGTGCAGGATTACCTATAATTGATACCCTAAAAAATTTAGTACATTCTGGTGATCAAATTCATAAAATTCAGGCTGTTTTGTCTGGTAGTTTAAATTTTGTGTTTAATAATTTTAATGATAACATCACCTTCCATGATGTTGTTGCACAAGCGCAAACTGAAGGGTTTACAGAACCTGACCCAAAAATTGATTTAAGTGGTGTTGATGTAGCCAGAAAAATCTTAATTTTAGCCAGAGAAAGTGGTTATCAATTAGAGTTAGAAGACATTAAAAACAATGCTTTTTTACCCAAAGAAACTTTAAATACAAACAATAATGATGATTTTTACATGTCGTTAACCAAAAATGAAGCTCATTTTCAAAACATATTTAAAGAAGCGAATGATAAAGGTTGTCGATTAAAATATGTTGCCGAATTTAAGGATGGTAAAGCCAATGTTGGTTTACAACATATACCAGCAACACATCCTTTTTATAATTTAGAAGGTAGTGATAATATTGTTTTATTTTTTACTGAACGATATCCAGAAAATCCACTAATTATAAAAGGTGCAGGTGCAGGTGCAGATGTAACTGCTTCTGGTATTTTTGCAGATGTAATACGAATTGCTAATAAATAAGTTGGCAGTAATTAGTTGGCAGTAATCAGTAAAAAAACTGACTGCCAACTGAAGACTGTAAACTGCGAACTAAAAAAAATGGATTATTTAAAAATATTTTCACCAGCTACTGTAGCTAATGTTTCTTGCGGATTTGATTCTCTTGGATTTGCTGTAGATACTATTGGCGATGAAATGACTTTTGTAAAAACACCTAAAAACAGAGTTGAAATCACAAAAATTACAGGCGCTGATTTAACGTATGATGTTAATAAAAACGCTGCAAGTGCTGTTGTGCAAAAAATGTTACGAGAAGCCAAAGCAGATTTCGGAATTAACTTAACCATTCATAAAGGTTTTTCTCCTGGAAGTGGTTTAGGAAGTTCTGCTGCAAGTGCTGCTGGTGCTGCTTTTGGAGCTAATAAGTTATTAGGAGGTATTTTTAACGATATTGAATTGACAAAGTTTGCCATGTTTGGAGAAGAAGTTGCCTGTGGTTCTGCTATTGCAGATAATGTTGCAGCAGCCATTTATGGCGGTTTTGTGTTGATTAAAAGCTATAGTCCTTTAGATATTATAAAATTACCAGTTCCTAGTGAATTAAGAGTTGTAGCCATTCATCCACAAATTGAGGTAAAAACAAAAGATGCTAGAGATGTTTTACCAGAACACATTCCTTTAAAAGATGCTGTTACTCAGTGGGCAAATGTTGGTGGTTTAATTAGTGGTTTACATTCTAATGATTATCATTTAATTAGTAATTCTTTAGTAGATATTGTTGTAGAACCTCATCGTAAAAATTTAATTCCGTTTTTTGATGATGTAAAAATTGCAGCTGAAAAAGCAGGTGCTTTAGGTGCAGGAATTAGTGGCTCAGGCCCAACTATTTTTGCCTTATGCAAAGGTGATGCTGTTGCTGAAAACGTTTACAATGCCATTGAAAAAAGTTACAGAAATAAAGGAATTGATTTTGAATTATTTATTTCAAAAATTAATCACGAAGGCATAAAGATTATTAATTAACCGTCATTACGAAAGAGGAACGATTGAAGTAATCCATTTTTCTTTTACAGATTGCTTCGTAAACTCGCAATGACATATAATATAAAAAATGAACTATTACAGTTTACACCATAAATCACCCAAAACAACTTTTAAAAACGCAGTTGTAGAAGGATTAGCAAAAGACAGAGGAATCTATTTTCCAGAAAGTATTACACCATTATCAAAAGATTTTATCGAGAATATTTCTAATTATACCAATCATGAAATTGCCTACGAAGCCATCAAACAATTTGTGGGTGATGAAATTCCGACTTCAACATTAAAAGAGATTATCGAAAAAACAGTTTCTTTTGATTTTCCTTTGGCAAAAGTGGATGAAAATATTGCTTCTTTAGAGCTTTTTCATGGGCCAACCATGGCTTTTAAAGATGTTGGCGCGAAATTTATGGCACAATGTTTAGAATATTTTAATAAAGATAATGATGATGAAGTAACAGTTTTGGTAGCAACTTCAGGTGATACAGGTGGTGCAGTTGCCAATGGTTTTTTAGGGGCAAAAGGGGTGAATGTTGTTATTTTATATCCTTCAGGAAAAGTAAGCGATATTCAAGAAAAACAACTCACTACTTTAGGGCAAAATATTACTGCTTTAGAGGTTGATGGTGTTTTTGATGATTGCCAAGATATGGTAAAAACGGCGTTTTTAGATACAGATATTCAAAGAACATTAACCTCAGCAAATTCTATAAATGTTGCACGTTGGTTGCCACAAATGTTCTATTTTTTCTTTGCGTACAAAGAATTACACAAACAACACAAAGACCTTGTGTTTTCTGTACCTAGTGGAAATTTCGGTAATGTTTGTGCAGGAATTATGGCACAAAAATTAGGTTTACCCATTAAACATTTTGTAGCTTCTACCAATGTAAATGATACAGTACCTAATTATTTAAAAGACGGTGTTTACAATCCAAAACCATCAATAGCCACCATTTCTAATGCCATGGATGTTGGTAACCCAAGTAATTTTATTAGAATTAGAGAACTGTTTAACAATGATTTAGATACTTTAAAAAGTGCTTTTTCTTCGTATAGTTTTACTGATGATGCAACTCGCGAAACCATGAAAAAAATCTATGAAAATTCTGGATATATTGCAGACCCTCATGGAGCTGTTGGGTATTTAGGGTTACAAAAACATGGATTGCAAAACAATGAATTTGGTGTGTTTTTAGAAACTGCACATCCTGTTAAATTTTTAGATGTTGTAGAAGAAACTTTACCTGTAAAAGTGGAAATTCCTGAGCAAATACAAAAAGTAATTGATAATAAAAAAGTGGCTATTAAAGCGAGTTCTTATGAAGATTTGAAGGTTTTTTTGATGGAATAAATAATATTGAAATTCTTTATTATAGTCCCTTCAGGTTTTAAAAACCTGAAGGGACTTTTTTATTATAGCATACAAAGCATTAACAAAATTTTAACTTTGGCATCTTATTTGATTTCTAGTAGAAAAATCTATAATGAGCTCAAAATTTAAAATTAGGATTCCTAAACCTTGTCACGAAAACTGGAATACAATGACACCTAAAGAAAAGGGTCGTTTTTGTAGTTCTTGTTCTAAGACAGTGGTTGATTTTACAAAAAAAACTACAGAAGAAGTTGAAAAATATGTAACACAACATAAAAACCAAAGAATTTGTGGACATTTTTATAAAAAACAACTAGATACTATTGTCATTGAAGTGCCACAAGTTTCTTTTCAACAACAATTATCATTTCAAAAATTATTTATGTTGTCATTATTCTTTGTGATGGGCACTACACTTTTTAGTTGCCAATATGCTGATGGGAAAAAACAAAAAATTGAGGAAGTTGTTATTATAGATTCTTTAAAAACTATTAAAGAAGATGTTGTCTTAAATAAACCTAATAAAGAAGAAATTGACTCTTTGAAAACATCCCTAAAAAAGGATACCATCATAACAGAGAAAAATAAAACAACTCGCACACCACCTACTCCAATTTCTACAATCGGAATTACAATTTGTGAAACAGCTACTAAAAAAGATAGCACTAACAATTTAAAAAATACCAAAGATATTATTGAAGTCATTGAAACTACTGGAGAATTGACAATAGAAGGCGATATTGATTTTACTGAGGAAATTGAAGATGATATCATTATGGGTTATATTATTGAAGAACCTCCAAGATTTAAACAAACAAAAAACCTAACTAAAGTAGTAGCAAAAAAATATTTTGACAAAAGAATTCAAAGTATAATTCAAGAAAATTTTGACATAAAACTGATGAAAAATTTAGGCTTACCAAATGGAAAATATAAAATATTTACCCAATTTACCATCGATAAAGATGGAAATACTACAGCTATAAAAGTTAAAGCACCAAACACTACCATAGAAAAAGAAGTAAGAAAAATGCTTCAAAATCTACCACAATTTATTTCTGGAAAACAAGCTGGTAAAGTTGTAAAAACAAAATATACTTTACCTATTTCATTTATAGTGGAGGAATAGTATTTTATTAGTAGTTCTAACAATAGCATTTAGAAAAGCTTTTACTTAAAAAAACTTCAAAAATTAGGCAAACAAGTATAGCCCAGATTGAAATGGCATCCTTTTTATGCTAAACTAGATTCAGAATCTGCTAGTGGTCATAAAAACAATGCCTACATATAAACAGATGCTGCAATAAATTGAGCATAAAAAGATATAATGGAAAGCTGGAAATAGCTTCTAGAAAAAATTAAACCACCACAAAAAAGCTAGCGATAACAAAGATTTTGAAACATGATTTAAATAATTCTTTGTTTTAAAACAAATCTTTATTCCTAATATCTAAGTAATTTCGTTTTACAAATGCGAGTATGGTTTCTAAAACTTCTCCCATATTTTTACACTTTTTAAATTCTACATCACCCACATAACCAATTAAATCTTTTTTGAGTTGTTCTACATTTTCTGGTTTAGAAATGATATCGTTTTTCATGCACTCAATAATTCTCGTTGTTCTATTGGGTGTAGTAATCATTCTTTTAGCTATAAAAGAGCGTTCTTCAATTTTGTATTGTTCTATAGAGCTATTTTGCAACCTAGAACCTGCCATTTCTACCATTTTAAAGTTTTCTTTCATAAACTGTAAATTGTAGACCTTTAAACTTCCTTCATACGATTGTTGATCAAAATCTATGGCTCTAATTTTATAGATAATTTTATCAAAATCATGAATTGGTGTAATTACATAGTTGTAAGAACGCATATCACCTAACAAACGAATCATACATCGTTCTTTAAACTTTACAAATTCTTTTGCAATTTGGGCAGCTTCTGATCTTGAACATTTTGGTAAAATATCTCTGATAAAATCATCTCCAGGAATACCAGAAATATGCTCCTCAATTAAAGTATCTTTATATACTAAATAGTTGATGTTATAAGGCGATAGTAAATGCTCTAATTCTAAGCCATAAACACGAGAAGCATCTGCTTTTTTTACGTAGAAATAGGTGAAGTTATCGTTTAAAATATTCCTAATTTTAATTCGAAAGGGTTTAGAATTGCCAAATGTACAGTAATCTATAGCATCGACATTTAAAAAAGGAATGGTACTTTCATTACCATCTGAATGCAGAATGGTATATATTTTTTTTAAACTTCTATCAATTTCTATTCTATCCCATTCAGAATAATAGGTACGTATCCAAAGTGTATCTTCATCGTTTTTATCATAAACATTAACTGACCCTTGAAACCTTAATAAATCGTTATATAAGATACTAATTTTGGTGCTTCTTTTATATTTGGTAAGAAACTCGTTTAAATCTTCACTAATAGGAAAAGTTGGTTTTTTTTTAGATATTAATTTTTGATTTTCAGTCATAATTTCTACACATGTACTACAAAAATAGTAATATTTAAATGGTTTCAAACATCTTTCCTGGCAAAGGTTTTACAACACCTTTTAACTCCATTTGCAATAAAATTGAAGACAATTGAAATAATGGAATTGCACAATCTAAAGCGATAACATCTAATAGTTCTTTGCCACTTTTTTGAAGATAATCATATATTTTTTGTTCATCTGTATTTAACTCAATAAAAAGTTGTTTCTGAATGGGCTTTTTAATTTTTTCTGTAATATCCCAATTTAGAAGTTTTACAATATCATTTGGTGAATTTAACAGGTGTGCTTTGTTATTTTTAATTAGGTTATTACAACCTTTGCTGTATAAATCTGTTGTTCTACCTGGCACTGCAAACACATCTCTATTGTAAGAATTGGCAATATCTGCAGTAACTAAAGAACCTCCTTTTTCTGCAGATTCTATAACAATAGTAGCTTGAGAAATACCTGCAACAATACGATTTCGTTTTAAAAAGTTTTCTCTTAATGGTTGCTCTTCACTCCAAAATTCGGTAAAAAACCCACCATTTTCATTCAATTGATGGATGTATTTTTTATGTACTTTGGGATAAATTATTTCAAATCCGTGTGCCAAAACAGCAATAGTTTGTAAGTTGTTTTTTATAGCAGCTTTGTGTGCACAAATATCAACTCCATAAGCAAAACCACTAACAATTATAGGGTTATATACTGCCAACTCTTTGATTAAATTGTTGGTGAAATCTCTACCATAAGAACTCATATTTCTGGTACCAACTATTGAAATAATTTTACGATTCTTTAAGTTGATATTACCATCTTTAAACAATACAATTGGCCCATCAATACAATTTTGAAGATTTTTAGGATACTCATCTTCTAAAAAATAAGTATAGGCTATTTTATTGGTATTGATATAATTAAGTTCTTTTTCTGCTGCTTTAAGGTTTTCTTTATCAAATAAATGTTTGAGTGCGTATGTACCAATACCATTAATTTTTTCTAAAATAGCCGATTTTTCTTTAAAAACTTGCTCAACATCACCTACTTTAACAATGAGTTTTTTGGCAAGAATATCGCCAATAGCCTTACTTTTTTGCAGTCGTAAAATGGCCAGTAATTTTTCTTCTTTCAAAACATTAACAATTTGATAACCAATATATCGAATTTTTGTTAATAAAAATCACCCTAAAAGCTTCTTTTTATGTGTAAATATTATAATTTTGTTATTATGATATTAGCGAACTACATTAACGATTTATTATATAGATACGATTGTGTTATTGTACCTGATTTTGGTGGTTTTGTAACCAACAGAAAAGGTGCTAATTTAAATAGGGATACACATACTTTCTATCCTCCAACAAAGCAAATTACATTTAATAGTCATTTAAAGATTAGTGATGGTTTGCTTGCCAATTATATTGCCTCTGCAGAGCAAATTTCTTTCGAAAAAGCAGCTACTGCCATTAGTTTGTCTGTAATTAAGTGGCAAAAAGAAATTCAAACTAAACCTTTAGAAATTGGTAATATTGGTGTTTTAACCCTAAATAATGATGGTAAAATTATTTTTGAGCCAACCACAAACGTTAATTATTTATCAGAATCATTTGGGTTATCTGCTGTACAATCATCTGTAATACAAAGACCAAAAGAAATTGTAAAACCTATAATTCCTGTAGTTGACAAAGAAGATAAAAAAGGAATTCCTGCATTTATAAAATATGCTGCTACTGCTGCCATTTTACTTACATTAGGCTTTGCTGCAAACAATGCTTACCAACAAAATGAACAAGAAGAAGTATTAGCAAAACAAGAAAAGGCATTAGAGAAAAAAATTCAAGCAGCCACATTTGTAATCTCTAATCCTTTGCCAACCATTGAGTTAAATGTTACTAAAAAAACAGCAAAACCTTACCATGTTGTTGCAGGTGCTTTTCAGTTTGCAGAAAATGCCAAAAAGAAAGTAATACAGCTTAAAAAGCAAGGATATAATGCTAGTATTTTAGGGGTAAATAAATGGGGTTTAACAGAAGTTGCATTTAATAGTTTTGCTGATAGAAATGATGCAATAAATAACCTCTATAGAATACAAAAAACGGTTTCTAAAGATGCCTGGTTATTGACAAAAAAATAACCTTTTTTACAAGGCTATCCTTATCTTTGTACAAATTTACAAGATGGAAGCAAAAACACCTAAAGAATCTTTAACTGTACTTACAGATTTAGTTTTACCTGGAGATACAAACTATTTAGACAACCTTTTTGGGGGTGAATTATTAGCAAGGATGGATAGAGCTTGTAGTATAGCTGCAAGAAGACATTCTGCAAGAATAGTAGTTACTGCATCTGTAAATCATGTAGCTTTTAATAAATCTGTACCTGTAGGTAGTGTTGTTACCTTAGAAGCAAAAGTTTCTAGAGCATTTAAATCTTCTATGGAAATTTATGTTGATGTTTGGATAGAAGACAGACAATCTGGACAAAAAACAAAAGTAAATGAAGGTATTTATACTTTTGTGGCTGTAGATGAAACAGGAAAACCTGTACAAATACCTCAAATTATACCTGAATCTGATTTAGAAAAAGAACGTTTTGAGGGTGCTTTACGACGAAAACAACTTAGTTTAATTTTGGCAGGAAAAATGCAACCTGATAAAGCTACAGAATTAAAAGCATTGTTTAAATAAATAATAGAGTATGTACGAATTTTTAAGTAATTATAAAATCATAGGATCAATTACGGTCTTAGTCTTTGGTATTTTAATCCGTTTTTTAACCTCTAAATCTTTACGTAAAATTCGTGTTAATTTCGATTTTCAAAAATCTAGAATGGTTGTAATTTATAAAATTGTAACTTTCTTAATTTATTGTACTATAATTGTTTTAATCGCCTTTATTTGGGGTGTAGATGAAAAACAACTCATTGTATATATCTCATCTTTTTTAACCATTTTAGGTATTGCTTTTTTTGCACAGTGGTCTTTACTCTCAAACATCACTGCAGGTTTAATTTTGTTTATCAATTACCCTGTAAAAATAGGAGATACTATAACTATTCTAGAAAAAGACAATGATACTGTTGGAGAAATCATTGATATTGGTGCATTTTTTATCACCTTAAAAACTGATGAAAACCAAATGGTTACGATACCTAACAGTATTATACTTCAAAAAAATATTAGTTATAAAACAAAATAGTATAACAAACTAATGAAATAATAGCGCTATTTTTTAGCCATCCATGAGGCTGGATTTAAACGAGTTGTGTTTTTAAACAATACAAAAATCAATATTGTTTTATTTTTTACTTTGTCTTTAAAAATACGGCCTATTTTTTGTCCAGTTGCTATTTTATCACCTTTTGTAACATAAGCACTTTCTAAATTATTATAAGAGGTTATGTAACTACCATGTCTTATCATTACATTTTTAGTACCACTAGAACCCACTAAAACATTTAATACTTCACCATCAAAAATGGCTTTTGCATCACTTCCTTCTGATGTTGCAAAATGGACTCCTGGACTACTTATTGTAATTCCTGGAAATATTGGATGAGGCTGCACCCCAAACCTTCTTACAATTAACCCTTCATTAACTGGCCAAGGTAATTTTCCTTTATTTTGCTCAAATTTTGCTGCTAAGGCTTTCGCCTCAGGACTTAAAATAAATGTAGTATTCTTTTTAGAAACCGTCTTTTTATCTTTATTTTTTGCCCTTGCAATTCTATTTGCTTTTGCAATTTCTTCTTTAATAATTTTATCGATTCTCGCTGCAATTCTTTTGTCTTCTTTAACCTTCTTCCTTAGCTGTCGTTTGTATTTACCTTCTTTCTTTTTAATTGTAGCAATTAAATTTTCTTGTTTTTTCTTGTCAGATTCTATTTCCTTTTTTTGGTTTTTTTCTACCAAAATTAAAGTATCTTTTACTTTTTTTTGATACAGTAAAGAATCGTTTAATTTTTCTATTCCCTTTTTTTGAACCACAATTTCTTCACCTTGCTTTTTTCGAAACTTGGTGTATTGCTTCATATATTCTAAGCGTTTATAAGCCTGATAAAAATTTTGTGAAGACAATAAAAACATAGCCCTACTTTGTTGCGATTTACTTTTGTAAGATTTGTAAATCATCTCTGCATAATCTGCCTTAAGTACTTCTAGATTTTTATTGAGTTTTTTAAGTTTTGTTTCGTTTTTTAAAATTGCATTCGATAATAATTTTGCTTCTAAATTTATCGTATTAATTAACTTGTTTCTAACATCAATTTTTTGATTGATATCTTTTAAATCTTCTAATGCATTTTTTTCATTTTTAACCTCAGTAGATAGCAATCTGTTTAATTGAGCAATCTCTGATTTGTATTTTTTACGTTGATTTTCTAGCTGCGCTTTGGTTTGACCCAGTACAGATAAATGCATCAAAGCGAAAAAAACAAAAAAGATATAAAACTTAAACGACTGCATTAAAAACTTAACTTTTTTAATGAATTAGGCATATTAAAAGACATAAAAACCTCTGTATCGAAAACAACTGACTTATAGACTAAATCAATTTTAGTTACAGATTTTGGTTTTTTTGCCTTAATATTTATAGCAGATGGAAATACCGTATTTTGAATTAAATTATACGAGGGGTAATTTACATCTAATCGTAAATTTTGTTCAGTATTTACTATATTTTGTTCATCTAACTTAAAATGAGCAGGGTTTATGGTAAAGAATATATTAAACAATTCAGCTTGTTTTTCTGGTGATAAAATATAACGATTATTAACTATTGCTACTTCTTGATCTATTTCTTTTACATTTAATAAAGATTGTCCTAAAAACAAGTTTTGTAACTGTTCAAAATTAATTGCTACCCCTAATAGTTTTTCTATCATTGAAAAATCGCCCTCAAAAGAATTTTTAAAAACAGTAGAATAGTAACGTACAGATGTTGGTGTAATTTCAGCTTTAAAAACG
The DNA here is from genome assembly GCA_965661915.1 of Polaribacter sp. Classification (GTDB taxonomy): domain Bacteria; phylum Bacteroidota; class Bacteroidia; order Flavobacteriales; family Flavobacteriaceae; genus Polaribacter. Next base: position 55,189 of record CBFIFR010000006.1, on the reverse strand, counting down.
GTTAAAAACTTTGATCCTTTTAACCAAATTACCTCATCTTTCTTTATTTTTAAATTCACATTTAACCCTTGTGAGGTTTTGCCATTATCAAAATTTACCTTGAGTTTGGCATCTACTGTTTTTTTATCAAAATTAGCAGCAACGTGTTTTTTGGCAACTTTTCTTGCAGAAATATTTTTTGCTATTGCATTGGCATCAATCATATTTTTAGTTGTTTTACAAGAAGTAAAAAGTATGGTAAAAAAGAGAATGTATTTTAAAAACTTCATTTTAGCTTTTTAATTTGTTAGCTTTTTGCTGATATTTATGTTCTTCTTTTGCATTGCCTAAACCTTTATAAGCTTTTGCCATTTCTTTATAAAAATCAATCTCCATTTTGTCTTCTATTACAAAATCAATACCATTCTGTAACGTAGTTAATGCTTTTTTATGATTTTTCTGGGTATTTAATACTTTTGCTTTTACAAGATATATATAAGGTTGTGCAGGAAAAAGTACAATTCCTTCATCTGTATATTTTAATAATTGAGAAGGATTATTAACAGCAATTTTTAAAATTTTTTCTAAAACCGCATACGATTTATCCGATTTAAATTGATTGATTAATCCTGCAATATCATTAGGTTTATCATGTTTTTTTTTGATTTTTTTTCTTTTTTCTAAATTCTTTCGGATTTTTTTTAAGTTAGCAGATAACGCATTTTCATCTTCCAAAACATTCATTAAAGAAATGGCATCATCATATTGTTTGTTATATAAATACAACCGCACTAAAGATGCTCTTTCTTTTGCGTTTAAAGTCACAACTTTTTGTTGAACCTCAATAGCTTTTTTGTAGTTTCTTTCTTTTTGATGAATTTTAACCAAGTGTTTTAACATCCAAACATTATTTTCGTCATTTAATAACGCCCTTTGTATGTATTCTTTGGCTAATAAGGTATTGTTAAGCGAAAAATAGTTTTTAGAAAACTCAAAAAAAACAGCAACATCATTACTTTTTATTTGGTTACAATTTTCTAAATTTTCTATAGCCTTTTGATGATTACCAATGGCCTTTTGAGATAAGGCTTTGAAAAAAAATTGTTGAAATTTTAACGCTGCTGCTTCTGTTACATCTTCTTTTTCAGAAATACTATCTTGCGAAAAAGAGAAATGAGAAAAAAGAATATAGAACAAAACAAACAGTATGTTTTTAAGGTATGCTGCTCTTATTTTTTGTAGTAATTCTATATTTTTTTTTCTTACTTTCATTTATATCAACTCAGTATAATCTCCAATACTTACAGAGGTAAACTCTCCATTGTATTTTGCATAATTGCCAATCATAGCATTCTCTAAATTTGCATTAGATACTTCTACGTTATTTTGTATTAGAGAATTTACAATAGTTGAATTCGTTATGCTACTGCCATCACCAATAGATACATAAGGACCTATTTTTGCATCACGCAAAATAACATTTTTACCTATATAACAAGGTTGAATAATTTCGGAGTTTTGTAAAACTACATCATCAGCAACCAAGTTATTTCCAGCCTCATGCTCAAAAGTCAGGGTTTGCTTGTTAGTATCTACAGTAGGATCTTTTTTTCCACAATCCATCCAAGCCTTAACAGTTCCAGGTACAAATTTAGCACCTTGTTGCTTTAAAGATTCTAAAACATTCGTTAATTGATATTCCCCATTTTCTTTTAAATCATTATCAATTAAATATTGAATTTCGTTTAGTAGTTTTTCACCACTTTTAAAATAGTAAATTCCAATAATTGCTAAATCTGACACAAAAGTTTTGGGTTTTTCTATAAAATCGGTAATTACACCATCTTCTAATTTTATCACCCCAAAAGCACTAGGGTTTTCTACTTTACTCACCCAAATTGCACCATCTGCATTCACATCTAATTTAAAATCTGCCTTAAATAAGGTATCTGCATAAGCAACAACACATGGGCCACTTAACGATTCTTTAGCACAATAAATTGCATGTGCTGTACCCAATGCAACATCTTGTATGTAAACACTACCTTTTGCTCCTAGTTTTTCTGCAATTTTTAACAACTTTTGTTCTGTATCTAAAGGAAAACCTTTTGCAGTTGTACCTATCACAAAAGCTATTTCATCAATTTCTTCATCGATTACAGATGCAATGTCTTCTACTAAACGTTGTACAATGGGTTTCCCAGCAATTACTGTTAAGGGTTTTGGAACGGTTAAGGTATGTGGTCTTAATCGAGAACCAATACCAGCCATAGGAACTATAATTTTCATTTATGTTTTATTGAAGATTTAAGGGCAAGATAACATTAATTCATAGATTCTAAAATTGTTTTTTATGGAAAAGGGTTGAAAAAATGCTCAAAAACTTTGTTTCTATCCGTATAAATACGGAGAAGACTCCGTATTTATACGGAGAAAAAAATTTCACTATAAATACGGATTGACAAGAGCCTTTTTTTGATATATCTTTACAACATCGAAACAGAATAAAAAATGTTGTCCCCCAGCATATTGTTTATTTATAAATGATGCAAAAACCCAAGTTAACTCTTGGGTTTTTTGTTTCTTTGCTAAAATTAAACCTTATTTTGTGAATTACCTTTCTGTAGAAAATATTTCTAAATCTTATGGAGAACGTGTTTTATTCGAAAACATTTCTTTTGGCATCAATAAAGATCAAAAAATAGCCTTTGTAGCTAAAAATGGTACTGGAAAAACCTCAATTCTAAATATTATTGCTGGTTTAGATAGTGCTGATAGTGGTCAAATAGTTAGTAGAAAAGATATCTCTATTGCCTATTTAGCTCAAAAAGACAACCTAGATACTAAGTTAACAATTGAAGAAACCATTTTTGCTACAGATAATAAAATACTTTCTATTGTTAATCAATATGAAAAAGCTTTAAAAAACCCTGAAGAAGTAGATGCTTATCAAGCTGCTTTTGATTTAATGGATCAATACAATGCTTGGGATTTTGAAACACAATACCGACAAATTTTATCTAAATTAAAGTTAGACGATTTAACACAACAAATTTCTTCACTTTCTGGTGGTCAAAAAAAGCGCCTTTCTTTAGCCATTGTTTTGATTAGTAAACCAGATTTATTAATTCTTGATGAGCCAACAAATCATTTAGATTTAGAAATGATTGAATGGTTGGAATCGTTTTTTGCTAAAGAAAAAATCACCCTTTTTATGGTAACACATGATCGTTATTTTTTAGAACGTGTGTGTGATGAAATTTTAGAATTAGATCAAGGTAACATCTACAAATACAAAGGAAATTATTCTTATTATTTACAAAATAAAGAAGAACGTTTGGCTCTTGAAGCCACCAATTTAAGCAAAGCAAAAAGTTTGTTTAAAAAAGAGCTAGAATGGATGCGCAAGCAACCTAAAGCAAGAACTACAAAATCGAAATCGAGAACTGACGATTTTTATCAAATTAAAGAAAAAGCACATCAACGAAGAAAAGACCATACAGTGCAGTTAGAGATAAATATGGAACGTTTAGGAAGCAAGGTTTTAGAGCTTCATAAAATCTATAAATCTTATGGTGATAAAAAAATACTAGATGGTTTTGATTATGTATTTAAACGTGGAGAACGTATAGGAATTATTGGTAAAAACGGAACAGGTAAATCGTCTTTTTTAAACATCATTACCCAACAAAACCCTGTTGATGGTGGTAAAGTTGTTGTTGGCGAAACGATTAAATTTGGTTACTACACACAAGCTGGAATTCATATTAAAGAGGGACAAAAAGTAATTGAAGTTATTAAAGAATTTGGGGAATATATTCCACTTACAAAAGGAAGAAAAATATCTGCCTCACAACTCTTAGAGCGTTTTTTATTCGATAAAAAAAAGCAATATGATTTTGTTGAAAAACTATCTGGAGGTGAACAAAAACGTTTATACTTATGTGCAGTTTTAATACAAAACCCTAATTTTTTAATTTTAGATGAACCTACCAACGACCTTGATGTTGTTACCTTAAATGTGCTTGAAAACTTTTTATTAGATTATCCTGGAAATTTATTGGTGGTTTCTCACGATCGTTATTTTATGGATAAAATTGTGGATGCTTTATTTGTGTTTAGAGGTGATGGTTTTGTAGAAAATTTTCCTGGAAATTACTCTGATTTTAGAGCTTACGATAGCGCTATTGAAAAAGAAGCACCCGTTGAAAAAGTTGTTGAGAAAAAAGAAGCACCCAAAACTAAAAAAACCACATTAACATTTAACGAAAAAAGGGAATATGGTGCTTTAGAAGCTGAGATTGAAAGGCTACAAAATCAAAAAGAACGTATAGAAAAACAATTTTTAAATGTAGAAATTGCTCCTGATGATATTCCTAAAAAATCGGAGGAACTTGAAAAAATAATAAAAGATATTGATACTAAAGAAGAACGTTGGTTTGAACTTTCTATGAAACTCGAAGATTAATCTACACTAACAATATTTTCTTTTTTTACTAAATCTTCATTATTAAAACGCAATAAAATTTGTGCAACAGCAATAGTATCTTTTTCACAATACCTTACTATTCTATCAATATCTTTTTCTTGGTAATATACGTTAGCAACTTCACTTCCATCAATATCATCTTTTGGTGATGGTACACCTAAAATAGCAGTTAGTAATTTTAAAGAGGTGTAATGCTTATAATCGCCAAACTTCCATAACTCTAAAGTATCTAAATGTGGTACTTCCCAAGGTTTCTTGCCAAAGAGATTCAGTTTTTTAGGCAACTCAATTTGATGTACTATCATTCTTCTGGCAATAAAAGGAAAATCAAATTCTTTTCCATTATGAGCACAAAGAATGTTTGTTTTTTTAGCAAAGTGTTTGTTTAATAAGATTTTAAAGTCTGTGAGAATTTTATGCTCATCATCACCATAAAAAGAGGTGATTCTTAATTGTTTTTTGCTTTCAATATCAATAAAATAGCCAACTGAAATACAGATGATTTTACCAAATTCTGCCCAAATGCCTGCTCTTTCATAAAACTGTTTGGCTGTAAATTCCTCTTTACGTTGGTATTGCGTTTTCTTTGTAAAAAGTTCTTGAGTTATTTTAGAAACATTTTCCCAACATTCTTCTTGAGGTACGGTTTCTATATCTAAAAATAAAATATCGTTTAGTTTGTAGGTAAGGTTCATAGCATTGTTTTTCTTTTTCGTTGATAAATATACTAAAAAAGAAAAAGCTCCGAAAAATTCGGAGCTTTTAAATGCGTAAAAAATTAGTAGTTTTATTTAATCACTAACTTTGAAGTTGCTATTTTATTACCTTCAGTTACTTTTAGAATATAAAGTCCTGATGCTATTTGAGACACATCTACACTCGATGTTGTTCCTTGAACATTTTTACTAAGCACTTGCTTACCTAATATGTTATATATAGCTACTTCTTTAGAATCTGCACTATTGCTTGTAATAGTAAAATTCTTATTTGTTACAGGATTTGGGTAGGTTGCGAAACCTTCTAAATTACTCTTTTTTGTGGACAAAGATGTCTCAGTAAAAGTGGTTCCGATTCTTAAATTATCAACAAGAATTCCTTCATTTAAGTCAGAATCTGATTGTCTAAATGCAAAACCTTCAATTGAAAGTCCTGGATCATCTAGATCAGCTCCTAAAATTGAGGTATCTGAATCTAATGTTGCATCTATCCATAGTTTTGCAATATTAGAATCTTGATTGTACATAACTGTAACCCTATAAGTAACTCCATAAGTAAAGTCTGTTGCCCAAACTGAATCTGCTGAACCTCCCTCTGTAGCTATCCCTACAGAAAAATCTCCAGAAGATGCAGGAGGAACTATATCAAGGCGAGCCCTGTAGTTAAATCCACCATCTTTAAACATAGCAAAGTATTCATTATCATCGCCTGGTATTGGGCTACCTTGATCTACTACTGTAAAATCAAATGCATAATAAATACTTCCAGAAACTGCTGCAAACTGTATTTGTGCATCTTCACTTGGTGTTCCATGTTGAACCAAAACTTGACCTGATGTAACCATTAAATCTCCAGTTGTTCCACTAAAACCATCCCATAATGGATTATCTATTAAGCTCCCATTTGCATAACTAAAATCTTCGGATATTGGCAAAGAAATACAACTTGGGCTAAATAAAGTTCTAGTATAATCGCAACTACTTACATTATCCCCAACAATCGTAATATCAACATCAACACCTTCTATCATTCCAGAAAATGTAATTGTACCTTCTGTAACAGAATCAGGATTATCCCCTCCAACTGTTACACCTTGTGGTGCTGTAATTGTATAAGCTATACCTGTATTACCACCTGTAAAATCTATTGACCCACTATAAGTATCTGTGCCACTAGTTAGCGCGTCACAACTTGTGTTTATTGAGCCAAGATTCAAATCACAGGGAAATGCAGCAGAAAAAGAAACACTAGTTTCAACTTTTGGGTCCAAAGAGTTCCCAGAATTATCAACTAATTCTAGACTTAACGTATAACTATTACCAGGTACTAAGTCAATTTTTTCGATAGTAGTAGAAAATAAAGGTTCGTTAACATCTTCTTTACCTGTTTCTTGAAAGAATAATTTAATGTAACCATCACCAGAGTTGTCTCCCATGCCACTTCCATTATCTGCAGAGAGTGTAAAATTATCTATTGAAATAACTGGAGTTAATTCTGTAACTGAAGCATCAAAAACTTCATTATCTGAAGGAGTTATAATTGATAATTCTGGTGCAGTAGATGCTGTGGTTGTATACGAGCCTAAAGGCATTGGGTTTGTTGCTGTTGCATTTTTAGTACCTCCTTCTAAACCATTTACACCACTATATTCCCAATTAGAAACCTCAAAAGTAGTTCCATCAGGTCCTGTTCCATTTTTTCTATATGCCCAACCGTCTGTATAATCCCAAGGCTCATCATCTCCATTTACAGTTATAACACCATAAGTATCTATAACTGCATCATTCATAAAAAGTTCTACAGCATCATCACCATTAATGTTTACAGCACTGCCACCATCGTAGTTTGCTTCAAAACCAAAGAATGAATTGAACTCAGTAGTATTTGCTGTTACGTAAATAAAAGCACCAGCAGTTACTTGATCTGCAGGAAATGTATATTCTACACCATCAGTATCTCCTCCATTATTTGCAGAACCTAAGCCATAAATACTTAAGTCTGAAATGTCATTAAGAACATAAAGTTCGACACCTTTAGGAGTTCCTCCAGAAAGTGAGCCGTCAAAAACACCTGTTATAATTAGGTCTTGCCCAAAAGACAAAATACTACAACAAAGCGTTAAGATTAAAATTAATACGTAATTTTTTTTCATGTTTGAATTGATTTAAATTAAGGTATAAATTTATAAAATAATTATTAAGTGACTGGTATTTAATGGTATTATCTTAAGGTTAAGTTCCTAACATTAACAAATTCGCTGTAACATTAAATGATTGTTAAGAACTTGTTATTTTATTATAATAATGATTATTTTTGATATCAATCTTTAAGAAATTATGAATAAAAACGATATTAAAATTTTGTTAGTTGATGATGAACCCGATATTTTAGAAATTATTGGGTATAATTTAAAGAATGAAGGCTATCAAATTTTTACAGCACAAAACGGATTGGAAGCAATTAAGGTTGCAAAAAAGCAAATTCCTCATCTCATTTTATTAGATATTATGATGCCTGAAATGGATGGTATTGAAGCTTGTGAAAAGATTCGTAAAATTAAACCTCTAGAAAGTGTAATTATTGCTTTTTTAACTGCTCGTGGTGAAGATTACTCTCAAGTTGCTGGTTTTGAAGCTGGTGCAGATGATTACATTACAAAACCTATAAAACCAAAAGTTTTAGTTAGTAAAATTAAATCTTTATTACGAAGATTAAAAACTAAATCTGAGAGTGACGAGTCAATTAAACTAGGAGATATCGTTATTGATAAAGATGAATACGTGGTTTATAAAGCTGGTAAAAAAATAGCATTACCTAGAAAAGAATTTGAACTTTTTTCACTCTTAACTTCTAAACCTGGTAAAGTGTTTAAAAGAGAAATTATTTTAGATACAGTTTGGGGAAATGAAGTAGTTGTGGGCGGACGAACAATAGATGTACATATTAGAAAGTTAAGAGAAAAAATTGGAGACAACCATTTTAAAACTGTGAAAGGTGTTGGTTATAAATTTGTTTTATTAGAAGACAAGTAGCTCTTACAAACAACTAAAATTTCCTTATTATTTGAAAATAAAAAAAACATATTCTTATGCACTTTGGTCTGCGTTATATTTAACGTTAGCTTCTGTTATTATATCTGGCATATCTTACTTTGTTGTAAGTAAACATCTTGGCATAGCTGCTATTTTAATTTCTACCATTATTTTATTTTTTATTTCATTTTTTATCATACAGTATAGAGCTGAACATTTTATATACCGAAGATTAAAAAAATTATACAAAGAAGTATCCATACTGGATATCAATGATTTAAATAAAGCATCTGCTACCACAGATATTGATGAAATTTCTAAGAGTATGCAAGATTTTGTTGAAGGGAAACGTTTGGAAATAGAAAGTTTAACAGAAAGAGATTCTTTTAGACGTGATTTTTTAGGGAATGTTGCTCATGAACTTAAAACTCCACTTTTTACAGTACAAGGATATATTTTAACCTTAATGGAAGGTGCAATACACGATAAACAAATACGCATGAAGTATTTGGATAGAGCCAATAAAGGTGTGGAACGTTTGGTAGCTGTTATTAAAGATTTGGATATGATTGCCAAATTAGAAAATGAAGGCACAAAATTAAATATCGAAGTTTTTAATATTTTAGAACTCATTCAAAATGTATTTGATTTGTTTGAAATGAAAGCTAAAAAAAGAAACATTACCCTATCTTTTGATAAAGTTTATGAGTTCCCTGTTTTTGTAAAAGGCGATATTGAGAAAATTGAGCAAGTATTGATAAATTTAGTGGTAAACTCCATAAAATATGGTAAACCCAATGGAAAAACTTTTGTAGGAGCAGAAGAATATTCTGACAAAAAATTTATTGTTAAAGTTACTGATGATGGTGAGGGTATTAAAAAAGAACACGTTTCTCGTTTATTTGAACGGTTTTATAGAGTAGACCAAAGCAGGTCTAGAGAACAAGGTGGCTCTGGTTTAGGACTTTCTATTGTGAAACATATTGTAGAAGCTCACAATGAAAATATTTTTTTAAAAAGCACTTATGGCAAAGGTTCTGAATTTTCTTTTACAATCGAAAAAGCGAGATAATCTCTAAAATTATCCCAAATCGAAACCAATATCTTTTCGATAGTTCATCTTATCAAAATGAATTTTATCAATGCTGCTATAACTTTTTTCTAAAGCTTCTTCAATCGTATTACCTAATGACGTAATTGCCATAACTCTGCCCCCATTAGTTATTACTTTATCATTTTTAATAGTTGTACCCGCATGAAAAACAATAGATTCTTCTACTTTTTCAAAACCCGTAATTTCTTTTTCCTTTTGATAAACTCCAGGATATCCCCCAGAAACTAACATTACTGTAGTTGCAGTTTTGTTGATAACTGAGAATGATTTTTCATTTAAAGTTTGGTGGGCAACACCATCAAATAAATCAAATAAATCTGATGCTATTCTTGGTAAGACCACCTCTGTTTCAGGGTCTCCCATTCTCACATTATACTCTACCACAGAAGGGTTTCCCTTATCATTCATTAAACCAATAAAGATAAAACCTCTGTAGTCAATTCCATCTTTTTGTAAACCATCAATAGTTGGTTTCACAACCAATTCTTCTACTTTCTGCAAAAAAGCATCATCTGCAAATGGTACTGGTGATATAGCACCCATACCTCCTGTATTTAAACCTGTATCACCTTCACCTATTCTTTTATAATCTTTTGCTGATGGCAGAATTTTATAGTTTTTACCATCTGTTAATAGAAAAACAGAGAGCTCAATTCCTTTTAAAAATTCTTCAATAACCACTGTAGCTGAAGCTTTACCAAATTTTTGGTTTGTAACCATATCTTCTAATTCGGCTTTAGCCTCGTCTAAAGAATTTAATATTAAAACACCTTTACCAGCTGCTAAACCATCTGCTTTTAAAACATAGGGAGCTGTTAAGGTTTCTAAAAATGCAAAACCATCTACTACATTATCTTTGGTAAAAGATTTATATTTAGCTGTTGGTATGCCATGTTTTTGCATAAATTGTTTGGAAAAATCTTTGCTACCTTCTAATAAAGCGCCGTCTTTTTTAGGACCAATTACAGGAATATCTTTTAGTTGATTATCTGCTAAAAAGAAATCGTGAACACCTGCAACCAATGGTGCTTCTGGGCCAACTACAACCATGCCTATTTTATGTTCTAAAACCACATCTTTTACTGATGTAAAATCGGTAGGATTAATATTGATATTGGTGGCTATTTTAGCTGTACCTGCATTTCCAGGAGCTACAAAAAGTTGATTAATTTTTGAGCTTTGAGTTAATTTTAAAGTAAACGCATGTTCTCTACCACCAGAACCTAAAATAAGTATGTTCATTTTTTATAAAATTGAGGTTGCAAATATATTTAAAATGTTTTTAAAATACTTTTGATAGCATTTAAGTATTAAGCAATTTTTCTTGAAAGATGATTCGATAATTTATATGATATTAATACGCCTTCTCTTCTTTAACAAACACATTAAGAAATGTGCGCACAATGATTTTTAAATCTAAGATAAAAGACCAGTTTTCGATATAAAAAATATCTAATCTTACACGATTTTTTATGTCTGATTTTTCTATGACTTCCCCTCTATAACCACTAATTTGTGCTAAGCCAGTTATGCCAGGTTTCACAGTATGTCTTTTTAAATAATTTTCAACTTCTTCAACATATTTTTGTGTATGTGCATTCATGTGAGGTCTTGGTCCTACAATGCTCATATCACCAAATAATACATTAAAAAACTGAGGCAATTCATCTAAACTAGATTTTCTTAAAAAAGCACCAACTTTTGTGATTCTTTTATCATTTTTAGAAGCAGACACTTTATCTGCATCGTTATTTACGGTCATCGATCTTAGCTTGTAACAGTAAAATTGCTTACCATCTATACCATCTCTCTTTTGTTTGAAGAACAAAGGTCCTTTAGAATCTATTTTAATAATAATCCAAAGAATAGGAATTAACCATGATAAAATAGTGATGCATACTACTAAAGAAAAAGCAATATCTAATATTCTTTTCTTAATATGAGTTTCTTTCTTTTCAAAAGGAAGTGGTTTTGGTTTCAAAACTGGTATAGCACCAAAATATTCTAAAACATAATCTTTACTGTAAATTGCTCTACTTTCTGGTAAAAAAGTTAGTTCTAAATCATTTTCTTCAACAAATTTTCTAATATTATTGAGTTGTTTTTTAGAAACTGTGGATGGATTACAGTAAATTTCATCAATTTTATTTTCCTTTACATACTCTAATCCGTTTTTAGTTTTACCCAAATAATAATGTGATTTGTATTTATTTTTTGAGAAAAAACCTATAAAACGATACCCTAATTCATTTTTAGAATTGAATAAACTTTCTAATTTTTCGGCAGAATTGATTTCACCAAAAAGAATAATATTTTTTATTTCATTAGTGTACGTTTTTTGTTTTTTTATAATATAAAAACTTATAAACTTAAAAACGGTTATAATAACCGCAATTAGAGTAAACGTTTTTATTTGGTTAGCTACTACTTCGCCCTCTTTAAATAAACTGAAGTAACTTAAAAAACCTAGTAAAAAAATAAAAAATTGAGCAAAAAGAAGTTCAAATACCTTACCAATATTATGATGTCTAAAAACATCATAAAATTTGGTGTAATAAGATGAAAAAACCCAAAAAAGAAGAATAAATGATAAGAAAGAAGTATTTAAATAATTTTTATCTGAAATACCATATAATACACTACATATTATTAATAAATCTAATAAGATTAATAAGGGTTTTTTAAGATAAGAGGTTTTCTGTTTCAATTACTTTACTTTTCTGATTACTTTGTGTACACAATATTATAATAAATCATTTTCACTTTTTCACAAAAATTAATCTTAAACAGATTTGCTACAAATTTAAACCTAAATATAACATAAATAAACTAAATGATAAAAATAAACTTTTAATTTACACGTACTTAAAATTTATTTTTAAATATTTAAAAGCCCCATTTTAAGAAATATTTGATTGCTGAAAAAGAATGTCTAAAAAAAAGTGTACTATTTCTTAAAGACCCTCTTTTTAAGATATGAATAATTTCTTCTTTGGGATAGTATAGTTTTTTCTTGCCAATAGTATCTATTTTTTTACAAATATCTACATCTTCTAAATATAAAAAGTAACGTTCATCAAAACCATTTAAGCGAATAAAATCTTTTGTTTTATATAAGTGAAAACAACCTGCCAAATATTCGGCATAAAAAGGATTGGAGAGATCTTTATCCTTATACTTTCCTCTAAATATTTTAGATTTAAATAATGGTCTTAAAAAAGTGAATCTTCTACCAATTAATTCAAAAAAACGAGGATATCTTCTACATGAATATTGATGTTCACCTGTTGGAAAAAGAACTTTTGGTGCTATCATTGCTAATGTTTCATCTTTTTTTAATTCTTGAATTAAATTAGGAATCACTGTTTTAGCAAAAGTTACATCTGGATTTAAAATTAAATGAAATTTAGAGTTATCTTTAATTTTATCAATCACAATATTGTGTCCTGGTCCAAAGCCAATATTTTTACCATTGGCAATATACTCTATATCCTTATTATTAAAGATATTTTGAAAACGCTTTTTGGTTGTATTATCAACTAAAAAAAGTTTCTTTTGTAATGGTACACTTAAAAAAGAGTTTATTGTTTTTGTAAGTTCTGTTAAATCTTCATTATATAAAACTATACATGCTGTAATTTCTAGTTTTTCTTCCATTTATCAATACGCTTTTTCCTCACCTTTAAAAACATTTAAAACTGTCTTAATAATTATTTTTATATCTAAGAAAAAAGACCAATTTTCGATATAAAAAATATCTAATCTTACCCGATTTTTTATATCAGACTTCTTCCTCACTTCACCTCTATAGCCACTAACTTGAGCTAAACCTGTTATACCTGGTTTAACGATATGCCTTTTTAAGTAATCTTGTACCTCTTTTTGGTATTCTATCGATAAGCTTTCTATGTGTGGTCTTGGGCCAACAACACTCATATTACCTAACAATACATTAAAGAATTGAGGTAGTTCATCTATACTTGTTTTTCTTAAAAATGCTCCAATTTTAGTTATTCTTAAATCGTTTTTAGTAGTATGGATATTATTATACGATTCTTCATTTAACCTCATACTTCTTATCTTATAGCAAATAAAATTATCGCCATTTAAACCTTCTCGATTTTGTTTAAAAATTAATGGCCCTTTAGATTCTAATTTAACAATTACCCATAAAAGAGGTAACAACCAAGATAAAACAGTTACACATATAAATAATGAAAATACAACATCAAAGATTCTTTTTTTATATAAACTTTCTACAAAATCAAAGGGTAATTTTCTAACATTAAGTACCATAAGTGCATCATCATAATATTCTACACTTTGGTTTTTACTATACAGCTCAATAGTATCTGGTATTAACTTTAAAATAATATTTTTTTCTGTTGCAAACTTGTTTATGCTTTTTATCTGCTGTTTTGAATGACCCTTTAATGATAAATAAATTTCATCTACCTCATTATGATTCACATAATCGTAAACCGAATTGAATTTTCCTAAAAATTCAGAATTCTTGTAATCTTTATTGGAAAAAAAACCTAAATATTTATAGCCTAAATTTGATTTACTTTTAAATAATTTTATGATGTTTTTTGCAGATTGATCGTAACCTAATACTATGGTTGACCTTAAATTATTACCTAAGGCTCTATATTTTTTTAATAGATAAAACCAAAAAAACTTAATAATTGAAACACTTAATGCTATTGATAATAAAATCAATAATTGATTTTCATCAACTTTACCTTCTCTAAAAATACCAGAATACGCAAAGAAACCTAGTGAAAATATTAGAAATTGTTTTACTAATAAGGTAATTAATCTTGGAAATCTTGTATATCTGTAAACTTTGTAAAAGTCGAAAGTGTAAGTTGTAACCAACCAGAACAAACTAATATATGATAGAAATTGAAAACTTGGAGATTGGGTATTATGTATAAAACATATGATGATATTAATAATTAAAAGATCTACAACAATTTGCAGAGGCTTTATTAAATAAGAATATCTTTTTTTCAAAACTTAGATTTATAACTGGAAGGCAAATATATTGTTTTAAAATAATATTTTTTCTATCATTTTATCTATTGTAAAAATATTTCTTGCTACTTTTTTTTGATGTTCAAAATCAATCTTTTCATTTAATAACTTTTTCAAATTTTTTATTAAAATTTCATTTTCCCAATTGGTAGACACAAAACTTAAACTATATTCTTTAAATAATTTTTCCAATTCGCTATTCTTATCAGTAATAAGAAAAACTTTGCATTCTGAAGCCAGTAAATTTGGTAATTTTGAAGGTAAAGAGCCTTTTGATGTGCCCTTTTTCTGAGGAATTATTTGAACATCGCTTTTTAGATATAATTCTTCCAAATTTTCTTTTTTAACCAAATCATGAAAAAGTATTTTTGGATTATTGTTTTGTAGTTTAAGTTTATTAAACTCTTCTCCTTCAGAGAAAAAATGAAAAATAGAATTATCGATGCGTAACGTAGCTTTATCAAAAAAGTCATAAAGCCCTACAGGATTTTGTTTTTCACCCAAAGCACCTGAGTAAACAATATGTCTTTTTGTACTATCAAAAATGTGTTCTAAACCGTTTGTGAATTTATGTTTTACAGTAATAAAAGGGTATTGAACTTCTAGTTTAGTGTTTTTTAATCCATAAATTTTTTCTGATTCATTTCTCATTTCATTAGAAAGAAATATTAATTTATTGCAACTATTATAGCATTTCTTTTCTGTTTTATGGATAATTCTTTGTAATATTTTAAAAATTACACCTTTCTTTTCTTCGGAATAAAATTCTTGTAAATCATGCACCATCCCAACTTTTTGGATATTTTTTCTTAAAAAAGGAATTATTGAAAAAAAAGCTAAACTTGGAGGAAAAACTGGAATAATAATATCAATGTTTTTTTGGGTGCTCTTAATTTTCCTTAAAATAAAAAAGGCATAACTTAACTCTAAAATAAATCTTCTTAAAAAAGGTTTTTTAGAAAACCATAAAAATTTTCCACCCCTAATAATTTCTATATTATTAATTTTAGCTTTAGTCTTTTTTATTTTCCATGTTGGATATAATGGGTGGTAAGATAATATCTTTACATTATGCCCCAAATCTTTTAAACCAAGTGCAAAATCTGTATTAAATTTACCTGTTGATATTGGCTCTGGATAAAAAAAAGGCGATATTATTAAGATATTTTTTTTTTGTTCCACGAATATTTTTTCTTAATAATTTAGGGTTTTTTGACGATTTCTAACACAACAAAATTTACAGCAAAGTAATACTTGTTAAATCAAAAAGCAAACAAAGATTGCTCAATTATTTTTAGAAATATAAGGTTTATAATAACATTTATTGCGAAATAGCTTAAGAAGCTCAGTTTAATTTAATAAGTCTGTAATATTTCCTTTATCGAAGATTTTTAATTTTCCGTTTACGGTATAATCAGTAATTGGTATTTTTTTAGAATCGAAATACTCTTTAGATGTTTTATATAGCATTTCACTTCCTGGTAAATCTGGTAAACCCCATAATTGATTTTTAAAATAATCTTTACTAAAATGATTTACATCATCTCCTTCAAGTTTTTGAACTGAACTTGGTTTTTTATCAAAAACAAAACTATGATCTACCCCAACAATATTTACTGATTTTGGCCTTAAATATGCTGCTATTTGTAAAGCTGTAAAAGTAACTGTACATGTACTTGATAAGTATTTTTCTATATTTGGTTCAATTTTGTTCGTATCCTTTAGGTTTACAAATAAAATATTATCTCTATGCTTGATTCCCAAATAAAATGCTCTTATAGGTAAAATTAAAACCTTATCTGTTGTGTTAAAATATTCTCTATTTTGCCTAATAACAAATCCATTTACACAAGTAACTATATCTGGTCTCCAAGTGGTTTTATTGTAAATCAAATTAATTTTATTCATACCTATAGAGATGTAAGAATTTTTAATCTTTGACAATGGTGTCTTATTTAAACTTGGACCATTACCAACTATAAGAATGGGTTTGTTTGTAAACTTTGATAAAATATCCCATTTATTTTTGTACCTAAAGTATGCTAGATATAAGACTGTATCTATGATTCGTCTAGGATAATATGTTGCTACTTTCAGTAGATCTATTATTTTTTCTTTCATAATTTATTAACAGAATAGATAATATTGCAATAAAAAATAATGTAGGTTCAAAAGAATAAAATGATGGTATCGATTCTGTTATCCCCATAAATAATAACATTATGATTAATATTGTAATAATAGTATTTTTAAGTTTTATTGTATAATTTATAATTTCAAAAATCAAATATAAGACAATTATTAAACCAAAAATTCCAAAATCAATAATGCTTTGAATTAAGAAATTATGAGAAGTTTCTAGATGCTGATTTTCAAAGACCTTGTAAAATGATTCGGGTAAATTATTTTTAAAACCATTTAAACCATAACCTGATATTAAATGGTAATCTGAGAAAATAACATCTCTTGCTATCGTCCATATTTTTATACGAGATAGCGCCCTTCCTTTTAATTCTCCTGGTCTTTTAAACGAATCAAATAAGTCTGTACCATAAAAAATGTACAAAAAAATGAAGATAAAAATACTTATAACCCACCAAAACTTTTTTAAAAAAGTTAAAATTGTATTTAAGGAGAACCAGTAAATTAAAGAAAAAATAATTGCAAACGCTAAGATTAACCTAGAATCTGCTATAACCAGCATCATTATATAAAATCCATATAGTAAAATATAGAGATATTTGGTTTTCGATATTTTAATAAAATGCAAAACAATTAAAACGTTTAAGGCTAGTTGAGAAGTAAAAATATTAGCTCCAGATGATAATGGAAAATAAATTCTATAACCATACACACCAAATAAAGATAATATACTATTTATACCTTCTTTTTGGTCTGGAAAGTATAATTTAAAATATAAATAATTTGTAAAATTAAAAATAAAAAAAGCGATTAAAATAAATTTTAGACATTCGTCTACACTTTTATTTTTAAAGTATGTTAACGTAAAAAAAAACCAAATCCAATAAGTTAATAAAACAGCTACATCTCGTACTTGAACATTTCCAAATATAAACCCATGTACTAATATTAAAAAAGAAATAAGTATAGCATAAAAATTATGCGTCGATATTTTGGTTAATTTATTTAATGGTACTCTATTTAAAGAAGAATAGAGCATCATAGCAAATACTATTATAAAGGCTACTATTTTTTGAGGCCCCTCTAAATATGCTACTACCCTTAATAAAAGTACATAAAAATAAATCATTTAATAGTTTTATAATTTAATACAGCATAAAAACCTTGAACAATTATAAAACTAGTCATACAAAGTAAAAGCCAGTATTGCTCTATGAAATTTGTAAAAAATACTGGTAAAAAATAAACCATCAGCATCACTCCATATTGTGTGATATTTAAAGTTTTAATATTAAAAACTTTGTTGTTATATATAAGTATAAAAACTAAAGGCTGAATGATCATAAAGATTAAACCTGTAAAAGAAACCTTAATTAATAAATAATTGTATTGAATATATTTTGGGAAAAATAATTGCAAAATTTGAAAATTAAAAACTGCAATTACGAGTATTGTTACCAAAACAAAGGGTGCTATCGTTTTTAATATATTAAAATACATTTCTCTTATAAAGACTTTATTAAACATAAAAGTATCTTTTACCGTAATTTTTGATTGCAACCCAGAAATAACAGACATGGTAATCAATGCAAAAATATTATAAAATTGATACATTATATGTGCATACGAAACAAATAAATCTCCAAAATAAATTTGACCTAAATATCTGACCCCAAAATTAGAGAAAAATTCATTACCTCTTAAAAAAGTATAATTTAGTCCGAGTTTAAAAAAATCGAAAGAAAAATCTTTTAACTTCAGCTTATACTTAGTAATCTTAATTTGAAACTTGTTTTTAAATAGAACTAAACATACTACTGCAGTTATTAAAATAGATAAAAACAAAGCTATAATAATCATTTCTAAACTATTAAAAATAAAAAGTGAAGAAATGCCAAAAATAAAAAATAGGATATAAAAAAGAAAATCTTCGATAAATATAGAGAGAAATAGTGAATTGTCAGACTTAGAAAATTCTGATAGATTTCTCACTATAATAAAAAGTAATAATGTTGGGAAAATTGATAGAGTTATAAACAAACTATCAAAAATAAAAAAAGAGATAACAGTTGATATAATGCTAAAAAGTACTGAGGTAAAAAACATATTACTTGAAACAAGTATTGGCCATCTCTTATCTTCAATTAAACTATTTCTAACCTTATTAAAATAAATTATATAAAGATTATTTGCTGAAAAAAAAGTTAATAACCTTAATGCAGACCAAAAAATGGCAAAATCTGCAAAATCCTCTACAGAAAGCTTGTATGCAAAAAAAGAAGTTAAAAGCAAAAATAAAATTCTTCCAGAAGTTTTTCCAATAAGATTAATTACTCCTAAATTATTTTTTACATATATTTTAAAAAATCTTTTCAAATTATTGTTTTTCAAGTTTCTCCTTATTATCAAAAAGTACCATTAGCATAAACGCAAAAAATAGCAAACCCCAATGCCTTGATAAAATATTCTCAGTTAAAAAATTTATACTTAAAATGATACAAAATGATAATTTTATAATATCAAATTTTGTAATTGAAGTATAAACTAAATACCCTATTGAAATTATAAATAAAATTAAACCAATAAATCCTGTAGCCATTAAAAAATACAGGTAATTGTTATGGGTATTTAATTTTTTATCTAAAGCGTACTTTAAAAGTTCTTTTCCTCTTTTTTTATAATCTGTTAATGACCCTTTTTCAAATTGCCCACCCCATAAATTAATACTCAAATCTTTTTCATTCGCAAAGTTATACGCAGCATTATCGTTCGATAAACCTATTAAAACTAAACCATCTTTTATTAAATTAACAGTAATAAAACACCTAAACCAATCATTATTCACCTGATACATTCCTGAATTAACAACGTTAAACTTTTCTTTAACAAGACCTTCTTTTAAATCAAAAACTGCTCTTTGGTTTACATCTCCTAATCTTAAAATTAACTTACTAGATTCTCCTTTTTTAGCATAAATAGAAAACGTGTAGGTGCCTTTCTCTTCAAGAAATGTTTTGGTAGATATGTTATGAGAAATTGTAGTTGAATTTTTAGGAGTTTGTAGTACATCTGCAACTAAAGCAGAGTCTGGTGCCTTTAATTGATTAGAAAGTACTGTTACATTATTTTTAAACCAGTATGAACTATTAAATTCTTCCGAAAAAAAAAGTAAATTTTTGGTATTTTTAGCATCTAATCTTTTTATATAATCATCATTCAACTTATCCTGAACATCACCAACACCAAAACCAATTAACAATTCTGTAAAGCTACTATTTTTAAATATCCTTTTATAAGATTTGTATATTTCTTGTCTAGAATCATTTATTTCGTATTTACTATCTGTAACTGCAGATTTAATAAAATTTAAACCTCGTTCTACATCTACTTCTTTAGATTTTAAAGTAAAAATTAAGCTACAAACTAATACCATTATAGTTAAGAATGGAATAAAAAACTTTTTATCCAACTTTGCGTTTAACAAAATAACTAGACATAGTAATAAAGCTATGACGTTTGGAAATGAAAAAGCATAAAAAATCCAAAAGGAAAAATAAACAAATACTACTAAATTAAAAATGCTCTTGAATGAATACTTTGATTTTGATAAGAAAAACAAATTAAGACAATAAATAGCACTTATAACATAGCCCATTGAAAAATATGCCTTATGCACTAAAAAATATTTCTGTGTTAAGTTTTCATTTATTTTAAACTGAAACTTATCATAATCTCTTAAATAACCAATTAAATTAAGATTACCTATGTCTTCACTAGAAATAAATAAAGAAAGAATGAGTATTGAATAAGTAATATTAGCAAAAACAAAAATAGTTATAGCATTATTTTTAATCTTATTGTTAAATTGAAAATCTACAAAAGAAATAATAAAAGGAAAAATTATTAATGGTGATAATTGTATGATGACCTTTAAAGATTCTTCTTGATTAGATGAGTAAAAAATTGAAAGAATGAAAACAATAAAGTAGGCACTCAATAAAAAAAACTTTTTTATATGTTGTTTTTTAAAGTTGATTTTTTTGTTAATTACACCTAAAACTATGGTTAGTAAGCAGAAAAGGATTACAGCTTTTGAAGACCAATCAAATTTTAACAATGGAAATAATCCAATAAGATATAAAAGTAAAATTTGTATTTTATAAAAGCTATTCTTCAATCTTAATAAGGTTTAACAAATTATTCAAAGCCATTAACCCTTGTCTTTCAACACTTTGAAAGGTCCTTGAACCTACATGTGGAGTAATTATAATATTTTCTACCCCTTTTAAAACTTCATTTTCAAGCATTGGCTCATGAGCAAGAACATCTGTTAAATATCCTCTAATTTTTTGTTTTTTTAGACCTTCAATCAAAGAAATTGAATCGATTAACTTTCCTCTGGCAGTATTAATTATTATGGGTTGTTTTTTTAATTTATTAAAAATAACCTCTTTATTAATAAGATTTTCAGTTTCAGGTGTATGTGGTAAGTGTAAGCTAATTATATCTGACTGACTATAAATTACATCTAAATTTTCAACAAAAGAAACCTCTTTATATTTCGATAAAAAATCTTGATCTTTATACAAGTCAAAACCAAGAACTTGCATCCCTAAAGCACTAGATTTTTTTGCTAATTCTTTTCCAACAGCTCCTAGCCCAATTATTCCTATTGTTTTTCCTTGTATTTCATTACCAACCCAACGTTTCCAACTTCCATTTTGTACTGAATTATACTGTAAATGAACATTTTTTTCAAACGTAAATAATAAAGCCAAAACATGTTCTGAAACCGAAACTTGATTAACAGCAGGACAATTTGTTACTGCTACCTTGTATTTTTTTGCTGCATCGAGATCGATTCTATCAAGACCAACCCCATATTTACATAAATACTTTAGTTTTCCTTCTGCACCTTTTTTAATAACCAAATCTGTATACTCATCATCACCACAAATAACAGCATCGTAATTAGCTATGATAGGTAATAATTCTTTTTCTAAAATAGGACCTCTCAACGTATCTATTTCAAAATCTTGACGATATAATAATTTTTGATGATCTCCTGGCGTATCTTGAAATGATGTAGTTGTTAGTAATACTTTCATGATTTTATATAACAAATTTGTCTTTTAATTTTTTTTCTAACTCAAAAAAATCTTTAAATTTTAAGCCTTTATAGTCTTTAAAAAGTTCTTTGTTTTCGTCATTTTCTCTTAAAGCAAAATGAAGATTTGAAAACGAGGCAGCATCAAAGTCAGTTGTTGCATCACCCAAAAATAACGTTTCGTTACGATTCAATTTAAATTTTTTTAGTAAAAACTCTGTCCAAAATTTTTTGTTTTCAGGAGAGCCATGGACACCAATAAAAAAATCATTAATTTTCCTTTTTTTTGTAATTATGTTTATTTCAGGTGTTGGTGTTCCTGTTATAATCCAAAAACTAAGAAATTTAGCATATTTTTCTATAAAGTAATTTGCGCCAGGAACTTGTTTTGAATGAATTACCTTTTGTAATACTATGTCAGAAAATTGTTTTGCTAAATCTTGGACCTCTGCATCAGAAATTTCTTTTCCAAAAAAAGTTTTTTCCCAATATCTAAATTTTTCAAATCTAGATACTCCTCCATTATTTATATGATATTCTTCTACCTGTTTAACGATTTCTGGTCCGTATTTGGCATACATTTCCTTAAACGCTTCTGTTTTACAACTAACAGATTCAGCAATTACACCATCAAAATCAAAAAATATATTTTTTATATTCATATTAGTAACCAATTATCCAATTTAGATTGGAATTTTTAAGTTTAGATATTGGATATTTTTCTCCTTTTCCATTCATAATTTCTTCAAATATTTTCAATTTTTCTTCTCCTTTAATTAGTACAATAGTTTTACCAGCGTTCAATAACGTTGGAAACGTTAAGGTAATCCTGTATTTATTAAATTTAGGCACAAAATTTTCAACCAAAAAATCTTCATTTTCAGATAAGGCTTTTGTTTCTGGAAATAAAGAAGCTGTATGACCATCAGTACCCATTCCTAAAATAACTAAATCGAAAATTGGTACACCTTGCTTATTAAATAATACATTTTTTTTGATTTTCTTTTTGTAATTTAAAAGCATCTCTTCTAAACTACTAGATTTGAGTATTACAGGAAAGCTATTGCTTGAAATATGTTGATAAAATACTTCGTTTATATTTTTATAATTACTCTCATCACTATCAACCTCTACTACCCTTTCATCAACAAGAAAAAAATTAAATTTACTCCAATCTAACTGTATTTCTTTTAATTTTTCTAATATGGGAAGTGGAGTAGTACCTCCTGAAAGAGCAATATTTATAACTTTATTTTTAGGGGAAAGATCTTCTAAACTTCTTTTTAGAATTTCAGTAGAAAAAGTATTAAAATCAGCTTTACTTATTTTGTAAGCTGTATCATTGCCAATATGTGTAATTTCTTTTTTCAAATTGAAATAATTATTTTAAGTTGTACACCTCTTTCAAAACTGAGAAAATTTCTGAGGGAACTCCTTTTTTAATGAATAAACAATCATTTTGTGAATTAAAAGTTCCATGTGGTGGAAATTTCTTTGCGAGATAAAATCCAAAACCTTTTAAATATTCTTGAACATCTTCTAATAGCATTATATTTTCATACAATGGAATTGTAAATAGTTCTAAATGTAAACCGTAACATTTTTTTAAAAATTCTTCTGAACCTTTTAAAATATTATACTCTGCCCCTTGTGCATCTATTTTCATAAAATGAAAATCGGTATTTGAAAATTCTTCCTGAAGGATTGAATCTATTTTCTTACATTTTAATTCTGTTGTTTTAACTAATTTAGACCTTTCAAACCAAGTATTCGCAAGTTTTTTAGGACCTCTTTCTTTAAGTTTTTCAAAATGATCTTTTACATATTTAAAATTTTGTTTAAATAAAGAGGACCCTGTACCTCTAAAACCTTTATATATATAGAAAGGCATGGTTTTTTCATTCTCCCAAACAGCAGTATTATAGGTCATGCTATTTGCACTTTGTTTTATGGCTGCACTCGGTTCAAAATTTAAAACATACTTAATTTTATTAGCATTAGAAAACCAGGGATCTGGCAAATCTCCTACAGAACCAACATCTATAAAATTAATTATTCCTCTGTTTTTAGAATTTAGTACGTATTTATTATCAATTTTAGAATAAATTAATTTAATATAAATAGACTTAAGCTTTCTTAAATACCTTTTCATGTAATTGTTTTTTTTCTTTTTTCATTCCTTTTTTGTGAACTGATTTGATACACTCTAAAATTCCTTGCCCCATATCTATATGGGGATTAGCTATAAGTTTTCTGCTTAAAGAAGGTTCAAATGAGTATGGCGTAAATTTATAATGGTTTTGTAATTCTGATTGACTATAGTTAATTTGAATTTTATCATTCAAAATTTCATTAATCATATTAAACAAATCTGATCTTTTCATTCTTTCAGAACCTGTTAATACAACATGAATATTGTTGTAAGCCTTAGATTCTATTACATCTACAGATAATCTGGCTGCGTCTCCTGCATGTATATATTCTCTAATTTCGTTTCCATCGCCTTTATGGTTTATTTGGTTTTCTAATACTGCTGTTTTAATAAGTTTATAGATATAATTATTATTGTATTCTTTTTCAGAATACACAGAGCCATACCTCAAAATCGTAAAATCTAAATTGTATTTCTTATGATATTCTTCAATAATTTTTTCAGATGCAAGCTTACTTATTCCGTAAAAAGAACCTTTGTTACTCATTGCATAGGCACTACTTGCATATACAAATTTCTCGATTTTGTTAGCTATACATGCTTCTAAAATATACATATTACCAATTACATTTAGTTGCATTGTTTTAAGCGGTTCTTGTATAGCTCTATCTAAATTTGCAAAGCCTGCTAAATTGTATACAACATCAAAAGTGGTATTTTTAAAAACTGCATCTACTTCACACTTACTATAAATATCGCATTTTACGTAGTTAACGACATCTTCAAACTCTTTATCTTTCTTTATATCTGCTACTGTTACCATATAATTTCTAGACAATAATTCTTTTAAAAGAAAATATCCTAAAAAACCAAAACCACCAAAAACCAATACCTTTTTCATCAACTAATTTTTAATTTTTTCTTTTAATAAAGTCATTTCTTCTCTTGCTTTATCTCCTAAAAAGAAGAAATCTAAGCTAAATGCTAAAAAAGAATATCCTTTATTTACCTTCTCTACAATTTTGGAATGATCAGATTCAACCACATGAAATCCTAAAGGTTTGTTTAATTTTTTTGCTATTAAATCTATTCTATTCAACGCTTCCTTAACATCATCTCTGTCATATTCTCCAGGAAAACCCATAGATGCAGATAAATCATAAGGCCCTACTATAATACCATCTATACCATCTACTGAAAAAATTTCTTCTAAGTTATTTACTGCATCTATATGTTCTATTTGTGCAATAATAACTGCTTGATCTTTTACCCATTTTTGATAACTACCAAAAGCGGTTCCATATTTTTGAGCTCTATTTAATCCAACACCACGTTTCCCTAAAGGAGGATACTTTACATAATTAACTGCTTGAATTGCCTCTTCTTTATTTTTAATCATTGGAACAATGACACCATCTGCTCCAGCATCTAAAACTCTTTTTATTGGAACTTCTTCATTTTTACTAACCCTAACTAGGGCTTGCATATTGTTTCCTTGGATGTGACCAATTAAATTCATTATAGTTTCAATATTTATTGGAGAGTGCTCCATGTCTATAGCTAACCACTCAAAATTCGCAGTACTTAATACCTCTATAATTGCTTGATGAGGAATTGTTAACCATGAACCTAATGATAATTCCTTTTTTTGTAATTTCTCTTTTAATAGGCTTTTATTGTGTTTAAAATTTTTCATAGTAACGAATTCTTGTTTTGTGAATTTAAATATGTGTAATTAACGAACTATCTTAGTAATTTATGCAATGCCTCTGCTATGATAAAGTCAGCAGGCTCATCAATATCAGTAGCTTCAATTTTATCAATCTCATACATGAAAGGGTTCGAACCAATTCTACTTTGATTTTTATCAAAACTTTGTTTTGTAAAAATGTAAAAACATGAATTTTCTTCGAAAATTGGCTCTAAATGTTGAGTTACTAACATTTTAGGATCATGATTCATTGGTTTTGCTTCTTTGTTATAAAATCTTTTCTGTACTCTTGAAACAGAAAAAATTGAATCTATTTGAGAAGAATTCTCTACAAATGCAAACATCTTTTCTAATGCTTTGTCTATGGTTTGTGTTTTTAATAAAGGATTAGTACTATGCGTTTGAATATAAATTTCTGATTTTAACGTATTTATATCTTGATTAAGAACATTATTCATCGAAACATAATTTCCACGAACATTTACATTTCTGTCTATAATCTTTACTCTTTCTGGAAAATTAGCCAAAATATCCGATTTTAATAAATCGCTATCTGTATTTATTAAAATAGTATCTATATATTTCGATTTTAAAAGTGTATTTAAAACTATATGGTACAAAGGTTTACCTGAAAAATCTTTTAAATTTTTATTAGGTACTCTTTCAGAAATCCCTTTCATTGGCAATAAAGCTACTACTTTTTTCATTTTATTATTAGCTTATATATTTGGAACAATCAAATTGTAAAATTTTTAAGTTTACTATCTTTTTCAGACAAAATAACTTCATCTTGTTTCAAAACCCAATCAATATTTAAATAAGAATCATTGTATAAAACGCCATGTTCAGCTTTTTTATTGTAATAATTATCACATTTGTAAAATACTATTGAGTCATTTTTTAAGGTTGCAAAACCATGTAAAAAACCTTTAGGTATAAACAATTGTTTTTTGTTTTCTTCTGAGAGAATACAAGAAAACGTTTTACCAAATGTTGATGAGTTTTCTCTTACGTCTACAACAACATCTAAAATTTCACCTTTAACTACTCTTACTAATTTTGATTGCGCATATTCACCTTTTTGTATATGTAAACCCCTTATTACTCCTTTTTTAGAAATTGATTGATTGTCTTGTACAAAATTAATATCTATACCTGTTTTTTCTTTAAAAACTTCTTTATTAAAACTTTCAAAGAAACTACCTCTTTCATCTTTAAAAACCTGAGGTTCAATAATAAAACAATCTTCTAATTCTGTCTTTATAATTTTCATTAAATATCCATCAAATTTTTGCCATAACCACTCTTTAAAAGTGGTTTTGCTAATTCGTTTAATTGCTTTTTATTGATAAAGCCACTTTTAAAAGCGGCTTCTTCTATTGACCCTACTTTTAAACCTTGTCTTTCTTCAATAACTTCAACAAATATACTAGCTTGCATTAACGATTTAAAAGTTCCTGTATCTAACCAAGCAATACCTCTATCTAAAATTCTTACAGATAAGTTACCATCTTTTAAGTAAGCTTTATTTACATCTGTAATCTCTAATTCGCCTCTTTTGCTCGGTATTAAATTTTTTGCTTTTTGCACTACAGAATTATCATAAAAATAAATTCCTGGAACAGCAAAATTAGATTTTGGTTTTAATGGTTTTTCTTCTATGGATATTGCTGTTTTATTCTTATCAAACTCAACAACCCCATAGCGTTCTGGGTCATTTACATGATATGCGTATACAATTCCTCCTTCTGGTTTTGTATTCTCTTTTAATAGACTAGATAAACCTGTTCCATAAAAGATATTATCACCTAAAATAAGTGCAACACAATCTTTTCCTATAAATGTTTCTCCAATTATAAAAGCTTCTGCTAAACCATTGGGTTTTTCTTGAACTTCATATTTAAAATTACAGCCTATTTGAGTTCCATCACCCAATAATTTTTGAAATAAAGGAAGGTCTTGTGGTGTTGAGATAATTAATATTTCTCTAATTCCTGCAGCTATTAATGTTGAAAGTGGATAGTAAATCATTGGTTTATCATATACTGGCATTAACTGTTTACTAACAGCTAATGTTAGCGGGTGTAAACGTGTACCTGAGCCTCCTGCTAAAACTATTCCTTTCATTACTTATATTTTTCTAAGTACCAAGTTATGGTTTTTAAAATTCCTGTTTCAAAATTTTCATCTGCTTTCCAACCCAATTCTTTTTCTATTTTTGATGCATCTATTGCATATCTAAAATCATGACCTGCTCTATCTTTTACAAAAGTAATTTGCTCTTTATATGACGTTTCTTTTGGGGAAATTTCATCTAATATTTCACAAATTTTATGTGCGATATATAGATTGTCTCTTTCATTTTTACCACCAATGTTATACGTTTCTCCTATTCTTCCTTTTTTAAAAACTAACTCAATTCCTTTACAATGGTCTGTAACATACAACCAATCTCTAATATTTTTTCCATTTCCATATATGGGAATATTTTCTCCTAAAATGGCTTTTCTAATAATGGTAGGAATCAATTTTTCATCATGTTGTTTTGGTCCATAGTTATTAGAACAATTGGTGGTAACCACATGCATACCATACGTATGAAAATAGCTTCTTACCAAAAAATCTGAAGATGCTTTTGATGCGCTATATGGACTATTTGGAGCATAAGCTGTATCTTCTGAAAACAACCCTTTTTCACCTAATGTGCCATAAACCTCATCTGTAGAGATATGGTGAAATCTAGAATTTTCAAAGCCTTTTTTATATTGATTTGGACTTGACATCCAGTAATTTTTAGCGACATCTAATAAGGTAAATGTTCCAAAAACATTAGTTTTCACAAACGAATCTGGCTTTTTTATAGAATTATCTACGTGAGATTCTGCAGCAAAATGAATGGCATCTGAAAAACTGTACTTTTCAAAAAGTGTTTGTACCAATTCTCTATCGCAAATATCTCCTTGAATAAAGGTATAGTTAGGATTTTTCTCAATAATTTTTAAATTATTTAAATCACCTGCATATGTTAACAAATCAAGATTTACTACATTGATTTTTTGGTTTTTTTCTAAAAGAAAAGAGATGAAATTAGACCCTATAAAACCAGCTCCACCAGTTACTAAAATGGTTTCCATCCTTTATTTTTTATAGTTTTCTAAATACTTATTTAGTTTAACAAATAAAAGAAAAGTAATCATTAATCCTACACCTAAAGCACCTAATAAAAAAGCATAGTTTTTAGTTAAACCTTTAATTTTATAACCAACAGGTTTAAAACTTGAAACTACATTAACAACCACATTTTTTTCTGATTTATCTTCTACAATTTCATTTAAATCTCTAATTAATTTCCTGTTAGTTTCTAAAAGTTCGACCTCTTTAGGTTTAGAGTTTTGACTACCCATTTCAATATTTGTTCCACTAGAAGATTTTTCTGCAGCTTTTACAGAAGTTATCATAATGGTTTTCTGCAAGGAATCTATTTGGGCAATACTTTTTTTAATTAAATTGTCGGTAGTATTAAGATTTCCATAAGTTAAAGTTTTTAATCTATTAAAATAGATGTTTTCTTCTACTGAAGAAATTATGGTTTTTTCTAACTTTATAAATACATTGTTTCTTTCTGCTATAGCTTCTATACGATGTGTTTTGTAATCATAATCAGTAAAAGATTTCTTAAACTCATCATACTCATAACTTTTTATAGTGGTAGTATCTACCTCAGTTACAAACTTATCGTAAGAATCTATAATATCATACTCAGAAATAATTGGTTCAATAGTAATTTTTTTTAAAGAAATAGCATCTTCTTCTGAAATTCCAAATGTTCTTTGAAGAGAAAGTGTATCTTTTCCTTTTACCAAATCATTATAGAAGCTAATATTTTTATATAATAATTTTGAACTTTTATAATTTGGTTTTACTATCATTTCTGAACCATATAAATCTGTTGATTTAAATTCTAAAAACGTTCCGATAAGAACTCCTACCAAACCTGCAATAACTATAGGAATAATATTTTCTTTTAGAAAAATTAGTATTACGATAATAAAGTGAAATATCCCTTTAAAAATACTACCAATAAAGTTGAAAAATTTAGAAAAACCTTTACCTATGATTAGAAACAAAGAGCCTAAGTCTACTTCTTCTTCGTTATTTTTGTTTTGTTGGTTTGTTGACATTTTTAATCTATTTATAAATCATTTTTATGATTATTAAAAAATTTGTTCTAATATTTTTTTGGTAATAGCATACGTTGGTGTTACGCCTGTCATCCCTAAGCCTCCTGATGCTAATGTTGCTCCTGTTTCTAAAGGGTTATCTGAGGCATAATATGCATATCTAACTTTTACTTCTTCAGAGATATTACCTCTAATTTTTGATGCAGATTGAATTGCTTTTTGATAATGAGCTCCTTCCATTTCTAAACCAATAACATTCCAGGTAGAATTGTAAAAAAACCTTAATAAATCTTTATTTTGTAATGATGTTCCTAAAACAGAAATCATAGAACCATCGAATACTTTTACACCAAACCCTTCTAAATCGGCTTTTTTTAATTCATTTTTAAAAGGATAATTATCTGCTGTCCCTTCAAAAATGTGTGCAGAAGGTATCATGATATCTCCTTTACCACCTTCTAAAATACCTGCTTTACCCATAATGGAAACCGACTTTACATCTAAATGAACACTCTCATTATCAGATTTATATGGTTTTAAAAGTTCATCCATGGTTTCGTAGGCTTGTTCTCCAAATGCATAATCCATCACTATAATTACTGGATTTTCTTGCAAAGAGTGTACTCTTTGAAACGTAGAATTATCGAAGTTTATTTTATCAGTATCAATAATTTGTACATTTATGTTGGTACCTGAGCTATCTTTTATGTAAATCAGCCCGTTTTTTGATGCATAATCTTTCACCTTTTTCTGTAAAGGTTTGCTATCAGAATTACTTAATAACTGAAACAATTCAAATCCTTTATATTTCTTTGCTTCTTCTGGTAAAGCACCTACTGCATAAATAGCGTTTAATACACTATGCATGTTAGCACTTATAATATGCAGTGGCCTTTTTAATAATTCATATTCTTTAAGAATGTGCTTGATATTGTTTGCCCAAATTTCTCCATAAATATGATGCCCAATTTCTTCTACCAAAAGCGAGCTAAATGTTATTGTTCTTTTAATACCGTCAAAAACTTCTTTAATGGCCAATTTACCCAACCAATAAATTAAATCGAAAAATCTATGAGGTTTTTGCTCTGTAGAAAAAGTTTCGTAAATGTCTGAAACTTCATCATAAGTACGTCCAAGAATACTTCCTAAATGAACAAGTAGTACTTCTTTTTCTTTGTCTGAAATGGTTTTATTGTGCAAAACGATATCTTCTAAATAAAGCCATTCTCTAGTAAAATCTTCACCTTCATTTAAAGAAACACGTTCTTGAATTTTATGAGATTCTATAAATAAAAACGTTAAATGTGTTAAAATATCATAGATTTCAGATCGTCCTCTGGTAATCTCAATATTCATTTGATCTTTATCTATTCTATAACAATTTCTTCTCCTTTTAGGAGGTATAATTGACTTAAAACTAGAATTCTTATATCCTT
Organism: Polaribacter sp.; assembly: GCA_965661915.1. Classification (GTDB taxonomy): domain Bacteria; phylum Bacteroidota; class Bacteroidia; order Flavobacteriales; family Flavobacteriaceae; genus Polaribacter. Next base: position 24,089 of record CBFIFR010000006.1, on the reverse strand, counting down.
CGTCTGCTGTTAAATTGATAAACTGGCATTGCTCTATACCCTCAGGTAATCTTTCAATTACATACGCCAAGCCATTTAACTCTATCTTTTCTTCTGCAATAGAACCATAAATTTCTGGCCTTAACAATAACAAAGATTTTCGTAAAGTTTCTCCAGAAATGCCCATAGGTTTATAAAACCCTCTACTAAACAAATGACGCATAGAAATATATAATTTCTCAATGGCATTTGTAGATTCTTGAGCTCTTGTTCTCTCTATGTTTTTAGGGTTTAGCATCGTTTTTTTGGTTTGCAAATATAGAATTATTTCCCTGATAATATCTTATTATACTCATTTTGATTGCTCATTAATTCTAGAGCTTTAAAAATTGTTTTATCATGCTTTAAATGATGTTTATAAACATCTTCTTTGTAGTAATATTTATTTAGAATCTCATCCTCGAGTAAAGCACTAATAATATCTTGGTTTTTAGAAATCTCATCAATTTTTTCTTCAAATAATTTTAATTTTATTTTACTGTACTCTTTAACAATACTTTTATTTTCTGATGCCAAATAAGCTTTTTTAAACAAGCTTTCTTGCTCAGTTACAAAAGTAGTATCTGTTTTTAAAAAGTTGGTAAATTCTTTAAAATCTGAAGATTTAAATTGATAACTTTCTACAGCAACTTTTTCTGGATTTTTGTAAAAATAATCTACAGCAAAATTAAAAATAGCTTTAGAGTTTAATAATTTTTTTGTTGCAGCTGTCTTGTTTGATTGTTGAATTTCTACATCTGGCAATACTCCACCACCATCATAAACAATTCTTCCGTTTGCAGTTTTAAACTTATGAATTCCACGATCAGAGAATTTAGGAACCTTTCCTGTTTTTTTATCTCTGTTGGTATAATCTAACTCTTGTATGCATCGTCCACTTGGTGTGTAATATTTTGATATGGTTAACTTTAACTGTGTGCCATACGTCAATTCTTTTTGACGTTGAACCAAGCCTTTACCAAAAGAACGTTGTCCCATAATTACAGCTCTATCATAATCTTGCAAAGAACCACTTACAATTTCTGAAGCTGATGCAGATCTGTCATTTACCAAAACTACAACTGGCATCTCTAAATCTAAAGGGTTATTTGTAGTTCTGTAGGTGTTACTCCATTTTTTAATTTTGGCTTTTGTAGTAACAACGGTTTTGCCTTTTGGAAGAAAAAAGTTAGCAATATTGATAGACTCCATTAAAGAGCCTCCAGGATTAGAACGCAGATCAAAAACCAGCTTTTTCATTCCTCTTTTTTGTAACGCTCTAAAGGCTTTTTTAACTTCAGATGATGCTTTATTGTTGAATCGAGTAAGGGTAATATAACCAGTTTCATCATCAATCATATCAAAAAAAGGAACAGGGTTTACAACTACTTTTTCCCTTCTTAATTCCTTTTTCAATAATTGCCCTTGTCGTTCAATTTCTACTGAAACTGAGGTATTAGGTGTGCCTTTTAAAAACATAGAAAGCTGATCTCTTTCCATGTTTTCTAAAGATTGTCCATCAACAGAAGTTATGATATCACCCGCTTTTAATGCTGCTTTATCACCAGAAAACCCTTTATATACCTCTTTAATTTGAATGCCTTTTTGAGTGTAAAATACAGAAACCCCTATACCTGCATATTCTCCTTCTCGTCTAATTCTAGCATCTTCAACATCTTGTGCATTGTAAAAATTTGTGTATGGGTCTAAGTCTTTTAAGGTGTTTTTTATAGCTTTATCTGTTAGTGCTGCAGGATTAATTTCATCTACATAATACATGTTTAACTCCTTGAACAAGGAGTTGTAAATTTCAATTTGTTTCGCAACTTCAAAAAAATTTGATTTAAAAGAAAACGATAAAAAAATCGCACTTACTAAAAGAATGATGATTGTATTTTTTTGGATTTTAAAGTGTTTCATTTTCGGTATGTTTTATTTTTTCAATAAATAAATGCAATAAATTATTCATTTTTGAATACAGTTCTTGATAAGGTTTTTCTTCTTTTCCAATATACGAAATCATAAAAATATAAGGTTTTTCTAGATTTTCATAAACGATAGCTTTTTGAAGACGATAGGTTTCTCGCATTAACCTCTTTAATCGATTTCTGTCTGGTGCTTTTTTAAAGTTTCTTTTAGCTACAGAAACACCTACTTGTGCAGGAAAATCTGAGGTATGATTTGTTTGCAAATACACCATTCTAAAAGGAAAAACTTTAATTGATTTTCCATTTTTATAGAGGTTTTCAATTAACTTTTTGCTTTTTAATCGTTCTTGTTTTCCTAAAGTAAACTTCATTGCTACAAACTTAATTGAAAAGGATAACTTTTTAAACCTTTCAACAAAAGAAGTTCAAAAAATCCGTATTTTTATATTCATTTTTTTAAACAATTTTAAACATTATTTTATTAATTGTTTATAATTTCACATTTTTCATCACTTAATATCAAATTAAAAAAAGATATGAAACCCGATTTATTTCAAGCACCAGATTATTATAATATGGATGATTTACTAACTGAAGAACATCAATTAGTTCGTCAGACTGCTCGAGATTGGGTAAAACGTGATGTGTCTCCTATTATTGAAGAATATGCACAAAAAGCTGAATTCCCAAAACAAATTATTAGTGGTTTAGCAGAAATTGGTGCTTTTGGCCCCTACATTCCAGAAGAATTTGGAGGTGCTGGTTTAGATCAAATTTCTTACGGATTAATAATGCAAGAAATAGAACGTGGAGATTCTGGTGTGCGCTCTACTGCTTCTGTGCAATCTTCTTTGGTTATGTATCCTATTTTTGCTTACGGAAATGAAAAACAGCGTAAAAAATATTTACCAAAATTAGCTGCTGGAGAATGGATGGGAAGTTTTGGTTTAACAGAACCTAATCATGGCTCTAATCCTGGTGGAATGGAATCTAATTTTAAAGACAAAGGAGATCATTATCTTTTAAATGGTGCAAAAATGTGGATTTCTAATGCTCCTTTTTGCGATGTTGCTATAGTTTGGGCTAAAAACGAAGAAGGCAGAATTCATGGATTAATTGTAGAACGTGGTATGGAAGGTTTTTCCACTCCAGAAACCCATAACAAATGGTCTTTACGAGCATCATCTACAGGTGAATTAATTTTTGATAATGTAAAAGTGCCTAAAGAAAATTTATTACCCAATAAATCTGGCTTAAGTGCACCTTTAGGTTGTTTAGATTCTGCACGTTTTGGTATTGCTTGGGGTGCCATTGGTGCTGCAATGGATTGTTATGATACTGCTTTACGATATGCTAAAGAACGTGAACAATTTGGCAGACCAATTGGGCAATTTCAATTGCAACAAAAAAAATTAGCAGAAATGATTACTGAAATTACCAAAGCACAATTATTAGCCTGGAGATTAGGGACTTTAAAGAATGAAGGTAAAGCAACATCTGCTCAAATTTCTATGGCAAAGCGCAACAATGTAGATATGGCTTTACAAGTTGCAAGAGAAGCCAGGCAAATATTAGGTGGTATGGGTATTTCTGGCGAATATTCAATTATGCGACATATGATGAATTTAGAAAGTGTGGTAACGTATGAAGGTACACATGATATTCATTTATTAATTACAGGGCTTGATATAACTGGTTTAAATGCGTTTAAATAAAATCTTTACCTATTTATTTTTTTGTATACTATTGCTGTTTTCTTGTGAAAGTAATTCAGAAAGAGCAATAATCAAAGAAGATATTGTCGATGAAATTATTGATGAAAATATCAAAATTTTATCTTTAAGAGATAGTTATACCAATTTAAATTATAAAAGTCTCTATAAAAGCATTTAAATAGTAGTGATTACTCCATTGATTTCCCAGACAAAACTATCCCCATTTATAGGCGAGTAGCTTCCTTATAAATAAGTGGTTTAAAAAAAGTGCTGATTGTAAACTATAGGTTTTACTCCTGAAGCAGTTAGATAGCTTCCTAAATGGTTTATCATTCCAAATCTAGCTTCATCCTGAAAATAGAGATTTACGGTTTAATAGCCATAATATAAAAATATTTTAATCAAAATTACCAACTATTTTTGGCACCATTACCATTTTATAAAAAGTAAGTTAAATTTATCACCAAGACTAAAAGTCTCGTTCATTTTTAATTTTTTCATAAGCATCTTGTATGCTCTGAAACTTTTCTTTGGCACCTTGTAAATGCTCTTCACCCAAATCTCTTAATTTATCTGGATGGTATTTTTTTACTAATTTTCTGTAAGCAGTTTTTATTTCATCATTAGATGCAGATTTATCGACCTCTAAAATTTTATAGGCGTTACCAGAGGCATCATAAAACATTGCTTTTATAGACTCAAAATCATTTTGGTTGATGTACAAATAACCTGCAATTTTTTTGATTTCTTCAATTTCTTTTTGTGTTACAAATTCATCGGCTTTAGCAATACCAAATAAAAAATGGAGCAACTGTAAACGTGATGCATGAGACATGTGCTCTCTAATTTGTATACAAACTTGACGTGCAGAAACGTCTTTTTTTACAACACCTTTAAATAATTTAAACGCATTGTTGGCACGCTGTTTACCATACATGCTTAAAAATTGAGAACGTACAAAGTTCAGTTCACGTTGGTCTACTTTTCCATCTGCTTTAATAACAATAGAAGCTAAAACCAGTAAACTCATTTCAAAATCACCAGATTGTGTGTTAGCTTGTCTTTGTTCAGTTCTTCTTGGTTGGGCCCTATCATAGTCTATTTGTTCTTGCTTAAAATCGTCAATTTCAAATTTATCTACAAAACTACCCAAAGCAAAGCCAATAGCTGCACCTATAGGGCCTCCTAACGTAAAGCCTAAACCTGCACCTAACCATTTGGTAAAACTCCCCATAAAAATTTTAATTTTAGGCTCAAAGATAAGGAATCATCAGTATTATAAGTGTTTTTTAAAACATCAATTTTATTGATATACCTATCAACAGTTGTTAATTTTCAACTTGAATTCTGTATTTTTTATAGTTATATTTGTACTTACAAAATATAGAAAATTATGTATCCAGAAGAATTAGTAAAACCAATGCGCGACCAATTAATTGACGCTGGTTTTGAAGCATTATATACAAGTGAAGATGTAGAAAAAGCAATGGCAAAAAAAGGAACAACATTAGTAGTTGTAAATTCTGTTTGTGGTTGTGCTGCAGGTACTGCAAGACCAGGAGCCATTGCTTCTTTAGGCGCAGATAAAACTCCAGATAACTTAACCACTGTTTTTGCAGGTGTAGAAAAAGAATCTACGCAAAAAGCACGTGAATTTATGATTCCTTTTCCACCATCATCACCAGCAATGGCGTTGTTTAAAGATGGTAATTTAGTGCATATGTTAGAGCGTCATCATATTGAAGGACGTTCTGCACAAATGATTGCACAGAATTTGGCTGAGGCTTACGAAGAGCATTGTTAAGAAGCCCATCCTAAATCCTTGTTAAAGGGAAAGACTTTGAGCATCTTTTTAATTTAAAGAGGTAAAAGAACTATTAAAATCCACATTTTTTGTGGATTTTGTATTTTTATAAAAATATTATATTATGGCATCACAATTTTCATCGTACACAAAAGAAGAGCTTATTAAAAAGCTTAAAAAACAGAAAAGTTTTATTATTATACAAGGGTTTTTGATATTGTTGATGCTTATTTTAGCTGTATTTGCAACCCTTGAAAAAGGAATATCATTCTTAACCTTTTTACCCTTATTTTTTGCACCCATGTTATTTGTAATGCTTTTTGAAGTGAAAAAAATTAAAAAGGAATTAGCCTCTAGAACATAATATGCAACAAGAAAAAATTATACAAAATACCATCGCTTTTGTTAAAGAAGAACTTAAAAATGCAGAAGGTGGCCACGATTGGTTTCATATAGAACGTGTTTTTAAAAATGCCATCCTTATAGCAAAAGATGAAAAGGTTGATATTTTTGTAGTTTCTTTGGCTGCACTTTTACATGATATTGCAGATCCTAAATTTTATAATGGTGATGAAAAAATTGGCCCCAAAAAAGCGAAACATTTTCTAATTCAACAGAAAGTACCTGCAACAATTGGAAAACATGTTGTAAATATCATTAAAAATATGTCTTTTAAAAATTCTTTTGAATTAAAATCTAAAAAGAAATTTACCTCAAAAGAATTAGAAGTTGTACAAGATGCAGACAGATTAGATGCCATTGGAGCAATTGGTATTGCAAGATGTTTTAATTATGGTGGCTTTAAAAACAGGGCTTTGTACAATCCTGCAATTTTGCCAAATTTAAATATGACAAAAGAAGAGTACAAAAATTCTGAAGCACCAACAATTAATCATTTTTACGAAAAATTATTGTTGTTAAAAGACAAAATGAATACGGTTTCAGGCAAAAAAATTGCTGAAAACAGGCATCAATTTATGGAGGTATTTTTAAAACAGTTTTATGATGAGTGGAATGGAATGCTGTAATTAGCTTTCTCTTGCCACCTCTAAAGCTGTAATTTTATATTCTAAAGCAGACAATTCTTCACCAAATTCTACAATTTGTTCTACGGTTAAATCTTTGCTTGAGTTTACAAAATCTTTAATTTGTCTGCTCTTAAAGCTATAATAATCTATTGCCTTATCGATTTTGGTTTTTACCATTACACTCATAATTATTGTATTAAATTTTTTAATTCACTTCTATACACTGAAGCGCTTTTACCTGCAAACTCTTTAAATAACTTATTAAAATGAGAAAAATTGTTGAAACCACACTCAAAACTAATATCAGCAATACTCATATTACTCTCTGCTAATAATTTTGTGGCATGCACAACCCTATACTCATTTACTAATTTTGTAAATGTTTTTCCGGTTGTTTTCTTAAAGTACCTACAAAATGCAGGAACTGTCATACTTGCCAATTCAGAAATTTCATCTAAACTAATATGATCTTTAAAATTTTCGTTGATGTGTTTGTAAATTACCTCGATCTTATTACTATCTTGATGTACGCTTTCAAAAGCAAAGCCATTTGCGTTTAGCAAGGTATAATCATCAGTTGTAGCCAAATCATTTAAAATTTCTACAAAAGATGTAATTCTATGCACACCTTGTAACTCAATTAACTTTTCAATTTTGGCCCCTATTCTTTGTTTAATTTCTATATTAAATCGAATTCCTTTTTTTGCGCGTTCAAAAAGCGCATCAATAGCAGCCATTTCTGGAACTTTAAAAAAGTCTTTTCCTAAAAAATCTGGTAGAAATTGTATTAAAGTCTCAGAACCATTATTTGTTAAACGATCTAAATAGCCAATATGTGGCAAATTTGAACCAATTAATACTAATTGACTATTATTAAAATAACTAATATGGTTACCTATATGTCTTTTACCTTTGCCTTTATTAACATATACGAGTTCTATTTCTGGATGAAAATGCCAGAATGGTTTGTTCGTTTTTAAAAACTCTACGTGCTTCTTTAATAAAAAAGAACTACCAAAATCTGGAGTGATTTTTTCGAGAGTTGGTTTTTTCTGTATCATACTGCAAAAATACAACATCTGTAAATGAGTATGTGTATAAAATTATCATTTTTAAATACTATTTTAACCCACATTAATCTTATGACTGTTAAAAATGTTAATTTTGTATATAAATAAAGTAATTCTGTTGTTTTTAGAATCATATTTCATAGCTAAATTTGAATTATAATGTAGTTCATGTGTTTTTGGTAAGATTTATCTTAACCATGTAAAGATTAAAAGTATTGTTTATAGTTAATTATTAGATTTTTTGAAATCTAGAAAAGCGAGTCCAAAGGACTCGTTTTTTTTATGTCATTATTCATCAACTATATAAAATTATTACTAATATATACTATTTTAACCCTATTGTTTTATTAACACAACATAAGAGTTAATTATGAATATAAAGTTGCCAATTCTATTGTTTTTCATGATGAACATGCACCATACATTTGTAGTGTAAATCATAAAAAAATTTATATTATGAAAACACTTAAAAAAAGATTAGTATTAGTAGTAGTTTTAATGTTGGGAACATTCATAAACTACGCAAACGACAAAGAAGTTAATAGTAATTTAAATACTAAAAAAGTAAGAGTGGTATTTGAAGGAACTAAAAAAGGACAGCAATTAACAATTAAAGATGAAAATGGATCTGTTCTTTATGCTGAAGATGTGAAAAAAGAAGGCGATCTTAGAAAAGTTTTCGATTTCTCTAAACTTAGCAATGGTAATTACACCTTAGAATTAGAAAAAGCTTTTCAAATTGTGGTAAAACCATTAAAGATTGAAAACGATAAAATAATTTTTGATGAAAATTCTAAAAAAGTAATTTTTAAACCTGTTGTTAGAAATGAAGACAATAGGTTATTGATCTCAAAAATTACCTTTGATCAAAAACCGTTAGAAGTTGATTTGTATTACAATAATGAAATCATTTACTCAGAAACTGTAAAAGGTGATAAACTGGTAAACCGAGTTTATAAATTAGATAAAGAGATTAAGGGTGATTATAAAGTTGTAATTCGTAATAACGGAAGAAGTTATAGTAACAAATTCGAAATTTAAAAGTATTGTTTTTAGTTAATTATCAGATGCATGAATCTGTAGAAACGAGCCTTAATTGGCTCGTTTTTTTATTTACTTAATTTCCAATAAATTTTGGCTTTCTTTTTTCTAAAAAAGCTGTGGTTCCTTCTTTAAAATCTTCAGTTCCAAAACAAGCTCCAAATTCTGTAATTTCTATATCAAAACCATTAATACCCTCTTTAAAATTAGCATTTATAGCTTTTATAGCAGCTGAAATTGCTACAGGTGAATTTCGCATAATTTTACTTGCCAATTTTTCTGCTAAAGGCAGTAATTCTTCTTGTGTGGTTGCGTAATTTACCAAACCATAACTTTTAGCTTCATTTGCAGAAATCATGCTAGCTGTCATAATCATTTCCATGGCTTTACCTTTACCCACTAATTGTGGCAAACGTTGTGTACCTCCATAACCAGGTATTACACCTAAAGACACTTCTGGTAAACCCATTTTTGCATTGTCTGACGCAATTCTGAAATGACAGGCCATTGCCAATTCTAAGCCACCCCCTAAAGCAAAACCATTTATGGCTGCAATTACTGGCGTAGATAAATTTTCTACCAAATCAAATAAAATTTCATGTCCTTTTTGAGCTAAACTAGCTCCTTCATCTACAGAAAAATTTGCAAATTCAGCAATATCTGCACCAGCAACAAAGGCTTTTTCTCCAGAACCTGTTAAAATGATAACTTTAATAGAATCATCTTCTTCTAGTGTTTGAAACGCATCACTCAATTCTGAGATGGTTTCTTTGTTTAAAGCATTTAACTTTTTTGGTCTATTTATGGTAATTTGTGCTAAAGTATCCTTTTTTTTAACTAGTATGTTATTGAATTTCATATGTTTATAATTTATAAAAATTGTTTTGTTGAGTAACTAATTTACTTAAATAAATCTGAATTATTGCCTAGGTAAAACCACAGTAAAAACGGTACCAATTCCTTTTTCTGATGTAAAAGAAATTGTACCCTCATAAGCTTCTATAATATTTTTAATCATTGGTAAACCTAAACCCATTCCACTTGATTTTGTGGTAAATTTTGGTTCAAAAATTAAGTTTTTTACTTCTTCAGAAATTCCTTTCCCATTATCAGAAACTCTTATTTTTATGTTGTTTTGTTCTGCTATAACTTTTACATTTATAATTGGGTTTTCTTCTTTTTCTGATGCCTGTAAAGCATTTTTAACCAAATTTGTTACAATACGTATCAGCTGTGTTTTATCTAAATTAGCAAAAAGTTCTTTTTCATTTGTAGTATAGGTAATAAATTCTTCATTAAAAATATCTAATGCTAATTTTACAATACTAATTACTTCTATTTTTTCTCTTTTTTGAGACGGCATTTTGGCAAAATCTGAAAACGCAGATGCAATAGAGCTCATTACATCTATTTGTTGAATTAAAGTTTGACTATACTCTTTTAATTTTTCTTTTATATTTTTATCCTCAGGATTAAATTTGCGCTCAAAACTTTGTACAGATAAACGCATTGGCGTTAACGGATTTTTAATTTCATGTGCCACTTGTTTTGCCATTTCTCGCCAAGCTTGCTCACGTTCACTTTTGGCTAATTTCACAGCACTTTCTTCTAACTGGTCAATCATATTATTGTATGCCTCTACCAAAGTTTCAATTTCTGTACTTGCAGAGTTTAGCACAATTTTTTCATTACGTTCATGTAAACGTGTTTGCTCCATTTTATCAGAAATAGCTTTTATAGAACGTGTTATGTAGCTTGATAAAAAGTATGCCAATGCAATGGCTATTACAAACATTAGCAAATACACCAAACTTAACCTTGTTATAAACTCTTTTAATTCGTGTTCAATTTCTGAATTATCTTGCGTAAACTGTAATTCTAAAATACCAATTCTTTTAAATTTAGGATCGTTTATATAACTATAAGAAGTTTGGTATCCCATACCATTTTTTACTAACGGAATTAAGATGGTGTGGTTAGAATTTTGTGCTAAATCATTTAAAATATCATAGGGTAAAGGTTGAATGATGTTGGGTTCGAAAGCATTGGTTTTAGAAGATATTAAAAAATTTCCATGCAAATCGAAAATAGATATATTTAACTTATTTATTGATGAGATTTCATAAATACGGTTTCGAAAAATTTTCTCTAAATTTTCTGTTTTTATGGGATATGTTGTTTTATTGGTTAATTCTAATTCAATAGTTTGTATAGTAGTGGCTTCTTTACGCTCAAAACGTTGAATGTTGTAATCTTTTGTTTGTTCATCATATTGATAAACGGTTACCCCCAAAATTAAAATGGATGCTAACAACACTAAGAGTGTCATCGATAAAAAAATACGTATTCTTAAAGATACTTTGCTAAGGTTAAACAAATTTTACTGGGTTTTTATACGTTTTGTTTTCATTATTAAAAAATCATCAAACTCACCATCATTATCCCAATCATTGGTGCTTTTTCCTAAAAAACCTTCATCGGTTTTTGTAATGTGATAACTTACTTTAATTTCTTTATCATTATAAAAAAAAGCTACAAAAAGAGAGTCTTTTTCTGTGCTCCATTTTCCATCAGTTTCAGACACTTTTTCTCCTTTTTTATTGATAAACCAAGCATTAAACGTACCATCTGCATTGTATGTTGATTGTGCTATTAAGGTTGGATTTTTGTCGAATTTATCTTCATAAATTTCTAAAGCATCTGATTTTTGATAGGTTGGCATTTTAATTTTTAAATAGGTGGTTTGCCAAGAACCTGTCATATATTCTTGTAATGATTTTTCATTTGTACAAGCAGCAATAAGTATGCCTAAAACAAAGATAAGCCCAATTGTATATTTTTTCATCTATATGATAGTTAGGTATACAATATATAGAAATAAAAAAGTCATTACAAAAAATGTAATGACTTTTAAGCTAATTTTATAGTTAACGATTAGTTTACCTTAATCTTGATAGCATTGTAATCGTCTGATCTAATACCAATTAAACCAGATACAGTTTGCCCTTGTTTAATGGTTAACCCATTTAAATTGTACGTTGTTAAATCGTTCTTAAACTTTTTGTTGGCAGTGCTTGCAGCCACCATATTTCCGGCTGTTAAACCAGGCCCAAGAACTAAACCAACAGGAAATACATTATTTTGTGTTTGATAGCCATTTTGAGTTTCTGTAGTATATAAATTGGTTGGGGTTAAAAGTAAATACCACAAATAAGAAGCAGGGCTTTGCTTTAAAGATGTAAAAACTTTATCATTATCCATGATATAAATTTCTGAATCATTATCATAATTCAATTTTACATCTTGCCCAAAAACAATGTCTTTGTTAGCGTTATTGGTAATCTTTATGGCTATTAATCGAACACCTTTGGCTAATTCTTTCTTTTTATATTTTTTTTCTAACAATTCATATTTATACTGCAATTTTACACCTTTATCTTCTGAAGTAGAAAGGTAATTGATTGCTTGTGGGTTGATGGTTTGGTAACTTGATGCACAGCTTCCAAACAAGAGGACAATAGCAATTAATAGAGCAATTTTTTTTAATATCATGATAATTTAAGTTTTTTACAAAAGTAATTTATTTAGTGAACCTAACAAATAATTTCATTACACCTTAAGTAGTGGTAAAAATGTACTTCTAAATTTAAAGATTAAAGGTAGTCCTCTTGCTAAAATCCAAAAGGTAAAAGCAATCCAAATCGACACCAATTTATAGTCTAACCAATCAAAAAATAACAAAGTTGGAATAAAAACTAAGCCTGTTGATAAAATTAAGACATTTCTTAAATACTTCATAAAACCCATTCCTTTAAACATTCCATCAAAAATAAAAGTAATGGCATTTATTGGTTGGGTTAACAAAACAATCCAAAATACATTGTTAAATTGTTCTAAAACATCCGCTTCTTGGGTGAAAATTTCACCTATAAAATTATAGAAAACAAAACCTAATAAGGCAATTATACAGCCCATAATTAAACCATATTTAAATAGTTTATTACTTAGAGAAACCAAAGTTTCATATTCTTTTGCACCTAGTAATTTGCCTGATAAAATATTTCCAGCACTAGAATATCCATCAACCATAAATGCACCCAACAACCAAATATTAATGCCAATTGTATAAGCTGCTATATAGGCAGCTCCATATTCTGTAGCGTAAGAAGTGGCAAAATATAATGCCGTATTTAAGGCAATTGTTCTTATAAAAAGATTCCCAATCATACCTAACAACCTAGGAATTTCTTTGTGAAATGATTCCCCAATTTTTAACGAAACCGTTGTTTTTTTCATCAACAAAACAAAAGCAAGTATTGCCATTGTAATTTGCGCTAGTACACTTGCATAGGCTGCACCTTCAATATACATAGCTGGTATAATGCCATCAATTCCATACACCAAAACAATATCCAATACAATATTTAAAAGCGCACCAATGATAGCAATAATCATTGGATAAAATGTGTTTTGTAATCCTCTAAAGATCCCAAAAATAGCAAACACAAATAATGAAAATGGGAATCCAAAAATTCGGATTTTAAAATAACGAATACAATATTCTAAGACTACACCAGAGGCATTATAAAACTGAAAGATTTCTTTGGCAAAAGGGTAAGAAATTGCCAAAATTAATACACTTGCTAACACTACAATACTAATAGCTTGTGTTGGTAGCGTTGTAACATCGTTCAACTTATTAGCACCTACATATTGAGAGATTATAGATGAAATAGCACTCCTAATTTGTCCAAAAACCCAAATCAGCATCGAGATATAAGCACCTACGATACCTACAGCAGCCAAACTTTCGGTTGCATTTAGCTCAATATTACCTATAATTGCAGTATCTGTAATTGATAATAAAGGCTCTGCAATACCTGCAATTAAAGCAGGAATTGCTAATTTATTAATGCGTTTAAGACTAATATCTGTTTTCACAATACAAATTTTTGCAAAGGTACACCTCTAAAAAATATGCACAAGTACTTCCACAATAAAGAATTATCAACAACAAATTCGTTTATACGAACAATAAAAAATTGTTTGTTGACTTGTTTTTTATCAGATAAAAGGTTAACTTTTAGAGGATAATTTTACCTTAAAACAAAACAGAACTTACAATTTTAACAAAAACATAGAAACGCTACTTCATCAAGTATTTATTAAAAAATGAGTAACTTTGTAGCACCAAAAAACACAGATTATGCAACATATTTTAGTACCTATCGGATTTACAGAAAGCGCACAAAATACCTTACAATATGCTATTGATTTTGCATCAGAAATTAATGCAAAAATCTTTGTTTTTAGAGCCTATAGTGCACAATCTAAAGCAGGCACAATAATTAATATTGATAGTATTATAGAGCGTGAAACAAATTTATATTTACGTACTATGGTAAAAGCTGTAGACACAAAAAATGTTGATGTAAAGCTCATTGCTGCAAAAGGAGGTGTTGTAGATAGTGTTTTGGGGATTGACGATGAGTTAGGGATTGATTTGATTATTGTTGGTGCAAAAAGCAATTCTATTAAAGAAGAACTTTTTTTAGGAAGAACTGCTGGTAGCATCGTAAAACAAACAGATATTGCTGTTTTAACTGTGCCTGAAAATTACAAATACGCACCTTTAGAAAACGTTTTAATGGCCTTTAAATCTGGAATTATAAAAAGTAAAAGTGTTATAAAACCTTTACAATTTATTGTTGAAAAATTTGCTACAAAAGTAAATTTACTTTTGGTAAAGACACCCAATTATGCACAAGAAGATTTAGTGATTGACCAAAATTTAAAGCAATTACAATCAACTTTAACAGTTACTGAAAATTCAACTACTTTTCAAGGAGTATTGGAACATATTAAAACTCATAACCCTGATATGTTATGTGTTTTTAGACGTAAAAGAGGTTTTTTTAAGAAGCTTTGGGAAAAAAACACGATTCTTAAAGAAGAGTTTTTTACCAATGTACCTTTATTGATTTTAAAAGGGAAATAAGACTACTCTATTTCTTTAAAAGTTAATGGCTCCAAAAGTTCCCAACCAACAATACAAGTGTATTTTGTTGGGTTAACACTTGAAACTAAATTATACTCAAAATCTGGTACTATTTCAACTAACGGAATAAATGCAAACACTAAAACAAGAAAAGCAATTACTATTCTTAGAGAAATTGATAGTTTATCTTTTTCTTTGAATTGAATAGATATTAGATTACTGTTTTTTTCCATAGTTTAAAGATTGATAAAAATAGTATAATGTTTAATATTTTAAATCAGCAGGCTCAATAAAGGCCATTTTAGGATTATAGATTTCCTTAATATAGCTTTTTAACTCATCCAAAAAATCATCTAGCTTTTCTTTGGTAATATCAGTTTCAGGATTTTTTCTATTCGATGAAAAATTGATGTGTAAGAAACCTTCTTTCAGGTTTTTAAACGAATAAATTCCTGCTTTTAAGGCTTTAGCGAAATCGTAATTTTTGTTTTGTGTAAATAAATAGGCATACAATAAAACTTGAATCGCTTTGTATTGTTCTTTAACTCTTAATTGCTCAAAATCTAATACTTTTAATTCGGTACCACTTACCTTTCCAGATTTGTAATCTATAATTCTAATTGTACCATTCAGTTCATCAACTCTATCCACATTTCCATGAATTTTAATGGGGAAATCTATACCCTCAATTTCAATTTCTGTTGCTAAATTTTCTTCAGTTGCAATTATTTTGAGTTGATTACTTTCATTTTTTAACAATTCTTTTTCTTGTGCTAAAAAATTAACCACAAAACGATTGGCAACTTCAAAAACCAAACGATTTCTACCAGTAGTAATATTGCCGTTTTTAAACTGGATTGAAAAGTGTTTTGTCACCAAATCTTTGGCTGTATCTTCCATTTTTTTAACATCATTTACTTTTAAATATTTACCTATAAATGGTTTGTACAATTCGTCTAAAGTTTCATGAACAACAGTTCCTAAAGTATTGTGAGCCACTGTTTCTTCTACATCATCAAACTCTTTGATTCGCAAAACTTTCTGTTTGTAAAACGCAATTGGATTGTGTAAATAATTGGTTAATGATGAAGGTGAAAGGCCTTTTTTTGCTAACCCTTGCAATTGTATTAAAACATTGTTGTTTTTTGTGATTTCTTTCAATTCAAGTTTTTGAGGCAACACTTTAGGAGATACAATTTTTTGAATAATATCTGTTCGCATCATTTCTAATTGGGTTACAAATCGACTTTTTTCTCCACTTCCAAAAACATCGTGTTCTGTATTGTACAAAATATACACGTTTTTAGCTCTTTGCAATAACCTAAAAAAGTGGTACGAAAAAATAGCATCTTTTTCTCTATATGTAGGCAAACCGAATTGTACTTTTACATCAAAAGGAATAAAAGAATTTTGCTGATTATTGGCTGGTAAAATTCCTTCATTTGCAGATGCTAAAATGATGTTTTCAAAATCTAAAACTCGTGTTTCTAGCATGCCCATTAATTGTAAACCTTTTAAGGGTTCTCCTTGAAAAGATAAGTTTTCTGAGGTAATTAATTGTTTAAAAAACTGGGCTAACGTTTTTAAATCTGTAAAATAGCTAAACTCACCTTGCAAAATTTTAAGCTGTGTAAAAATGGTATGAAAACGAAATAAGTATTCCTTTTCTAAAGCATTTACGTTGTCTTTTAAAAAATCAATTAAAGTTAAAATGGTATCAATAAAATTGGCAACACTATCAAAAGGTTTAAAAATAGTTGAAATTACTTTTTCAATTGCTGGATTTGCTGATTTTAAAAAAGAATTGATATGATTTTGGTTGATAAAAGTTTGGTTTTCCTTTGCAATTTGAGCTGTAAAATCATCAACATTATCCAAAAAAGCATACATTAATTGGTGCTTAAAAAAACGATTTACATCTTTGTAATAAAACTCATTTGCAGTATGTTTTTGCAGTTTTTCTTGAGAAATAAAAAGCTGAAAAATAGCAAAAAGTAAACTCGTTGTTGGCACATCTTTTAAAGGATATCCCATAGTAATATTAATATTCTTAATATTTTTGGGTAAAGAGTTTAAACTTACAGGCAACAAGGTTTCGTCTGCCAAAACCAAGGCTGTATTATTTACATTTGCTTTTTGCTGTAAAATTTCGCCAATATATTTTATTTGTGTGGTGTTTTTAGCTGCCCCAATTACTTGAATTTCTTTAGGCTTAAAAAAAGTATCGCCTAAAGTTTTTAGCTTATTTTTTTCATAATACTTCCATTCATTTTTGTATTTTCTAATAAATTTTCCTGCTTGATGGTTACTGTTAAAAAAAGTTATATCTAAATCCCAATATATCTCTGCATTTCCTCTTTCTAAAACTTTTTGAAACAAGACTTCTTCTGCTTTGTTTAACGCATTGAATCCTATAAAAAAGAATTTCTTTTGCTTTGTTTCTTCTAGATAAGTATCTATTTTTTTGGAAGCCTCTTTATATAATAAACCTTGATAACCAATATTTTTCTTCAATAAAAATTCATAAAAAGAATTGTAATAACTATTTAACTTTTCTAAAAAAGAATTGTGATCTCGTATCAACTCTGTTTCTTTAAAAGTTCCTTTTACAGACCATTTCCGAAGTCGTTCAATATCTCTTAAATAGATAAAAATATCTTTGGTGTTTATTAAATGTTGATCGATTTCATTAAAATCTTGCAAAACTGTTATTGCCCAAGAAGAAAAAACATCAAATGAATTTGGGTTTTTTTCGATGTTTTTATAAATCGTATAAAAATGGAACAACAATTGAATACTATCTGCTTTTTCTACACCAGAAATTTGCTGAATAAACTGCTCTATATTGAGCATTTCTGGCAAAAAACCAATAGTTATTTTATTTTTAAATTCTTGTTTTACAAAAACTTTTGCTCTTTGTGAAGGCAAAATAAAAACTGCATTTTCAAACGAATTTGTTGTTTTTAAAATATCATCTATAGTTTCGGAAATAAAAGATTGCATGAAATTAGTGGCTTGCTATGAAATCCTAAATTACAAAATCTAAAGTTTAAGAAACCTTAATTTTTCAAATAAAAATAGAAATAATTCTAAGTTTTTTTGTGATGTTTAAAAGTCTTAACACATAATTGTTTATTTTTACTGCTATTATTTTTTGCACAAACGTATTGCTTTGGTACTGTGTTTTACGGATAAAATTTAATTACTTTGGTACTTTCAAAGCAAAGCAATCATCACAGTTTGGTACTGAGAATTTTATAAAAACTAAAGTAATAAAAAAACGCTATGGTTTTATTAAAATATACGTTTCCAAATCTTTTAAAAAACATAAAAAACAATTCATAATATTAAAATATAATGAGAAAACTTACATTATTACTTTTTCTAAGCATATTGGCTTCTTGTCAAAAAAATGAAGACGATAGTACTATTAACTCAAATTTGACATCAGAATGGAGTATTCCTTTAACAAATGTTTTTGATGTTGGTGTAGGGCCTGATGGTATACCTGCACTAACAAATCCAGATCTTATAGATGCAAACGATTCTGGAGCTAGCTTTTTACAAGATACAGATTTAGTTATTGGTTATAAAAATGGAAACGATATTAGAGCGTATTCTCATAGTATTTTAGATTGGCATGAAATTATAAATGATAATGTTGGAGATGTTTCTGTTGCAATAACCTATTGCCCACTTACAGGTACAGGGATAGGTTGGAATAGAATAATAAACGGAAATGAGACATCATTTGGAGTTACTGGGCTATTATACAATAACAACTTAATTCCTTTTGATAGACAGACAAATAGCAATTGGTCTCAAATTTTAAATGAATCTGTAAATGGTGATTTATTAGGTACAGAGATAG
This sequence comes from Polaribacter sp., assembly GCA_965661915.1. Taxonomy (GTDB): domain Bacteria; phylum Bacteroidota; class Bacteroidia; order Flavobacteriales; family Flavobacteriaceae; genus Polaribacter. The sequence goes on along the minus strand of CBFIFR010000006.1, from coordinate 5,616 downwards.
ATATAGTTCCCTTATTTGAAACCACTTGGAAAACTTGGAAAACAATGTATCCAAATACAAAAGTAGTAAGTACAAATACTGGTTTTACTAGATCTTATGGAGTATCTCCTTATGGAGATTATAGTACAAATAATGTTATATTTTTTCCTGTTTTTCAAGATAACAGGTTACCACTAAAAGAAAGAGTACATACAGTAGTACAAGATGATATCGCTAAAGTATATCAATTCTCTTCATTTGATTCTAGTAATGTTATTAGAGATGCTTTTCAAGGATTTGAATATGTTGTAGTTGGTAATAATGAATTTATTGTTTCGTTTATTTTAGATGATATAACAAGTGGACTAACTTTTGAGTATGCTTATGAAGGTGGAGAAACCATACTAATAGATAACGAAGGCACTAGTTGGAATGTTTTTGGTGAAGCAGTTGCTGGACCAAGAGTGGGTGAGCGTTTACTATCTTCTAATTCTTTTATGGCATTTTGGTTTTCAGTAGCTGCTTTTTACCCAACAGAAATCTATGATTTTTAGTTTTAGTTAACAGGCACTTTTTTTTATAATAAATTGGTGTATATAAAATTTCTATTATGCAAAATCAACTCAATATTGTAGGTATTCAATCAGATTTGATTTGGGAAAATCCTAGGCAAAATTTAAACTTCTTTGAAAAGAAAATTAAGAACTTACCAAAAGATATTGATTTAGTTGTTTTACCAGAAATGTTTACGACTGGCTTTACAATGCATCCAGAAAATGTTGTTGAACTTATGAACGGTGAAACAGTTTGTTGGCTCAAAAAAATAGCTCTTCAAAAGCAAATTGCAATTACAGGCAGTTTGGTCATTGAAGAAAATAAAAAATATTATAATCGTTTGATTTTTGTACATCCATCAGGTAAAATAGAAACTTATAATAAAAGGCACTCTTTTACTTTAGCTGGTGAAGACAAGGTCTATACCTTTGGCTCAAAAAAGTTAGTTGTTGATTACAAAGGATGGAAAATTTGTCCTTTAGTTTGTTATGATTTGCGTTTTCCTGTTTGGGCTAGAAACATCGAAAATTATGACCTTTTGATTTATATGGCAAATTGGCCTGTAAAAAGGATAAAAGCCTGGGATACGCTTTTAAAAGCACGTGCTATTGAAAATATGAGTTATACAATTGGTGTAAATAGAACAGGTAAAGATGCAAATGATTACGTGTATTCTGGAAACTCTTTGATTCTTGATTATTTGGGAGAAGAACTTTCTAACTTACCTAAAAACGAAATTGGAATTATCCAAGCCACTTTAGATAAAAACAAGCAGCAAAAGGTTAGAAATCAGTTGGGTTTTTTAAATGATAAAGATGATTTTACTATTATTCTTTAATTATGAAGCGTTGCCATTATATATAAAATAGCCCCTTCAGGTTTTAGAAACCTGAAGGAGCTATAAATTTCTGTTCTCTTAATTACTTTCTAAAACTAACTCGGTTGCACCATCCATTTAAATTTAAACTCTGTATCTGGTACTTGAATTCTTTCTGTAATTCTATACATTCTATCTGGTAGTTTCATTAAGAAATCTCTTGCTTTTTCAGCCTCAGGTGTAAGATTTGTAATTTTATCAATTTCCCACATGGTGTTCATTTTCTTTAAAATATCTACATAATCAAAACCTGTATAAACACCTATTCTTTGGGCTACTGTAGAAAAATCATCAAACAAACTACCTTTTTCTCCAAAAGATTCTCGCAAATGCATGGCTGGCATCACAATTTTATGTTTCATCATGTGTTGAAATGCTAACATCATTTGACTAGCATCAATCTTAAAAATTTCTTTTACAAAATGTGCATATGCTTGATGGTGACGCATTTCATCTCCAGCAATAATTTTAGACATTTTTGCCAAGGCTTTGTGCCCTTTTTTTCGTGCAATTTTTGCCACATTATTGTGAGAAATATAGGTGGCTAACTCTTGAAACGTGGTATACACAAAGTTTTTATATGGATCTGTAGATGTACCAATATCAAAACCATCTGCAATTAAATGTTGGGTAGAAATTTCTACTTCGCGCATGTTAACTCTACCTGATAAGTATAAGTATTTATTTAAAACATCTCCATGCCTGTTTTCTTCTGCAGTCCAAGTTCTTACCCATTTTGCCCAGCTATTGTCTGGATCTTGAGAAACGCCATCTAAATCTAACAACCAAGATTCATAAGTAGGCAAGGCTTCTTCTGTAATGGTATCTCCCACTAAAACCACCCAAAAATCATCGTGTAATTCTTTAGATATTTCTCTAATTTCCTCTACTTCATTCATAAAAGAATCTTTTTGTGAATTCGGTAAAAAATCTGTGGGTTGCCAAATTTTTTCAGCGGGAATTAAATACGTTTCCATAAAGTCTTGCATCCTTTTTTCTAGGGTTAGCATTACTTCTTTTCTTACGTTGTATATAGACATAGTTATTTTATATTTTTTGTAATTACTGATTCTGTTTTTTCTAACAATTCATCAAAAGGCATAGAATCAATTTTTATAGGTTCATGTGTAATTATTGTTATGGGGCTTCCTAAACCTAATGGAAATTTTCCGTATTTAAAAACTTTCCACGAATTATTTATTGTTAAAGGCACAACATAACCGTCTTTATTGAACTTTGTGATGATTTTTAATCCGTTTGACGAAAACTTTTTTGGTTTTCCTGTTTTACTGCGTGTTCCTTCAGGAAATATTATTGCTCCCCATTGGTTTTGTTTTATCCTTTTAGAAAACTCTACTAAAGTACCTATGGCTTGTTTTGGATCTTTTCTGTTAATGAGTGCAGCCCCACCTTTTTTTAAGTTATAAGACACACTTGGTATTCCTTTACCCAATTCAATTTTTGCTACAAATTTTGGATTGTATTTTCTAAAAAACCAGCCTATTGGAGGAATATCAAATGTGCTTTGATGATTTGATACAAAAATCAAAGACGCATTATCTAGTAGCTTATACTCGTTTTTTAGATAAATTGGTATGCCTAAAATCAATAAAGATTTTACCAAACAAAAATTTAAAGCAGCTACTACTTTTGCGTGTGCATTGTGTCCAAAAAGATTATAACTTAACCACTGAAAAGGATGAAAAATAACCAATAATAAGATAAACGTTAGCGCAAAAATTGGTGAAAGTATATAACTGATTATTTTCATTAGCTAAACCAATTACCCCAAGGAATTCTTGATAAAATAAACAGTAAACCTAATCCATAGAAAATAGCAAACGTTTTAAATTTTGCGCTACTATCTGTTTTCTTTTTATGTTTAGACCATCCGACTGTAATGAGTACAATGGCTAAAATCATCATAAGTGGATGTTCTAGAGCTAAAAGCCTAGCTTCACTAACCTTCATTGTTTCGCCCATATTTGCATATCTACCTTGATAAAGATAAAGTGCAATACCAATTAGTAATTGTATATGCGTTACAATTAAAGTGAATAAACCTATGCGTAAATCTTTATCAGTAAATTGTTTTTTTTGAGTTAAGCCTATAATTGCATTTACCACTGCAAAAATTAGTATGGCTAGCACTAAATAAGCCCAATACGAATGAATGTCTTTTAGCATAATATAAATATTTAATAGCGTAAAGTTACAATATAATGAATAAAAAAAGGTCGTCTAAAATGTAATTTTTAGACGACCTTTTTTAAGAATTTATAATTTTTTTTAATAGATTTTTCTATAATACGTTAATTATTCAAAGCCTCTGCACCACCAACAATCTCTAAAATTTCGTTGGTAATTGCTGCTTGACGTGCTTTGTTGTACGTTAATAGTAATTCATCTCTTAATTCACCTGCATTATCAGTTGCCTTGTGCATTGCTGTCATACGAGCTCCATGTTCTGATGCAAAACTATCTCTAATTGCTTTATACAATTGTGTTTTTAACGATTTAGGTATTAGAGCTTCAATAATTTCTACTTTTGATGGCTCAAAAATATAATCTGAATTAGTAATTGCTTCTCCGCCTTCAATTGGCTTGATTGGTAAAAATTGCTCTACTTGTGGAATTTGTGTTGCTGCATTTTTAAACTGGTTGTAAACCAATTCAATTTTATCGTAACTACCCTCAACAAATAAACTCATTAAATTTTCTGCAATAACAGCAACATTATCAAAAGTTAAATCATCAAAAATATCGTTTCGAGATTTTATAATATTGAATTCTTTAGTTAATGTATCTGCTCCTTTTTTTCCGATAGCAAAAATATCTACAGTTTTGTCTGAATATTTCTCAGCAACTGTTTTAATTACCTCTTTAGTAATTGAAGAATTAAAGCCACCACACAAACCTCTATTAGATGTTACAACTACTAGTAATACTTTAGAAACCTCTCTTTCAGTAGAGTATGCTCCTCCAGTATCTCCATCTAAGGTTGCACTTAAGTTTTGTAACAATTCTGTTAACTTAGATGAATAAGGACGCATTGCTGTAATTGCATCTTGTGCTTTTTTCAACTTTGCAGCAGATACCATCTTCATTGCAGAGGTTATCTGCATTGTAGATTTAATTGAGGTAATTCTGTTACGTATTTCTTTTAAGTTTGCCATTCTTTAGTTGTTAGTTATTAGTCTTTGGTTTTTAGTACCTACGTCTAAAAACTATAAGCTAACTTCTTATTTATGCAAAATGCTTAGATATTTCTGCTGCTGCAGCTTCTAAAGTAGATGTAGCTTCATCAGTTAATTTACCTGATTTTAATACATCTAAAACATCTCTATGTTTTGCATTTAAATAATCGATATAATCTTTTTCGAATTTCTTAACTTGATTTACTGGAACATCTTTTAACAAGTTCTTAGAACCTGCATAAATAATTGCTACCTGATCTTCAACAGTAAAAGGATCGTTTTGAGCTTGCTTTAAAATTTCAACATTACGTTGACCTTTAGAAATTACACTCATTGTAGCTGCATCTAAATCAGATCCAAACTTTGCAAATGCTTCTAATTCTCTAAACTGTGCTTGATCTAATTTTAAGGTACCAGATACTTTTTTCATTGATTTAATCTGTGCATTACCTCCAACACGAGATACAGAAATACCTACGTTAATTGCTGGTCTTACACCTGAATTAAATAAATCTCCATCTAAGAAAATCTGTCCATCAGTAATCGAAATTACATTTGTTGGAATATATGCTGATACATCACCTGCTTGTGTTTCAATAATTGGCAAAGCCGTTAAAGAACCTCCACCTTTTACGATACTTTTTAAAGAATCTGGTAAATCGTTCATTTCACTAGCAATTTTATCATCATTGATAACCTTTGCAGCACGTTCTAATAATCTAGAGTGTAAGTAAAATACATCACCTGGATAAGCCTCACGACCTGGAGGTCTTCTTAATAATAAAGAAATTTCACGGTATGCAACTGCTTGTTTTGATAAATCATCATAAATAATTAAAGCTGGTCTACCTGTATCTCTAAAGTATTCTCCAATTGCAGCTCCTGCAAATGGTGCATATACCTGCATTGCTGCAGGATCTGATGCATTAGCAGCAACTATTGTAGTATATGCTAAAGCGCCTTTTTCTTCTAACATGTTGGCAATGGCAGCAACTGTTGATGCTTTTT